>JBEPZN010000078.1:0-2704 GCA_041640875.1 Ectobacillus sp. | reverse complement strand
AGCCTTTCATGACAAATCGTACCCACAGAGGCTCCAAGTCAAGTCCTTAAACGTTTATCTATGAATACATATAAACAAAGATAAAGGGTGCATCACATCAATGTCTTTTTACTGATACTGTATATATGGTCAGGATAGTTTAAGTACATTCCTTCACATACTATTTTAGCGTTATGGATTTAGCACAAAAAAAGAGTAGCATTTTTAGTGCTTCCCTCCAGCAAAACATTTACTTAAATTTAATACTGTAATAACGCATTGCCTCTAGGCTACCTTTATATTCAAAAATTCCTGCTTCTATTAATTTCCTAACCCTATATTCAAAAAAACTGTCTCCGATATACTGAAAAATATGCCCGTACACTTCACCGATTAGTCTTGCACTCATAATAAATCCCTTTTTCTTCCCAATCAACTTCTTCGCTTTTTCGATTATAAAATCATCGAAATAGTTTTCAGGTACAACTTTAATTTCTTCATTTTCCCATATTCTTAATGTACCAGGATTCGTGGAGAGGTCTAACCACTTGTTCTCATAATACTTACGCTCTATGTGAGATAAAATCTGGTTTTCATCTTGGCTATATTTATATATGGTTTGTAATTCTTTTAAAGGGATTTCACCTGAAGAAAAGGGTACATATTTCTTAGCCTTTTTTTCAAACAATTTCCTGTACAATGCTGCGGTATCAATGATATAAATATTATTATTTCGTTCCCGCAACAAATAGAGTGTAAAAAGAAGTGCTGTTTGTTCATTTGCATTTTCTGATACCCATATGTAAATTGGAAGATCATCAGGAATCGATAATACTTGAGAAATGACTTTTGGCAAACTTTCTTTATAAAATTCAACTTCATATTCATTAGATAGGTTGTTTTTCAACCAATCAAATCTATCTGTTTGTCCTTTTTCGGTATCTAAACTGTATATAGGAGCAATAGAGAAATTTTCGTGGAAAGCTATAATAAACTCTTCTTTAATGATATTTAATTCTTTTAATGGTTGTCTTAAATATGGGTATCCAAATTGTATATGAATTTTTTTGTAATTACTTTTTACAAATGGATCTGGGTCTGTAACTTTTGGATAGAGAATTTCATTAAAAATTTCTTTAAGATCTTTTGCAAATTCAACTAAAGAATTCTCTTTATCCTCTAACAATGCAATCCTATAAAGAATAAATTGCAAGTATGACCTTACTTCCTGTTCTGGCAAGTCCTTTACTTTATTCTTTATATCGTCGAGAATATCCATCTAAACACTCCTTTATAGTCAATTAAAAGTATTAATCATAAATTAAAAATGTGCTTTTTGATAAACTGCCGCGTTAGAAGCGAATGCTCTTGTTGAGCAGCCGCACACGTTAGTCAGAATCACGCTAATCGGTTGGATTTTCTATCTCAAAATGGGAATGCAAGTTGAAGAAAGAAACCGAAATTTATTCAGAATAGAACCAAGGGATAACTGGTGGAATTCCTGCTTCAGGTAAAAGATAAACAAAGACAAAATACAAACAAATTAATACACCAAAAAGAGAAACCAAAATAGAAAGTAAAGGATTGACTTTTTTTCTTATTCCATATATTCCACAAACAAAGCTGGCTAAGCCAATGAATAACTCGAAAAATGCTACTGGATATACGGAGAAATGTTCCATTACAAAAATTCTAATATTGTTAAATACAGAAATAAACAAGATAAATAAAACTTGTAAAATTAATCCCCAAACAGGAATACTCAATTAAAACCACCATCCTAACTTGCAAACATTTATATGGATTGTAACAAAAAAATAGCCATTCAGTCTTTGGGGATTATTGGGATACTCTTATTAAACTTATACTGCCCCGTTAGCCATCCATGAATCGCTAAAAAACAGCTCTTCAACACAAAGAATGAAAATGTATTGAATCCGTCCATACTTGTTCTAAGGCTGGAGAGGAAGGTCGATACACTATGGTGCCATAGAGCCCATCCGTTAGTCTGACTCCAACGACCACGGTGCACCACAAACTGTCGCTCCCTTGCGGGAAGCACTCATGGTAGATTAATCCTTATTCTGATTGTTGCACCAGCCTCCAATTTACAAGCCTAGAAAGGAAGAATTTCAGTGGATGTAATCATTGAAAGAGCATGTGGTATGGATGTTCATAAGGACAATATCACCGCTTGTATTATCACACCTAATGGAAAGGAGATTCAAACGTTTTCTACTAAAACAGTTTTTCTACTTAAGTTAATCGACTGGGTTAAGGAACATAGTTGTACGCATGTCGCAATGGAAAGCACGAGTGTTTATTGGAAACCTATTGTTAACCTACTTGAAGCCGAAGGAATTGAGTTTTTAGTTGTAAACGCCCAACACATGAAGGCACTCCCTGGTCGTAAGACCGACGTTAAAGATGCCGAATGGATTGTACAACTTCTTCGCCATGGTCTACTTAAAGCGAGTTTCATTCCAAATCGGACTCAAAGAGAGCTGCGAGAACTTGTTCGCTATCGCCGTAGTATTATAGAAGAACGTGCAAGACAACATAATCGGATACAAAAAGTTTTAGAAGGAGCCAATATCAAACTTGGTTCTGTTGTATCAGATATTATGGGGGTTTCATCCAAGGATATGCTTCGAGCAATTGCAGATGGCGAAGATGATCCTGAAAAGCTAGCAAACTTCGCTCGTCGTACAATGAAAAAGAAAAA
>JBEPZN010000077.1:0-2751 GCA_041640875.1 Ectobacillus sp. | reverse complement strand
ATTAGATTGTTTGGAACAGAGAATAAAAATTAGTTAGGAGTTAAAAACATGGGAAATCATTCCTTTCATGACGTTGTAAAACACTTAACCCAGTTACAATTAATCTATGAAACACTCAATCTTTCAAAAAAAGAAATGAAAGTGATTGAAGAAATGGTTGATGTATTTAAAACATATGGAGACAAGGACATTAGTGACATTTGTATTGAGCAAACACATACAGAAAAAATGGTAAAAAAAAGTAAGAAAGTATCATTTTTAGAAACTCTGGAGCTTATAAAGCAAAAAGAATATGAAATGGTTAAAGGGGTAAAAATTAGGATTAATGAATTAAATACTCCAGAAAAAATCATGTCCTATATCGAAGAGAACCCACCTGATAAAGTTTTAGGTGACTCCACAGTACTTGATTTAAAGATACTCTACGCCATTTTAACAGAGGAAAACAGAGAGGTGAGAGGAACAAAAAAAGTGATCTACGAAACAATTAAAGCGAATATAAGAGCTAGGAAGAGAGGGATTGCATTTTCAAAAATGTAAATAGTTTATGCCAAAAGAGAGCCTTGTCGCTCTTTTTTTTTGTTAAATAATGAAGGGGTTCTTGATGAAAATCTAGAATATAGTTCAATATAGAAGATTTTTTGACACACAGGAGGAACTGAAATGAAACCTAATGTATACATAACATTACCAATTCCTGAGGAAGTAGAAAATTACATAGCAAAGTTTTGCACAATTAGGAAATGGGCAGAGGACAAACCGATCCCACGTGAGGTACTTTTAGAGGAGCTAGCAGATATCGAGGGGTTGTATACGACAGGTGGAAGTATTGATGATGAGCTTCTTGGTCATGCCCCACATTTAAAAGTAGTGAGTAATGTATCTGTTGGCTATAATAACTTCAATTTGGCTGCAATGAAAAAACGAAATGTGATTGGAACAAATACCCCTTATGTGTTAGATGAAACTGTGGCAGATTTAGCTTTTGCTTTAATTCTTGCAACAGGAAGAAGAATACCGGAGTTGGATCGACTAGTAAAAGAGGGAAACTGGGGTCATACAAAAGATGATAAAGAGTTTTTTGGTGTAGATGTTCACAGCTCAACCCTTGGAATTATTGGTATGGGAAGAATTGGTGAAGCGATTGCAAGAAGAGCAAAGTTCGGATTCAATATGGATGTACTTTATTATAATAGAAACAGAAAACCTGAAGTGGAGGAGCGTTTAGCTGTTCAATATGAGAACCTAGAATCATTACTAGAGAAATCCGATTATGTTCTACTAATGACACCACTTACTCCTGAAACGAAACATCTTATAGGTGAAAAAGAATTTAAGAGAATGAAAGACACGGCAATTTTTATTAATGTTTCTCGTGGACAAACCGTAGATGAACAAGCTATGATCCAAGCGCTACAAAATAAGAAAATAGCAGCTGCAGGGTTAGATGTGTTTTACAATGAACCAGTTGAGAGGGATAATCCATTACTTAAGATGGACAATGTAGTGACTGTACCCCATATTGGATCGGCTACCCAAAGGACTCGTGACGCAATGGCGATGAGAGCAGCTGAAAATCTTGTTGCAGTTGTTACTGGGAAAGAGCCAATTGATCCGGTGATATAGTAAAAAGAGAAATTCATAAGGTAACTAGAGAGGGATGAAACAATGTACGAGCATATGGTGTTTTTTAAGTTTAATGACAAAATAACCTTCGAAAAAGAGCAGGAACTTTTAGTGTCACTTCAAGCCTTTAAAGGTGAAATTCCTGGAATCATTGATTTAACAGCTGGTTTTAATGTGACAGAGGAAAAAGAAAACCATCATGGCTATTCATTAGGATTAAGAGTCACGTTTGAAAATAAGCAAGCTCTTGACCAATACGGTCCACATCCAATCCATCAAAGATTTGTAAATTTATTGGATGGTATTATTACAAGTGTAGTAGTTGTAGATTATCCAATCTAAATGATGGTGTCAAAAATTGTCGGATAATAGTGTAATAAATAAGAATATTTATATTATTATCCTTTTAGAAATTTGGTAAAATTAAAGATGTAAATACATTTATCTTTAAATAACTCGCTATGCTATTTTGTGTATACTAGTATGGTAGATTAAATCTGTTATTTTGGGACCGCTTTATTTAAAGGTATGGTTAGGAATAAAAAAGGAGGAGAATGTGTGTCCGTTAAATTTCCTTTAATAAAAAACAGTATTAACCCCTATCGTGATAATGTTCAAGGCAAAGCAAATGAACCAATTACTGTTGCAGGTTTACTTGATCGTTCAAAGCAAATTCTTGGGCGAGATTATGAAGGTGGAGTTCCTGACTGGACACTTGAAGAGATCTACGACAGACTCGAGAACAATGCACCACGTATTGCCATTATTGGAGGTTCATCTGATCATCCTGCACATATCATGGATTATCAAACATCGGCAAAGGCTGCGATACGAATTTGGCAAAATGGAGGAATTCCTTTTTATTTTTCGACTCCAGTTATGTGTGATGGAACCGCACAGAGTAATCAAGGAATGAGTTATTCTCTTCAAAGTCGCAATGCTGTTGCACAAATGGTGCTTAATCAGCTAGAATCACATAGCTATCATGGGGCTTTTGTTATTCAAGGCTGCGATAAGCAACCTCTAGGTGTTGTCAGTGCACTTGCTCATCTAGATCGAATCCGACAATACCGTGGAGAAGCGCCATTCTTTGCGACCTTTGCACCAGCACATGTTCTTCAAGGA
>JBEPZN010000076.1:0-2787 GCA_041640875.1 Ectobacillus sp. | reverse complement strand
TAATATAAAATGTTAGCATAAAGCAGGAAGGACATTAGAAGGTTTAATGTAATCAGCAAAGGATAAAATTTCTTTTTTGCAAAAAGAGCGATTCCAAGAAAAAAGATTGCTGAACTTAGAGGATTAAGAAACAGGAGGAACTCCTGTATTGTGTTCTCAATTCCCAATGAGAATTCCGCTCGGTAAGCGATATACGTTTTTATCCAAATCAAAACCACAGCGAGAATAAAAAAGTTAATTTGTTTACTTAATAAATGTTGCGTCTTTTTCAAGATTTTCTCCATCTTTCACCTCATATAAATAAAAGGTATTCCTACGATTGTAAGATATACCTTTTATCCTTTCAGTATAGTAATCTACGATTAATGACCTACAACTTTTTCAAGTCCGCCTGGCTTGTTATGAACTGCCAATTTGTCAATTAACTTGTTGCTCTCTTTATTTAATCCGATAAGGTTAACTTTGACTCCATTTTGATGGTATTTAATAACCACTTTATCAATAGCTCCAACTGCTGAATCATCCCATAAGTGGGCTTGTGTCAGGTCTAGATTAACCTCTTTTACGTTTTCATTGTAATTAAAACTCTCTACGAAATCCGTTACAGAAGCAAAGAACAACTGACCAGATACACGATAGATTTTTTTATGGGAACCCTCTGAGCCTAAAGTTGAAACTTTAACTTTAGAAATTTTAGAAGCAAAGAAGATCGCACTAAGGATAATTCCCACCAATACACCTTTTGATAAATCATGTGTCATTAAGACTGTAACAACGGTTGCAATCATGACAATCGTGTCTGTAATAGGTGTCTTATGCAGTGCCTTTAATGAAGACCAATCAAATGTACCAATTGAAACCATGACCATAACCCCAACTAACGCTGCCATTGGAATCTGAACGAGGAAGTTGTTTAATGCTAGGATTAAAAACATTAGGAATACCCCTGCTACTAAAGCTGATAGTCTTCCTCTCCCACCTGATTTCACGTTAATAACGGATTGACCAATCATCGCACACCCTGCCATACCACCGAAAAATCCAGAAACGATATTAGCGATTCCTTGTCCTCTGGCTTCTTTGTTCTTGTCACTTTTGGTATCAGTCATATCGTCTACAATGGACGCAGTTAATAAAGATTCAACCAAACCAACAATCGCAATGGATAAAGAGTAAGGGAAAATGATTTGTAACGTCTCAAAAGTCAAAGGAATATCAGGAATTAAGAAAATTGGTAATGCCTGAGTAAGTTTTCCCATATCCCCAATCGTACGAACATCACTACCAGTAAAAATTGCAATAACCGTAATTACAATAATAGCAACTAATGGAGATGGAACTGCCTTCGTAAATCGAGGTAAGATGTAGATAATGGCTAATGCTCCAGCTACCATTGCATACATTGCCCATGATTCGCCAACAAAATGAGGTAACTGAGATGTAAAGATTAAGATTGCGAGTGCATTTACGAAACCTACCATAACCGATCTTGGTACAAATTTCATTAATCTCCCCAGTTTTAGAACACCCATGATGATCTGAATCACACCTGTTAGAATCGTGGCAGCGAGTAAATATTGCAAACCATGTTCAGCTACTAATGTCACCATCAGTAAGGCTGTTGCTCCTGTCGCAGCTGAAATCATACCTGGTCTTCCACCAACAAATGCAATTACCACAGCAATACAAAACGAAGCGTATAACCCAACCATAGGGTCAACTCCTGCAATAATTGAAAATGCAATCGCTTCTGGTATTAGTGCCATGGCCACCACCATTCCTGCTAATACATCACCCTTGACGTTTCCAAACCATGAATATTTAATTGTATTTAAATCCAAACTTAAACACCTCTCCTTTTGTTTTGTTTTATTTTGTTATTGACTTTCAACTCTCATGAAAGTCGGGTCCGTTGTTAACAAAACAAAGTATAAAGGATTGTGACAAATTTGTGAAATACCATGAAAGCGGACACATTTTGTCTCTCCTCTTGTTTACGTCCTTTTTCTTCTATTTTCGGTATAACATCCATAAAATTAAAAAATCATTGTAAATAATTGGGTAAGTGTTTTTTCAAGTCAAGTAAATTGTCATTTTCTTTCAAGTGAATTATGATTTATGAATATTCTTTTTAATAAGGGGAGTGGCTTTCTTTTGAATATACGTAAGAAATCTGGCCATTCATTTTATTATGGATGGGTCATCGTATGTATGGCTGCATTTGGCAGCTTTTTCTCTGGTCCTGGGCAGACGTATTCCAATTCGGTTTTTATTGATGAATACATAAAAAGTTTCGGATGGACAAGAATTGAAATCTCTAGTCTTTATTCTATCGCCACCTTATGTTCAGGAATCCTGATGATGTTCATGGGTCGCTTAGTTGATAAGTTGGGGCAAAGAAAAATGATGGTGGTAGTAAGTATTCTACTTGGGGTAGCTTGCTTATTTAACAGCTTCGTTGTTAATACATGGATGATGGCAATTGGATTCTTTTTAATTCGGTTATTTGGTCAAGGTAGTATGACATTAATTCCTAATACGCTTGTCCCCCAATGGTTTATTCAAAAGCGTGGCCGTGCTATGAGCTTTTTAGCATTAGGAGGCACTGCAAGTGCGGCATTCTTTCCCGTGGCTAATGCTTGGTTAATCGAGCAGACTAGCTGGCAAGTAACCTGGCAAATCTGGGGAGTTTTATTAATCGTGCTTTTTGCACCTCTTGCTTTTTTTGTTGTACGGAATCGTCCCGAAGACATTGGCTTGCACCCTGATGGGAAACCAATCCTTACA
>JBEPZN010000075.1:0-2794 GCA_041640875.1 Ectobacillus sp. | reverse complement strand
AAAAGGAAACACTGCACTTTCATTGAATAAAGCTAATCCAATACTATACCTTAAAATAGCTCCCAAAGACCCTGCTATTCCAATAAGAATGAAATTCATGTTCATTCCTCCGTTTTTTTCTAAAAATTTCCGTTTCAAGCTCAACTTTAATAACCGTACCTTTCACTTGCTTAAGTGCAATCTCTTTTGCCTGAGCCTCAGAAATTTGGGTTTGAACTAAGTCTCTTGATTCTATGATTTCAATTGCGGCTTCGGCAAAACCCAAGTTTGAAAGCAAGCAAAAGGATGCTACTCCAACAGCTAACAATCTTTTCAAGTTTAACCCTCCTATGGGGTTCTCGTTTACGAGGTTGATGTAAAAAGTGGTACACAAGTTTACGAGGTCAAAATTGATACTAAAAGCGGAAAAGTGCTAAAAGTGGAAAAAGAGAATGATTAAATGAAAAAAGGCATCACTGGGTGCCTTTTTCCCAGTTTAAAACATCTAACAATAACTTAAAAAATAAAATCATTTACGATGTATGTTTAGATATTCATTGGGTATAGTATTACTACCTCTACAATTAAAAAGGTGATGGAGTTCACCATTAACCGCCGTTAGGCTAATGACTCCTGTCGATTGTATAGTTGTTACTATGCCATCGGCAGGAGTTTTTTTATTTTTACTATTTAATAATGAAGACTGGAGCTGGTTAGATGTTTAAAACATTGCTTGTTATGTCTATGTTTATCGTCGTAATTTTAATAGGAGCAAAGACCTCAGTAGCTGAAACAGAGCTAATGTGGAGTCTTGGTGTAGAAGTCCCTGTACGATATATTTCAAAAGTATCAACAGGAAAAAATGGTGTCCTAATCAAGGGGGAACAATCCAACGTCAACAAAAAAGGTGGCATTCGAAATGAAATTGTAAAAAAAGGTTTCTGGTCTGACCAGTCATTCGACAAAATTGAAGTAAAAAATGAAGGCAAATTTAAAGTTTATTTAAACGCTCCATCAGGAAATGACTATTCCATTAAAATATCTGGATATGGAAGTATGGCTCATGGAACATTTACCATCTCACCTTACTAATATTATTTATTAAAAGATATAAAACTGTACATACTTTGAAATTTTAATGCCAATTTAAATTTAAAAGGAGCGATGAAGAGATGGAAAATGATTTGCAATTAATGAAGGAATTGACTGAGACAGAGGGAGCACCTGGTTTTGAAATGAGAATACATCAGGTATTAAACGATCAAATAAAAAAAATCACACCTGATGTTATGACAGATAACTTAGGCAGTATTGTTGGGAAAGTTGGAAGTTCAGGACCTAAAATCTTAATTGCAGGACATATGGATGAAGTTGCACTCTTAATTACCCATATTACCAAGGAAGGTTTTTTGCGATTTCAGCCGCTCGGAGGTTGGTGGGGACATGTTATGTTAGCTCAACGTGTCCGAGTGCTTACACAAAAAGGAGACCTAACAGGTGTAATTGGGTCCAAGGCTCCCCACGTACTCTCAATAGAAGAAAGAAAAAATGTATTAGATACCGATAAAATGTTTATCGATATTGGGGCAACAAGCAAGGAAGAAGCTGAAGGATTTGGTGTTGCAGTTGGTGATCCTGTTGTTATGGTTTGTCCATTTGAGGTTCTCCCCAATACCAAAATGTTGTTGGCTCGAACCTGGGATAACCGTGCGGGATGCTATGTTGCACTGAAAGTCCTTGAGCAAATCAACAAGGAAAACCACCCTAATATCATTTATTCAGGTGCAACCGTTCAAGAAGAGGTTGGCTTACGTGGAGCAGAAACCCTTGTAAATAAAATTCAGCCAGATATTGCTTTTGCACTTGATGTAGGGGTTGCTGGTGATACTCCAGGTATGCTGGAAAAGGAAAATCATACAAGTCTTGGTTCAGGACCTCTTCTCTGCTTTTTTGATCGGAGTATGATTCCACATCGAAAACTTCGTGACTTAGTTGTTCAAACTGCAAAAGAACATCAGATTCCTTATCAAGTTGATATTATGCCAGGTGGTGGAACAGATGCGGGTAAATTTCATTTAGCATATTCAGGGGTACCGACAATGGTTGTAAGTGTAGCTGCTAGGTATATTCATAGCTCGGTATCGATAGTAAATCGAAATGACTTAGATAATGCAGTAGAATTACTTGTTAAAGTAATAAATAAATTAGACGATTCAATTGTAAAAAGTATTAAATCGTTATAACTTTTTGGTTAAACCATGATATAAACTAATGATAAGAATGCGGCGTGAATTCATTTTTAGAATTCACGTTTTTGTTATGCATTATAAAATACTTTTGTTCAACTAACCTGCATTTTTACACATTAATGAAATGAAAATAAGCAAAAAAATAATCAAGTTTAAAAAAAACTTGATTATTTTTGGCTGAATAAGATCCTTGCTTATGGCAGGATAGAACGTCGTTAGTTCAATATCGAAATGTTTATTCTAAACAAATATTAGTTTAGCTCCTGCAATGATAAGAACAACTGCAAGTAATCTTAAAATCGTCACATTTGCAGCTTTTCCACTTCCAATATGTGAGCCAATCACACCACCAACAATCGCCATAGGAGCTATAATCCAAATATAACTTGGAAACGTTGTACTGTTTGATGTAAAATGCCCTAGAATACCTGAGATAGAATTAATCAATATAAACATTGCAGAAATTCCTGATGTTGTTCTTGTACTCGCAAAGCCCATAAAAATTAGTAAGGGACTTAGGAAAATACCTCCACCAACACCAATAAGCCCTGACAAAAGGCCAATTA
>JBEPZN010000074.1:0-2817 GCA_041640875.1 Ectobacillus sp. | reverse complement strand
TATTCAAACAAAACTAAACAACCAGTCACCGGTACAATACCGAAAACTGGCTGTTTAAAAGGTGTTTTGATTCCTGTCTCAAAAACAGGGGTCAGTCCCGAACTTGCCACATGGATTTTTTTGTTTTTCTATAGTAGCTGCATACAAAATAACAAGAGATTTTTCGCGTAGATACGAAATCAATACAGAGTCTATCTGTGCAACGATGCTACTTGTCTGATCCCTTTATGCTTCTTCAACAAACTCAGATCAAGAATTCTTGCTCTGAAAAGCTCTGACAGCATTATAATCAATGTTGGTGCGCATGGAGCTTAGCAAAAATCCCATTTTCTTGTGAAAGAAGCTCCATGTGGGTTCCATCTTCAGCAATCCCTTCTTCTGTTATCACGAGAATCCGGTCAGCTTTTTTAATCGTTCCTAATCGATGCGCAATAATAAGAGTTGTTCGATCTTTTGCAAGATCATTCAATGCTTTCTGTATAATTGCTTCCGTTTCAGTATCCAGTGCTGAAGTAGCCTCATCCAGGATTAAGATTGGCGGATTTTTCAAAAACATTCTGGCAATAGCCAGCCGTTGTTTCTGACCCCCGGAAAGCTTTAATCCTCTTTCACCAATCTGCGTATCAAATCCATCAGGAAGAGAAGCAATGAGATCCATTAAGTGAGCTTTTCTAGCTGCTTCTTCAATTTCATCTTGTGTAGCATTCAACTTCCCATACGCAATGTTTTCTCGCAAGGTACCTGTAAATAAAAAGACATCTTGTTGGACAATCCCGATGTTTGAACGCAAGGATTCTTTTGTCATGTTGCGGATATCTATTCCATCTATGGTAATCGATCCTTTTGCAACATCATAAAAACGAGGAATCAATGAGCAAATTGTCGTTTTTCCTGCACCAGAAGGCCCTACAAAGGCTACAGTTTTTCCCGCCTCAATAGAAAACGTCAAATCTTTTAAAATAGTCCGCTCTTTTTCGTATCCAAAGGTAACATGAGAAAAGCTAATATCGCCTTTTAACGACGGTACATCAACTGCATCAGGAGCATTTTGGATATCTGGTTCAGCATCTATCAGTTCAATAAAACGCTTGAAGCCTGCCATGCCTTTTGGATACAGCTCAAGCAAGGCACTAATCTTATCAATCGGTTTAAATAAAATATTTAGATAAAGAATGAAGGCTACTAATTCTCCATAGGATAAGTTTCCAGAGAAGCTAAGCCACGCTCCGTATACTAGGATAATCAGAGTCATGAGGCGTGTTGTAACATAAATTCCTGATAAATTCCAACTCATAACCTTGTAAGCTCTTAATTTTGTTTTACGAAAAAACTGATTATTTTCATTAAACCGATTTATTTCATATTGCTCATTAGTAAAGGACTGTACAACTCGAACACCTGAAACACTGTCCTCTACCCGTGCATTCACATCGGCGATATTGCCATACATTTGACCCCATGACGCATTCATTTTCATGTTCGAGTAAGAAATTAGCCATATGAGAAATGGAACAATAATAATGGCGACAAGAGCCAGTTTCACATTGATTGTAAGCATAATCCAAAACGCACCAATGAAGGTCATGATTGCTATAAAAAAATCCTCAGGTCCATGATGGGCCAATTCTCCAATATCCATCAAGTCATTGGTAATACGGCTCATAATATGGCCTGTTTTGGTATTATCGAAGAAGCGGAAGGATTGACGCTGAACATGATTAAACAGCTCACGGCGCATATCAGTCTCAATATTTATCCCCAGCTTGTGCCCCCAGTAATTTACCACAAATTGCATTCCAGAGCTTATTAAATAGAGTGCTAAAAGACCGATGCTCACAGCAGTAATAGTGCTCCAATTTCCTTCTGGAAGCAGCTTATCAATAAACCATGAAACAGCCAGCGGAAATCCAAGCTCCAATAATCCGACTAGCACGGCACAAAAAAAGTCTATGTAAAAGAGCCTTTTGTGAGGTCGGTAATAGCTAAAAAAACGCTTGATCATAAGAATACGTTACCTCATTTCCATTGAATATTATTCTCACACAGATGATAATACATTATCACATGAAAAATAAATCCGCTATACATTCTTTCATCCAGAAATATATATTAAAGAAAACTTGCCGATTGGCGCACCCTGTCCTTCGGAAAAGACAGAGGCGGAGTTGCACTTACACTGTAACCCAAAAATGCTCCACTACGCCGAGCTCGTTTTTATCTGGAAATTTATCTTTTCTAAAGTACAAAAAATCCCTTAGGAGACTGTCCTAAGGGATGGATTTGATTATGTATTCATTTAGTTGCAGAAGACAGGATTTGAACCTGCAAGCTTCAGGTTACGAGCTACCAGACTGCTCTACCCCGCGATGATAAAATATTTAAATAAAATGGAGGAGGGTGTGGGATTTGAACCCACGGACGTGTTACCGTCTCCGGTTTTCAAGACCGGTGTATTAAGCCGCTCTACCAACCCTCCATACAAACAAAAGCGCGCCCGAAAGGACTCGAACCCAATTAAGAAAACATAAAAAATCCCTTTTCTAAAAAGGGATTTGCCTAGCGACGTCCTACTCTCACAGGGGGAAACCCCCAACTACCATCGGCGCTGAAGAGCTTAACTTCCGTGTTCGGTATGGGAACGGGTGTGACCTCTTCGCCATCATCACTAGACCTATTTAGTTTGAAGGATGTTCCCTCAAAACTAGATAACAAACTGTGTTTTGTAACTGTATGATTAAGCCCTCGATCGATTAGTATCTGTCAGCTGCACGTGTCGCCACGCTTACACCTCAGACCTATCAACCTGATCATCTTTCA
>JBEPZN010000073.1:0-2872 GCA_041640875.1 Ectobacillus sp. | reverse complement strand
TTACTGGTTCTCCAGAAATGGACCTTTTAACACGAGTGTATAATAGCATGCTTGATAGTATTAACAAATTAATTATTGAGGTGTACGAGCTTAGTATTACGGAGAAAAATGCGAAAATTTCTGCCTTACAATCGCAAATCAATCCGCATTTTCTTTATAACACTTTAAATGTGATGAAATCGATTAGTAGATTGAGAGGGGTCGAAGAGGTAGCCGATATTTCTGAATCTTTGGCAGATCTTTTTAAATATTCGATGAGAGATTTAGATAAAACCGTTCCACTAAGAGATGAACTAGAGCATATAACGAACTATATGAACATTCAAAGACATCGATTTGGAGATCGATATCAATATCATACACATGTAGAAGAAGAAGCATTGAAGGTATATGTACCGAAATTAATCATTCAGCCATTAATCGAAAATGCAATTAAACACGGATTGGAACGACGTGGAAATGGAATGATTTCTTTAACTTCAAAAATAGTCAATGATGAACTTATTGTAAGCGTTGAAGATAATGGGGTAGGAATGAACGAACAAACCTTACACAAAATCAGGATTCAACAAACAGCCGATCAAATGATCGAAATAAAGGATGGGGGAATTGGGTTAACCAATATCCAGCAAAGAATTCGGTTAATGTATGGGTGCGGTTATAGTTTAGATATACAAAGTGAGTGTGATAAAGGTACTTGCATTACAATGAAGTTACCTTTGCGTACGAATTTTACTGAAAAAGGAGTGGGATGAGCTTGGTCATTTTCGTTGTTGAAGATGAACATTGGGCATTAAAAGAGATGGTTTTGTTACTGAAAAAATACGAGCATCAACATCAGATCTATGCGTTTGAAAATGGGATAGAAGCTCTTACTAAAATGGAAGAGGTGATCCCAGATCTTTTAATAACGGACATCACCATGCCAGGAATGACAGGGCTCGAGCTGATTGAGCGTTCATTGGTTCTTGATCCTTCGATGAAGAGTATCATTTTAACCGTTCATGATGAATTTGAGTATGCAAAAAAAGGAATTAAGTTGGGGGTTCTCGACTATTTGTTAAAACCGATTAAACAAGCTTCACTTTATGAGGCCATTGACCAATCGATAGAGAAAATAGAAGTCGAAAAAAGAGAGCTTCAACATCACCAACAATGGTCAATTAATCAACTACTCTTTTCATCTACTCCTACTCGTTCTACTAAAAATGAGTTTGATAAACAACCCTTTGTCATCACGTACCTAGTACTTGAAAATTGGAAAGCTTCTAAAGGCTGGGATGAGTTGAATCTAGGTAACCAAATAATCAAAGAATACTTTCCTGCTGATTTTAAGGAAAAAGTGACGATCGTAACGATTGATAGTCGAAGAAAGTTGATTTTAATTCCTTATCAAGATAGTAGTTACACACATGTACAGCCGATGATGTATAGAATCTATCAATTTATGAATCAATATGGAATGATTCATGTGAGTTATGGGATAAAAGATACCGATAGAGGCTTACGAGAAGTATTCGATGCTGTTCAACGTCAACTAGAGGACAATATCTTATTTGGACGGTCTTCATTCGTTGAGCCAAACCAAAACTATCAGGAAAAAGATCTAACAGAGATTTGGATGAAGATTCGTATCCTAGAGGTGTCTATCCGAAATGGTGACGTACATAAAGTGAAAAAACAAGTAAGAGAGATGATCAACGAAATTGCTGATAAACAAATATCATTAAGACAACTCTCACGGTTAATAAACAACATGTACTACGCAATGATTTATAAATTAACTAATCAAATTATTCAGGTGGAACAATCAAGTGTAAACGTAAATCTATTAAGTGAATTCTCTAGTTTTAAGCAATTAGAAGAATGGATGGTAGAACTGCTATCTCAGCTTAGTGATCAATATTCATCAATCGAACGAACACCAAAACACTTAATTCCAAAGGTAATTGAATGGATTAAACACTCTTATCAAGATAACATCACATTTCAACAATTTGCAGATGACCATCATGTGAGCTTAAGTTATTTATCACGAGAGTTTAAAGAACAAATCGGAGTGACATTTTCAGAATACCTGATGGAATTTCGAATGAATAAGGCAAAGAAATATTTTGACGAGGGAATGGAAAAGACAAGTGAAGTTGGTTTTTTAGTTGGTTATCACGATCCGAAACATTTTCGCACCGTTTTTAAGAAGATGACTGGAATGACTCCCAGAGAGTTTAAAACGAAACGAAGAAAAGTAACGTGAAAAATCTTCAGATGAGCATTGTAAAAATTACCCCCCTTTATTGTAAAGAATATAGGTTTATCCATATTGTAAACGGTTTTATGATAAGGGTAAGCAATAACACTAAAAAGATTGAAAGAGGGGATTACTGGTGAAATTAGAAAAAGCAAAGATTTTGTTAGCAGGTTTACTCTTCATATTCATGCTGGTCATTGCTGGTTGTTCAGGCCAAGGAGCTGGTTCAGACTCTACTTCAGACAATACAGGTAGTGAAACTGATTCTGGTAGTTCAACTGATGCTTCAGGAGAAGAAGAACATCCAGAGACAACACTTACCTTTCTAGTAGATAATCAAACGGTTCTAGATGGAATCGAGGCGGTTGCTGCTGAAATTAAAGAAAGATATAACATTACAACTGAAATTGAGCTGAGACCGGGTGGTGCTGAAGGGGACAACCTTGTGAAAACTCGTCTTGCAACCGGAGAAATGACAGACTTAATGTGGTATAACTCAGGATCTCTTTTTAAAGCACTTGGTCCAGAGGAGTATTTTGTAGACTTATCAGGTGAATCTTATATGGCACAACTTGATGAATCTTATAAGGAAACAGTAAGTGTGGGAGACCAAGTATTTGGAAT
>JBEPZN010000072.1:0-2894 GCA_041640875.1 Ectobacillus sp. | reverse complement strand
ATAGACTACTATAATCGCAAACGAATCAAAACCAAATTAAAGGGAATGAGCCCGGTTCAATACCGGGTTCATTCCCAACAGGCCGCTTAACGAAATAACCTGTCTAACTTTATGGGGTCACTTCAATCCTTAGCGTAAGGAAAATCGGCTTTTATTCGTTTATTGCATTATTGATTCCCGAAAGTTAAATAACGCAAATCCAACCGTATACCAAAATATTGTATATTTTGTATAAAAAGCCCTCAGTTTGTATCTGAAGGCTCAAAAGACTTGATAATAGTGTTTTTCAAAAGGATTCAGTATGGCTTTTGTAAAGTCCATGGGTTTTAGAAAGGTATAATTACATCCATTACAATGATTTCGAGCAATAGCACAAAGAAATTAAAGGCAGCATGAATCGTTCTCATCTTTAGTTTTGGAAAACAAAGTTGAATTAACCGAGCTAATAGTCCTACGCCTTCACTGATTAGTTCTTGCCGAAAAATAATTTCGGTTCCCAATTCCATAAATGCCCCACCGATTAGAATTCCTAATCATCCGAAAGGTGCACCTAAATTCAGATGGAATACAAAAGGCTAAAGAAGACTAACAAACCTTCCGCAACAATGCCCGTTTGGATAACAAAGAAACGCCCCAAGTCAGTAAAAATAACGGAGCATTCAGTGCAAAAACCACCATACCTGCATTCCAATTAAACGTATAGCGAGCAAGAATCCCTAACACCAGGAAATGAAACACCAAATAGATGGACAAACAGGGACAAATCTTGCATTTACTCCCAAAGCGATAAAAAAACACTCAATGAATGAAAAATCATTTTACACTCTCTACATTTTTTAAAGAACTCCCGATATACCACCGTCTATGTTAATGGATGTACCTGTTACATAAGATGCAGCATCGGACACAAGGAATGTAATGACTTTAGCAGCCTCATCTGTGTTTCCGATTCGTCCTAGAGGGATCTGATGCTTGTTTTCTTTAGCGTACTGTTCCCATGTAAGTTCTGGTGCTTCCTTTTTCCATACCTTTTCAATTTGATCACTTCGTATTAATCCGATACATACAGTATTCACTCGGATGTTGTCCGAACCAAGGTCTTTACTCATCGCTTTTGTAAGAGCCATACCTGCTGCTCGACTAACACTGGTAGGTAAAGAGGATGCAGGGGGGGTTTTCGCAATGGCAGCTGTCACGTTTACAATGGACCCACCACCAGTTTGGCGCATATAAGGAATGGCATAGCGTGAACAATGAATCACACCAAATAATTTTAAATCAAGGTCATGTTGCCAAGCAGCGGTGCCAACTTGATCAAATGACTGCGCTGCAGAGGTTCCTGCGTTATTGACTATAATGTCTAATCGTCCATAATGTTCAAATGCTAGAGTCACTATTCTTTTGCAATCCTCTTCCTTAGTAACATCGGCAGGGATATGTAATACCTCAACACCGGTCTTTTCGAAAATGAGGTTTGCAGCGACCTTTAGGTGATTCTCATTTCTTGCACAAATAGCTACGCTTGCACCTTCCTCAACTAAATGCAACGCCGTTTCGAATCCTATTCCCTTACTTGCCCCCGTGATCAGTGCGACCTTTCCTTTCAATCCTAAGTTCATCTCGGACGCCTCCTTTTTGCTGAATATTTTGTCTTATTGAAATGATAATAATCGATATAAAATAGATTTATAAGTACGCACAATTTTGTGGTATAGTATAATTTTTTAAACTTAAAATCATAGGAACTTGGACAGGATTTCATGAACAATGCATACGTTTCTTAATGGAACGATGATCTTGTTTCAGTAATTATTAAGAAAGTATCATATTCGTTTGATTTTAACAGCTTCAGATATCATGTTTTTCGCTTTTAAATGCTGCTCAATGACTAAACGATTAGATTTTTAATCAAATGTAACGACAGTATTGTAGAAGAATGATGAACAGCCAAGGCTTTTTTAAAAGCATTTGGCTGTTTTAGTATGGGTATATATGGACTCACCTAAATGAAGGCTACTTGTATTTCTACATAATAGAAGCATGTACCTTAACAGAGGTTTCATAGACTCTCCATGAGTTTTTAGGACACTATTGGATAATCACCAAGTGTGCTCTTAAAGATTAAATTTTATCCAAAATAATATATTAATACGTATCATACATTCTACCAAGAAACTCCCTTACTTCCTCCTTGCTCATTGGAATAGGTAAGTTGAAAAATGCATGGTTTTGCATAACCAAATCAGCTAAATTCATTAGTTTCTCACGATCAATCCCATATTCAGACATTGGCTTAATGTCAAGTTTCTTAATAAATTGACGAATCCCATCAGCCACTTTTTCACCAACAACCTCTGGAGAATCTTGTTGATCATATTTAATCGAAAAAGCATCTGCAATAAGCTGAACTTGTGGATATTTGTTTTTCACAGCATGTGCCATTGTTTCAGGCAATCCCCATGCACAGCAAATTCCATGTGGAATATTAAAGGCAGCACCAATTTCTTCTGCGCATGCATGACCAATATTACATCCATTATTTGTTAGTGCTAGTCCTGCCATATTACTAGCAACCATCATGTTATACATTGCTTCTTCATTGGTTGATTCATTGTAGGCGATAGGCAAGTATTTAGAAATTCTCTTAATAGCTTCAACACCTAAGACTTCAGTCATCGGATTATATTCTTTAACGGTCATAGCTTCAGCTGCATGGGCAAATGCATCCATTCCCGTTGCTGCAATTAGGCGTTTAGGTGATCCATGGGTTAACTCAGGGTCACAAATAGCTAGGTCACCAATTTTCCAAACGATTTTTTTTGTATGGGTTCTAGAGTCCGTAATAACAGCAAATTTTGTATTTTCACTTCCAGTACCCATCGTGGTTGGGAGTA
>JBEPZN010000071.1:0-2904 GCA_041640875.1 Ectobacillus sp. | reverse complement strand
TTATCGAAAGTAGGAAAGCTTATGGAAAAATTCAAAATTAACCCTTTTCAATTATTTGCTTTAATCGTTTTGTTTGAATTAGGGAGTGCAATTGCATTAGGGGTTGGTTTAGAGGCAAAACAAGATGTATGGATTACGATTATCCTAGGTGCATTTGTTGGTGTTCTCTTGTTTTTTATTTATTATTATCTATATAAGCAATATCCTAACCTCCCATTAACAGATTATCTTCAAGTGATATTAGGAAAATATTTGGGGTGGGTTGTGGGACTTCTATACTTAATTTACTTCCTGTATTTAGCAGGGAGAGTATTACGGGATTTTGGAGATCTCTTATTAACCTCAACTCTGCCTGAAACTCCATTATTTATCATTAATATCCTAATGGTTGCTGTCATTGTCTATGTTCTGTACTTAGGAATTGAAGTTTTAGCAAGGACAGGGGAATTTTATCTCTTTATTTTGCTATTAGTTGGCGTCAGCGCAAATATCCTTATCTACTTTTCAGATATTCTTGAATTAACAAATCTTCTTCCAATTTTAGAAGGGGGATGGAAGAACGTAGTGAAGGTGACCTTTCCGAATGTGTTAACATTTCCGTTTGGCGAGATGATTGTTTTTACCATGCTTCTCCCCTATTTAAACAAACAAAGCTCTGCTCTCAAAGTAGGTGTGATATCAATTTTAGTTAGTGGGTTTCTTATCTCCTATACAGTTGCAATTAATATTGCTGTATTAGGATTTGATATTGCTAATAGATCTAAATTCCCACTTCTAACTACCGTAGGAAAAATTAGGGCTATGGAGTTTTTAGAAAGATTGGATGCTCTAGCTGTAATGACATTGGTTATTGGAATGTTTTTTAAAATTTCAATATTCATGTATGCAGGTATTATTGGGGTGAAAAAGTTATTTAATTTTAAAAAGCATCAAGAATTAGTTGTTCCAATTGGTATTGTAACATTATTCTCTTCCATTACCATGGCAGGAAGTTTTATTGAGCATAGTAAAGAGGGGTTAGAGGTCGTTCCGTTATATTTACATTTGCCTTTTCAAGTAGGAATACCATCGATGCTGGTAATTATCATACTAATTCGAAAAAAACTTTTAAGATCTAATAATTAATTTTTGGTTCGGTTTTTATAATAATTAATCATTGGAATTAAGATTGAAATCATAATCAGTATCACAAGAATTGATAGTTCTCCAGGTCCTAGAACCCAAAATGGATTTAATGTATTTTGCAAGCTAATATGGAAAGGTATCCCTACGATAAAATCCATTAATAAATTAAATGCAATTAAAAGAATAAAGAATAATAACGAAACGAGAAAGAGTTTTATCATATATAGGACCTCAGTTTTTTCGTTTTATTCTTATCATTCTCTAATGGGCTTAAGAATATTAATAAGGTGCTTTTTTTGTTTGTGAAAAGGAACAAAATCTATTAAAGTAAAAGGATAGAAAGATATGGAGCTGATAAGAAATGAAAAATAGAGAAATTATCTATCTTAGTAGAGGGTTGCCTATATCAAAGATACATAATGGTAGTGTATACAATTCAGGAATTTGGAAGAACAAAACAGAAGAGCTTATCGTTAAATTTGATCGAATTGATGGTGATGATGTAGCAAATCATGTAAATCATGGTGGGGTCGATCGAGTTGTTTGTTTCTATCCTTTTGAACATTATTCCTATTGGGAAAAAGAATTTGGAAATACTCTCTCAGTAGCTGCTTTCGGGGAAAATATGACTGGGACAAATATGAGAGAAGATCAAGTTTGCATCGGGGATATTTTTCAAATTGGTGAGGCTGTCTTACAAGTTTCACAAGGTAGGTATCCATGTGCTACGATTAATAAAAGGAACAACAATCCTTTGCTTTTAAAAAGGATTTTTGAAACAGGATATACAGGGTATTTCTTTAGGGTACTACAAGAAGGTAAAATAACTTCACAGTCTGAGGTAAAACTAGTTTCCGCACATCCTAAAAAAATCACGGTTTCTTCTATTCATCACTTGCACTTTCATCATCCATCTTCTAATATCGAGGATATTCATGAAATCCTAGAATTAGGTGAACTTCTTGCGGGACCATGGGGTAAACTGCTTCAAGAAAAGATTAATAAGTGATATAAAAAGAAAACCCGCGTTTTCGCGGGCTTTCTGTCATGCTTGCCTAACCATCTTTTTAGTAGATTTTCTTTTTAATAGAGCCAACTTCCTTGTGTTCGTACCAACATATACCCCGGATAATACGAATAAAGCCCCAATTCCATGAGCCCACGTAAATGTCTCTCCAAGTATGAAAGTAGCCATTAGTACAGCTGATAAAGGCATTACATTAATAAAGATAGAAGCTTTTGCAGCACCTACTTCTTTAATTCCATTGTAGTACATGATAAATGAAATGACTGTTACAAAAATACTCATATGAGCAATTGATAGCCAAGCATCAAACGTAGCATGCCTAACATCCTGCCAGTTGGTCTCAACTATGGCAAAAGGAAGTAAAAATAAGGTACCAAAGGCAACTGCATAAGTAGTTGAAACAATTGAGCTATACTTTTTTAATACAACCTTTCCAACTACACTATATAACGCCCAGCTAATCACGGCACCCAATAAGACTACATCGATTGGCTCAAAGCCCATTTGTAGAAGAGTAAGTAGGTGGCCATCCGTAATAATAAAAGTCACCCCAGTTAAAGCGATGGTCATTCCTAGGATGTTGTTTCTAGTGATCTTCTCCTTAAGAAATAAACCCGATAAAAGTACGATAAGGACAGGGTTTGAAGCAATAAATAAAGAACTTTTAATTACAGGAGCATGTTTACTTGCAAGAAAAAAGCAAATATTATAAATGGCAATTCCTGTTAAACCTAAAACCGCAAATAGCACAT
>JBEPZN010000070.1:0-3004 GCA_041640875.1 Ectobacillus sp. | reverse complement strand
GATGGAGTTTCGACAATTCGATGATACAAAAGAACTGGAATGTCTTCATTTGTTGCTGCTTCTGCAACCGGTTTAATCCAGCTTGATGGGATTAATAAAATGATTGCAAGAAATAATGAAACAAGTCTTTTAAACTTCCTACTCATTTGTTGCATTCCTCCCTTAAAAAATTTGACACGACCATTAAAGCGCTTACAAAAAACTAAGAACTACCCTCCTCTCAATCTATAATTATAGCTTGTTACCCATAACAATTAGCCATATAAACTATAGAATATACTTCAGAAATTAAATATGCTTCCCTGTTACTGGTAGAAATGGAAATCGTATTTAATATTCCTCATTTTGCAGGGGATTCCACTTGGATGTTGAAATATTGCATGGAAAGGGGAATTCATGATGGGGAAGATTAAAGCGGTAAAAATTGATGGGGAAAGTATCCATACTTTTAATAACGCGATTTATCTATTTGAATCAAGTTCGGGGTACACTTTAGAATTAACTATGATTGTAAGTGAGATTGTTGTAAATAAATATAGAAATGTGGAAAACGTAATTGTAGAGATAGAATTACAGGATGGCAGAGTAATAAATTCGTATATGCATGTGAAAAACATTTCAGGCGACCTACCACAGCTTAATCTATTTTGCGAAATAGATGAAATTGAGGAGTATGAAGACTTTCATATTCTAAGTGAAAATGATCTTTCATTTCCAAATATTGAAGAGGGAATTACGTTAGAGGAGATAAGGAAATATGAAATGCCTGATGAAAAAATCACGCTAAAATTAAAATTGCCGATTGTTCAAACTGAATGGTTAAAGGGTCAAAATGGAAAGAATTAAATGAAATAATGAAAGAAGCTATATTAGATTATAGGAAAAAACATAACATTACTAAGATGTAATAGATAGTTGTGTAGGTGTGATTGTATTTGAATTTTAAACAAACGTTTGATTATATTTAAGGACTCAATCAAACGTTTGTTTAAATAAAAAAAGTAGAGGCCTAAATTCAGGAATAAATTCATGTCAAATATCAAATGTTAAGAACGAATGTATATCTAGTACTAGCTATATGATATTTATCAGGAGTTTAGGAGGCGTTCACATATGTGGAATGCCCTGTTTTGGGGGACGTTTGCTGCATCTGCTACGATGTTTGGCGCTATATTAGCGTTGAAGGTTTCTATATCTAAAAGAATCATTGGTTATATTATGGCCTTAGGGACAGGTGCCCTAATTGGGGCGACTACATATGAGTTATTAGAAGAATCACTAGAAATAAGCGGGTTTATGGAAGTGGCGATTGGATTTCTAGGCGGTGCCTTTACATTTACGATTTTAGACTATTGGATTTCCCATAAAGGTGGGCAACAAAGAAAAGGAGTCAATCGGAATCAACAGGATGATGGGAAAACGTCAGGCATGGGGATCTTCATTGGAAGTGTGATGGATACTATTCCTGAAACTGCCCTTATTGGAATGAGTTTAATTGGTGGTGAACCGGTTAGTTTAGCGCTTGTTGTTTCAGTTTTTATTAGTAATATTCCCGAAGGGCTTTCAAGTACGGTTGGCTTACGAAAAAGTGGATTTTCAAAAAAGAAAATCCTGGTTATGTGGGCTCTCGTTGTCGTTGCTTCTGCCTTAAGTTCATTGGCAGGGGCGACTTTGTTAGAGGACGCATCAAATAGCATTAAAGCGATTGTAAGTTGTTTTGCGGGTGGAGCGATTATTGCAATGATTGCTTCAACAATGATGCCAGAAGCGTATAAAGAAGGCGGGCCAACCGTCGGTTTTGTTACGTCCATTGGTGTATTTATTTCTTTATGGCTCCATTATCTGTAATGAAAAAAAGCTCATCCTATTCACCATGGGACGAGCTTTTTACTTCATTTATTTTGATATAATCTCTACCTTTGCGGGCTCTAAGCCTTCAGCTTCTGCTATCAAGGTAATCTTCCCTGATTCCGGTTTTGATCGAATATAGGCAAGTAGTTTTCCATGATAGGCTTTCCTTTCTAAGGAGCTGTATGGTTGCAAATCTTTCGCATCTCCATTTTCGAGGCCCAAGATTTCTCCCGGTCCTTCGATTGAAAGTGAAATTAGATGATCGGCTAAATAAACAGGTAGCCCGTGACGATCAATGATTTGCATTTCGACGTGGTCAATATCCTGGCCATTTGCTATCAGTTCTGAAGAATCGACTTTCATTGTCAGCTTATCTGGCTCAGATGTTGTTGTAAGCTCGGAGGAGTAGAGTTCTCCGTCTTGACCCTTAGTAATAGCTTTTAAAGTACCTTCTTCAAAATCAATATCCCATGTAAGATGTCCTTGACCCTCACGAAGTTTCTTGATTCCCAAAGGCTGATCATTCAAAAAGAGCTCTACTTCTTCACAGTTGGTATAACATACGACCTTTAGCTGTTCACCAGTTTTCCAGTTCCAATGTGGCGGACCATTCCATCTGCCGTGATGATGATGCTCGTAATCTTCTTTTTTCATTGAATACAGAGACACCATTGGTTCCTCACTCCACAGACTTTGACGATAGAAATAGCTGGATTTCTTAAAACCAGCAAGGTCTAAAAAGCCAGCTTGTGCAGCACGAATTGGCCATCCTCTTGCCTCTCCCAAATAATCAATACCAGTCCAAATAAACTGTGCAGCTATTGAATCTTGGTCTCTTACAGCAAGCCATGCCTCTAGGGAAGGGCCGTTTTCACTACCATAAATAACACTGTTAGAATATTTAATAAGATCTTCCTTATATAAATGTTCTTTATAATTGTAACCAACCACATCCAAGGCTTCGGCATACCCTGTTAAGTTTGATAATTCAGGAAAAGCCAAAGCTGCAGTAACAGGTCTAGTTGAATCACATTCCTTTACATATTTGACAAGACGCTTCGCAATCGTTGCTAGCCTTTCTGCATTCGGTTTATCTGGATCATATTTCCTTTCAGCTGCTGGCTTGTTGGCATCATTATTGCCTGTCATTAAC
>JBEPZN010000069.1:0-3109 GCA_041640875.1 Ectobacillus sp. | reverse complement strand
AATTATGTGAAGCACGAAAAGTAAAAAGCTACTCACAAGTTGAACCGGCAAGGCAAATCAGTTCGCATCATTTTATTATTGACAAGCACGAAAAAGACTAGATAAAACCGACTTTTGATTTCATTAAGAAACCAGTAGATTTTTCAGATATTACTATCAGCTTTCTGATGGACGACACTGAAAGGAAACTGTTTTTAAAGATCCTTTAATGTTTAAGCGTATGGCAGAGATTGAAAACTTGCCACAAAGAGACAAAAAATGTCTTTTGCTTACCGTAGAAAATTTTATTAAAGCTACTAAATTGAATATGCTATAAACGACAAAAGCCCGGTTGCTCGGGCTTTGTGTTACTTAATCGCAGGATGTCGATTTCTCTTCTAAAACAAACTTCGCATTAATATACCAATAATGCCACTGGGAAAAAGAATCATCATTAAAGACATATATTGTTTTTTTATCTTCTTCTTTTGGCTGAAAATCGGGATGGTTATAATCCAAATATTTAAAGGCTCTTGTTTGTCCGCAAGTTGAAAATATATCTTCGCAACGTTCCCCTTGTAAAATAAACAAGTGGTTCTGATGGTACAAATAACCATACGAGCTTAAAGGTAGCAATACATTAATGTCTTTTTGAGATTCGATTGATATGAGAAAATTATCTTCCGATTTTTTTATGCTGATTGAAAACAATAGCCCACTGTCATAATAACTGCACTTTTTTTCGTGTAAAATAATGTCATCAAGGATTGTTGAAAGACTTTCCTCCTTAATATTTAAGTGCAAGAGTTCTATTTGTTTTTCTTTGTGATGAGCAACCATATTCATACTATTTAGACAAAATACAAATACTGTTAGAATTTTAAAAGATTTGTTCATTGTCTTAGTTTTTAGGGACTTTAATTTCTATTTCTGGTAAAACTTTCGCAGGAACTGATATTAATCCGTTTTTGTCATACTGGAAGTATTCTCCCTTGTGATAAATATCCAAGGTAGCTTTTGGAAACTTCAAATTCAATGATTCTGCAAACTTCTTATCAGCTGTCGATGGAAATGTATTATAGGGATGGCTATGCGAGTGTTTTCTTATGGTGTACCCGCAAGCCTTTAAATATCCACCTCCCAATTCTGAATCTTTTATATGAGAAGTGGTCAAAATATTTTGTCCATCTGTTCCGCTCTTTGCCCCAACACCGGTAAGCGACCATTCTACCTCAGTATTATCATCAACAAATTCAAATAAAGCTTGCGCTTTATCGTCTCCTTTAATTTTGTATTGGTCAAACATATAAACCTTTCCATTACTTGCAATAACTTTATTGGTTTTCTTACTACTTAAAATCCCTTTATCAACTTCTATAGATTTGTCAGTTTCATTTCCGTCATTGTCCAATGTTATAAGTTTGTCAGTTGGATCATCTGTCTTCCGAAGCAGGGTAATATTTCCTTATTTATCCAACCCGTAGTCATCCTCTAACATTCCTGTGGGGTCAATATATCGAATCGGATTACAATAGAACGCACGGTACGGTGACCAACTCGGTGCAACGTGTGCCATCGGATCCACACTCCACCAACGACCTAAACGGTTATCGTACATTCTTGCTCCGAAGTCCTGACTATTCCCGTTGCCTGCTATTTCATTATCATTTTCTTTCCCGTTAAATCCATATCTATATCCCCTGTTCATAGCGGAAAGGTAGTGAAAATTTTTGATATTAAAAATTTTTTGCGGGGAAATTATTGCAGGGGCAGGAAAGGGAAAAACGGACGGAAAAGAGCAAGATTTTTTGCCCACCTTTTTTGGCTGCGAAGCAGCGAGAGAATGAAAAAGAAAAAGCCCCGACTTGCGGGGCTTTCTTAATTTATTGTTTGTGGCGAATACTTTTTATGCGCCCCGAACTATCTTTTATTGATATAATTGCCCCATCCCAATTTACATTAATGCTATCCAATTCTAAAGGAATAAGGCAAATTTTCAATATTTTATCGCTTTCAGATAGAATATAATTTTCATCAACTTTTTTATATCCTGCTGCCATAACTTCAATCCGATATTCTGCATTTACTATTTTCTTTGTTAGTGTATCTGGAATAGCTTCGGTATTAATGTTAAAAGTAGTGTCTTTGGAAGAAAAGACAATATTAGCACTTGGTATCATCTCTTCCGTTTGACAATCAACAATTACAAGTTCTCTATATAAATCGGATTGCGCTTTACAACTCGTAAAGAATAGCGAGCTAAAGAAAGATAAAAATATATATACTCTCTTATTCATTTATTATTCTTTCGTTTTCTTGAAAACCTTTCATCATTCCATTTATATCAGACGCATTAGGCATTTCTTTACCCCCGCCAATTCCTTCGGTCGCTCCATCATTATCAAAGTAGAGTGTATGGAAAATTTCGTGCAGCTTAGTTAGAACATTACCCCTTGACCTTTCAGGAATGTTTATATGTTGCAAAGTAGCGTCTGTTATACCCATTACTTGATTAACGTCAGCCCCGTGTTTTTCTGCTGTTTCTTTAATAGAAGGTATAGCATTAAAGGCTTCATCAGTCATTAATATCATAGAGTTTCCAATAGGAAAACCACCAACAATAAAATCGGTCGTTCCTGTTCCTTGTATTTTATCTTCACTTACCGCAAAAGATTGCGCTCTTTGTTCTGAATTGACAGGAACAAACTGTAAATCAAATTGTACATTGTAGCCATTGTATTGACTATTAGGGTCTGTTACTGTATATCCTTGAGAGTTAAGAGTTGCATTTAGCCCCATTAGTTGATTATAGTTATCTTGATTAAATCCATTCGGACCAACTTCCACAAAATAAACTGCCCTAATTGTTACTGTCTGATTACTGTGATTTACTGAAGCAATACCTTCTTTTCCATCAGGGTCTAAAAAGTAGATTGGATTGTTGTTAAAAGCGGAATAAGGGCTTTGGTGTGGATATTTAGCAGTAGCAGGGTCAACACTCAACCATTTGCTCACCACCGGGTGGTAGTACCTGGCTCCGTAGTAGAAGAGCCCGCTTTCGGAGTCGAGCTCTTTGGCATTGAAGCGATAGGGTGTGCTGAAGCCGGTGGGCTTACTTTGTTGGAAAGTG
>JBEPZN010000068.1:0-3414 GCA_041640875.1 Ectobacillus sp. | reverse complement strand
CAAGTTAGTGACATAAACATGCCACAGTAAAAAGATTATGTAGGCATGTTTGTGTCACTAAATTAAATCCTTTATTAAATGTGGCTTATTTGTGTCATTTTTGTAGGCATGTTTGTGTCATTGGACATATTTGTTTAACTCCTTTGTTTAATGTGGTTAGTTCGTAATTATTAATTACGCAAAATACGAATTTGGCGAAAAATATATATTATTGATGCGCGAACTAACGTTTGGTATAATGAAAGCATAGCATACTAGATACATAACTATTACATCATTTCATGTTAAAAAATAATAACAGTATACTTTTCTAGTGAAGAAAAAGCATACTGTTATTTATCAAGATTTTTATTGATTGGTTAAAACACGCTTAATTAATCGAATATCGGTTTCATGATCAGAGACTCGTCCAGATAAATCCGTACTTTGTTCTGAGTTACGTACGACTTGATCGTGAATTACATCCAATTTACTTTGGATAGCTTGGATATCCTCTTTAGAAGCCATTTTATCTTCTACAGAAGTAACTTTATCTTCAATATAAGATAGTCTTTGGTTTAGATTTTGTAGTTCGGTAAGAATTTGTTTTAAGATTGGATCACTCAAAAAAGTCACCTCCGACCAAATATATGTCTATTATATCATAATGAATGAGATTATTTATTGGCTTAACCAGGTATTGATTATTTATGTTCATCAAATTCAAATCCAGGTTGGAGGTTTGAAAAATGGATGTTTATTCCTTAAATTCTCAGCTCAAACCCGAATTAGAGAGATTTATAGACGACCGTCCATTTACTGATCGAAGCCAAATTGAAATATTCTATTGTATAGAATGTGGCAATCAAGTCAACAACCAACTAAATGTTCATTGGTTTACCATTACGAATGCAGATTTACACAGCTATTTACGTAAATTTAGTTCTGTAGACTGTGCACCAATAAATATATCCTCGACCGTATAATACATAACTTTATTGATTTGGACAAGCCTAGTTAATTTTCCACCTGTTATTTTAGTTCTAAGTCGCACTTGTTTTACATAAATAATGTTATGTTAACTAATTGCGTCAAACCCGCATTTTGCGTAATTAAAATCGGAGGTTTTTATGAAAGATGATCTGTATGACCGACTCATACAAAAAATTGATGAGAAAGTTCCTGCCTTTCCTTTCTACGTCCAAGAGTTTATTCAACATAAGTTAGGGAAATCTTCTCCTCAGACCATCCATGAATATCTTTATGATTACAATACGTTTTTTGAATGGCTGCTCACCAAACACGGCTATCCTTCCATTCAGGATATTCCTCTCCTTGTGCTCGAAAAATTACGCATTAAAGATATAACGGAATTCGAAAATTATCTTAGGATTCGCCTTCGCAACTCCGATCTCACCGTGAATCGTAAGCTTTCTTCACTGAAAAGCCTCTTCCACTACCTTTCCCAGATTGCTGAAGATGAGAATCTCTACCCTTATCTGAAAAGGAATGTCATGGCGAAAGTGGAAATGGCTTCTGTTCGTGTATCTATTTCAAAGAAAGCTGAAAAAATAGAAAATCAAATTCTACGCACCAATGATATTAAAGATGAATTTACGGATTTCATACAATTCGTCACGGAAGGATATCCGAAAATCTATGAGGCACAGCTTACAGGTGATGCTAAAAAAGACCGTGGTGCCAATCGGATGATCCAATTTCATCGGATGAACAAGGAACGGGACGTCGCTATCCTCTCCCTCTTTCTCGGATCCGGCATCCGTATTTCAGAGTTGGTCAATTTAGATATCGAAGATGTGAATAAACACAACCGCACGTTGAATGTTCTCCGTAAAGGAAATAAAGAAGACATCGTGGATTTTGATGAGCAAGCATTAATTGACTTAGAAGAATATTTAGAAGTGCGGAATGATAGATATGAACTCCCTTCTGATTTCAAACCATTATTTGTCCCTTCGAAAGTAGGTCGGAAAGGTACAGGCAGGATGTCGGTACGCGGGGTTCAAAAAATGATTGAAAAATACGTGGCCGCTTATCAGGGGCCTAATTTAACTGCCCATAAATTACGTCACTCTTTTGCTACTCGCCTATATGAGAACTCTAAAGATATTGTGTTAGTGAAGGATCAGCTGGGGCATGAATCCGTGGAAACTACCAATCTTTATACTCATTTATCTAATACTCAACGGAAAAGAGCGTTAGAGCATATGAATCGAGGTGGTTTTATCGATTAATCTATATAAAAGTATGTTAAATAAGCCACCATGGTGGCTTATTCAGGCTGGTAATCTATTTTCATTCTTTTAAAGTCAATTTTAAGACCGGCCGCGATCATAAAATCAACACCAAGTATACCGTCAAAACCATATGAATCACTAATCAATCCTAGTTGTAATTGGAAGGATGATAAAAGGAATGAACCTACACTCAAATTTTCCACAGTTTGTTCATAACAAAGTTCACCTCTGCCACCTTCACCATACATAACTCTTGTTTGACCGTTAACTAGATCTAAATCAATACCGATTTGTTCCAGAATGTCCGTATCAAAAATGGTCTTAGAACAGCCAGTATCCAACAATATATTATCTAGGTTAATACTTTTCTACTGATGTGTAAGTGTTAGAGAAACAAGCGGCAAACCATCCTCCATTCTAAGTTTCATATCCTATTGCACACCCCTGTAAAGTACTGTTCAATAACTTCTATGTTTTCTTTTCCAGTATGGAAAATATACAGTTCCCTTTCTGGGTACTGTTTATGGTATATTTTATAACCAATCCAAGCTTCTTTTGAATCAGCATATTCTTCAACTACAGTCATTTCCTCTATTGTCCGAACGCGGTTTTTTGAGAAAGCCTTGATCGCCTCAATTAAAACAATACGTTCAGGGTATTGCTTACGGACTTCTGCCCACTTCATCTCATAACACCCCCGTTGGAAATTTCCTAATTTAATTTTAACCTATATGGATACCTGCCTACAAATTATATGTTTATCTTTGTGCACCATAAGACTGTTCTTTCGCTCCTAGAGTAGAACCAAGCTATTTTCTCCAAAACCACATTTTGTGTAATTTAAATCGGAGGTTTTTATGAAAGATGATCTATATAATCGACTCATGCAAAAAATTGATGATAAAGTTCCCGCTTTTCCCTTTTATGTTCAAGAATTTATCCAACATAAGTTAGGGAAATCTTCGCCTCAGACGATTCATGAATATCTATACGATTATCGCACATTTTTTGAATGGCTGCTTACGAAACATGACTATAAATGCATACAAGAGTGGTATTACGTCAATAGAATAGACACAGAAAATAGAGAGTTTAGGCTGCATTTTTAGTAGAGTTGTAGTACATACGTTCGTATTGAATAGGCGAGAAGTACCCTATAGAGGAGTGAATTCTTTTT
>JBEPZN010000067.1:0-3472 GCA_041640875.1 Ectobacillus sp. | reverse complement strand
TCTCCTAGAAGTGCAAGGATATATATTTATCAATTTTTATTTTTTCTACATATTAAGACCATACGCGGAGAAGTCGAAGCAATAAACCCGCTAGCGTCATAATCACCAAACACATATTGGATATGTAGATGGTTTCTTTCCAACATAGGTACTAATTGTTCCAAACGGTATAGTTTAACCTTTTCCTCATAACTCCTCTCCGTCCCATCTTCCTTGATACTAATCCTTTTGTGTACGTACTGTTCTGTTAACGATCGATATTGTAAAATCTCCATATTCTTCATGAAGGTTTGAGTAAAAGGTTCCAAATTTGTTGTTAAAAAGTCAGGGTTTAAATAGTCCAATAAAAAATATCCGCCTGGTTTCAAGGAAGAACTTACCGCGTGCAACACCTGTTCATTCTCTTCATTCTCATCAAAATAACCAAAACTGGTAAACAAGTTAACAACAAGATCCATTTCTTCGTAAAATGGTACTCGTCGAGCATCGGCTCTCATGTATTGAACGGGGAGATTTAGTGTATTTTTAATCGCTTCCTGTATAATACGGAAGAAAGGTCAACCCCGACTACGTTAAAACCATGCAGAGCTAACCAGCGGCTATGTCGTCCTTGTCCACAACATAAGTCCAATACCTTTTGTCTAGGCTTATGAGGTATATAGGTTAATAATTTCTCTAATTCCCTCATCGCCTGATTCTCGTCACGATGGGCGTAAATCTTCAGATAATCTTCTTGAAAAGACGATTCATACCACGGTTTCAAATTCTTCTCACCTCAATTAAATTATAGTGACTCAAACTGCAGTTCCTTCTCTCTTTGTTCCAAATTAGTCTTAGATATCCCTATCGGACTTTCAGATGACGGTCCTCATACAGCTCCCCCCGTTACATATCAAGACATGATGCCGAGTACCCGACAAATTCCAAGTTGTCAATTTTAAAACAACCTCCTGTCGCATTATATTACAGACGTTGGAAATTAGATAAACAATAATTATTTCGATTTAACTAAGAATAGAAAAAGCAGAGTATCCCCCTGCTTTTCCATCGATTAACCCTTACCTTTGCTTTATTACTAATTTTACTACAGACAAATGATAATTATTACGATTTAAAGTGTAAGGGTTTTTAAATCATCTGTCAATTCAACTGCCCTAGGTAAAGACTCATTCTGCAGATGTAATCCTAGAAACAACGAAAACAAAAATCACTTACAAATACGAAACTAAGCTAGAACCACCGGTAAGTTAACAACTTAAAGCTCTGAGGATATCTCTTCTAGCATGCTGGATTAGTCTAATTCCATTGCGAAGATCTCGTTGTGCATGTGTAAGGGTTTGTTGGCAATTCCTAATATCCCTTCTTGCATGATTAATTAAATCGCTTCCGATGCGTAGATCCCGCAGTGCATGCTGGATGGGTCTTCGAGTCCCATTGCTTCTTGATTTCAATAAGACCACTCCTTTCATTTAGGAATTATTATTATTTATGCAACTGATAACCGGATGGCAACGATATTTACGTCTATATTTAACAATCCCGATCAATGGCTCCTGACACTAAAGCGCCAATAAGGATGAAAGCGGTGCCATTTAATGAGAATTCTACTAAAAAAATAGATAGAGGGAATGTAAGGAATATCAAAAATAACGTACCATTAGTTATCCAAGAGGGTCTAGTCCATATTTTCTGCGTTTTTTTACCCTGTCTTATAGAGTAGATCGTCCCAAAGACACAAAAAAATTCCTACCTCCTCATGAAGTAGAAATTTTATACGCATTCCAGGCCCTTTTCAATTTATGAACATTAAATCCAACGATTACGACATCTCCGATTAAAAAGACAGGTGTTGTTCTGGCTTTTAGCTTACGAAACTCCTCCATATATGTAGAGTTCTGCTGGATATCCCATTCTTCATAGGAAATATCCTGATTGGATAGCCAAGCCTTGGCTGCAAAACTTGGAGGTCATCTAGGTTGAGAGTACATAAACACTTTCTTATCCATTACCAATCACTCCCATTGATCTGATCCCACTTCAAAGCAAAATAATAAAGTAACATACAAAAGGACCGATTGAGTTGAATAAAAACGAGGAAAGGTCATATCGTTTAAGCCTTCTCAATCATGTAATACATGATTGAGAATCGTCGTTTTGCACGCTTTAGAAATACTATTATAGCTCGGCATTTTCAATCAGAAAATTCAACAGGATCCCAATAAATAATCGCGGCTTTACAGGAATGAGGATATACCCATTTACCATGATCTTCATAACAATATCCCTTGATCAAGTCCAATATTTTAGATTTATCTTTTTCGTCCACACGCAAGGTCCCGATATTGTCTTTCCAAAGTTCATCCACATTGGCGTATATGTATTTCTTTTGTATATTTACCAGTTTGCAGCTGGCAGCAATCCCTAATTGATAAAGGATGTTTAGAATATGAATGTAATCTCTGCGCATCAATTTTTCCGAATAACCAAATTTCCTGTACATCTCAATAACATGTGGCCTTTCTGGGCCCGATATGACTCCTACTAAGCATAAACGTTTGGCATGCTGATTCATTGCCAAAAGAGCCTTCTCAATATCCTTCATCCGGTAAAAACAATTCATTCCCACCACGACATCATATTGATCTAAGTTAGAAAATTCTTCCCATTTGTTTTGGATCAACTGGATATTATCCATTCCTCGCTGCTGTGCCTGAGTGTCGATATAATTTAGGATATCTTTCGATATGTCTACACAAGTCAGATTTTTGACTTTTTCAGCGATCGTAAACGTGTAATTTCCCCATCCCGGACCGATTTCCAGTACATCGTCTGATTCCCAAAGATACGATAAAATGACCGACTGTAATTTACGAACATGTTCCGGTGGCTTGTAATGATTAGGTAATTTTTCGATATACTGTTTCCAAAAAAGCTTTTCAGCTTTATCACTTTGTACTCGCAAAGCCCATTTTCCGTCCTTAGTTTTGAGCCCTTCCCGCCATAACTCGCCAAACTGGAAAGGGAACTTCACACCTTCGTACAATGGGATTCCTCCTTCGTCCAATTTATAATCCGTAATCATTACTATTTATAGATTATACTGACTAATATTGAACAAGTCAATGGATTCCATTTACGGATGACTATGAGAGATCATTGTCCTAATAAATTCAAATCTACACGTAATACCATCCAAATCCTAGAAGTCATCTTTTTTATCAGCATAATTAAGCCCGATAGGTGATCCAACCCTTTTCTTTTGAAGATCTCCTTGAGCAAGGGTTCAGGTTATTTTTGCAATAGTAGTACAATTTGTTCCCTGGATTATTTCCCCATGGTATGGTATCAAACTTCTAACCCCTCATGAGTAACTGGTAGAGGACATAAAAAAAACGGGAAGAATTTTCATTCTTCCCTAATGGGGGTGGAGTTGTGGGGTTCTATTCAATTAGTGAACATCAATTTCCCCATT
>JBEPZN010000066.1:0-3756 GCA_041640875.1 Ectobacillus sp. | reverse complement strand
TTCATGTTAATGAGAGGACCTCCACTATTTCCAGGATTAATGGCACAGTCCGTTTGGATGATATCTTCATAAAGCTTATTCGAGATCCGAACCGGACGGTTTTTGGCACTGATAATTCCTTTCGTAAAAGGATTTACTTGATACGACCCAAAATTATAATGTTAGGAATTCTTCCATCTTAAAGAAGATGTCTAAGTTGAATTTGCTTGGCTTGTTTCCTGGAACCTTTTCTGTTAACTCAAGTATGCCATATTCTATAATGCTCGATAATAATCTGTTTTTTTCCTCTGTGTTCTCTAAAGAGTGATAGGTTTTACTAACAGATTTAAGCGTTCTTTTCATTTTTTCAATATCAACTAGGATTTCGTTTGCTTCTGGGGAGTCAATTTTATATAGGATTTCTATATTTTTGGTTAGTTCATTGATTTTACCAGCGATATCTTCTCTTCTTTTTGAAAATTCCTCTTTAGAGTAAATTCCTTCTTCAAATCGATCATAGACGAACTCTAATCGTTTTCTTAGTTGTTGCAAGGAGTCCTCAGCCAGAGAGATACGCTCATCTTTAGAAAACTCATCGTTTTTTGTTACTTGAGTTTGCTGTATAAAAGTTTCTAGATCCTCATCCTCCAGATCACTCAGTTTACCAATAAACTCTAATATAGCTTCTTCTACTGAACGATAACTTACAAACGTACAACCAGGTGTGTTACACCACAGGGTTTCCTTAACATGAATAGTAACCTCACCTGTTTTCTTTGAGATGTATTCTCTGTGGTTCGCTTGCCTCATCATCCTTTTATTACAAACTGAGCAGATCAGAATTCCAGCTAACTCTGAGGTTTTAAAATCTAATCTCGTTCGAGGTTTATAGTTAGAATAATATTTCAATTGAGCTTTCTCAAAAGTTAATTCGTCGATGATTGGAGGATGAGCTTCGGGTACTTTAATCCACTCTTCCTTGGGTTTTTTAACTTTCTTCCCGTTTACCATCTTTGTTGCTTGAAACATATAAGTACCTACATAGGTTTCAGGCTTTTCAGCTAATATTTTTTTGACCATTGTTACACTCCACACAGTTGATTCTGATGGAGTGGGAACACCGATTCGTGTTAGATAGGTAGATATAGCACGGAAACCCATTGATTTTCCTTCTAGACCATTAATGTATAGTTCAAACATAAGCCTTACAATCTTAGCTTCGTCTTCAAATGGTTCAAGTTTTTGGGTTTCATTATTTACGCGGTAACCATAGGGTGCAGTACCTCCACTGGACCATTTGCCTTGTAACGCTGTAGCGACTTTCCCTGACAGCAGTCTTTCACGGATGGTTTCAAATTCTTCTCTACTTAGGAACATTTCGAAACGGATTTGACGCAGGTCGGAGTGGTTGCTTGGATCATAAATTTTATACGGGGTAATAATTAAAATGTTTTTTTCTTTGATTAAATCATAAATCCTACCCATATCGGTGTAACTTCCACGACCCATACGAGATACTTCTCTTACAGCAATTGCTTGGAACCCATCCCTTTCAAGTAAGGCTAGGACTTCTTTGAATACTGGACGCATGTCAATCTTATCACCAGATCCAATTTCCTCAAACATTTCAAATGGAAGCTCATAGTCTTTAAGAATGCGTTCCATAATATTTCTTTGCTGTGCTAGAGTGTCTTCACCTGTTTTTCTTTCGCGTTCAATATCCTGTCTGCTCCGTCTAACATAACAAAGTATTTTTTTTATTGAGTTTGGTAATTTTGTCACAATTAATATCCCCTTACCAATTAAGATCTTATAAATACTATAGTCATAATTGGTGTTTATCTCAAGCCAGAAATCGAACGAAATAGGGAGTAATACTCTATTAAAATAAACACGACTACTATTTTTTTCGTTCACATAAACTATATGTTGACAAGCAGTTCGAACTACCGATTCACCCATTGGTATTACGAGTCCTGTTTTAATAGCAATGGGGATAAACTCATGAGGAGATACCATTACCCAATCTGGATGATTCCAACGAATGAGAGCTTTTGCCGCCACAATCCGACCGGTTTGAGTATCTACTAAAAGGCTGCTTCGGCAGCCTGTAGTGGGATATTCCGCTATTGGGCAGTTATGCTTAATAATAAATGACGTACTTGGGAATAATTGTAGCAAAAATAAAAAAAGGAAATTACTATGGCTTTTTCTGTTATATTATTTGTTCTCTCATGGATAGCTTTTTTTGTTTTTGCAGATAAGAAAAAGTTCCGACTTTTTTGGTCTACATGTCTTTTGGGTATGTATTTAGCGGCCACGGTTGATTTATTTGTCCACCATTACCCTCTATGGGATTACCCTAAAGGAACCAAATTAGAGCAATACTCTTATCACCTTTTACAACAGCTAGGTGTATACCCCATTGTTATATATTTGTATATCCAAACACTTCCCCGAAAAAAGCAAAGTATAGTAAGTATGATTCGGCACATTCTTTACTGGTCATTACTTGCTCTGTTTTTGGAATGGCTTGCAATTAATACAGGGTATATGGAATATAAAAAATGGTGGAACCTAGGATGGTCATATTTAGCTGATTGGTTACTTTTCTTTCTGTTTTATTGTTATTTTAAGTGGTGGGAAAGAGGTGAACGAAGATGAAATTTCTTATCATTCCCATCGTTATTATTAATTTGATTGCCACTCGAATTTTTTTAGAAAACTTATTGAAAAAAACAAGACCATTGCGTACGACAATGGTATGTTAATCAGAGATATAATATGGGGGGACATGCAACCAACCCCGTTTCTTCATAAGATCCTTTAAAGTAATGGCATAAGTTATCTTCATCATCTGATACTTCGCAAACATCATGCCCACATCGGCACGAACCGCTTCTGTAAGTCCTCTAACGGCTGCATTTATACCAATAAACAAATTATAAACTAGAAGATTGGCAATTTCTTCGTCAGTCATCCTGATTTCTTCTGGTATATACTTTAGGTCATGGACAAGTGGTTTCTCAGGTGTGGTTTCAGGTAAAGGAATACCTTCGTGCTTAAAAAACTCATTTAGATCCCTAATCATCGGTTTATGAACTTCATTTATGACTTCTTCTAACTTTACTTTCAATTCCATATCTTGTGTTGTATTAAAAGCAACTTGATCAATTCGTAGAGTTTGGTTAGTCCCAATCAGGTAAAACCATAAATTCATGACTTCCCCCACATTGAGAGGCTTCTTTTTCCCATCTATAAAAGGAACAAAGGCGTCTTTAAACACTTCAAAATAGTTCATTGTTTTTCCCATCCTTTATCATCCATTATAAGAGGTTGGCTCATTTAACCATCCCCGTTTTTCCATTAAAGGTTTAAATATGATTGAAAAATTCATCTTTTTCATTTGAATCTTCGCAAACATTAAAGCTACATCGACTCTTGTGGCATCTGTAATAGCCAAGACCGCAGAGCGTAAGCTCTCAACTAAGTTGTACGCTACGAGATTGGCGATTTCCTCATCGGTCAAACTAACCCCTGCATGGATTTTGGGGTTGAATATGGTTAAGGGCTTTTCCGGTGTAGTTTTAGGCAAGGGAACCCCTTCTTTTATCAGAAATTCCTTTAATTCTTCTGCGATTGGCTTGTTGATTTGATTAATTAATTGATCCAACTTGCTTTTTAACTCTGGATCTTGTGTTGTACTATAGGCAATTTGATCGAGGCGAATGATAAGTTCAGTATTATTTAAGAATGACCAAAGATGCATCACTTCAC
>JBEPZN010000065.1:0-4335 GCA_041640875.1 Ectobacillus sp. | reverse complement strand
GTTCAGTGTTGAACATGCGGTCTCCGATGGTTCTGCTGATATGTCTGCTTATTCTCCTTGGAATCGTTTTTCTGCGATAGATGGCACCTGGGTAGGGAAAAACTCCATAATGCCAAGGAGACTTGGTTAGAGGAGCCGGAGAGTAATAATATCCCTTCACTGTTTTTGTCTTGGTACTGAATGAATTGGCCGCACAAATAAATATAAGTCCCTTTATCTCTTGATAATTTTGAAAATAGACCTCATATTTCGGCAAAAGTTTCTTTTTCATGCCATTCATGCTCTTAAAGGCAACAAAAGCAATTACAGGACCCAAATTGATTTCACCATCGTGAATCTTCATCTCAAAGGAAATTGAATCTGGCAGTATGAATGGAAGCTCTAGCTTGGTGGATAAACAGATTGTGTCATTCGGTAGATCAGAGGCGAAAATGACTTCGACTTCTTTTTTCCATGCCCCAACCTTAAGAATGGTTCTGCGAGGATTCGCAACCTGTGAAAGGAAGGAATCAGAAAAGGAAATTTGATTTTGCTTCAAATTTGGCATGCGCTTAATTAGCACATTCATTACTCCCTCCGCTATTCTATTATTATCCTTCTTTAACAGATTATGATTTTTACGGAAAATGGTGTTGTGCAAAGGTCCAATACAAGATTAAAAAGAACTCTACCTAGTAAATTAAGTTGTTGGTCTATACCCCCTTGGAAATATGAACATATACTATTGATATGAAACCTATTTGAAAGGAGTGGCGGGCACTGAATAAAAAGTTTCAAATCGTCCAAGGCAAAATGGAATCAGAACACTTGGTGATCCATCAGGCTTATGCAGCTCAGTTTGAAAATTACAGGAATCAGAGAATCAATCTTCGATACGGAATCCAAACGTTAAACCTCCCCATTTCCTTTTCCACCAGAATGCCCCTTGGGCAATTGTCTCTGCCTCATTCAGTCATCAATAACTTAAAAATACCTTTAACAAGTTATTACGAGATCAGAACTGAGAAAAATGAAGTACAAATCGGACCTTATATAGGGATCTTAATAGACAAGAAAAAGGGGAACCTGGAAAGAAAACTCAATATTCTTAACGAATATGTTTCTTCTTATGAAAAGATAGGCGGTTCTATCCTAGCTTTTTCATTAGAAGGAGTTGATCGCAAAACCAATACAATAGAGGGTCTACTTTATGACCCACAGCAAAAAACGTGGGAGAAAGGAATTTATCCGTTTCCCGCAGCCGTTTTTAAAACGATTCGCTGGAATGGAAGATGGAGAAGCTATTTTCAGTCTATGCTTGGCAAGAGAGTATTCAATGACTATGGCTTCGACAAATGGCAAATGTATCAATGGCTTCACTCCTCGTCTGAACTGAAGCGACATCTACCTAAAACGGTCCCTTTTAATGATCAAGATAGCTTAGAACTGTTAAGCGAGTTTAAACAGTTGTATATAAAACCGGTGGATCGTTCCTTAGGTAAGGGAATAAAAAAGGTATCAAAAGATGGTGAAGGAATTACTTTGTTTGAAAAAAGAGGAAACCATACAACAACCATCCGATTCAAGACCTTGGATGAAGTGCAGTTGTTCTTGCGTAACAGAATTAAAAAAAGGAAATATATCATTCAGGAAGCACTAGATCTACTTTCCTATCAAGGGAAGATGATTGATTTTAGGGTGATCACTGTAAAGAATTCTTCCGGGAAGTGGGAAAACCAAGGCATCATTTCCAGGTATGGGCGCAGCAATCATATCGTCAGCAATATTTCTTCTGGAGGAGAAGCGGAATCTGGAAGTGCAACCATTAAAAAAATGATTGATTCTAAAGCAGAGGAAGCATTAGAAATAGAAAAGAAAATGCAGTCGCTTGCGCTCGAAGCCGCCAGGTGCATAGAAAGGCGAGGTATTCATTGCGGCAACTTGGGCATAGATATGGCGATTGATAGGAATAAGAGAATTTGGATCATTGAAATGAACAATAACAATCCGGACCATACCATTGCCCTAGATGCAGGTGACAGAGAGCTGTATGAAAGAACATTAGAGAACATTATGCTATATGCTAAGTGTCTTTCGGGGTTTAGGGGCACTTAATAGAGATTGGGAATTTATGGGGTGGGGAGACGTGACATGTATATGGATAAAACTCATGTGGTGGAACATATCATGAAAGTAAACGAAAATAGAGTTAAGGCTGCTTCCTCAAATGCAACCTCGTTAATTTCTATTATTATCTGCAATAAGAATGGGGAAAGGTATTTAGCCAGGCTATTTCACAAATTTAATGAGAATTTATTATATCCTAATTATGAGATCGTAGTTTTTGATAATAATTCATCAGATAGTTCGATTAACCTCCTGAGAAGCCTCTCTGAACGTTTACCGATTCGAATTATCCAAAATAATACCAACTTTAACTTTTCTGAAAGCAATAACAGAGCCGCTGCTCAAGCAAAAGGGGATTATCTTGTCTTACTTAACAATGATGTGGAACCGACCAAAGGTTGGCTTCTTGAAATGCTGCGATGCATGGAAAACCATAGAAACGTTGGTGCGGTTGGAGCCAAATTGGTCTATCCATTACTGGAGAGAAGAAACAAAAACAAGAAAATCGAATTGAAGATTCAACATGCTGGTATTGCATTTAAGTATGAGAGAAGGTATATACGACCATATAACATCGGCAAAGGATTAGACCCTTATAACCCGTACGTAGATGTGGAGTGTGAGAGAGCCGCGGTGACTGGAGCTGTTTTGCTGGTCAACAGAGATCTATTTCTGCAGGTTGGAGGTTTAGATGAAAGGTATGTGTATGGTTATGAGGATGTGGATTTTTGTATGAAATTATTCGCAAAGGGTTATAGGAATTGGTATTGCCCAACGTCCTTACTTTTTCACTATGAAGGTGGGACACAGCAGAAAGAGCATAGAAAAAGCGTAATGGAAAGAATAGTACGCAATCGTGTGTTATTGAACAAATCGTGGTCCAATCTAATAAATGAGCATATAAAACAAGAATTGATGGATGGCAGAAACTTGTTTGTCGAAAAAAAGATGGAACCGCACTTATATAAGAAAGTAATAATAGGGAGAACCTCTGGAATGTGAGAGAAATGCAACAAGAGGCGCAGTCGATAATTGTTTGCAACCAACTAAAGGTATTGGGTTCACATACTCTTTCTAAATCATAGAATAGAGATTAGGACGCTTATTTAGTCATAGGAAATTAATTAGAAATAATTCTTAATTAGAAAGGTGGGGACAAAAATTCAAACAAAAAAATATAAGATCGCGATAAAAACTGCTATCCCTAGAGAGAGTCACCGATATCAATGGGGTGATTATTATTTGGCTCTAGGGTTAAAAAGGGAGTTTGAGAAAAAGGGCCATTCGGCTATCATTCAGATTTATCCTGAATGGTATGATGGTTCTGATTCACTATGTGATATTGTTCTTGTATTAAGAGGATTACGCTATTATAAGCCTAAAAATCGACATATTAACATACTTTGGAATATTTCTCACCCTGATACAGTTAAAATGGAGGAAATCAACAAATATGATTATGTTTTTATTTCTTCCTTTGATTGGGCTGAAGAAGTTTCAGAAAGAGCAAATGTCCCCGTAGAACCGTTGCTTCAGTGTACTGATCCTGGAACCTTCAGTGCATCCGGGAAAATTGAATTTAAACACGAACTGTTGTTTGTAGGGAACACAAGAAAAACGAGAGCTCGAAAGATCATAATGGATTTGCTCCCTACAAACAGACAACTTGCAGTATATGGGAAAGGGTGGAAAAGGTTCATTAGTAAGAAGTATATTAAGGGTATATATATCCCAAACCATGAACTTTACAAATATTATGGATCATGTGATATCTTGCTGAATGATCACTGGGATGATATGAGAGAAAAGGGGTTTATTAATAATAGGATTTTTGATGCTCTAGCTTCTGAGACTTTTATTATTTCCGATCGTGTAAAGGGAATTGAAAAAGTGTTTGGGGGGGCGGTTAAAACCTATGGTTCAATCCATGAATTACATGAGTTGATTGAGTACTATTTGGCACACGCTCAGCTTCGAAAGGATCTAGCCTCAAGAGGAGCCCAAATTGTAAGAAGTCAACACACCTACGCTAATCGAGTTGAAAAATTACTGCAGGTATTAAAGAATATATGATAGCAAATTCCAGATTACCAAATGGTTTATATATTTGAGCATTTTGCAGATTTATAGATCTTAGAGCCACAAGGAGTTTTTAAGCATAAAAAAGGACTTCACCCCGACTTGGAGAAGTTTTTTAGTGACCAAACCAAAAAACCCAAGAGAGGGAAG
>JBEPZN010000064.1:0-4530 GCA_041640875.1 Ectobacillus sp. | reverse complement strand
GTTAAGAGACTAGTTATACTGCCGTGGCAATTATCATTTCGAAACCATACTATAAAAAGGGGATACTATACTAGAAGCTGGAGGTATTGCAGTGAAAAAAAAGCAATTGCTAGCTACCATCGATACCAAAAATATTAAAAGCAGCAAAAAGAAAATCGATGTTCTTATTCCCGCCATTGATAAAGACTCCAAAGTACTTCCCCTTGTCATAGATGGAATAAGAAAATTTGTAAAACACCCTCTAGGGAATATTTATATTGTTTCACCCAAAAGTTCTATCATCAAAAAGATTTGTAAAGAGAAGAAATGCAAATTTATCTTTGAAGACAACATTCTACCCATAACTAAAAAGGATATCGATTATACTGTCATAAACGGTACTTGGGATGGTATTAAATATGAGGACATCATTGACCGGTCAGGATGGCTTTATCAACAGCTGCTAAAGCTTAGCGGCGACATAATATGTAAAGAAAAATATTATCTAGTGGTGGATGCAGACACGGTCTTCATTACTCCTCATGTGTTCATACGCAATAAAAAGATGGTGTTTTATTGCCCAGATAACCCTTGGCATTATAAACCCATCTTTGATCATTATGAAAAATTATTGGGACAAAAAGCTATTGCACCGGTATCCCTGATCAACCATTATATGCTATTTAGCAAGAAGAGAGTTCTCAATCTAAAAAAGACTATCGAAGAAAGACATGGTAAAGCATGGTATGAAGCGATCATTGATCTTATTGACAAAACTGACCATTGTTCTTTTTCCGAGTATGAGACTTATGGGAACTATGTTTTAACCCATTTCCCGAAAGAAATCCTCTTGGCATATGGGAGAAATAGGACGAGGAATTTTGATCCCAAGCTAATCGATTCATTTTCTGCCCTTGATAAGCGCCGATTGGCTAAGAAGTTCAATACCATTTCATTTCATAGCCGCGGGAAATAAATACATTTATATAAATCACTAAAAAAGAGCTACACTTATTGCCTGTATAGAGGTGCAAGCAAGCCAAGATGCTAGTAATTCGCGTTAAAAATAGCGTGTATAATCGCAACCGATTCTCACGCTTTCTCTTTTAGATTCTGGAACCCTTAAAATAAGCTAACTACCACTTATATTAGTCCAAGCATTTTAAATTACATGGAATAAAATATATTAATCTCTCAATTAGAGATTAAAAATCTTTTTTAAAGGAGGACAATATTAATATGCCCATTACATTGTTACCTGGTCAAAACCATGTTGACAGGTGTGGGACTGAACCACCATTAAGTACCGTAAGGGTTTTCCTGTTGCCCGGTGAGTATGTCGTATATCGTTGTGAGGGTGATACAGAATATACTAGGGTCAGTTGTGGCACCCAACTAACAAGGCGAGTTGCGTACCTGGAATTAAGAGCGCGTCAGAGAGTTGTAGTACACTGTAGCCCAGGAACCTAATTATCTATGATGAGCGATGTTTCAGACATTGCTCTTTTTTTTATATAAATTTTGATAATCTTTCATTTTATTCATATATAAATTCACATACCAATTCACATTGTTCAAGAAGTTATGGACGGCGTAGAAATACCCTGTGAATTCAGTTGTGATTTAGCGTGTAATTTTCATTAAAACCCTTATACACCAAGGAAAATAAAAGCGTGAATCCGTATATGAATTCACGCTAGAATCTGAATTAGATTTTTAATTTTGCACCCGTATCGGAATCCGTTACGTATTGCAGTAACATTACCTGGAATACATTCAATTGAAAGAGCCTACCGCAGTAACTTCAGAATGAGCTCTAATATTTTTGACTGTTCCTCAAGTTTTACATGGCTACCACAACGAAGCTCTGTCTGAATTATTTCTCGCTATCCACCTGACCCAAAAATCCTAGACTCTCCAGATACCCAATAATTTGTTCGACGGAATCCTGGATTGATCTTTTGTCGGTTTCTATCGTCAGTTCAGGAATTACCGGTTCCTCATAAGCATCTGAAATTCCGGTAAAATTAGAAATCTGACCAGCCTTTGCCTTTTTGTACAGTCCTTTTGGATCCCTCCTTACGCATTCTTCTATCGAACATTTTACGTATATTTCTATAAATTCTCCTTCCTCGAAAAGATTTCGGATCATCATTCTTAAATCCAGATAGGGAGAAATTGTAGCTGTCATCACAATGAATCCTGCTTGCTGAAACAATTTGGCCACTTCTCCAATCCGACGGATATTTTCTCTCCTATCCTTCTGACTAAATCCCAAATCTTTCGTTAACCCATGGCGCAAATTATCTCCATCTAATACAATAGAATGAACCTTTCGTGCCATTAACACCTTCGAGAGCTCCGTAGCTATGGTAGATTTTCCGGATCCTGACAAGCCGGTAAACCATAGTACACAACTTTTATGCCCATTAAGCTGTTCGTAATCTACTTTATTGACCTTCATTTTTTGCCAAACAATATCATTTGACTTTTTATCCATGCGTGTTCACCTCTCTCTTGGCAAGAACCTTCGCACCATTCTATTAATCTACGTTCTGCCTCATCCAACTACTGTTCATATGCCTTTTTGAGAATATCAGCAACCTCAGGTCTCGTGAATTCTTTCGGCAGGGGTTGACCCGAACGAAGCATTTCCCTTACCTTCGTCCCACTTAAAATTAGGTGATCGCCTTGAGTGTGCGGACAGGTTTTGCTTGACGCCATGTTTTCACATGCCTTGCAATAGAATGTATGCTCAAAACATAATGGAATAATACCTAGTTCTTCTGTCGGAAAAGATTTGATTAACTTCTGGGCATCATAAGTACCATAATAGTTTCCCACTCCTGCATGATCACGCCCAATGATCATATGAGTACATCCGTAATTTTTACGGCAAATCGCATGAAATACAGCCTCTCTAGGACCGGCATAGCGCATTGACGCAGGAAAAGCTGCCAACAGCGTATGCTTTGCAGGGTAATATTTCTCTACGATCGCTTCATAACTTTTCATCCTGACATCAGCTGGGACATCATCTTTCTTTGTATCACCCACTATTGGATGAATAATCAGCCCATCCACCAACTCTAGCGCACATTTCTGAATATATTCATGGGCCCTATGAATCGGGTTGCGGGTCTGAAAGGCGACAGTCGTTTTCCAACCCTTTTCGGCAATCTTCTGTCTCATTAAAGTTGGATCATAACAATAGGATGAGAATGAAGTTGAAGGCCGTTCAATTAAGCGAACCTCTCCTCCCAGTAAAATCTCTCCTTGCTGCATCAAGAGTTTAACCCCTGGATGATTAAGGTCGGTTGTCTGATAGACTTGCTCGGCTTCGTGAAATTTATCATATGAATACATTTCTTGTATTAGCAGCACCCCGCAAGGTCGATTCCGTTGGTCCACCAGAACAACTTCCTCACCCTCTGTAAGTTCATTTGCCTGGTCTTGATTAACTGAAAGGGTTATCGGAAGAGGCCAAAGTATGCCATTATCAAGTCGCATCTGGTTTGTTACATTAAGATAATCATCTTGATTCATAAAACCAGTCAGTGGGCTATAAGCGCCCACAGCCATGAGCAGCAAATCGGACAATTCTCGAGGACTAAGAAGGATTCTTTTTTTCTTATGCATCCTTTTCATGGTTTCTTCCTTTTCAACATCGGATAGTTCAAGAGTGACAAGCTGTCCACCGTGCGCAGGAATCATCTCTTCACCTACCTACTTTAATTAAATGTTTAAAATTTATAGTTTTATCCTATGCAAATATTAATATATAGAAATAGTGAGTTTATCTATCTTTTATTAATTGAGCATTTTGCATAATTAGGTTTTACCCAAAAGAGTGAAATTTCTTTACCTGATCAAACAAGTGACGTAAATGATGTTAGTATTCTAAAAATGGGCAGTCCTGCAGAATTTTCGTTTCTGGGTTTTTTAAGCGGCAGCTTTTGTCTCGTTACTTTGCTGTGGCTAATGCAGATGCAAGTAAAACAATGGAATTTAGATATTGATGAGTTTTTACCTTCTCGATGCCCCATATGTGCATGTCGTCTGCGGTTAAGTGCACCTTCATTCGAGAATTGCATCGCTCAACACTGGTTCTTTCATTGTATAGTTCATTCCAACGTTTCGTTTCTCGATGCGGGCTGCAATATCGTCGTAGATCTTCGTTCACATCGATCTTTACGACCATTCCATAGTTAGGGGGAGAACAGGTGGTCATCCCTAGCGGACAATCCACTTTGCCTGTTGCATGAGGACAACGAAATTTTAACTGATCACCATCTGCTCCCCAGTAGGTCATAGCAAAACCCATGGAGCAGCATGGCGTTCCATTGGATCCCATTCCTGCAGGCGGTTCCTTTTCGTTCCGAAGATTCATGGGAATAATCGCTTAGGCCTTTACCTTTCGGGCCACTTCATAATTTTTCAACTGATCGTAACCAGCATCCAACATAAAGAATTTGACTTTGGATTTCTTGGACACTTGCTCCATCAGTGTAGGAGCCATATCCCCGTCATTCACATGAGCGGGTGTGACTT
>JBEPZN010000063.1:0-5018 GCA_041640875.1 Ectobacillus sp. | reverse complement strand
CAAAATACATTATTAGAAATTGAGAAGGAAATTAAACGGGTAATATAGTTCTAGAAAAGGTATTGAAAGAAAGATTTACGATAGTGGAAGTGATTGTGTAAAACACGGGGCTGAACTGAATGGGTTTCCGTTTTTCACATTTCTTTCCACGCTTCCCACATAGGTTTATTGCCAAAAATGAAGCACAAGAACCGTCCCCACGCTTCATTTATGTTATAATTCTGTTTGGTAGAAAATCATTCAGCTAATTGGTTGGGTGGTGTTGATATAAAGCAGGTGGACAGATCATGATAAAACATAGAATGGCATATCGATGTCCGTTAACGTTGACAAATAAGGCGAAAAATAAGATGCGGGAACTCGGCACTGACGAGGACTCGTTTTTTTCTTTACAGAAATCGTTTCTTGTTTATATAGAAAAGTATCCAGTGACGGCGGACCGTCCTCTTTCAGTCGCATTATTTTTTGACAATCAAATGAATACTAGATTGTCGGATAAAAACAATGGACTGATGTTCGTTCTGCATTGTGTGGTGGAACAGGACCGGTTCATTACGACGAATGTGACGACGAGAAAGGCGCATGCATCGATTGAGACAAATTGGCGCCGTCCAATGGATATCACGTTTGAATTAAATGTAAAGCGGGGAAGTATTGTCCCTCTTGATTTATTGAAGGAAATACACGAAATGCCGGTAGCGCAGGAAAGCTCGGAATATGTGAAAAAACGGATTGCGAGTTGGGAAGGCTACTTGAAAATTCAGGAGAGAACAGCGGATATACCTGACATGGTCTCTCCTTATTCAAGGCTTTCGTTCAATCGTGATTTTACTCGAATGACAATTATCGGGTGTCAGTTGAATGATAAGGAATGGAAACTGCTCAAAGATTTGAGTGTCAAACTAAAGGGGATTGACCAGGATGTCGGCAAGGTACTAAAAGTGAATCGAGCTGCTCTTACTGTTGAAGTGGAGCTTAATAGGTTTATGGAGGAATGGGCCCGACAACAGCGGTTTGACATGAAGCAAAAAGAAGTTGTTTTTAGCAATTTTGCGACATTAAGTCAGGTGAAACGTCTTCGACAAGGATTTAAGATTTTAGAAAACGGATTGGCTGCAAATCCTGAGCTGGAGCGTCTTTTATTTGAAAACAAACCGCCAGTTAAAGTACCTAAAAAGCTAGCTTCCTTAAAGTTTCACAATCGATTGAACGAGTTTCAGCAGGAAGCCGTTAGAGGAGCGATGTCTGCTGAGGATTTATACGTGATTCAAGGACCGCCTGGAACTGGAAAAACAACCGTTATTTCAGAGATTTGTCTGCAAAATGCGAGGGCAGGTCTCCGTACTTTGGTTGCTTCACAGTCGAATTTGGCCGTCGACAATGCACTTGGCCGGTTGTTTGCAAATAAAGACATCCGTATTCTTCGTGTAGGTCGAACAGAAAGCATTGAAGAAGAAGGAAAAAAATTCATTGAAGAAAATGTAGGGCAGTATTGGAAGGATCATACATTAAAAGAAGTCTCAACTCAGTTCGAAGCGCGAAAAAATAGGAAACAAGAAATAGAAGCAGAATGGGCAGAAAACGAACAGCAACAAAAAAAGCTTGAGCAAGTGCTGTCACAAATAGAGGCCGAAGTTGAAGCAAAACAGAAAGCAGAAAAACAATTTCTCGAAATTCAATCTAATCTTGCTGAGCAAAAACAGGAATTACAAGCAACTGAGAGAGAAAAGGATATCGTTAAGAAGCAAATGAAGGAAATGCAACAAATTCTCCATTCACTAAAGACATCCATTGAAGATGACCGAACCTTTCTTCATGAAAATCCAGACAATAACATGCTGCAAAAAGAAATGGATATGAACGAACAGGTCATTCAACAATTACGACACACCATTGCTTGTCAAGATCTAGAAGATAAGATAGGCGAAGTTAATAAAGCGTACGAACAAGCATCGATAGAATGTGAAAAATGGGCCGAGTCAACAAAACAGATGGTTGTGCTACAGGAAAGAATAACAACGGCCAAACAAATGGATGTTTTGAAATGGATCATCCTTGAACAAAATATTAAACGTACTTCGAGAGTTCAGCAATCATTAAATGAACTAGAGCACACTCGCGTTGCAATCGATCAAATTGAAAAATTAAAGAAATATAACGATAAACTAACCAAGGCGATTTCGTATGTAGAATCACTTTTATCACGGCACAACATCTCATGTGACCATCTAAAGCAACGTCAATTAGCGTCTGCCACTTATACAGCTGACGAAATAGATCAATATATAGCTAACTTGAAAAATAGATTTGTAGGAAAAAACAATATCTATCCCCAAATGTTGTTGAATGAACTTGAAGGCCTATATAGTAGGAGATTCTTTGTTTGGAAAAAAAGGGAACGACTACACTCGGTTGACACATATAAACGCAGAGCGCAGGAAACTTTTAGCCAACTAAAGCAGGAGATGGTAGAACAACTTTACGATAAGATGCGTGAAAACAACCACTCCCAGCAAAAGTGGTTACAAACACTCCAAGAGCGGGAAACCGAGGTTCATTCTCTTCAGAACCAATATAAAAATATGACTTCTTCATTCGAACTTATCTCAAACGCTAAAGACCTGCTTCCACAAAAAGAAGCGAAACAGCTTGGGATATTGAAAAAGAAAGAAAAGGTTGAGCAAGTGATGCATCAGCTTGTAATCAATACCCAAAAACTCGAAATAAAAGAGACTCAGCTTCAAGAAAAAACACAAAAGTTCGAACAGAACGAAGCACTCTTGATTCAGTTGCAAAACAAGATTCAAGAGCAGGAAGAAAGTTTGATTCCTTTAAAGGAAATCCTTGGGAACGAACCGGAAAAAGAGCATGAAAAGGTATTAACTCAGCTTGCGAGTCTGTCTTTTAAAAGAGAGTCATTAAAGCAGGAAAAGCAGAAACTTCCGTTGTTTCAGTCGATTCAAGGAAAGTGGCTTTCTTTACTGGAGGAAGCAAGTGACCATGATCTCGATGAAATTCGAAAGCTTTATGTAAAGCATTCGAACGTCATTGGAACAACTTGTGTGGCTTCGGCGCGAAAAGAGTTTATCGATAGTTACCCTGAATTTGACGTGGTCATCATTGATGAAGTTTCAAAAGCGACCCCTCCCGAGTTACTATTACCGATGTTGAAGGGGAAAAAAATCATTTTAGTGGGCGATCATCATCAGCTGCCACCATTACTAGGAAACGACACGCTAGAAGAGACGCTGCAGGAAATGGCGGACGAAAGTGATGATTTTGAAGGAAAAGAAGAATTAAAAAAACTGTTGAAAGAATCGTTGTTTGAACGGTTATATAAAAATTTACCGACAAGCAATAAAACGATGCTTGCAATTCAGTACCGGATGCATGAAACCATTATGGAAACCATCGCACCGTTCTATAAGCAGGAAAACGAGCAACTGCAATGTGGCTTAACAAACTCCGACGTAGACCGAGATCACTTACTCGAATCACCACTCATAAAGCGTGACAGTCATTTAATGTGGATTGATATGCCAAACGAACCTTCCTATTTTGAGGAAAAAATGAAGGGTGGAAAAAGTTTGTATAATCCAGCTGAATTAAGTGAAATCAGCCGTGTTCTCCAGGAACTGGATCAAGCGGCCGGACAGGCAAAACATGCTGGTCGAATGGAAATGGGTCAGAAAAAAAGTATTGGTGTGATTAGTTTTTACGGAGAACAAGTGAAAAGGATTGACCGACTAATTCATCAGGAGCTTCAGCTGACCAACTTGATGATACGTACCGGAACAGTGGACCGTTTTCAAGGAATGGAAATGGATATTATTTTACTAAGCATGGTCCGTAATCATGACAACAAACAAGAGGATATTGGGTTTGCGAAAGACTATCGGAGGCTAAATGTTGCTTTATCGCGAGCAAAAGAGCTACTTATTTTAATCGGCAGTACGAAGATGTTTACCGAGCGGACTAAACAAATAGAGACGAAAAGAATGTATACCCATGTGTTAGATACTGTAAAAAAACAACATGGGCTACGAATGCTTCAAGAGGTGTAGGCGATGGAAAAGTTGACAAAACGTTTACGTGCTAGTGTACTTGCTAATCCTGCTGTGCAGTTGAAGGAGTCCGCCGTTTGGTATTTACCAGTGTGGACTCTTGATGTTGTGTTTAATCGGGTAAGAAGGGCAAAAATGGATATCCTCATGAAAATGTTGCTCCTCGCTTTTGAGGAAGCTCATATACGAAGAGCAGCCAATTTGTCCGAAATCCTGTTGGTAGAGGAACTGTTTATTGAGGATTTAATGAAGAAAATGCGTCGAATAGGTTTGATCCATCTCGATAAAGGAATTTACAGGCTCACAACAAAAGGGAAAGAACAGCTTAAGTCGGGGATTATTGAAGAGGAAATGGAAGAAGAATTCACAGAGCTTTTTTACAGTCAAAGTCATGATGAATATTGGTCAGAAGAGATTGTAGCTGTACCCGAAATAAATGAAAAATTAACGATGTATCGATATGCGAAAAAGGATGAAGAAATCAACACAGACCGAATGTTGGAGGTTCTATCTAACACTAAAAATGAGCTGCAGGAAAATGGCTTTCAAACCGTTGTGTCAGAGATTTCAGGCTTCGACCAAAAAACAGTCGAACGCATTCCATGTTATGAATTTCAACTGTATAATAAAGAACAAGACATTTTCTATGTACGTGTTTGGAATACATTACTAGAACAGTGGGATGACACGCTTGAAAAGCAAATTGAAGAGGAAGAAATGGCTAAATGGCAGGGAAAATGGAAACAGGGAGAAGGTTCTGGTGCGGACACTTAGTAATGTCTGCATCAGAATCGTCCCCACACTTCTTGCATCTCAATGGTTATGCTCCCCAAAAATTGCTAAATCAGCATTATTTTCTCCCATGAAAATTCTCTTACTATATTATTAGATCAATGGTAAAATGACTTGTTGGTCTTTAAGTAGAATTCTAGTATAGTATATTCTTAGTTTATA
>JBEPZN010000062.1:0-5177 GCA_041640875.1 Ectobacillus sp. | reverse complement strand
TGGCAATACGAGCAGATATCGATGCCCTCCCAATCAATGAAAATACGAATCTACCATATGCCTCTAAAATCAAAGGAAAAATGCACGCATGTGGTCACGACGTCCATAATGCAATGCTACTCGGAGCAGGAATCCTACTTAATGAAATAAAAGAAGACATCGAAGGAACCATCCTCCTAGTTTTCCAACCAGCAGAGGAGGATTCACCAACAGGCGGAGCCGAGCAAATGATGAACGACGGTGTTTTTAACGAATACAAACCGGACGTCATTCTTGCCCAGCATGTATGGCCAGATCTTCCGGTTGGACAATTCGGCATCGTTCCAGGTCCAATGATGGGCAACTCAGACAAATTCAAGATTGTCATCAATGGGTCCGGCGGACATGCGAGTATGCCTCATCAAACGATTGATGCCATCATAGTCGCAAACCAGGTGATTAACGCTCTTCAAACCATTGTGAGTCGAAACGTCGATCCAATTGCTTCGGCCGTCATTACCATTGGAAAAATCGAAGGGGGCTGTCGCCACAACGTGGTAGCCGATCAAGTGACACTTGAAGGAACCGTCAGAACCCTTTCTTTAGATGTAAAAGCTAACGTCAAAGATAGATTCCACTCGATTATCGAAGGAGTTACAAAAGCGATGGGCGCAGACGTCCAAATCGATTATATGGATGGCTATCCAGCAACCGTGAACACGCCGGAAATCACCCATCAAGTGAAAAAGACGTTAGAAAACCTTTATGGTCCCTCTAGTGTCCCATCCGTGTCCCCTTCCCTTGGTGGTGAGGACTTTGGACGATTTTTACTAAAATACCCGGGCGCATATTTCTGGCTAGGCTCGTCAATGGGAGCAGACCAAAAACCACTTCACGATCCTCGTTATATTTTTAACGAAGAAGCCCTGCCATACGGAATCGAAGGGATGGCACAAGCAGCCCTTGATCTTTTAGCTAATCAGGCTATATAAATGATGAACGCTAAGTTGCCCGCGTCAAAGGCTTGGCACCAGTCAACTAACAAAACTTGAAGGAGGACAAGTAAAATGGGAGACAATTTGCACCATTTCATCGAATCACTTACCCCTTTTTTAACGGAAAAAAGAAGAGAGTTTCACGCGCAACCAGAGTTAGGCTTCACCGAATATGTAACCACCTACAAATTAAATGAAGAATTAGTCAAACTAGGGTTCAAAACAACCGTCGGAAAAGACGCCTTAGAAACGAGTGCACGCGTCGGTTTACCATCCGAAGAGGAGCTCCTAGAAAATGAAGAACGTGCACAAAACCTTGGTGTCCCAGCAGATTTTCTTGAAAAAATGCGTGGCGGACATACAGGAGTCGTAGCTCAGCTTGATACGGGTCGACCAGGGAAAAATGTGGCACTAAGATTTGATATAGACGCCCTTCCAATTAAGGAAACAAAGGATCACAGTCATGTCCCTACAGCAAATGGCTTTGTGTCCGCACGGGACGGAGTGATGCATTCCTGTGCCCATGACGGACATGCGGCGATTGGTCTTGGGGTGGCTAAGTTCCTCCAAGAATATAAAGACGAGCTTTCCGGCACTTACACTCTTCTTTTCCAACCGGCAGAGGAAGGTGGAAGAGGAGCCCAGCCGATGGTGGAAAAAGGCTGGCTTGACCAAGCGGATGTCTTTTTAAGCGGACATATCGGTTGTCATACCCTACCAGTCGGCGAAATTGCAGCAACCACGACCAAGTTCCTTGCAAGCACAAAAATCAATGTCACCTATAAAGGAAAAAGCGCCCATGCAGGACTTGAGCCAAACGCGGGTCGAAATGCACTTTTAGCCGCCGCAGCCGCAAGCCTTCACTTGAACGGAATTACACGACATGCAGATGGCGCAACGAGAATTAACATTGGGAAGCTTGTGGCAGGAAGTGGGCGTAACATTGTCGCAGATACCGCAAAAATGGAGATTGAAACGCGTGGGGAAACAACCGATATAAATGAATACATGAACGAGGAAGCGCTAAGAATCATCCGAGCATGTGCGACACTCTATGATGTCAAAGTCGAATACGAGATGGTTGGGAAGGCTCCGAGTGCTGAATGTGACCAAGAGTGGGTGGAGCTTGTGGCAAACGCCTGTAAGGACAGTCAGTATGTTAAAAACGTCATACCAACTCTTCCACTTGGGGCTTCAGAAGACGCAACCTGTATGATCAATCATGTTCAAGCTCGAGGTGGTTCTGCAACATATATGGTATTTGCTTCTCCACTACCAGCAGGTCATCATCACCCATGCTTTGATTTTGACGAAAAGGTCCTGCCAACAGCGGTCGATACTTTTGCACGCACGATTTTAGAAGTGAATAAAGGAGGGAAATAACCAATGAAAGATTGGCTCGAATCAACTTTATTACAATTAAACCTCGTCGATTCTATGAATCAACCAAATGGATTTACAAGACTTGGGTATACGACGGAAGAAAATGAGTCGATTGCTGTTTTTGAAAAAATCGCCTCGGAACTCGGACTAGAGCTTCGAAACGATGAAGCTGGAAACGTCATAGCAAGATGGGAAGGTGCCCACCCTGATCTCCCAGTCGTAACAACAGGTTCTCACGTCGATACCGTGGCAAGTGGCGGGGGCTATGATGGCGTCGCAGGTGTCCTTTGCTCCCTTGGTGCCGTCAAGCTTTTAAAAGAAAGTGGATTTACGCCTTATTACCCAATTGAAGTCATCAATTTCAGAAGTGAGGAGTCCTCACGATTTGGTATATCTACCGTTGGAAGTAAAGCTATGGCGGGATTAATAGATTTAAGTATTGGAAATGTTCCTGATGCACAAGGTGTCACTATCAAGGAAGCGGTCGAAGCACTAGGCTTTCAATGGGACACATTCCTCCAGGCGGAGCGCCAGGCGGATGAAATTAAAAGCTTTGTAGAGCTGCATATCGAGCAGGGCACAGTCATCGAAGATCAGCAAAAGCAATATGGTGTGGTCCATGGGGTCGCTTGTCCAATCCGGTTAAAGCTAACCGTGAAAGGGAAAGCGGGACACACCGGCACGACACCGATGGGGAAAAGACTGGATGCATTAGTGGCAGTGGCGCCTCTCATCAGCTTCGTTTCAGAAACGGCATTACAAAAAAGTCAGGAAAGCCCTCGGCCTGTGGTCGCCACCGTGAGTACAATTGAGGCATTCCCAAATGCAATGAATGTCATCCCTGGGACAGTGGAGGTTGGAATCGATATCCGCAGTGTCGATGACGGCTTGAAAAAAGAAGTTGAAAACGCAATTCGCCAAAAGTGTACTGAGCTAGAACAGCAATTTCATGTTACAATTCAAATAGACAAACTAGTAGACAACCCTTCTGTGTTGCTGAGTGACAGTGTTGCTGAGCAATTGAAGAAGGCAGGCGAACGAACAGGGTTTACCTATCATGAAATGGATAGTGGAGCTGGCCATGATGTGATGAATATGGCGAAAAAATGGCCATCAGGATTGATTTTTATCCCGTGCCGTGACGGATTAAGCCATCATCCAGACGAGCATGCGACACTAGATGACCTTGAAATGGGCGTTCAATTAGTCGCTAGTTTTTTAGAATTGGAAGCGAGTGACAAGGATGCAAATTCGGGTAGGAGTAGTAGGTCCTGAAGATTCTGTACAACAAATGATGAAAGCAGGGCAACATTTTAAAGAACTGAACCTCATTCCATACGTATATGCCCATACGGAAGAAACAGAAGAGATCATTCTCCGAAACAAGGAATGGATTGATCAATGGTTTTTCTCAGGTCAGGCCCCATATTATTATGCACTTTCAAAGGGCATCATCACAGAGGAAGAGGGAAGCTACACGCCACTGCAGGGCTCGAGTCTTCTCGGAACCTTGTTAGAAGCGTTTGTGAAAGAAGAGAGCATTTTATACCGTTTAAGCTTGGACACAATACAGGTGGACGAGATTGAGAAAATACAGGATTCATTTTCCCTAAATGATTTAACGATTTATACCCATCCGTACCCTGGCTACATGCCAGCGGAGGAAATCATTCAATTTCACAAACACCTTTATGAAGAAGGACAAATTGATGCGGCGGTCACCTGCATTAATTCCGTTTATCTAGCGTTAAAAGAGCTGGGTGTGCCAACCTATCGAGTGATTCAGTCCGAAATGGCGACACAGCGGGAGTTAGGCTACCTCAAGGAGCGCGGCCAAACGAGCTGGTACCGTAAATCACAGCTTGTGATTGTTGGTCTAGAGATTATCTATCCATCCTCGGTTGAAGGGCAACATCTTTCGTTTAAAATAAAGCATCAGGAGCTTGAACTGAGTCGTGTTCTTTTGGGCTTTGTGGAGGAAATTAACGGGTCATTAGCGCAAATTGGTAACGGGCTGTATTACATTTATACGACTCGAGGTGAGGTGGAGCTTTTTCAGAAAAAAGAATCCATTCAATCGGTGCTCGATAAAATGTTTATTAACAGCAAGCTGCAAGTAAGAATGGGATTGGGGTATGGGCGAACGGTGTTAGAAGCAGAACAACATGTTCGAATCGCCTTCGAGCAAGCGAGAACACACCATGGTTCGGTTGTGGTCATCGTGAATGAAGCAAAAGAAGTGAGCGAGCTCGTCGATGACAAGGAACAAGTGAGCTACCAGCGTCGCCATCATGGCGAAGAATGGGAAGCGGTGTTTAAGGATGCGAGCATTAGTCCCTCTCTTGTTTCAAAAATAGAATCATTATCCAATCACTATGGACAAACAGCCATCACATCGTATGACCTTTCTCTTTGGTTAAAAAGCACGGAACGGAATGCGCGCCGGATTTTAGCGGAAATGGAGCGAATTGGGATTGCGTCTGTGAAAGGTGAGGAATCAGGACAGCGCGGGAGACCGCGGAAGATTTATGAATTGAAGTTTAGATTAGGAGAATAGCTCAGTAATGGGCTATTTTTTTTGTGCATAATTTTACCTGGCCTTTTTGGAACTCGCCTCTCAAAGACATTTGAATAGATCGTATTGTAGATTTTGTCCTTGAGAGCACTGGTCAAAGACAATTTACTAGCTCATGTAGTAGATTTTGTCCAAGAGAACGCGCCTCAAAGACAATTTACTAGCTCATGTAGTAGATTTTGTCCTAGAGAGCCCGCCTCAAGAACAGCTTACTTTATGGAAAAATCTAGTACCTCACATGGCTA
>JBEPZN010000061.1:0-5226 GCA_041640875.1 Ectobacillus sp. | reverse complement strand
GAAAAAGAATTCACTCCTCTATAGGGTACTTCTCGCCTATTCAATACGAACGTATGTACTACAACTCTACTAAAAATGCAGCCTAAACTCTCTATTTTCTGTGTCTATTCTATTGACGTAATACCAATATTGATGAGGGGGATTTTTCGCGGTACATCCGAGGAAAGGGGAATCTGCCTAGTCATAAGGCTCAGATGGTAGAAGATTTATTGTTAGGTTGAAAATAGATTACCAAATTTTTTTGGTGAAAGGAGTGATGGCTTGGAATAACGAATGTCCAAAATTAATAATTTAAGCACTATATAACCAATTTCACATCTAGATGGTAAACTTATACCACCTTTAGAATTTAATCGATCAGTCATTGCCACAGACGCTTTAAAGGGCTATATACGCACTGTTTGAAGGTGAATGTATTACATAATTTAAATCTACAACTAGAAAAATATAAAATAAATTAATAGAGGAGAATACTATGTTTGGAAAAGATTTGAATCATTTGAGAAAAAGAGCAGGAATTAACATTGAGGAAATGGCAAAAGAAATGTTTATTACTGTAGATAAAGCAAGGGAACTAGAAGCAAATGAACATATCGAGCAAGATTCCAAAGAATTTTTTATGGCACTAGCATATGAAGCTAAGATGGAATTATTGGCGGATAGGCTTGGGATTTGCTTTTGGAGGATATTCGAGGATTACGCTTTAGGTGATGAATTTGAATATAACTTAAATACTCAAATAGTAAGTCTTGTCTGGATGAATGATAAGAGTCGTATAGTATTCATTTTTGATGATGAGAGTGGTCAAAGACTATATTTAAAACATTTTACTGATGAAGATGCAGCCTACGAATATGAAGAAGAATTACAAGTTCAAATAGGGGTTTCTAATGGTTACGTTTCGTGATTTAGTTAGATTCCTTATACGTGATGGATGGACTCTTATTAGATCCACAAAACACCTACATTATCTCAAAGACAATCGTGTTGTAAGAGTCTCAAAATGCACTTCAAAAAGCATCTCTAATCAGCTATTTTCGTACATCCTACAGTATCAATTAAGGGTTGATAAGGATTACTTTTTTAGCTTGATATAAATAAAATATAAACAATGTAAAATCAACTTCTACATTACATTATAAACGTTAAGTTACGTAGAAGCAAGAATAAATTCCGTATAAAGGTTATCAGGAATGATAGACAAGCTAGATTAATAGAACAAGTCTTCGATGATCCGTAGCACACGCCAGTGACTTCGTTGGGAGAAGAAGCGGTAAGGAAAATAAAAATATAAAACTATGGAGGAACAAAAAAATGGAAAACACAAATTTTGTAAGTATGGAGAAGTACAACGAATTGCAGAAAAAATATGAGGGACTAAAGATGTTTATATATTCTGAGGATATGTCAGGTGACCTTTTCGATTACTATGATTTAATGGATAAAATTACAACTGAGAATGGATATGAAAAGTGTGAAACCATCCAGAAGCTTAGAGAGGAATTTATGATTGAAATGGCTAGTGACGGAGGTTTAACTTTTCTATTAAATAATAGGACACTATGTAGAAAATGGAGAGAACATAAGGGAATTTGTCTTGATAAGCTTGTAAGATATTCAAAATTCCCATTAGAAGTTCTTGTTGCATTTGAGAATGGTGAAGATGTCATGTTTGAAGAAGCAATTCATGCAGCGTATTACCATTTCTTTGAGGCATTAGAGGAAAAAGAATGTCTAGAGATTGATGGTGATGATGACCAAAATCATGGAGAGGAGGGTGAGGGATTTGGTGATACAGCTAAGATTAATCCAATCATTCCTCCTTCTACACCTGGACTAATTGAGAAATTGAAGGATATTAAAATTGATGAAGATTTATTAAATAAAATTAAATCAGGTGATATGCTAAAGAATCATCTGCCCAAGATTAGTACACCTAAGTTTCCTGATATCAAAAAGTAATCCCTAGCAACTCATAGCATAACTTATTCACCAAAAACACATAACCAGGTGGGGGAGTTTATCTCCCTCTCCTATAAGAAAAATAATGGAGAGATTGAAACATGCTTTCAGACAAGGATTTTTACTTTGTATACAACTTGGATTTAGCACATTATCTACGGTTTGAAAAGGGCATTAGGTACATATGTGTAGGAAGAAATGTCCAATCGAATGATAAATTTTATCAATTTCATAAAACAGAAGAGTTAAATAAAGCAGTTCAAGATTTCGCTAATGCCTGTAAAGGATAAGCGATAATAAAGGGGATAGTAAGTCTTCCTTTACAGTAAAAACCGGAGGAGATAAATGTAATGGGTAGGGTAAAGCGTAAATTAATGGATGCAGAAACAATTAATGAATTAATTGAGAATCAGTTACCTTTTGTAACAATAAATAACAGAATTTTCGATGATCTTTACGAACAAGACAAGATATTTTATAAGTGCCCAGATAAGAATGACAAATTAGTAGAGAGAGAAACAAAATTCACTGATTTAGATATGGTTGTATTTGTTCTTCTTCGCTTTCTTGATGTAAATAAGTTAACTCTTACTAAAGCAGAAATTGCAAAATATATCGGATGCAGCCAGAAGCAATTAAAAACATCGTTAGAAAAATTAGGCTGGATTGAGGCAAAGTGCAATGCAAAGTATAGCAGGATTGATTTTAAGATCCATATTGAGGAAGGTAGAAAAGTATTCTTGGTTAATGAAAAAGAATACGAAGGATTTGATTATAAAACTAAAAAGAAAATGAAAATGACAGAGTGGTATGTGAATTTTATACCTGACCATAAGGTTGTAAAAGAAGAAGGAGAAGAAAATATTAAGCCACATTCATTCTTTATGGTAACAATAGATGATTTTAATTTGCTTACTAGCGGAAGGTTATCAAGAAGCGAATTTGTTACTTATTTATTTATGTTAAGAATTAACAATCACTTTGCTGAAGAAGATAACAGATTTTATATCTCTACATCTAAAATGGCAGACCGCTTAGGAGTGCGATTACACGATACGATGGAAAAGTACATTCAGAAAATCTGCTCCATCGAACTAGATAATGGATTTATGCCTCTGCCATTAATAACGATTGAGAGGCCTAAAAATTATGAGCAGATGATAAAAGCACGAAAAGAACCTTCATGCAGGTACGTTCCAACAGCAAATTTAGCAAGAACAGATGAATTGAAAACAAATAAAGTAGAAATGGATTCTGATAAAGTGGAAGTGGATTTGGATTTTGATGAAATTGAGGAAATGAGTTCTAATAAATTGGAATCCAATTCAAATAAAACGGAAATGAGTTTTGATAAATTAGAAGTCAGCTTAAATAGTTTGGAAAAGGATTTTTATAGACAAGAAATGAGTTCTAATAAATTGGAAGCTACTCTAAATAAATTGGAAATGAATAAAAGAAAAATGGAACTCAATGATATTTTTTAGGAAATCAATTCAAATTAATGGAAATCGGTTTGTGGAAAGTGGAAATAAACTTAAAATGTCAGTCTGATGAGACCTTTAAATACAAGGGTTGAGCAGGGGTCAGTTCCCACTATAAGAATTACTATAAGATTATATAATAACATTTACAATAAGATAAATTATAAGATTAACAATAAAACAATACATAACAATTCCAATAATAGTATCAAGAAAAACTCTAGAAGAGGATCAAGAAGATTCGTAAGAATCTTCTCCCCGTCAAAACAAGTTTGTCGGGGGAATCAGCCACTCTAGAGAGTGTCTTCTTCTGACTAGTATATAAATCTTCTTTAGGTATAAGTGTTTATTTTATTATTAATTTTATTATTTTATATACGACCTGCACGTATTATTGCAGCGCTACCTCATATCAAGAATGGAGCGAAAACCATGACAACGACAATCAAATTAAATCAAACACATTGGGAAAAGGGGAAATTATTAAGATGGCTAAAAAGGCAGGAGTATTTGCATTAATCAATAAGGAGACAGGCAAAGCGTTTGTTGAGTGCTCCAAGAATATAGATAAGGCATATGGGATTATTCGGAATAAACTTAATTCAAATCTACTTTCCAAGAAGCATAAAGAGCTTCAGCGACATTGGAATGCTTGTGCTGGAGATTGCTTCGAGTTTGAAATCTTAGAACGTGTGGATGAATATGAACTACAGGAAGCTTTAGACAAATGGAAGACCCAATTTGAGGAACTGTACAATCCTATTCTTGAAACTGAAAGCAAGCAATGGTTGCCTGAATTAGAGAATATGGATACTAAACAATTAATAGGTGGTTATTTGTCTCAGCTCAATTATGAACTAGAATATGCCAGCCATAGGAATGAGCTGGTTCAAGATATCTTTGATGATGAGATAAATGAAGCTTACATTAGTTCTGATGGCTTCAGACAGAAACAGATTAAAAAGAAATCGGATTTCAGAGCGGAACAGGACAGCTTCACCAATGGACTATCTATTATAGGGGATTATCTTATCAAGAAGGACAATATCACAGAGGATAAATCATTTCATTTGGATTATCCACTACTCAGTAAGTATGCTGAGCAAAGAAATGCAAAAAAGGAAGCGGAATATAAAGATGACATCCAAATGAATACTCATAAAGAGCCTGAAACAGATGAGATTATCCTGCCAGAAGATTATATAAAATATCCTCCAATTGGAGAACTACAAAAGAGTATTGTTGCCCTTGATGAGTACCTAAAAAACAACAGGCCAGAAGGGAACATGAGAAAAGAGTATTACAGACTAAAGCGGATTAGAAATAGTTTGCATAGAGAGATGAAGGATGTAAAACGTGTTCTGAGACGACCAATTACCTTTCAGAAGATTATGCAGGGATCGACCCAATATGATTTGGACAATTTAATTGACCTGAAAAACCCTCTCCATCTTAAGTTGGTGCTGGAAATGTGGTTTGAACTTTCAAGAAGAGAGGAAATGAGACTCATTTTAGGTGAATTGGCTGATGTCATTGCACTTGCTAAGGAATTCAACAGCATAGACGATATTGAGAAAGAAATTATACATATTGTGCAGCAGAAGAAACCATTTAATAAAGATGTTAGTAAGATTACATATCAAGTTGTGGCTGATGCGGTTAATGAAAAATATAAAATAAAGAAATCAGCTCAGGACATTGGGTACATACTTAGGGAATCTAATCGTTCTATTCCGGTTAAATTGGCTGAAACATATATAGATGAGATACACTTCTACTAGAT
>JBEPZN010000060.1:0-5293 GCA_041640875.1 Ectobacillus sp. | reverse complement strand
TCAGCATTATTGATTCCTTAGTCAAAAAAGGGGTTTCCATTATCTACATTTCTCACAAAATGGATGAGATCTTTAAGATTTGTGACGATATTACGGTATTCCGTGATGGGCAGTATGTAGGAGCCAAGCCAGCAAGTGAATTGAATCAAGATACATTGATTCAAATGATGGTAGGCCGTGAAATTAAAGCGGTATTCCATAAGGAGCCTTCCGAAATTACAGACGTTGTGTTAGCTGTGAAAAACCTCTCCAGAGAAGGCAAATTCCAAAACGTCAACTTTGAGGTGCGAAAAGGGGAAATCCTCGGCGTGGCGGGACTGATGGGCTCTGGAAGAACAGAGATTATGGAAAGCATTTTCGGAATCGATCCTCCAACCTCTGGTGAGATTTATATGCATGGCAAGCAGGTGAAAATCAATTCACCGAAGGAGGCAATCCGTCATAAAATCGGCCTCTTAACAGAGGATAGAAAGCTGACCGGTGCATTTCTTCCGCTGTCGATACGGGAAAATATGATTATGTCCAATATCGACAATCTATCAAGCCTTGGCTATTTAAATAGCAAATTAGTGAAGAAAGTCTGCCACGAGCAGGTAGGGAAATTAAAGGTAAAAACACCTCATTTAAACCAGCTCATTATGAACTTGAGCGGAGGAAACCAGCAAAAGGTACTCATTGCCCGCTGGCTGCTGAATGATCCTGATGTGCTGATTTTAGATGAGCCAACACGCGGTGTAGACGTTGGTGCAAAGGCTGAGATCCATAAAGTAATGTCGAAGCTGGCGCAGGAGGGAAAAGCAATTATTATGATTTCCTCCGAATTGCCTGAAGTGTTAGGGATGAGTGACAGAGTCATTGTCATGCATGAAGGGATTCAAAAAGGTGAGCTAAGCAGAGAAGAAGCGAACCAGGAAAGAATTCTAGAGGTTGCCTATCAATAGGGAGACAAAGATGTAATCGCATTCATAGTTTGTTTTTACCATTTCCGGCTGCATCAAATCGCTTCACGGCTGGAAATTGATACATTCTTGAAAGTATACAACCCCCTGAAGGAGGAGTAGAAATGAAAACGCAAGAGAGTGCTGTAAGCAACCCGTCGGTTCTTGCAAATTCACCCAATAGAAAGAAGCAAATGGCAGCAATATTAAATAAGTACGGAATTGTATTCATCTTTATCGCAATGTGTATTTTAATGTCAATCCTATCACCTGCCTTTTTGAACATCAATAATATCATTAACGTTGTAAGGCAGATTTCTTTTATCGGTATTGTTGCAATGGGGATGACAATGGTCATCATTACAACAGGGATCGACTTATCTCCCGGTTCCGTCATTGCCCTTGTATCCGTAGTCGCTGCAAGCTATGCACATCCTGGTGAATATCCATTATTCGTTCCGCTTGCAATCGGTATGGCAATTGGGGCAGCAGCTGGATTCATTAACGGTGCGATTTCTGCAAAAGGAAAAATCCCTCCGTTCATCGCGACATTAGGAATGATGACAGCGGCAAGAGGTTTGGCACTTCTATATTCAGATGGAAGACCAATCGGTAACTTATCAGAGTCGTTTATGTTTATCGGAAAAGGTACAATCGCTGGTATTCCTTTCCCAATCATTATCTTCATTGTAATGGGCATTATTTCGCATATCATGTTAAGCCAAATGAGATTTGGTAAATACACATACGCAATCGGTGGAAATGAGCAAGCTGCACGTATTTGCGGAATTCCGGTAGATCGCTACAAAATTATGATTTTCACATATGCTGGCCTTTTAGCAGGTATTGCAGGTTTGATGTTAACAGCACGTATTTCCGCAGGACAGCCAAGCCTTGGTTTAATGTATGAGTTAGATGCAATCGCCGCTGCAGTTATCGGCGGAACAAGCTTAAATGGCGGAATTGGTACCATTCCAGGAACAATGATTGGTGCTTTGATCATCGGGGTTCTAAACAATGGACTTGACTTGATGAACGTATCCTCCTACTGGCAGCAGATTTTAAAGGGAGCGATTATTGTAGCAGCAGTTCTCCTTGATTCTCGTAAAAATAAAAAATCTTAAAAAGTTGTAGGCAAATAAGTATGAAAAAATCGCATGTAATAAAGCTACCGTCCTAAGATATTCCGCGTTAGTAAAAGATTTAGAGTTTTCTGGGGGGATGCCTGTGAATTAATCGGAGTTTGTTCAAAAGGAGAGAATACAAAGAGCAGCTATACTCTCTAAGGCAATAGCTGTAAGGTTTATTTTCTGTATAAGTTATTCTTTCTGATTTGGGGAATTCTCTAGGCGTTTCAGCCTTGAAAAGCAGTTATTACATTTACACAGCTTTGAAAAAATATATTTTATAAGTTGAAAAGGGGTAGATAGATATGAACACAGTTACATTAGGAATTATTGGTGCAGGACGTATTGGAAGATTGCATGTAGATAACCTTTTAACAATTCCACAAGTGAAAATCAAAGCGGTATCGGATGTAGTCGTAGATCATTTACAGGAATGGGCTGCTAGCAAAGGCATTTCTGTTCTAACAGCAAATTATCAGGATTTATTGGCAGATCCTGAAATTGATGCAGTATTTATTTGCTCTCCAACAAGCACACATGCACAAATTATTCAAGAGGCAGCGCGTGCGAAGAAGCATATCTTCTGCGAAAAGCCGGTTAGCTTCTCTGCAGAGCAGACAATCGAAGCGCTGCGTGTAGTAGAAGAAGAGGGTGTACAATTACAGGTTGGCTTTAACCGCCGCTTTGATCCAAACTTTAAAAAGGTGCGTGATCTTGTGGAGCAAGGAGAAGTGGGACAGCCTCATATTCTAAAAATCACCTCTAGAGACCCGCAGCCACCAAGCGTTGATTATATTCTTACTTCAGGCGGCCTATTTATGGACATGATGATTCATGACTTTGATATGGCACGTTATGTAATGAATAGTGAAGTAGTGGAAGTATCTGCCCAAGGAACGGTTTTGGTTGATCCTGCGATTGGGGAAGCTGGAGATATTGATACTGCTATTGTTACATTAAAATTTGCAAACGGTTCACTAGGTGTGATTGATAATAGCCGCCAAGCTGTTTACGGCTACGATCAGCGCGTAGAGGTGTTTGGTGAAAAGGGAGTTGCAGTAGCTGACAACTGCCGCCCGACAACAGTGGAAGTATCCACAGTAAATGGAACTTCTAAAGACAAGCCATTGTACTTCTTCCTTGAGCGTTATACACAAGCATATATCGAAGAAGTAACACAATTTGCAAAGGCAATTCTAGCGGATGAAAAGGTGCTTTGCACTGGGAATGATGGCTTGCAGGCAGAGCGAATTGCAAAGGCTGCAAAGGAATCCTTCCTAACGGGACGCCCTGTTAAAATTGAGCATGAAACAGTAATAAGCCAGTAAAGAAAACTCGCCGATTGGCGAGCCCTGCCCTTGGGCGAAGACAGAGGCGTAGTTGCCCTTATACTGTATTCCTAAAATTTCTCACTACGTCGAATGGTCTCCTAGCTAGAAATTTACACTTTCTTACAGTGTAAACAAATTCAATACCTGTATATAATAAAAATCAGCCAAGTGCTTTTCCAAAAAGCCTTGGCTGATTTCGTATGTATTCTCTTCCTGAGTAATCGCAGTTGATGAGAATCCAGTGTATCCTGTAGTGATGCAAGAATTACAAGAAAAAAGCAAACCTTCTGGCACACAAATAAGACTACAGAAGTATCTGCACAATACTATTCATTTTTTCAAACGATTATTGTATTTACACCGGAATCGTTTTACCTGCAATTGTTAAAATTCTTCATAAATAGCAGGATCTTGATTGTTAATTCTGCCATCTGGACGAGTTAATTCTGCGATCATACTCATTTCTGTTTCATTTAGGGAAAAATCAAAAATTGATATATTTTCAAGTTGTCGTTCAGGAGATGAAGATTTAGGAATTGGGATTGCTCCTAGCTGATAGTGCCAACGTAAAATAACCTGTGAAATCGTCTTGTTATGATCGGCAGCAATCTGTCTAAGCGTTTCATTTTGTAAAACGGCATTTGCTCGAGCTAATGGGCTCCAGGATTCTATTTTAATGTTATTTTCTTCGTGCCATATTCTTTGTTGTTCTTGGTTAAAGAATGGGTGTAATTCTATCTGGTTTATGCTTGGCTTCGTGCCAGTTTCTTTTTCTAAACGTTCTATATGTTCAGGTAAGAAATTACAAACACCAATGGAACGAATCAGCCCCCATTTTTTAGCATCAAGTAATGCTTGCCAAGCTTCTACATATTTATCTTGCTTAGGATTAGGCCAATGAATAAGGTATAAATCATAATAATCTAGATTTGCACGATACAAGGATTCTTGAATGGTAGTAACAGCTTTATCGTACGCTTGATAACGCCCTGGTAACTTGGATGTAATTCTTAATGCTTCCCTTGGAATCGAGCTTCGCCGAACAGCTTCACCTACAGTTCCTTCATTTTCATAATTATAAGCAGTATCAATTAGGCGATAACCTGCATCAATTGCGCTAGTTATCGCATTGGCACCTTCATTTCCATTCAGGCTATATGTACCAAAACCTATAACTGGCAAAGTAAGGCCATCATTAAGTGTAATCTCTGGAATAGATATACTCATAATTAATCACTCCTTTTTGGTAATATTTTAAGATTATCATCTGTCTGATTGAATTACCCCCACCTACGCTACGCTTAGAGGTAGGGGATTCCTAAGTACAGAAACCTTTCGGCCTCTACTTGATTAGGCTACGCCCGTCATTCCAACGGTTGGCAGTCCAAACGACTTTGTAGCAAGTCTCCTGCAAGGTGAATCAGTTTGTGATTACTAAGCCTTTTATATTTTTGGAAGCATTTATGTCCGCGTTGTCTTCATGACCACAAGCTACACACTTGAATAAGCTTTGTGTTTTGCGGTTCTCTTTCGCTGTATGACCGCACATATTGCATGTTTGTGACGTACAATGTGGGTTCACAGCTATAACTTGCTTTCCATACCATTTTGCTTTGTATTCCAGCATTTTGCGGAATGTTGACCATGATACTTCGCTAATTGCTTTTGCAAGATTACCATTTTTGAGCATGTTGGTTACCTGTAAATCTTCAATCGCTACAACATCGTGGTTTTTGATGATGTGCGTTGAAATCTTGTCCGAGTAGTCCTTTCTCGCATGGGCAATACGCTCATGAATTCGTGCTACCTTGATACGCTGTTTGTTCCAGTTGGAAGAACCTTTCTTGCGTCTGGACATAATGCGTTGCGCGTTTGCTAATTTTTCTTCTAATGTGCG
>JBEPZN010000059.1:0-5299 GCA_041640875.1 Ectobacillus sp. | reverse complement strand
CTTGTACAAGATTATGTATAAAGACAAAGCATTATGACTATTATTCCAAAAAACATCATGGAAACTCATAATATCATTTTAATTGAACGTTATCAAAAATGCACCAATTTGTTCACAATTTGTCTAACCATGGAGCTTGAACCTTAAAAATAGACGGTAACACCCTCTTAAATCAAACCTATTTTGAAACCATTACTATCACTTCTAACTTCATACCCTTGTTTGGAAAACAAAGCTCCAGACTATGCCCCATGTCCAGTCCGTCATGATATAGGAGCCACCCTCCAATAGGATCGGAGCAGTAATATCAGTTTTTATTGAACATTTTGCAAGGTTTGTCGATAAATTCCCTGCGATCATATTCCCAACTTCCGCAGTAAAAGAATGAAGCATGTCCCCATCTAGACTCATACCATAAAGCAATTCGGCAAAGAAAGAAAATACCTCTTGTTCTCCATTAATAAATAAACTTAGCTTCATATCCCCAGTAAAACCAACTAAGACTCCTGACTCAATTAAAAAGGAACCATGAATCTCTTGTGGAGAACTATGAGCCGGTTGTTCCGGAATCACACTATGAATAGCCAATAGTACCTCTTATATAAGAGTATCTATCGAGGCAATTTGCTTTGGTAAGACGCCTGACATTGCATTTCCCCCTGATTTTTTATCTATTTCATTATTCTCCCTATATGGAAAATACCACAGTACAAAGACCTATGGTAGAAAAAAATTAAAGTTAACTTAATCTTTATATAGAAAACTTGGCTGGTTTCAAGCCTTTGGCGTGGGCAACTGCCAAGTTGCACTTATGCGTTTAGGGAAGGATTGTATTCTAGCCAAAAAAGCCTTAATCTAAAATACGCTTAGATTAAGGCTTTAAAAGGCTATTCCTCTTTTTTGTTTGGTAACTTATCTTTCATAACTTCTAATTCTCTAACACTTGATTCCTTAGATGGACCCGGAGTCTCTCCAAATGCCTTCATGCTCCGCTCTTCCAATCCATAATAATAGCTCCCGAAGTCACTAATATAATACTGATACTTGTTCCCTAATAGATCTTCATATACAAGGAGGTAATCCAGGTATTCCATCATGTACTGGTTAGGCTTTAAGTAGGTGAGTGAATTTATCCCCTTCGTTAACGAATATTCCTTCGATTCAATTGGAACTTCATCATAATACAAACTTTCATATAAGTGTACGGTTAGTTTAGCTGCTTGGCTAACATCGATTGACGCATTAAATCCTTTGTTATACCAATCATATTCTTCGTATGGTATAAATTGATATGAATCTGACAATAACCAAATAGGATTTGCTTCCTCTCTCAATTCACCTGTAACAGTGGTTGTATTTCCTCCGGCATTAACGGCTTTTATTACATAAGTTTTCGGTTGGTAATAATAGTAGTAACCATCATCATCATATCCATCCCAAGCAAAAGATTGATTTCCAGCCTCCATTTGCTGGTCAACTTGTATGGTTTTAATCTTATCATTATAGGAATCATAGATTTCAATGGTGACCTTTGCTGGATCTGATAGTTTATAAAAAACTTCCGCAACCACATCCGAATAAGGATTTAATTGAACGACACTTGGATATTCAATCGTTACCTTTGAAAAGGCTACATTTATTTTTCCAGTAAACGCCTTTTGTAAACTGTACTTATCCACAATGGATATTTTATACGTATAGCTACCATCAGCTACGTAATTTCCTAACGAATCCTTCCCATCCCAGACAAAGGATTGTGAACCGTTGGATACCGATTGATTATTATTAATCTTTCTTACAAGCTTAGCGCCGTTAAAAACTTCAATAGTCACCTTACCTGATTTTAATAATTTATAATTAACTTTTAAATTACCTTTCTTTTTAAAAGTTAATGTAGCAGGTGCTTCAATGACAGGTGTTCTCCAATCCTGAAGTTTAAAAGCAATACTTTTCGTGGTAGCTTTATTACCAGCACCATCCTTCGACTCTACTACAAACTGATAGTTTCCTTCTGAAACAAAAACCTTTTTATCATTCTTTCCGTCCCAAGATATTGTTGAGGCACCCTTTTTATATGATTTATTTGTGACAATCGCTCTTATTTTTTGACCATTTGCATTTGTGATATAAGCGGTCACATTTGCATTATCCTTCAAATCAAGTTTGATGGATTTCTTGTTTGCTCCGGTTGCTTTAAAGGTGCTTCCATCAATAAATGTTATTGTGCCTTGCGGTGCTTTCGTATCCACTTGAATCGTGATGTTTTTATCAGAGGCTTTCTTTTTATTAGCATCAACAAACGACAATTTCACCTTATATGAACCATCACCAACTCGTTTATTCCCACTATTTTTTCCGTCCCATGTAATTGACTTCTTACCAGCAGAATAGGCTTTATCTTTTACGAGCGTTTTTACTACTTTCCCTTTACTGTCATAAACAATCGCGGTTACCTTTCCTGACCGATTGAGTTCAAATGGAATGGTAATCGTTCTATTAATAGTCGGTGAAAAAGCGAATGTGGATTTACTCAGTGTAATAGACGGTGAAACCTGATCCACGACCTTAAGCGTAGTAGTTTTCGTTGTCGATGCTTTCCCGTTTGTTATCTTGGCCACAAGTTTATATGTTCCATTTTTAGGATAATCCTGATTATCTAGCTTTCCATTCCAAGATGTACTAATTTTCCCACCAGTTGTTTTCTTATTTGAAACTAATTTTCTTACTGTTTTCCCTTTTGCATCTTGTACTGTAACCGAAACCGTTGAAGTACCAGATGTTGTAAATGAAACGGATAATGAATTATTGCCCTTCATTGTAAAAGTCTTACTAGAGGTTGTAATGTTAGAAATTGGCTGAGCTGTATTAGACAAAGCTTTATTTGTATCAATTCTTCCAAAACCGTAATAAGAATCCCAGCCTTTAGAGCCTAAATCTTTTACAGATTTCTTTAAAATACCTTCAACCTGTGATGGAGTTAAATATGGGTTTTTCGATAGGATTAAAGCAGCTGTTCCTGTAATAACCGGCGCAGCCATCGAAGTGCCGCTCATATTACTGTAAGAGCTCTTTGTCACAGTCGAATAGATATCCTTCCCCGGTGCTGCCAAATCGATATAATTCCCATAATTTGAGAAGTCCGTAATAACATCTGACTTGTCAGTTGCACTAACAGCAAGAACATTGCTTAGTGCTGCGGGATAGGTTGGATAACTAGTATCGTCATTCCCAGCTGCTGCAATTAGTACAGCTCCTTTAGAACTTGCATAGCTTATTGAGTAGTCTAACAAGTAGCTATAGGAATAAGACCCTAAACTTAAATTAATAAGATTAGCTCCATTGTCAGCAGCATAAATTATTCCTCTCGCGACTGCATACGTATCTGCGTAATCACCTTGGAATACATTGATAGGCATGATTTTAACATTCGGTGCAATTCCAGCAATGCCAGTACTATTCATGGTTGCAGCAATTACTCCTGCCACATGAGTTGCATGGGCACCAGGTGTATAAGTCGTTCCTTTTGTAACCGCATTATACGTTTTCGTAAACTTCCCTTTCAAATCAGGGTGAGTGGTCTCTACACCGTTATCAACTACAGCAACGACAATATTCCCAGACCCCCTCGTTACATCCCAAGCCATTGGAGCATTGATGGTCTTTAAATACCATTGATTGCTGTATTTAGGATCCTTTGGTGTGTACGCTTGCTCTACTTGAAAGTTCGGTTCCACAAACTCGACGACTTTCTCTTTTAGAAGAGTTTTTGCTAGACTTGCCATTACTCTTTTGTCTTTAATAGAAACAACAGAAAAATTTCCTTCTTCCAAACTAGAAATCTCTTTTAATTGATGTTTTTGATAAAAGGTTTCTTTCTCCTTCTTTGTCGTTGTGGCGTTAAATTTAACGACTAATTGTTGATTAACATAATTTACATCCTTATTAAAGGTTTCTGCCGCATGAAACTTCGAGACTTTCGGTTCAACATTGACTTCTGCTGCATAAGAGTATGAAGTAAATAAAAAAAGAAATAAAACAGTACTAAACACACACCTAAAGTACTTCAAGGTAACCGGTTCCTCCTAATTGACTATGACATCAATAGTATTTAATAAAGAAAACTTAGCTGGTGCCAAGCCTTTAGGCGCTGGCAACGGCCTAGTTGCACTTATGCGTTCAGAATTTTTCCAAATAAATTCTGATAGCTAACAAAATTTTACTAATAATCATTCAATTAATCTATTATTATTTTCTACAATATTACGACATTAGAACTTTCTAAAGTGACCTGTAGGACATTTTTTGGCCCGCTTTCGGTGCCTGGCACTAAAGGAAAAATTGGGTTCGCTGATAATTTTGGCAATTTGTTTAATAAACCCCAAGTTTAGTTGATATTTTTGACACTTTCGCTGATAACTAGGAATTCACGTTAAATTGCCACTTTTTTAAGCGAAACAGCACAAAAATAGGACAGGTTCTCTTCAAAAGAGTACCTGTCCACTTTTATTTCGTAATTTCTATTAACGCACTTCCACCCATCCATTTTTAATAGCCACAACAACTGCTTGAGTACGATCATTCACATTCATTTTTTGTAAGATATTACTTACATGGTTTTTAACCGTTTTTTCACTAATATATAATGCGTCTCCAACACCTCGATTACTTTTACCATCTGCAAGTAATTGAAGAACCTCACATTCGCGTCGTGTTAAAATATGTAGTGGTCGACGAATCTCAACTTCTTGAGCAACAGCTACACCTGCTTGTCCGCTTACAGCAAGTCGGCGATATTCCTTCACTAAGTTATGCGTAACTTTTGGATGTAGATATGACCCACCATCCGCAACGATCTTTACTGCTTCAACAAGGGAATCAGCATCCATTTCCTTAAGCAAATAACCGCTTGCACCCGTTTTTAGCGCATGGGTTACATAGTTTTCGTCATCATGTATTGATAAAATGATAACCTTTGTTTCTGGATTTGCTTCGATTAGTCGTCTTGTCGCTTCGATTCCATTTGTTTGAGGCATATTTATATCCATAATGACGACATCAGGCTTGTACTCCTCTACTAGAGCTAACGCCTCTTCCCCATCATCACCTTCAGCTACAACCTCAAAGCTATTTTCAAAATCTAATATACGTTTTACACCCTCACGGAATAATTGATGATCATCGATTATGATTATGCTCGTTTTCATGCATACGCCTCCCCTTTTCTCATTTTGTCAACTGACCTGTTTATAGTCAATATGTCTTTAGTTATATTTTCATGTGTCTTTTAGCGGAATTTGAA
>JBEPZN010000058.1:0-5320 GCA_041640875.1 Ectobacillus sp. | reverse complement strand
ACCACCATTGTATTTCCATCTTTTTTTGCAAATTCTAATGCTTCTTTCACTGCTTCATCAAAGGCTAGGACATCACTTAAAATCCCGATTGTATCATTTGCGTGTGCTGCCCAATCTGGTTTACTACCCTCTACAAAGAGAAAGAAACCTTCTTTATTTTTAGATAGAACATCAATTGCCTTCTTTGTCATTTCTGCAATCGTTGGTTCTTCTGGCTTCGTAAACGAGCGATCCATATCATAAGCTAAAGCATCCTGTGCAAAAGCTCCCCAAATTTTATCAGAGTTCGAATTCAACAATGCATCCCTTGTTTCAACAAACTCATATCCTTTATCCTTAACTACAGCTAATAGATCCTCTTTATCCTGACGATTGTTAGCAAGAAGTGACTTTTTGCCGCCACCTAAGACAACATCAATCCCTTGGTATACTTGTTGTTCACCAATGATATCAAATAGATTTCGATGTGTAGCATGCGCAGAAAATCCTGCTGGAGTGGCATGTTGAATCTGCGAAGTCGCAATAATCCCAGTCGATTTTCCTAGCAGCTTAGCACCTTCCAGAACATTTGCGACAGGTTTATAAGGATGATCAGCAAGACTTGGTTCAACACCAGGTGTGTTCACCACTGAAGGTAGTACCCCTACGAATTTATCATTTGTTTTATATCCAGTCGCCATGGCGGTACCCGCAGGGGCAGAGTCCGTTATGGCTGATTCAGCAGAGTGTGTGCGAACCCCACCAGTGACGATTTCATCCATTGCAAGGTTTTCACCTTTGTACCACCTAGCTAATGTGGTTGCACCAGAGCTTGTCCCATCCATGACCATCATGATGACATTTTGAGCAGTTCCTTCATTTTTCCCCTTTGCTTTTGCTCCAACGAATGAACTAGAGGATGTTGACCAACCCAATGAGCCAAAAGCTAATGCACTCGCTAAGGTAATTCCGACTACTTTTTTACGTACTTTCATTTGTTAATTCCCTCCAATTAATATGCTTATGTTATGTATATTAGTCGGAATTTATTAAGCTGGTATTTTAGTAGAGTAAACACAACGTTAAATAAAATGACAATTTTTTCATCTGTGTAAATTTTTTAAAAACGTTCTATTATTATTAGTTTAGGAATTCACAATTTGTACGTAAAACGAGGAAGGAACTATGTTAAATTCTTTGAATTGCAGCTCAAAAGAGGCGGATTTTAATTTGGGTAGTTACTAAAAGGTTCGAGCCCTTTTAGTAGACCACGTTCAATCTAATAACAAAAAATAACTCTATATAATCCTTTTATTTTTTGTTATCATAAAGAGGTGCTGAGAATTTTGTAAAATATTGTCTAAGTTTAATAGAAAAAGTTGAAGACAAGCGTCCAATCTAAATCAAGATGGAATTGTCTTTTTATTTCTTATAATTTTCATGCACCCTAATAAGCATCGCATTCAAAGGTTAGATGTAACCTTTATAAGATTACTACTATATATAATCTTATATTAATAATTATCGTTAATACTATTATATAATTTTATATTTATATAATATGTTAATAAATAAAAATATTTATAGGAGGTAAAAAGAAAAATTGAAGTTGGTGCAAAAAAGTTTCATATTGCTTATTAGTACATTATTAGTGAGCCTCTCTTTTATTTCCAATATAAGTATTGGTTATGCACTAGAGAACTCAAAAGTAGACGATTTTGTTGAAGGTTCTAGTTATTATCTCATTCACTATAATGGTGAAGAACAAGAAGTATCAATTGATGAAGAGGTAACTTTGTTACTTACTGGATGGGCAGATGAAGACAAAAGCTTTGTTAACGGTACTATATCCCATTCTACTAATCTTGCAAAAGAGAATATTATGATGGTTAGTGAAGGGTTAAATGAACTGTATATAACAGATGATCAAAGCATTTATTATCGGTTCATTGTCTCTGATACATTTAGTACAGACAAAGTAACACCTCTTGAGTTTAACGAACATTTGACTGTTGTAGAGGAAAATGAAAATGGTACATCCATTGAAGAAAGAACCACAGTAGATGAATATGGTACTTTGATTAAAAATAATGGATTAGTATATTTTTCTACTGATGAAAATAATCAAAAAGTAGAGATCATGGAAGAAGAATACTATTCTCTTAATGCAGTAGTTGAAACAACTTCTGAGGATACTGAAACTGTAGATACATCTACGGAAAACCAATCAACAGGTAGTACAGAAAGACAGGCTAGTACCTCAACGACAGTGCAAACTGAATCGATTAACGGAACCGAAATTCCTTCTGTTGTATATTCTACACACGTACAAAGTCACGGTTGGTTAGATCCTGTTTCCGATGGTCAGATGTCAGGAACATCTGGAGAATCGAAACGTCTGGAAGGAATCAAGATTTCATTGGAGAATGCCCCATCAGGTGACATTACTTACAGAACCCATGTTCAATCTTATGGATGGCAAGATACAGTATCTAATGGAAGGCTATCTGGAACATCTGGGGAAAGTAAACGTCTGGAAGCTATCCAAATTAACTTAACGGGTGAAATGGCTCAACATTACGATATTTATTATCGTGTTCACGCTCAAACATATGGATGGCTAGACTGGGCTAAAAATGGCCAATCTGCTGGTACACAAGCCCTTTCAAAACGCTTGGAAGCCATTCAAATTGTTCTCGTTCAAAAAGGTGGAGCTGCACCAGGGGCTACAAATAAACCTTTTGTAATTGATCCATCTGTTTCTTACACCACTCATGTACAAAGTCATGGATGGTTACCTTCTGTTTCTGATGGAAGAACGTCGGGGACATCTGGAGAATCGAAACGCCTAGAAGCGATCAGAATCTCTTTAAAGAATACTCCTTATTCAGGAGATATTACTTATCGGACGTATGTCCAAAGCCATGGATGGTTAAATCAAGTGTCCAATGGAGCTTTATCGGGTACATCTGGAGAAAGTAAGCGGCTGGAAGCTATCCAAATCAACTTAACGGGTGAAATGGCTGAGCGTTATGATATTTACTATCGTGTTCATGCGCAAACCTATGGGTGGTTAGACTGGGCTAAAAATGGGCAATCTGCTGGTACTCAGGGTCTATCCAAACGCTTAGAAGCCATTCAAATTGTTCTAGTTGAAAAAGGCGGGGCTGCACCAGGAGCTACAAATAAACCATTGATCATTGACCCATCTGTTTCTTATTCAACCCATGTACAAGGTCATGGATGGTTAAACCCAGTTTCTGATGGAATAATGTCTGGAACATCCGGAGAATCGAAACGCCTGGAAGCCATCAAGATTTCATTAGAAAAGAAACCATATTCCGGAGACATTACGTACAGGACACATGTTCAAAGCTATGGCTGGTTAAATCCTGTTTCTAATGGTGCTGTATCTGGTACTTCCGGGCAAAGTAAGCGTCTGGAAGCTATTCAAATCAACTTAACAGGTGAAATGGCACAACATTATGATATTTATTATCGTGTTCATGCACAATCCTATGGGTGGTTAGACTGGGCCAAAAATGGGCAATCTGCAGGAACAGAAGCACTTTCAAAACGCTTGGAAGCAATTGAAATTGTATTAGTTGGAAAAGGTGGTTCTGCACCTGGGTCTACCAATAGACCATTTGTTAAACCTAGCTTGATTAAAAGCACCATCAACTATAATGTTACATTAAACGAAGCATTGAACATGCAAATGAGTGTTTCACCACAAACGGATAAATACAGAAATTCACCTGCGTATGTTAGTAGGCAACATCTGCAAATGTTTGATGGTGGCTCAATTAGTGGCAGTAGTGTAAATTTAAGAACCTCTCCAGTTTTAAGTACGAACAGTAATATCTTTGAAACTGTTGGAAATGGAACAGCCTTCCTCGTATTGGATAAAAATATTACAGGTGATGCTGTCTCTGGTAATACAAAATGGTACAAAATTGAATATAAAGGTAATGAATTGTTTGTGCATAGTAGTCTTGCGAGCATTAATTCGAGAGTCGGTAAAGTAACTGCTAATAATCTAGCGATTCTAGCAGATAAAAATCAAACGAGTCATATTTATGGTTATGCTAGTAAAGATAGGCTGTTAACTGTTTTAGAGGAAGATAATACAAGCGGTTGGTACAGAGTTAGCATTGGAAACTGGCGTAATGCAAGAGCTTCTGATGTCCTTGAATTTTTGGATCCGACTAAATTCATTAATGACGAAAAGCAAAGATTACAATTCATGAACCTAACAAAGCCAAGTGACGTATCATTAGGGACATTAAATCAATACCTCACAGGAAAAGGAAAATTAGCCGGTGAAGGGCAAGCATTTATTGATGCCGGAAAGAGATATGGAATCAATGATGTATATTTAATGGCTCATACTTTACTAGAAACAGGACACGGAACTTCTACTCTTGCAAGAGGAGTAGAATATAATGGGAAAATCGTTTATAACATGTATGGTGTTGGTGCATATGATTCATGCCCAGTTGATTGTGGAGCGCAAAGAGCTTATGAAGAAGGCTGGTTTACTCCATATGATGCCATTGTCGGCGGTGCTGCCTTCATAAGTGATAAATATTTACGTGGTAATAACCCATTTAACACTGTTCAAAATACATTATATGAAATGCGTTGGAATCCTGAATTATTGTCAACTAGAAGAGCAGCTGGAAATCAATATGCCACTGACATTGGTTGGGCTTATAAACAAGTCAACGTAATGTATGATGTCTATAAATTGGAACCATTTACTATTTATCTCGAAATTCCTGTATATAAATAAATTCAAATTGTGTTTACCTATAAGTAGTACAACCTTGTTTGCGGTTGTACTACTTTTTTAGATTAATAATATTTGTAAGGGTGGAATGTCCTCACACAATTGACACTTGAACCAGAAAAAACACCAGTAAACGAACTGGTGAAAGAAATCATATGTTTAATAGTTTTGTAACCTAGGAAGCTCAATATGAATGGTGGTACCTACGTTTTCTTCACTTTCAATGTACATTTTTCCTCTATGGTTCTCAATGATACTAAAGCAAGTGGCGAGGCCTAGTCCTGTTCCTTTTTCCTTTGTGGTGAAGAACGGATTTCCAATCTTTGGCAAGATATCCTTTGGTATACCAGCCCCATGATCTTGAATGGTTAACAAAACTTTTTCCAAGGTTGCCTGTAATTGAATGATAATGACCCCACCATCAGGCATGGCTTCTAAACCATTTTTCAATAAATTAATCAAGACCTGCTTCAGTTGGCTTTCATGGCCAATAATTTCTGCATCGACAATCTCGATTAAGACCTGAATTTCAATATCATGGAGTATAGC
>JBEPZN010000057.1:0-5861 GCA_041640875.1 Ectobacillus sp. | reverse complement strand
AAACCCTTCAAATTCGAAACCTGGTTTATTTGGAAAGCTTAGGTTACATCTGTCAATCGTTGTCCATAATTTCTCTGTTCCCCAAATATCTACAAATGCATCGTATACTTTTTGGTAGGAACGATTATCCCAGAAGTATTGATGGTTATATAGCTCTACCATTCCAGCTCCTCGAAGCTCTGGCATTGTATGTTCACGTCGTGGAGCTGTGTACCAAGTGGAAGGATCATTAGGGTCTTTTTCTTCAAACTCCCAAATGAGATTCACTGTTCGGTCAATATATTCTTTCGGAACAACGTTACGAACGACTACATATCCGTTTTCTTTCCAAAATTTAAATTCCTCTTCCGTTAATACTCGTAATGGCTCGTTATTTGGACGCTCATTTAATGGCTGCGTAATTTTTAATGCATCATGATTACCTTGATTTTTTACAGCTTTATTCATGTGAAGTCCTCTCCTTATGCATTTAATTTTTTACTTGTTAAAGCGGTTATAACCTTGTGAAAACAGCATATTTTATGGAACGCATTTCAGGTCAAGAGTGTTTTTTTTTGAAAATACAAGAAAATTTCGATATAAAAATCGACTTTGGTGAAAATTGCAAATCCCGTTAAAATATAAACAAAAAAGACAAATAAATAATCAATGAAATTTGTGATACAACTTTTTCTCATGAATCTGCCTAATCGTTATTGAAATCATGAGGTAAAATGCAGGAGCCCTTGGTAATGTGTGGGGAGGAAACATCCATTGGATAATGTGATAGTGGGTTTTGATTGTGACCAACTTATGTTTGATATTTATGTAATTATTCTATACTTCTTTTATTGATTTCTTTGGTGTATATGGTGAAGCGTCTAGGGATAGATGTATATAATGCGTCTAAGTGTACGATACGGTCTGAGCTTAACCAACAGAATAGGTAAGGAATCACAGATATGATAGAAAAGGGAGAGCTTTCATGAGAAGAAAGAAAATCCGGTTCATAATTATGTTGATATAATATATTCGGGGCTAGAAGCAAAATTAACGATATAACTATTGGAATCATAATTTAATGTCGTTTTTCACAGAATTCATCTTGTTAAAGTAGTCCTGTTTCATTATATGCATTAGTTTTACTTCAAAGATAGTCTGTTTGGAATATAGTACAGAAAAACTCACTCCTTCTATAAAACAATGACTTTATCCCCATTTAAATGAAATTTCAGCCACACATCTTTTCTAGAAATAGTATCATTCTGTCCAATATTGATAATTTTTTTCAGGAAGATACCTATACCGAAATCTTGTAATACATATAAAAATATAGATATGAACGCCCGTATTCTTTTGCAATGTACTTAATAATTCTAATTTTCCGCAGTCCTCTTATATGAATTTAAGTGACGAATTAATTTTTCAAAAAAACACTTGATATGAAATGCGTTCCATAAAATATGCTGTTTTCACAAGGTAATCATCACAAATTTTCAAGTTAATCACAATGGAAATGAAGATTACCTTATCCCTAACAGGATTTACAAGGAGGCGAAACTATAACAGAAGCGGATAAAGTAATTCTAATTTATAAATGATGTAAATTATAAACATTATTTAATTTTCTAGAAAAAGAAAACGCTTTATATCCCTAAAGATAACTGATTTTACCAGGGAAAAATGTTCAAAGTGCGACAAGGAAACGGAAGAACAACATAAATGCTATATCAATGATTGTATTAAGTGTTCAAAAATGAACGAGACAAACCAGCCTTAAGAACGGGGGTAAGGATATGTTGATGAAAATGACTGAGTTCTTTAAAAATTTACCTGCTAAAAAATGTTCAAAATGCGGCAAGGAAATGGAAGAACAACATGAATGCTATGTTAATGAGTGTATTAAATGTTCAAAAATGAACGAGACAAACCAAGCTTAAGAACGGGGGTAAGGATATGTTGATGAAAATAACTGAGTTCTTTAAAAATTTACCTGCTAAAAAATGTTCAAAATGCGGTAAGGAAATAGAAGAACAACATGAATGCTATGTTAATGAGTGTATTAAATGTTCAAAAATGAACGAGACAAACCAAGCTTAAGAACGGGGGTAAGGACATGTTGATAAAAATGACTGAGTTCCTTAAAAATTTACCTGCTAAAAAATGTTCAAAATGCGGCAAGGAAATAGAAGAACAACATGAATGCTATGTTAATGAGTGTACTAAATGTTCAAAAATGAACGAGACAAACCAAGCTTAAGAACGGGGGTAAGGATATGTTGATGAAAATGACTGAGTTCTTTAAGAATTTACCTGCTAAAAAATGCTCAAAGTGCGGCAAGGAAATAGAAGAACAACATGAGTGTTATGTTAATGAGTGTACTAAATGTTCAAAAATCGCTTAGATATAGTTGGACAATGATTTAATACAAAAAATTGAGAATGTATTACCAACGGAAAACTCATATAAAAGCCAATGAGAGGACTCTTAAAATAATGAATGAAGGAATAGTGTGTAAGTGACCTTGTGGATCCCCAAGATAGTAAACAAGGTCACTTATTATTATACTGTATTCACTTTTGAAGATTTATTTTCACATATTTCCCAAAGCACTATATTTCTTTTTTCTAAGCTTAACTTCATAATAATCCGCTACTCAAAATAACACAAAACGTTTCATGGCTTATTTTAGGAATTATTTCTCCTACATAAGACACCCTTTATTTCACTAGCTTAAACAAGTGCATGCCTACTTGTTCAGTTGCTTTGTGATAGAATCTCCCCATGGACCTTTTGGCTCCACATAAATCTTACCAAAATGTATACAGCGGTGCAGTTAAACCTTTGTAGTTCGAGTGAAGCAATTTCTTTTCCCCCTTTTGGCAATATTCCCATTTGTCTGTTTTGTTTTGGAGGACTGGACACGATTTCCCTTGCTTTTGATGCGTGGCACTTCGTTTTTTCAAAAGGAAGTCCCAACGTCAAAACATAACTTTGGTACGATAATACAGTTTTTTAGAATAGAACACCTTGCTGTTCTTACGCCAAGAAACAAAAAAACACTCCTTGTCTTGGGACTAGTTGGTATCAGATTGCTCAAGTGAAAGTGAATTTTATTTCTGTTTTGTTTATTCAAGATAGTTTCATAAAATTTTTATTGAATTTGCACTAACTTTGAAGAACTTGGATAAGCTTTTCAAATTTTATTTCCTCCATTGAAGTAAGACGATGTTCTACTTCACAAAACTTCAAGTTTTGTGTCACTTTATTTGGGATAATAACACATTTCAAGCCTGCTTTTTTTGCTGCCAAGGCCCCATTTGCAGAATCTTCAAAAGCTAAACATTCTTCAGGCTTTAAGCCAAGGCCTTTTGCAGCTTCTAAATATAAAGTTGGATCGGGTTTGACTTTTTCTACATCGTCAGCAGTTTTAATACATTCAAATTTTTTAAATAACCCTAAATTATTCAAATGGGTGGAGACCCATTGTAAATTAGAACTTGAAGCTAATCCTACTTTCAAACCTAGTGATTTTGCAGTTTCTATATATTCTTCAACACCTGGTCGAGCTTTTTCAGAAGCTAGCCTCTCAGTAAATCGCTCAATTTTAATTTTTTTCAAATCTTCATGATTAAATTGCTTTTTTGTTTGCGCTTCCAAATAGCTAAAAGGATTAAAATCAGAAATTGTACCAATTATTTCTCCCCACATATCTAATGGGAGCTCACTATTGTTTTCTTGAAAAATCTCCTGTAAAACTTCATATTCATGTGTTTCAGTATCAAGAATTAATCCATCAAAATCAAATATAACTCCTTTTATCATCTAAATATTCTCCTCTCCATAATTTCATTATCTTACTGGTTAGAATATGACACATTATATTGAAATGTAGGATCAAGCCAATCAAGATTAGATGATACATCTTAACCTATTTTACCTATATTTTACTTTTCTTACAATATAATAGATTCAGTGATTATGTACACTATATTCCTGATCAGTTAACACAGATTTTTATTATCGATAGTCATTCTCTCTGTCACAAATGCAGGAATGACAAGAGATAGCACTTCTTTCTCCTGCCTTGTGGTATACAGAATTTCATATAACAAAATAAATTCTAACATTACAATCCCTCTTCCTACTTGTTTGAATCTATCGTAAATGATGAAAGTAGTTGCATATCACGGGGAACATTTTACTTTATACTCAATGATTTATACTCTTATTTATTGTGTATTAACAATGAATAGAAAAGTAATACATTGAAAATGTCTGGACGCCATATCCAAAATTTTACTTAATAAAATTTTCGAAAATACCCATTGACTTGGAACGCGTTCCATAAAATAAGCTATTCCCACAGAGATAATAGATGTAAGCAGAAACTGCTATCATTGCCTAAGAGGTGAAAGCATATGGAAAAAAGCGTATTTTTTAATTTAGATAGAACGAAAATTGCTAAGAGACACGAAGTTCCAGATACAAAAATGACGGATGATTTTGTAATCGTTTCCTACACTGGAGATATGATCTTGAATAACTTAATGGATGTGGGATGTTCTAAAGGGGAATCGAAAGTAAAAAGACTAAATAATGAAAAAGTAAGTAAGCACGCACAAACTTGTAAAAAAGGATGTAAAGGTTGCGAAATGAGGCTGAAAAAAGAAACATTCGACATAGTCAGCTGAAGATTGAATAATAAGTATTAATCAAAAATATTGGGTTTGGAATAAAGACCTAAAATATATAAACAGCTCAATGGTCGAGTGACTCTGTATATTAGTTCAGCTAAGCAAAGTTAACATGAAAGCTTTTTGATTTTAGTGAAAGTAGAGCTTCTACAGATGTAATCCCCCCTTTCAATGGAACCCGGTTATTCAAAGGATGAACGTCAACCTTTCATTGAATTCATTTCTAATTAACGTAATAGATAAATAAAAATCTTTTTTCGTATAAGTTACATTTTATTTTTTAAATGTCACAAATATCAATATTTAATTTTACCAAAAGGAGTGAAAAACATGCAACGTAATGTATTAATCATCCCACGTCTCTCAGCCATGATGTTCCTTCAGTATTTCGTCTTGGGCACATGGTTTGCTACTTTAGGTTATATCCTGAGTCAGCATGGGCTATCGTCTATTATTGGAACTGCATACTCGATAGGCGGTATTGCTGCTTTGATTTCTCCACTTTTCCTAGGTATGATTACGGATCGATTCTTTCCGTCTCAAAAAGTGTTAGGGATTGTGAACATTGTAGGAGCAATTGTGTTATGGTTTCTTCCAGCACAAATCTATGCAGGTAATGAAACCGCTTTTTTATGGCTTATGTTTTTGTATATGTTGTGTTTTAATCCCACGTATTCCTTAACAAATAATGTAAGCTTCCATAATGTAAAAGATTCTATGAAAAGTTTCCCAATCATCCGTGTATGCGGAACGGTAGGGTTTATCGTTGCAGGTGTGTTAATCGGAAGCCTTGGTTATTCAGGAAGTCCAGTCTCTATCCAAATTGGTGCTGTTGTATCTGTTATCCTTGGAGTATACTGCTTTACATTACCGAATACCCCAGCACCGGCTAAAGGGAAACCGTTTTCAATGCGTGACTTCCTTTGCCTGGATGCATTGAGCTTGTTAAAGAATCGTTACTATTTAGTTTTTATCATCTGTACGGTTTTACTTTTTATTGACCATGCATCGTATATCTCTTTCGCTTCCGTATTTCTTGGTGATGCAGGAGTTGAGAACGTTTCATCTGTTTTGACGATTGGCCAAGTGTCTGAAATTGTATTCATGCTGTTAATACCTTTAGCTTTCCGTTTTTTTGGTTTCAAATACATGTTCCTCATTGGAATGATTGCATGGGTAATGCG
>JBEPZN010000056.1:0-6179 GCA_041640875.1 Ectobacillus sp. | reverse complement strand
CGCACATTAGAAGAAAAATTAGCAAACGCGCAACGCATTATGTCCAGACGCAAGAAAGGTTCTTCCAACTGGAACAAACAGCGTATCAAGGTAGCACGAATTCATGAGCGTATTGCCCATGCGAGAAGGGACTACTTGGACAAGATTTCAACGCACATCATCAAAAACCACGATGTTGTAGCGATTGAAGATTTACAGGTAACCAACATGCTCAAAAATGGTAATCTTGCAAAAGCAATTAGCGAAGTATCATGGTCAACATTCCGCAAAATGCTGGAATACAAAGCAAAATGGTATGGAAAGCAAGTTATAGCTGTGAACCCACATTGTACGTCACAAACATGCAATGTGTGCGGTCATACAGCGAAAGAGAACCGCAAAACACAAAGCTTATTCAAGTGTGTAGCTTGTGGTCATGAAGACAACGCGGACATAAATGCTTCCAAAAATATAAAAGGCTTAGCAATCGCAAACTGATTCACCCTGCAGGAGACTTGCTACAAAGTCGTTTGGACTGCCAACCGTTGGAATGACGGGCGTAGCCTAATCAAGTAGAGGCCGAAAGGTTTCTGTACTTAGGAATCCCCTACCTCTAAGCGTAGCGTAGGTGGGGGTAATTCAAATACGTAACTTTTTTATGCAATTTTTTATTTGTAAATATGTGTAAGCATTTTTGCTCAACTCAAGCTAATAAAAAATAAGACACAGAGCAACAGCTCTGTGTCTTATTTTTATTGATCCAGTTTGAGTTTTTTTAAAGCCTCTGCTAAGGCATTATTAATCGGTTCGGCTTCTTTTTCTTGCTGTTTTAAATACTTTTGTACCGAACGCTTATCCACTTTACCGCCAGATTCTTTTTTACGTCTTTCTTCAAAAGTAGATAGTTTCTCGCGATATCCGCATTTACATGCGAAGGTTTGACCTTTACCTTCACCACGAAGTTCCATTTTCTTTTTACATTGAGGGCATCGTGCATTGGTTAAGCGTGCGACATTCTTTTTATGACCGCATTCCCGATCTTGGCAGACAAGCATTTTGCCTTTCTTGCCGTTTACTTCAAGCATTGGTTTTCCACAGTCAGGGCATGATTTTGTGGAAATATTGTCGTGCTTGTATTTTTTACCGCTTGCTTTAATTTCAGCAACGATTTCCTTTGTATATTCCTTCATTTCATTTATGAACACATCTTTTTTTAGCTTCCCTTTGGCAATTAGCTCAAGTTTTTGTTCCCACTCAGCTGTTGTCGCTGGTGATTTTAATTTTCCTGGTACTAAATCTAGCAGTTGGCGACCTTTAGAAGTGATATAGATTTCTTTTCCACCACGTTTTTCGATTAGGAATGAGTTGAATAGCTTATCAATAATATCAGCACGAGTTGCAACTGTACCAAGTCCGCCAGTTGATTTTAACATATCTACAAGCTGCTTATCGTTTGTTTTCATGTACTTTGTGGGATTTTCCATGGCTGACAGTAAGGAAGCCTCTGTGAAGCGTGCAGGAGGCTTTGTTTGGCCTGATGTTTGAACGATTAACTTTGTTACTAATACATCCCCTTTTTCAAGACGAGGTAATATCTGCTCCTTTACATCATCAGTTGACTCTTCATCATCGAAACGGTTTTCATACACTTCTTTCCAACCAGCGTTATTTACCAATTTGCCTTTAGCAATGAATTTTTCATTCCCGATTTTTGTTTGTACTGTTAATTGTTCGTACTCAAAAGCAGGGAATAATACAGCTAAGAAACGTTTTACAACAAGGTCATATATTTTACGTTCTTTATCTGTAAATGCTGAGAGATTCACATAACCTTCAGTTGGAATGATGGCATGGTGATCACTGACTTTTCTATCATCTACAAAGGCGCTTGTTGCTTTAATTGGCTTTGTTAATACTTTTTGAGCAAGTGAACGATATTCACCTACACCACACGCCTTTAAACGCTCTGGAAGCGTACTAACAATATCTGAAGATAAATAACGTGAGTCTGTACGAGGATAGGTTAATACTTTATGTTGCTCATACAGCTTTTGCATGATATTTAGAGTTTCCTTAGCCGAATAACCAAAGATTTTATTGGCGTCACGTTGTAATTCTGTTAAATCATATAGAGCGGGCGGGAATGCTTTCTTTTCTTTACGATCAATAGCAACAACATTCGCGTCTTTACGTCCAAGTGATGTAACGATTGCATCAATTTTTTCTTTATCAAAGCTACGATTGTTACCATTTGCATCTTGCCACGTTAATTTAAGTCCAGCTGTTTGGGCTTCAATACCATAATACGTTTGAGGTTTGAAATTCTTAATTTCGTCCTCACGTGCTGCAACCATTGCAACTGTTGGTGTTTGTACACGCCCACAGTTTAGTTGTGCATTAAATTTTGTTGTTAAGGCACGAGTTGCATTTAAACCGATATACCAGTCTGCCTCTGAACGCGCTACTGCTGAAGCATATAAGTTTTCATAAGCTTTACCAGGCTTTAAGTTATTGAATCCATCTTTAATAGCTTTATCTGTTACAGAGGAAATCCACAGACGTTTGATAGGCTTATGAACTTTTGCTTTATCAATTATCCAACGTGCAACTAATTCTCCTTCTCTCCCTGCATCAGTAGCCACAATTATTTCATTTACATCACCGCGACTTAACTGTGCTTTTACAGCATTAAACTGCTTTCCGGTTTGTTTCATGACAACTAATTTCATGCGTTCTGGGAGCATAGGAAGGTCTTCTAGATTCCATGTTCTATATTTAATATCATATACGTCAGGATCTGCTAAAGTCACTAAATGTCCTAGTGCCCAAGTAACGATATATTTGTCGCCTTCCAAAAATCCATTTCCCTTCTTTGTACACTTCAATACATTTGCTATATCGCGTGCAACAGAAGGTTTCTCAGCAATTACTAAACTTTTTGCCATTTTTCCGAACTCCTTTACTGAATATGTACCGTTTAATATACCATAGTTTTAGGGTGAAAAATGTATAGATACTTCTATTTAGTGGTCATGATGTACAGCGCTTCTTTAAGAATTTCAACTTCTTGTTTTAATCGTTTATTTTTTTTATAAATTTCATTTAACCTTTTAGGAGTAATTGTTGTTTCTATAGTAAAGCTATTTATAAATAGAAGTAGGAGATACTCGGTATTATACCAGTAATGGAGTCTCAAAAGGATAAGAAGAAAGGAATGCACTAGTTCTGCATTCCTTTCTCCTTATCCTTGCTTATTTCCATATCAGTTTTAAATACAGGAAAATTCATATTATACCTAACAGCTATCACCCTGATAATAAAGGTAATGAACAGGCAAATATATAAAGACATAATATGCGGAACGAGGTCGTACGTGATAAATAAACTCATCGCCCCTATAATAGAAGCAATTGCATAAATTTCCTTTCGAAATACGTATGGAATATCTTTAGCTAATAAATCACGTAAAATTCCTCCGCCAATACCGGTGATAAGTCCCATGGATACAACAAGGAAAGGTGCATTCATGTGATGGGTGAGAGCAGCGTTTGCGCCGACTGCTGTAAAAACGCCTAGTCCAACTGCATCTGAGAGCATAATGACATTTTGAAGCTTGTTGATTTTTTTGTAAAACAACCATGTAAGCAGTGATGTACATAAGCTGACGAAGAAATAAATAGGTTGAATAAAAGCAACAGGAGGCAGATTCCCAATCATAATATCTCGCAAGACGCCGCCGCCAAGAGCCGTTGCAACGCCAAGGCAAATGACCCCGAATAAATCGAGCTGTTTTTTCATGCCGACTAAAGAACCTGATATTGCAGCCGCAATAATACCAATAAAGATAAATACATTAATAACAGTCATTCTTTCCAGGTTCCTTTCTTTTCTCATTGCTTGTTTTTACGCTTTAAAAGGTATAAATCTCCAGCTAGATGTGAATTGAACGTAGCAGGAAATTTTAGGGGTAAAGATAAGTGTAACTACGTTTCTGCCTTCACAAATCGGTGAGTTTTCTTTATACGGAGAAAATATACAACAAGTTTAAGAAAAGCACAACAATTGTTTTATCATATGCAAAAAAGAATGCAATAGAAGGGGGAGAAAGCGTTTTGAAAGGTTAAGCTTTTATGTGCGATTTGTTATAGGAGAAAAATACTCATAAGAAGCAGAGGGAATCACATACTAAATAAGAAAAGGAGACACAATTTGCCCTTACTCATGTGGAAGATTATTCTAGGTATCGAAGCGGGCTGTTGGAGCTGGACAGGATCTAAAGTGTAAGACACTTTTTACACTTTAAGAAAGTATAAATTTCTAGCTAGAAGACCATTCGACGTAGCGAGAAATTTTAGGAATAAAGTATAAGTGCAACTACGCCTCTGTCTTCGCCCAAGAGCAGGGCTCGTCAATCGGCGAGTTTTCTTTATAGCTATCCAAGGGGGGGATTATTCGCTGTTCTTCTTTACAGAGCTGTAATAAAACAGTGTACTTCTACACTACAATACGTGTAAAATGCTAAGAGTAAATATTGGCAATAGGAGGTTTCTCATGAGTAAAGTAACCGTAGTTTCCGAGCGGAAACTTCTCAGCATCGCCGGTCTCGGCTGGCTGTTTGATGCAATGGATGTAGGACTTCTCTCTTTTGTCATTGCAGCGCTGCAAAAAGAATGGGGTTTAGATGCGAAGCAAATGGCATGGATTGGAAGCATTAATTCCATTGGAATGGCTGTCGGAGCTCTTTTATTTGGTCTATTATCAGATCGAATTGGTCGAAAGCAAGTTTTTATTATTACACTGCTATTATTTTCAATTGGAAGTGGGGTTTCGGCATTCGCCACTACACTCACTGTATTTATGATCATTCGATTTTTGATTGGTATGGGATTAGGAGGAGAGCTTCCCGTCGCATCTACACTTGTCTCGGAAAGTGTACCTGCAAAGGACCGCGGAAAGGTTGTTGTTCTATTGGAGAGCTTTTGGGCTGGAGGTTGGTTGATCGCTGCTCTCATTTCCTACTTCGTGATCCCAAAATACGGATGGCAAACTGCTATGATAATAAGTGCAATTCCAGCTTTTTACGCACTGTATTTGCGGTGGAATCTACCGGATTCGCCTCGTTTTCAGCCGCAGCAAGCAAGGCAGCCAGTTTTGGAGAAAATAGGGATCATTTGGTCGGCGCCGTACGCTCGTTCAACGATTATGCTTTGGGTGCTTTGGTTTTGTGTTGTATTCTCGTATTACGGCATGTTCCTGTGGCTTCCAAGCGTTATGGTGCTGAAAGGTTTTACCTTAATTAAAAGCTTTCAATATGTACTTATTATGACGCTTGCACAGCTCCCAGGCTATTTTACAGCTGCGTGGCTCATTGAAAGAGCGGGACGGAAATTTGTTCTTGTTACATACTTACTTGGCACAGCAATTAGTGCTTATGCTTTTGGAGAAGCTGATTCACTTTCGATGTTGATTGTCTCGGGAATTTTTCTTTCCTTCTTCAATCTTGGTGCATGGGGAGCCCTTTATGCTTATACGCCAGAGCAATATCCAACAGCAGTTCGCGGAACAGGTGCGGGTATGGCTGCCTCTTTCGGTCGTATCGGCGGTATCCTGGGGCCATTGCTTGTCGGATATCTTGTAGCGCAGAAAGCTGAAATTTCAACGGTTTTTATTATTTTTTGCGTGGCAATTATTATCGGTGTACTTGCTGTATTGTTGTTAGGGAAAGAGACACGCCAGCAGGAGCTTGTATAGAGGAAGCGGATGCCGCTTCCTTTTTCCACACCTTAAGAAAGTATAAATTTCTAGCCGGAGGCCAACTCGGCGTAGCAAGAAATTTTAGGAATACAGTATAAGTGCAACTACGCCTCTGTCTTCGCCCAAGGGCAGAGCTCGCCAATCGGCGAGTTTTCTTTCTACTTTAAGAAGGTATAAATTTCTAGCTGGAAGCCAATTCGACGTAGCGAGAAATTTTAGGAACAAAGTATAAGTAGGGCTACGCCTCTGTCTTCGCCCAAGAGCAGGGCTCGCCAATCGGCGAGTTTTCTTTCTACTTTAAGAAGGTATAAATTTCTAGCTGGAAGCCAATTCGACGTAGCGAGAAATTTTAGGAACAAAGTATAAGTGCAACTACGCCTCTGTCTTCGCCCAAGAGCAGGGCTCGCCAATCGGCGAGTTTTCTTTATACTTTAAGAGGGTATAAA
>JBEPZN010000055.1:0-6556 GCA_041640875.1 Ectobacillus sp. | reverse complement strand
AACTACGCCTCAGTCTTCGCCCAAGGGCAGGGCGCGCCCATCGGCGAGTTTTCTCTATTGCACTGTATATCCCCCATCTAGAACAACAGCCTGTCCGGTAACTCCTTTTGCTTTTTCACTTGCCAAAAATACAGCATAATCAGCAATTTCCGATGCTGATAATAGACGCTTCTGTGGAACAAGGGGGTAAATAACATCCTCTAAAACGCGATCCAATGGTACATTCCGCGTTTTAGCCAGGTCTGTTAATTGATTTCGCACAAGCGCTGTATCTACATAACCTGGGCATAGAGCGTTTACTGTAATACCATGGGCTGCCCCTTCCAACGCTGCTACTTTCGTCAAACCAATCAAACCGTGCTTAGCGCTATTGTAAGCTGCTTTTCCCGCAAATCCAACAACTCCATTAATGGATGCCATATTAATGATTCGTCCATACCCTTTGTCTTTCATAATAGGAAAGGCATATTTGGTTGCTATAAACGGTGCAGTCAGCATAACTTTAATCATAAGCTCAAACTTTTCCGTAGGAAACTCCTCGATAGGAGATACATATTGGAGCCCAGCGTTATTCACTAGTATATCTAGTTTCCCAAAATGTTTTAGGGTAATATCAAAACTATGCCGGACTTGATTTTCATCCGTAACATCACATGCAACTGCCAATGCTTCATAGCCCTGTTCTTGCAATTGCTTCGCGGCTACTTCTCCAGCATCTCTGTTTAAGTCGGAAATTACTATTTTTGCACCTTCGCTAGCAAAACTACGAGCGATTTCTAAACCGATTCCATTCGCTGCTCCGGTAATTAGTGCGACTTTCTCTTCTAACAGGCCTTTCTTATACTGTTGCACAACAAGATCTGCGTCCTGCCCTAATATTTTTGACATAAACTGTCCTCCTAACCCTCTTTGTTTAGTATTGTTTACAAACGTATATCATCAACAAGTAATGTCGGACCAATTGTAAAGATAACTCGCCAATTGGCTTCCGGATGGAATTTTATACTTTCTGTTCTCTACACCTTATGTTTCCGCTTACACAAGACCCGTTAGGCTGTATACTGCAATGATAAAAAAGACTGCAAGTGTTTTAATAATTGTGATGGCAAAAATATCCCGATAAGACTGCCGATGAGTCAATCCAGTTACCGCAAGCAATGTAATGACTGCTCCATTGTGAGGAAGCGTGTCCATACCGCCGGATGCCATGGAGATGATACGATGCATCACTTCTGGTGGAATATTAAATTTCTCAATAGCCTCCAAATATTTCCCGGACATAGCACTTAGTGCGATTCCCATGCCGCCGGACGCAGATCCAGTTATTCCAGCAAGAGTAGTTGTTGTTATAGCTCCATTTATAAGCGGGTTTGTAAACGTTTCTGAGATTCCCTTACTTACAACACCAAAGCCAGGAAGGGAAGAAATAACTCCACCAAAGCCATATTCCGCTCCCGTATTCATGACAGCCAACAAAGCACCGCTAATACTTACGTTAAGTCCTGCTTGGAAATTTACTTTTACTCGTTTCCAATCATAAGCAAGCGTTGCAACAATCCCTATCGCAAGAGCCATCTCTACTGACCAAACTGCTAAGACCGCAGGAATTTCGAGTTTTCCAAACGCTGGCAAGCCGATAGCGTTAAAGTCAAATCCATTTGGATACCATTTTGGAAGAGACAAGGTGAAAAATTTATTCATGACTCCGACCAAAATAAGCGGCACGAATGCAAGCAACTGACGTGACAATTTCGTTGGTGTACTTGTAGTTGTAGAGAGGGAACTTTCGGCAACGGCTGTATCCGATTGCGTAGCTGCAATTTCCGAGCCCTCAAACCCGAAGTAACCCTCTCCTGCCTTTTCTGCTTTTTTGCGGCAGGATTCTAGGTATAGGAGGCCGAAAATAAAAACAAAAATCGCCCCGATAATCCCTAATGTGGGTGCAGCATAAATGTCGGTTTTAAAAAATGTCGTCGGGATAACATTTTGAATTTGTGGTGTTCCCGGCAAAGCATCCATTGTGAATGTAAAGGCCCCTAAAGCAATCGTTCCAGGGATAAGACGTTTAGGGATATTCGCTTCGCGGAATAAGTTTACCGCAAACGGATAGATGGCAAACACAACAACGAACAAGCTTACGCCGCTATATGTTAAGATCGCCCCCATAAGCACAATTGCTAAAATAGCCCTCTTAGCTCCAACAAGCTGGACAATGGTCTTAGCAATCGATTCTGCCAAACCAGACATTTCAACAACTTTGCCAAAGATAGCTCCTAATAAGAAAACTGGGAAATATACTTTGATGAATCCAACCATTTTCTCCATAAAAATATTAGAAAAGAAAGGAAGAACATAATCAGGGCTAGTTAATAAAACAGCAAACAATGCGCAAATAGGCGCAAATAAGATAACTGAAAATCCACGATATGCTACAAACATCAGTAATCCTAACGCTAAAAGAATAACAATAAGATCCATACAAATCCCCCTTTATCTCATAAAATACTAGACTTACTTACTCATTAAAACTTTTTCATCCGCAATAACGTAAGCGGTTTCAAAAGAAGATTTTCACCTCTCACGAAAACGAACCATCCCTCCTTGAGCGTCTTTATTAAAACTTAAAGCAAGTTTCGTACCAACTATATGAGTTCAATTTAAAAATTCAACAAAAAAAATGTTCATCTATGTCGAGTGCGTATAGACGAAGATAAGGAGACATGTTGAAAAATTAAGGTGGATTCTTACATTTCAATTCTAGTTTTAACTGGTCTAACTCAATTATTAATTATATAGAAAAATGAAGAGATTAAAATTACAACATTCCGGAATTTCGGAATTGACAATAGAATAATTCGGATTTCTATTCCGGAATTTCGGAATTTTCCAATATTCAGGAATGAATATTAAGACCAAGCTATCAGGATATTCAAAAGGAGTGGCATGAAGATAACAAGTACGATTGGTGTATTCCTCCCATTACATCAAAGCAATGCTTTTATATATAAATTCTTCTTCTCCAGCTCAGATAATGTGCGATTATGGGGAGCAAATACAAAAATCCATCCCACCGGATGGATTTGATCTACATAACACATGTTCATCGGAAGTTATTTACATTTTATACATCCCCGCCGCCGCAAGATTTTATGACGCCTCCAAAATGAAGAATTTATCCTATGCAGTGTATTGAACAATAAGGTTATTTACGCTGACTCTCCACAAAAACTTACGAGAGAACCTCCTCTTTCTCCCGCAGTATACGAACAGCCCGGTCAGGATAATCGGTTATAACAGCGGAAATCCCGAGCTTCCCGAGCTTCCGCAAGGATTCCTCATCATTGACCGTATACGGCCTTACTGCAATATTGTTTAGCAGCGTCAGCCAAATGACTGGCGCTGCAATGTATCTGTAATTCGGATGAATTGCATTGACGCCTAATCGTTTTGCGTACAGCCATGGAATACGTACACCAAACTTATATAAAAGAGCAGTTTCAATGTCTGGTGCTAATTCACGGCATTTCATTATGCTCATTTGAGAAAAAGAAGAAAAAACAGTGCGTGACTCTAAACCGTATTTTCGCACAAGCGTAATAACTTCCTCTTCTAGCCCGCGGTATTTCTGTTTATTATTTTTAAATTCAATATTTATGAGCAGTTCGGTTTTGCTGAGCCAATGCAGCACCTCCTCTAATGTCGGAATTGCACAAAAGCCGGTTTTCTCGCTAAATGTATGGCTCGCATCAAACTTTGACAGCTCATCATATGTATAATCCAAAACTGCACCGCTGCCATTCGTTGTCCGGTCCACCGTTTCATCGTGGATTACGACAACTGTTCCATCCTTCGTCATTTGTACATCAAGCTCAATACCGTCAGCACCAAGCCGTGCCGCTTCCTGAAAGGACGGCATTGTGTTTTCCGGAAATGTACCCGCCGCACCGCGGTGTCCAAAGATAAGCGTCATGATTCACTCCCCCTTGTTATGTTATAATATATAAAAAAGGAGGAAAAGTCATGCGACCTTTACAACTTTCACCAGAGACAGCTGTCAAGCTGGCAAAGGCTTTAAATGTACCGCTTGAGCAGCTTATGCATATGCCCCAGCACATTTTAGTGAAAAAGCTTATGGAGCTTGAGCAACAGCCGAAAGAAGAAAGCTAAAAAGCAAGGCCATATGCCTTGCTCCTTAGCTTTCTGTTCATTTTTCTTACACTTTAAGAAAGTATAAATTTCTAGCTGGAAGCCGATTCGACGTAGCGAGAAATTTGAGGAACAAAGTATAAGTAGGGCTACGCCTCTGTCTTCGCCCAAGAGCGGGGCTCGCCAATCGGCGAGTTTTCTTTATTCATCCGTAAACCGAAGCAAGTAATGAATCAAGGCTTGTTGCTCTTGGTTTGTAAAACCGGTTGTTTCATCTACCCAAAATTCATGCCCCTTTCCAGAAATATGAGCTGTTCGTAACCGATTATCGGATAGATTCTCCTCGATCACCTGCCGCCTCAATTTTGAATCGACTAGGGCTTGCAAGCTATTTACGGCATCCGCTTTCTTTCCTTGCATAAGTGTATTCGAAACTCCCAGCTCGTTCGTGCTTCCTACTGCGACCCCTGCATCATGTAAGTAAGGCGCACTCCAATAGAGTCCATACAAGCTTGGAACCTTGTAAGCGCCGTTTGAATTCTTGTGAGCCCACCCGAGGTTCAAGGATTTTACCTGCTCTGGAGTAAGCGGCAAATCTTTCTTCTTCGGATGTTTTGGCAATGGAACAGGTGTATCAGATGTATATATTTTTGGGCTCGTGAAATACTTCTCCGTTCTCTTAAAACCAGCTGCTCGAGAAGGATCTGTACCAATCTCCTCTGCTTTAATAAGCTGATTATTTGTTAAATATTCTCCAGCATGACAGGATATACAGCCAGCTTTTGCAAATACTCTCTTTCCTTCCTCGTATACGGCATCCTCCGTTCTTAAACCTGTGGAAGGAGGTTGAAGGGAATTTGTATACGCAGACATCGCATTGATTTGCTCCCACGCCTTGTATCCAGAAGCACTAGGCAAAAGACCGACACTAGAGAGATATGAGATTTTTGGATAGGTGGCGGCTGGAATCATTCGATTGACACCGGGAACCCCAGGAGTCGGGTCAACCTTTGCGAAGAATGCAGACGGCGTCTCCTTGCTTCTTGGATCGTATCTGTATTTTTTATAGGCTGCACGCTGCAGAAGAGTTCCTAAATAAACATCTTTGTCAATATCTAATACAGGTTCGCTAATGCTGGACTGCGATACAGCGTCCATATTTTGTGAGTGTGTATTGTTAATCAAAGCACTCAACCCTTTAAACGGACCAACTTGCCCTTGCCCGCTCCAGCCATACGGCTGATCGCCTAAGGTAAAGCTGTCCGGCACTTGTACAGGATTGTTCTTAAAGTCTATCGTTGTATCATTGCTGCCCCTTGGCCACTTTACAAACTCTGCGTCAACAAATTTCTCTAATTTCTCGGCATCTGGCAGCTGTACCTGCTGTTTCTCCTTTGAAATTTCATCAGCTTTTTTCATAAATTCACGAAGATTTTTCATTTCGGTATGCGTAAAGTAAGATGCAGTATTAGACCCCATCGCTAAAATCAATCCAATATTTAAATCTGCATTCGGAATACCGGGAAGCACATTTCCTTTGTCATCTACAGAAGCATGACATGCCGCGCAGCTAACCCCTGCTTTCATCCTACCTTCATCCACTACAAATTTTACGCCAAGCGGAACGTAGGTACCTTTGGCAACATCAAGGCCTGTGTCAATCAAATCTCCTTTTTTAATCGATACCCTACCTGCTTGAAAAGATTTCGCAGCTTCAACCTTCAAGTTGGATGTGCCCTCTCCATGCAGTTGTATAATTGCTTTTGTAATGTTTGCTAGTGTGAACGCGCCATCAAACATTCCTAATATGTCCGTAAAAAACACTTCATTTCCAAAGGTTTCCGCAAAGAACATCTTTTTGCCGAGCTTTAACTGCTCATCGGATCCTGTCTCTGCCTTGGAGGAAACTGATAAAAGCTCTACAGAATTCCGCTCTTTACCTCTTGTTTCCCTATCTGGCGGTGTGTAAGCGTATTCAAATTCTATGAATGTAAAAAGGCACCAGCCAAAGATTGCTGCCGTAGCTACGACCGCTATTATACGAAATATCTTTTTCATTCTACACAACTCCTTACCGAACACGCACTTATTTTACCAAGTACAGTAAGAATTTATGTGTGGGGTATGGTAGCGCTGATGATTGGCGAGCCGTTAGGCGAAGACAGAGCCTTAGTTGCCCTTGCCCCTTATACTTTGTTCCTAAAACTTCTAACTATGTCGAATTGTCTTCCTGCTAGAAATTTATACTTTCTTAAAGCGTGAAAAAAGGCTAACCTCCAAAGTTAAAATGTCCCCTATAGAGTAGACACTTTAAAAAAGGTCTACCTATAGGGGACATTTTTGTATAATGAAAAAAAGAAATGGATACTGGGGAAGAGACGATGAGTAAAAAGATATTTACAGAAAAAGA
>JBEPZN010000054.1:0-6922 GCA_041640875.1 Ectobacillus sp. | reverse complement strand
TCCCTTCAATTTCCTTTACACCGGGTACGTTTCTAAGGTAGGCTTTGTTGAGGTCCGAGCCATCCTTATCGAATACTATGTACTTCCTTCCTTCCGCCCATTGCCAACCTCTACCTTGGGCGGATGCTAACGTTAAAGCACAGGAAAGTCCACTGGCACCACCGCCTACTATAACCACATCGTAACGCATGAAGATATATTTTAATCGGTTTCTATTGGTTTGCTGGAAGTGTAAAGTATTATGGTGTAATCCGTTATTTCGCTGGTTGTCCTCTCTGTATATGCTTGATGACAGACACAGTAGCTTCTGTTCCTAAATGTACCTTCGCTCTTGGAGCAAAATTAAGGGTATAATATAAAGGTAAAGTTAGCAAAAATTGACTATGTGCAGCTTCTTAATATATTACTTAGTACCATTGTTGGTGTCCGTTACTATTAGCTTCAGTTTAGAGCATATTTATCAAAGAACAGAAATCTTAATGTATACCATAGTAAGTGTGACTGTGGTTTCTGATTCAAAAGAAAAAGCAGATCTCGCAATAGAAAAAGCTTTTGATGAAATTAGGCGTATTGAAAAATTGATTAATTTTTATTCTCCTACAAGTGAAGTATCGCTAATAAATAAATATGCCGGTATAAAACCTGTGAAGGTTTCAAAGGAAACACTCGAGATAATAAAAAAAGCAATTTATGTATCCGATATAACAAATGGCGCCTTTGATGCAACAATAGGTCCTTTGGTTAAACTTTGGGATTTCCATAGAAGAGTTATACCTGATAAAAAGAAAATATATAAAGCAAAAAAATACGTAGGTTATAAAAACATTGTAATAGATGAGAAAAATTCGACTGTTTATTTAAAAAAGAAAGGGATGTATATTGATCTTGGAGGTATCGCTAAAGGTTATACAGCGGACAAAATTGTGGAGATTTTGAAAAAATCAGGAATAAAATCTGGTATTGTTGCGGTGGGAGGGGATATAAAGGCTTTTGGTAGAAAACCGGATGGAAGCCCATGGATCGTTGGTGTAAGGCATCCAAGATCTGAAAATAGGAGTGATGTAATAGCTACACTCTATCTGGAGGATAAAGCCATTTCTACTGCAGGTGATTATGAAAGGTATTTTATTATAGATAGTAAACGTTATCATCATATTTTGGATCCAGCGACAGGTTATCCCGCAACGGAAAGCATAAGTGTGACTGTGATAAGCGATAATGGTTACTTGGCCGATGGACTTTCTACAGGTTTTTTCGTATTAGGCCCGGAAAAAAGTCTTACCTTAGCAAGAAAATACAAAGTAGAGGTTATAATTGTCGATAAGAAGTTAAATTTATATCACACGGACAATATACCTGGGTTGAAAATATTCAAGGAGAAATTGCAATCCCATAAAAATTAGTAAGCTTAAATTTAAAGTAAGCTGTTTACTAATTTTTCAAGCGTCGCTATATCTGTTTCTCCAAAAAATCTTTCTGCTACAACTCCATTTCGGTCAAGTACAAAGGTATTTGGCAAACCAATCACACTATACTCCTGCGCCACTACGGAATAGGTATCAAGGAGTACAGGATAGGAAAGTTTGTATTTGTTTACAAACGCTTCAGCAGCTTCTTTTGGTTGACCTACATTTACCGCTATGATAACAAGCCCTTTTTCCTTATACTTGTTGTACAACACCTCAAGTTCCGGCATTTCTTTAGCACAGTATGTACACCAATCAGCCCAAAATCGAATTATAACTACTTTACCTTTGAAATCCGTAGGCACAGTTACCTTATTACCTTTTAAATCAGGTAATGTAAACTCAGGAGCATTATCTCCTACTTTTAAAATTCGAGCTTGCTTTTCTTCACATCCCGACAAAAAGAAAAAACAAAGAGTAATAAATAGTGAACCCAAAAGTAGTAATTTCTTTTTTTTCATACAACATCCCTCCTACTGAATATAACGTATCCTCCTACCGCCAATATAAAGCCTGCAATAAGGGGATAAAAGAAGGTGAAAAGAAAGAATCCTGTTTTGCCAAAAAGACTTAATATAAACCATGCCGCTGGTCCAAGTAATGTCATATCAGGATCAAATAACATTATAGATGCAACTCTAAAATCCTGAAGTGGATTTAAAAGAGCTATTGTAATTATGAGTTCCGGGTTTATACGGTATCGAAGGAAGACACCAATCAAAATGAAATCTAAAAATAAAATAAGTACAAGCCAAATAAAAAAGGCAATAGCAAGTCCTGTCTCTTGTCGATCTACTATGGATGATATTAGCATACCTAGGCACAAAAAAAACCATGATAAGGATATTAAAAGCAGAGAGTACTTGATCAGTATTAGCCATTCTATTTCAAGCCGTTTAATAAGCCCAACAAACACGCTTAAGATAAGCGCTACTATCACAGGAGCTAATACAATTGAAAGCCTTCCTATTAACTTACCCCAAAAAAAATCCCTAAAGGAAACAGGCATGGAAAGCATATATTCAAAGGCATTCGATTCCTTTCCACCAACGATAGAACGTACAGTGGTAATAAGAATAAATATGGGGAGAACCACCAAACAAAGCTGAATATAGGTCAGTAGGAAACGGCTAAGACCCATAAAGCCCAAAACTTGAGATTCGGTAATCCCTGTTACATAAAGGACTATAACAGCACCGATAAAAACAATGGAGTAAAGATAAAACCACTTTGCTGTGATGGATTCTTTTATTTCATTTTTGAGTATAAGACTAAATTTTTTCATCCTTTATGATCCTCCCATAATCCATCTCTATGATTCTATGCGCGAAGAAACTAAGTTCATCTGCTCTGTGACTTGTAAGTATAACTGTAGCGTCTTCCTTTACATTGTGTAGAAGCACCTCGAAGAATCTCATTCTGCTGTTTGGATCGAGATTAGCTGTGGGTTCATCCATGATGATAATATCACTGTTTCTACCAATGGCTATTGCAATCAAGAGCTTTTGTTTCATTCCTCCAGAAAGCCTCATGAAGTTGTTATTTAAATCAACTTCAACGTTAAACATAAGTTTTTCCGCTATGTCGATAATTGATTCAACGGAGCTTTCTGAAATATCCGCTACATACCTCACAAGATCAATTGCTCTCATATTGATGAGTGGCGGTGTTTGGGGTACATACCCTATATTCCTCAAAACTTTTTCTCTGTCTTTACGAGGATTCATTCCATTAACCGTAAGGTCGCCTTCGTGGTTATAAAGCCCCAAAAGACAGCGTATAAAAGTGGTTTTTCCGGATCCATTGCGACCTATAAGCACAACTCGCTCACCTTTCGAAATCTCTAGATTTACATTATCCAACACTACTCTTTTTTTAAACGTTTTCCTAAGTCCCGATGCTTTTATCATGGTGTGTTTCTCTTTCCTTCTTTCTTTTTATAAGCACGGGGCATCTATTTTCATCCCAGTAATTTACCTGGCACTCAAGGCAATAAAAACATTCCCTACTTATAATTTTGCCATCTGCTGTTATAGCCTTAGGATCACACGTTCTTTGGCAAATCTTGCAAGAACTACAAAAATCATATCTTTTGAGTTTTATAATGGGAAGAAATTTAAAAAAGAACGGTAATGCTAACGCTCCTCCTAGTGGGCAAATGTACCTGCAAAATACTCTGTAAACTATTACCGATCCAACAGTTAGAAGACCGAAGTAAGCCACAAAGTACCATTCCCTCTTCAGTTTCAATACAAATGTTCTGAAGGGCTCAATTTCCGAAAGATATTCAGCATAGGCAAAATTATAAAACGAAAGGGCAAGTATAACGATAAAAAAGATATACTTCAAGTAAACAAGTTTCCAATGTACTTTGTCAGGTACATCAAACTCTAGGCGCGGTAGTAGAGCCTTTCGTATTTTATATAAAAGTTCAAGCATAGCTCCATATGGGCAAAGCCACCCACAAAATACGCTTCTACCCCATAACAACATGGTGACTGCAATAAAAATGAAGGAGAGGAAAATATACGGTTCCATAAGAAATAACCCTATCGGAAATTGTCTTTCTACAATAAGCCCATTCAACAGTATTATTATATTCATCGTGGTAGGTTGTGCATTTAACAAAAGCCCTCCATAGCCAAAAGCTGCAATAAGAATAGCATATCTGACAATGCGGTACAACCTTTTTCTTTTTGCAAACCAATCTTTAAAAAGCATTACAGCTATTATCACCAACAGTAAGGATGCAAATACAATAATTTTAGCTAAATTTTGAATCCACACTTCTTTTGCTAAATCTATTAAGCTAAATTCTTCCATGGCTACCTCCTTACGAATTTTAATGGTAGTTGATACTCCATAGTAAATGTCTTGTAAAGCTTTTTATTACCTTCTTGATATGGTAGGGTTATGTGCAACTTGAAAGGTCTTGTTTGATCAAAAACTTCACCTTGTTTACCTTTAATAATAAATACTCCTGCTTCTTTCAAAAGCGGAGCACCCTCCGCATTGACGTTGGAAACATTTTCAAAATCATTAACGGAAAACACAAATACTTTTCCATCCTGCTCAACAGTAATTGTCCCAAATATTCCACCATGTGCAAATCCAAAACCTTTAAATGAACCTTTAGTGGTTCCAACAAATAAAGCGGATTCACCTTCTTTTATTCGTTTCAAGACATCCATGTAAAGTTTATCTCCCAACAGGTTTTTACCAATTGATGGGGGAGTTATTATACCTGCATAAAGTTCAAGAAATACATCTTCTTCATCTTTCTTCCCAAGGTCCTTCATAGTAACTCTAAGGGTTTTAATGGCTCCAGCAGCAATTAGCTGATCCCAAGAAAGAGGTTCATATTTTTCGCTTACTTTACCTACCTTCTTCTCAGTCTTTGCCTCAGCCCGTTGGGTAATACCTACAAGATCTGCTACGGAGCGAGCTGTCTTAAGAATTATTGCATGTTGAACCACTGCCGTTACTGTAGCACCAGTAATAGCATCCAATGAGATATCTTTACCTAATATCACAGGCTCATTTACATTCTTGCCTACATACTGCTGTAAGAATCTATTGTAGTCGGAATCTTTTATTCCAATTAGAAAGATAGGTTCCCAGTGGGAAATTACTTTTACCCCCGTGATCGTACCTCTTGTGTCTATTCCAATAAGTGTGTTTATATGCTTACCAGAATAGCCTATGAAATTTTTAGCCCAGTCCTTGGAGAAAATCACGTAACCAACAAGTTTGTTGTTTTCATCGTATCCTTCAAGATAACCTTGCTTCTGTACGAATTTAGACGCTTTAAGTACATCTGTGTAGCTGTAAGGAAACTTCTTCTCTACGTAACTTTGACTTGTTGAAACGCAAAATAAGGAAGTGACCATTGAGACAAAAAAGACGCTAACCTTCCTCATTTTCAAACCTCCTTTTTCATATTAGTGAGCTTGTAAGTTTTCTCCAAAGGGCAAAGGTATATGCCCTTTTCTAGCTCTTCTCTCTTGCAATAATTTGCTTGTAGCAAGTCTTTCATACAATTTTTTTCTTACCCTCTCCTCTTCTTTCCATTTATACTCAACAGGCCAAAACAAGGGGGTATTGTCTTGCACTACAAGCTCAGGCTCGGAAAACGGTGCAAGTCGTTGAAGAAATTCAAGAAAGGTTAATGCAACAGATCCCCTGAAAAACTGAAGGGTGGGATGGTCCATCCACAGCTGATCAGAATAAATATAATACTTATGTGGTGTGTCTCCAAAACCATCTTTATTACGATCAAAGCCCTCGTATCTATCCCAGTAGTTGCTCTTCCATACCCCTTTAGGTTCATTTCTGGCTCCAGGCCTTCCAGAAAGATATACGTCCATTATATTTCCCTTAAAGATATTCCCAACAAATATGTTGTTATTAATTCTGTTAATATCAGTGATAAAGGATATTCCTTCAATGTTGAATAGAATTTCGTTATTTATAACATAGGTGTAGGTATCAGGTTCGAAGGGTGATGTATCGATTCCTATACCCCGTGAGCAGTAAATGATCCTATTCCCTTTTATTAAAGTATCCGATGCTTCTTTAAGCCCTATACCTATACCGGTTGCACCAAGGGATCTTACTATCGTATTATTTTCTATAACTATTCCGTTCGAATACATGTTATAAATACCTACGGAATTATTCTCATAGTAATTGTTTTTTACAAAATTGACGTCGGAAAACATAAAATGAACACTATATCTACACTCAATTAACGTGTTTTTTTCGATTATATTACCCATTGAATACCATACAACAAAGTCCCTTGCCTTAACTATCTTATTACCTCTAAATATATTGTTATCGCTCCACCACACCCATACAGCGTCTCCTCTCAATCCCAACTCGTACGGTTTTGAAGTTATATAGTTATTCTCTATTAGATTGTTATGTGAATTTTGAAGGTAAATACCAAACAAGCAATTTTCGATTTTATTGTTAGATATTTCACATTCTGATGAATCAATAAGAGCTATTGCAGCATCGATTAAGTCATGTCTATCGCCTGAATTAACAATTTTCAGGTTCTTTATCTTCACACCTTTAGTTCCTTTGATAGTAATGACCGTACCTTTTCCTTGTCCATCTACAATAGCCCCTCTACTTCCATCGATAGTTAAAGGTTTAGTAATGATAACTGGACCGTAATAAGTACCTGGTGGAAGCACAATGGTTTCTCCTTCTTTAGCGTTGTCTATAATCTCCTGAAGATTTCTCCCTTGAATTGTTTGGGAATCTCCTTCATAGAAAATGATAAAGCATACCAGTAATCCTGCAATCGCTTTTTTCATAACAACCTACCTTCCTTTAGGAGATTTCTTTTCTACCTTTTTTTCTTTTTCCACCTTTTCCGGCAATGATTTCAAATATTCATAGATTAATTCAGCATCCTCTCGACTTACCCCTTGGTTGGGCATGTA
>JBEPZN010000053.1:0-7087 GCA_041640875.1 Ectobacillus sp. | reverse complement strand
TTTAAAGCTAATACGATTGAAATAGTAGGTATTAACGCAGGAAGAGTAACGTGCCAGATTTGTCTAAATTTACTCGCACCATCTATTTCTGCTGCTTCATACAATGCCGGATTGATTCCAGCCATGGATGCAAGAAAAATAATCGATCCATAACCGAACCCTTTCCACACATCCGTTGTGACAACTGTTGCAACAAACCAATTGTTTTCCCCTAAAAAGAAAATAGATTCCATCCCCAATTGTTCTAGGATTCGGTTGACTAGACCACTTCCAGGGTATAGCATTTCCGTAAAAATACCTCCAAGTACAACCCACGACAAGAAGTGTGGAAGAAACACCATTGTTTGCACTGAATTTCGAAGAACTTTTATTCGAACTTCATTAATTAAAATAGCAAACGTTATGGTTGCTAACATACCAAAGACAAGTTTTAAGAAAGAAAAACGCAATGTATTCCAAATAACTTGCACACTGTGTGAATATTCAAATAAATATATAAAGTGATCAAACCCTATCCATTCCGAGCCTCTAATGCCTAAATAAGGCTTATAGTCTTGGAATGCCATAACAAGCCCTCCCATAGGACCATAACTAAAAATACCAATGACTACTACAGCAGGAAGTAACATAAGATATAATTGCCAGCTATCATTTCTGCGGTTTACTTTTGATTTTCTTCGATTAATCCTCTTCTCTGTCTTACTTTTACTGATGACAGTCTCCATTTTTTACCTCCTTAATTTAAATCATCATTTGTGTTTGTACTTTCATTATAATTTACATGGAATCAACATCGATATAGCTCAAATTAAAGAATAAATAACGTTATATAAACCTTATTTTTAATAAAAAATTTGTTCCCAATATACAAATACACAGCTAGTCATTGAAATATTGACTAGCTGTGTATGATTTTAGACTTCATAGTCGACGGGTAGTAAAGGATGGCGCCTGGTCTTTATGACGATGCTGCTGAGGAGTACAACCAAACTGTTTTTTGAACACTTTGATAAAATGAGATTGTGAAAAGAAACCCAATTCATTACTTACCTCCGTAATCCTCAACCTTGAATTTCGCAACAGATAATCAGCACGATCCATTCGCAATTGAAGGATATAATCACTAATCGTTTCATTTGTAATATTCTTGTATAATTTTGATAAGTAGACTGGATGAAGATTCACTTTTTCAGCAAGGGCTTGAAGTGAAATATCGCTAGCCAAATTCTCATGGATGTATGAGCGAACTTGTGCAACAATTCGCTGTTGAGAATCCTCAAGCTGATGTGATGTTTGTTCCATCAAGCGATGAATATTTTTTTCAGCCCAATCAAAAACTCTCTGTTTGGTAATTAGGCTTTTTTTATGAAGGAGCAAATAAAAATCGTCTCCTAACTGTTCTTCAACAGTTTTATCTTCTCCTTTAAAAATACTTGAAAATGAAGAAGCTAAATATAGAAAAGCCCTGTACAAATGATCTTGCGATGGTTCAAATTGTTTATCATTAATTGAGAGAATATGAGAAATTCTCGATAAAGCTCCTTCCCAATCATTCGATTCCAACAGAGATAGAATCGTTGGTGACTCATGAAAATTTACCGTATCTTCCCATTTTAAATCAACTTCCCCATTACTTATTGTTATGAAATTACTTTTATTAGTCCTTACATTTTGCAGAATGGTTTTCACTGCTTTTCTATATATTGTGTATAAGTCATTTGGAAAGATTCCTAGATTGCTTAAACAGATAGTCAAAGAGCCTTTTAGGAATTTTTGCACATAGTTTTGTAGCTTAACTGCATAGCTGTCAACTATATTCAAGTCATCTCTATTTTTACTTTTAATTACATATACTAAATAGCCTTGATCAGTAATACAACTCCATAATTTATAGCGATCTTGAAAAACATCTTCTGCAATATTATTTACCGCAAATTCGAGTAGCGAAATTGACTTAAGGTCATATCCCGAAAAGTCTTCTTCTATACGAATGACTAACATTTTAAATAAATCATCAGACTGAAAGGTAGTATTTATTACAGAGAGTCGTTTTTGTAAATGATGTAACTCTATTTCTTTGTTTTTCAGCAAATCATTTAGCAATTGGCTTTTTAACAATGGCATATTCACTTCAACTGTCTGTTTCATATGCTGATACGAAATAGACTCCAGTAATTCGCTTTCTAAATTTCGTATAGCTTTCTCAACTATTTTTACTAACATTTTGAAATTCACCGGTTTCAATAAATACTCAATGGTCTGATGTGTGATTGCCTTTTGTGCATATTTAAAATCATCATGCCCAGACAAAATGATATTTCTTATTTTTGGAGAAAAACGCCTAACCTGCTCAATTAATTCAAACCCATCCATTTCAGGCATTTGGATATCCGTAATCATAATATCAATGGACTGTTTGGCTGCAATCTGAAGTGCCTCTTGGCCAGAATAAGCTCTATATACCTTTCCTATTCCACACCTCTCCCACGGAATGGTAAGTGCTAAACTATCAACAACAGAAGTTTCATCGTCTACTATCATTAGTTGATACATAAGCTTCCCTTCCTTCTAACTGATTTTTAGGCCAAAATAATGTAACAGATAATCCACCTAACTTACTATGTGTTATTGTAATTCCTGCGGGTTTTTGAAAATGAATCAACATGCGTTGTCTAATATTCCATAATGCACACCCAATTGAGTCATCAAGTGGTTGTTGGATGCGTTCCATTACTAGAAGAATTTCCTCCGTAGTCATACCTCTCCCGTTATCTTCTACGATAATATGGTACTGGTCACTCATTTCTATACCTATAACTCGAATCAAGGATTCACCTTGTTTACTTTCAATCCCATGAACGACACTATTTTCTACCAAAGGCTGTAGAAGTAATTTCGGTACCAAAAGTCTTGTCATATGTTCAGGAATCTGAATATCAAATGTAAGCCTTTGCATACGAAGGTGTTGGATTGTTAAGTAATTGTTAACGACTCCCAGTTCCTTTTCCAGTGTGGTTACCGATTCATCGAGTCTAGTCGAGTACCGGAAATATTCCGCTAAATTTTGTGTCATTGCCTCAACCGCTTCATCATTTCCTAATCGGTTCATATTATTTATAAAAAATAGACAATTATATAAAAAATGCGGATTGATTTGAGCTTGTAGTTTTTTTATCATTGCTTCTCTTGAAATTAGTTTTTCTTTATAAACCTTTTCAACTAGATTCTCTATCTCATTCGCCATATCATTAAAATTTTCATATAGAATATCGAATTCGTTATCACTTCTTCTTTTTATACGAAAAGCGTAGTCCGCTTCCTTTATTTGTCGGACACCTTTTAACATAGTAATAATAGGAATCTGAACTTTACGATATAGATAGATCAAAGTGATGAGACTACCAATGAATAGTAATAGACTTGCGACGTAAAAGATACGTCTTGTTTGATTAATTGGGTCGAACACTTCATCCAAAGGCAAATAATCAATTAAATACCAATCTAACGCTTTCAATTGAATAAAATTAACCATATAGTCTACTTTATCAATTGAAATAATTTCAGTTCCTTCCACCCGATTATTTAATATTGGAGAAATCGTTGGTAATAATTCATGTAACACCTTATCATCTGCACTACTATTCTTTATTTCCGGATATTTTAAATGAAAAAAAAGAGGGTCATTATTTTCTAGTTTTGCATTGTCTATAATATCCTGTAAGTTACTCTGTGGGAAAGTAACTCGAATCGTGTGATATTCTCCAGCTCGATAGGCTGTAAACCGCTGATTAGATACATCGTAAGTCCAAGCGAATGTTTCTTTATTCTTCGAAGGTGGAGGTAGACTGTCCGATGGTCTAATCCAAGTATTGATGTAATCTGGATACATAGAGATTTGATTCATCGAAGGTGGAGGTTGACTGTCCAATGATCCAATCCAAGTATTAATAGAATGGGAATACACAGAAATTTGATTATTCCAAGCTTGAGAAAACCTTTGATGATGTAACAAATCTTCCAACTCTAGCCGTAATTTAATTTGGTCAAATTTATCTAAAATATCAATGGAAGCTAGCATCTTAATTTTAGGATTTACCTCCAAAGCAATAGCAAGCATACTTAATTGTTCTACATTATAGTTGATATTTGTAGCAATTTGCCGTATTCGATTAAGATTATTTGCTTGGATGTCTTCTCGGACTGTTTTTAAGCTAGTATTAATCGTATAAGTATAAAGAAACATAACAATAGCAGTAGATAATAAGATTAATAGAAAGACTGTGTAGAAAGTCCGATAATGTTTTAACATACTCCTGCTCCCTATGCATCATTAGAATGATGTGTCTAAATATTATAACTATATCACCTTACTCTCAATGACGATATTAAAAAATAAAGATAATTAGTAATATATTTAGTTTTTTTAATTCGATTGTCTTCACATTTTTCGAAAATGTGCTAAATTGAATGAGTGACATATTAGTTTAGGAGGACATATTTACATACCTTTTTATTATCTTGCTTTTTGACCTCAACTTCCTCAAAACCCATTCATACATATTCTTGTCGCCCTTTTATCAAATATAAAAACACAAATAATGAATTCACCTTACAGTTAAAATAAAAAAGAACAGTTCATTAAGAACTGTCTTTTGCGATACTGTGGTGCTCAATTTTACTATAAGCAGCGTTTTCTTGCTTATGATCATATATTCTGATTACCGAATAACAATCCGACTGCCTTTGTCCTCAAGATTAATGAATACTGGTCTTTCATTCGGTGTATCATTTGATGAATGTAATGCCATTTTGTTTCAAAATATCACTGGTATTTTTTTCAACCCACGAATAATCATCCCAGGTCGCCATTCTGGTGAACAAAGATCTGTGTTTAATTGTAGATTAGGCATTCTTCGAAGCAATGTATTGATAGCAATTTCTCCTTCCAATCTAGCTAAAGGGGCTCCAAGGCAGAAATGGATGCCTTTTCCAAAAGCAATGTGGTTATTAGCCTCTCTAGTAATATTGAAGGAGTCCGGTTCCATAAATTGTTTCGGATCTCGATTGGCTGATGATAGAGCAATAAATACCATTTCCCCTTTCTTAATATATACTCCTCCAACAGCTACATCTTCAATGGCAAATCTAATATTGCTAACTTCGGCAGGTCCGTTATAACGTAAAATCTCTTCAATCGCTGAATGGATAAGCTCGGGTTGACTCTCTAGCTTTTCTTTCTGATCAGGATTTTCTAATAATGCAATTAGACCATTTCCTATTAGGTTTACTGTGGTTTCGTGACCAGCAATTATGAGGACAAAAACAAGCGCATACAATTCATGTTCGCTAAGTACATCCCCCTCCTCCTCGACTTTCAGAAGATCACTTATCAAATCTTTTTGCAAGTGGTTACGTCTTTGAGAGATTAATTCTTTTAAATAATCTACAAATTCCATCATTACTACTTCACTTTGCTGAGATAATTGAGGATTATTAAATCCTTCCATTATCACATTAGACCATTTACGAAATTTCTCCTGATCCTCTATTGGAACACCAAGCATTTCACAAATCACGATAATGGGTAAAGGAAATGCAAAATCCTCTATTAGATCCATTTCCCCTTTGTCCTGTACTTTATCAAGAAGTTCATTTGATACCTCCTCAATCCGACCTCTAAGTTCATTCACCATCCTTGGAGTAAAGGCTTTTTGTATTAAACGGCGTAATCGGCGATGGTCAGATGGATTCACACTTAATAAGTTGCGTGAAATAATCTCTTTATGAGGTGGAAGAATCACTTGAGTTGTCTCATATTGTTCTGGGTAATTCGTAACAAAGCGTGAATCACTGAGGACTTCTGTTGCTTCTTTATATGTTGTAATAATCCATGCAAAAGAGCCATTTGGCAATAGAAAGCGGTGTACGGGCTCATTTTCACATATGTCCTTATAAATAGGAAACGGATTTTGAATAAACTCTTCATTCAGAAAATCTATATTTTTTTTGCTAGTTTCTTGTTTTTCTAACGACATGGATAAGCCCCTTTTCGGTTTAATTTTCGTGGTAAAATGGAAGCCATTTTATCTAAGAAATAACTTCATTTTTTTGTCTTCTTACATTTTGGTTATTCGTAATTCGACTGGCCTTATTAACCCATAATCCGTTGTTTCTTTTGAATCATCATAGACGGAGAGAGAATTATGCAGGGTAGTAGCAACTTCAATTTGAATAATATTTTCACCTATCACTTCTTACTTTTTTTAATTTCTTTGCTAGTAATATTTTGTCATTATATAAATCTGTAGAATAATTTTATGTACTTTCAAAACTAAATCCTATGATAAAATAAAGAAAAATATTGAAATTAATAGTTTTTTTACTCTTCCCTGACGTTGGCAATCCTGCGGGATAACCAATAGTACATAAATTAAGCTAAATTATATAAACCTAATTTTAGGACTAACGCAAAAAAAGATTAGCTCAGTATGAACTAATCTTTTTTTTGCCTTGCGACATCCTACTCTCGTAGTGATTGTCGACCAACTACCATCGGCGCAGAAGAGCTTAACTTCCATGTTCGGTATGGAAACGGTTGTGACCTTTTCGCCATCATCACTAGTATTTAATTAGAAGCTACTAGAAATGACTATAAAACCGTTATTGCAATTTGGTAATGATAATACCCCTTTCCTATGCAGTATTCAGGATGTATATTTTTCGTCCAGCCATTATCTCCACCTAGTCCTGCATGTACATAATCCACATTCAAATAAATTTGATTATCCTTTATTAGTTCATCCTCGTAATTGGCCTGATCACACATAGCAATTGAGTAATCATGAATATCAAAATGAAATGGAACAGCACCTGTCACGCAAATACGATGATTCGTATCATCACTTACCATTAGGTATCTGACATCTTCTTTTCCTCCACACTCAACAGGCTTGATATAAGGTGTATATTGTTCAGAAACGGTACTACTATAGCAACCTATCAGTGCGGCTTCTTTTCTGTCTCGATAATTTTCCCATGGACCTCTACCATACCAGCTAATCTGATTTTTCTCTTCAGGAAGAATTAA
>JBEPZN010000052.1:0-8601 GCA_041640875.1 Ectobacillus sp. | reverse complement strand
GCATGTATTAGGCACGCCGCCAGCGTTCATCCTGAGCCAGGATCAAACTCTCCATAAAAGTGTTTGTCTAGCTTTTTAAATAAAACATTGACGTTTTGTGTTTTGTTCAGTTTTCAAAGAACTTGTCTATCGCTCAAAAGCGACTTTTACAATATAACATCTTCTCGCTATTCCGTCAATACATTTTTTAAAAAAACATTTTCAAAAACATAATCTGTTTAGCAGGAATTAATAATTTATCACAACTCTTTCTTTTAGGCAACTTCTTTTATAAAGATACGTTCTTTCATCTATAACGTATTTCTTGATAAATTACTATACCAAAAAGAAAAGCTGTAATCCAATACACTGCGCTTCGTTATGAGCGACTGAAAAATATTCTAACATATAGCAGTGCATCTTTGCAATACCTTTATATACAAAAAGATATTTTCTTACTCTCCTCATTATTATACGTACAAGAACAGTACAATTCCCGGCTTTACTTACAACAAAGAGCCCACCAATTGAGCTAATGAAACGAGACATTGCTCCAAAAAACTAACTTAACCTCTAAAGAAAACTCACCGATTGGCAAGCCCTGCCTTTGGACGAAGACAGAGGCGTAGTTGCACTTATACTTTGTTCCTAAAATTTCTCACTACGTCGAATTGGCTTCCAGCTAGAAATTTATACTTTAAGAAAGTATAACGAAAACTCGTCGACTAGCGAGACGTTAGGAAAAGACGGAGGTATAGCTGCACTTACACTTTGTTCCTAAAATTTCTCGCTACGTCGAATTGGCTTCCGGCTAGAAATTTATACTTTCTGCTATGCAAAAAAGCAACTGTGTACACAGATGCTTTCTATACGCGATCACTTGGTTTTGATTTTTTAGTGCTTTGGAAATATATAATCATGAAAGGGATAGAGACAACGGAAAGAAGAAACAAATATATACCGTATTGATGGATACAGCTCTCTACATAAGACCAGTGATCGCCTAATTTCATACCAAGCGTAATAAACAAGCTGACCCATATCAAGGCCCCGGTGTACGCGTAAAAGCAAAACTTTCGAACACTCATACTAGAAATACCTGCGAAATATGCGCTCAAATGACGAACACCAGGTAAATAATAGCCAACCATGAGAACGACCGGACCATACTTGTCGAATAAGGTATGTGTGCGCTGAATATTATCTTCCGTAATTCTTAGCTTTGGTCCCCACTTCCTTAATGCTGGAAGACCTAGCTTTAGCCCAAGTATGTAGCTTATCGTAATACCAAGAAAAGCTCCAGCATACCCGCTTGCTAATGCAGCCAAATACGTCATCTGTCCTCGCGATACATTATATCCGACAAACGTAAGCAAAACTTCATCTGGAACAGGCAGGCCGACAATTCCTCCAGCTAGAGCAAGAATCAAACCCAAATAACTATAATGCATCAGCAAACCCATTAATTGTTGCTCCATTTTTTGCATCACACATCCCTATCGTTACACTCTCGCAACTTTGTATATACAGATCTTTTTAAAGAAAACTCGCCGATTGACAAGCCCCGCCCTTGGGCGAAGACAGAGGCGTAGTTGCACTTACACTGTATCCCTAAAATTTCTGACTACGTCGAATGACTTCTAGCTAGAAATTTATACTTTCCTACAGTGTAAATTAAGACTCTACACTCTTATATTTAAAGAAAATAAACTAAACAAGCAAGTTAAATAACAAAGTTTCTTTCTCAGACGATGCTAAAAACAAGACAGGACTTACAATCTTTATATTTGTGGGCGTAAAACCACGATACCTTTAGGTTCGTGGCAGTTCACTCTGTGAGCTTGATTCGCTTCCATGGATAATATACAGCCTTTACAGTCCCTAAAATGCTCTTTTTATCAACGAAGCCCAGCCCATTTCGGCTGTCACGGCTGACCGCTCGGTTGTCCCCCATAACAAATACTTTATTATCTGGGATTGTAATGGGTCCGAAGTCCTCCGTTAACTTCATCATCAGGCGGTTTGCCTCCTTTTGATTTTTTTCTAAATAGGATTCCGCTTGCCGCTTACCATTAATATATAACTGATCGTTCTCTACCTTAAGCGTATCCCCTGAAAGCCCGATTATACGCTTCACATAATAATCATCTGTTTTCATGACAACTACATCCCCTCTTTCTAGATGATGTATATATGTGACAACTTTACTGACAATAATCTTATCTCCCTCATGCAAGGTAGGTGCCATGGAAGCACCCTCTACCTTTGTTGGAAAAAAGAGAAACACCTTCGCTAAAAATACAAGACAGCATGCCGCAATGAGAGCCTCTAAAAACTCGCGCAAGCGACTTTTCTTATGCATATCGGTTCCTCCAGCCTATAAAAGTAAAATGACTAAACAAACTTCTTACTTCTATTTTATTAGAAGCTGTCCCTTCCATTTATTAAACTTTTTTGTTTTCCTGTCTTTTCTTTATGAGATTTTGTTTACAAACACACTATTTGCTTCAATTTATAGTCCCTGCATATCAGCAAAGGTAAAGGTCACACACAACAAATATGTTTTTATTCCCACCTCAGGAACTATATAGTATAATGATGAATACATTAATTGAAAATATGTTAGGTCTGCTTGTTATGCTGCTGTCCACTCTGGACGGCAGCTTTCGTCGTTTTATAGGGGTGTCGATTTTGATTCTTTTTCTCATTGAGAATACGAAGGGAGAGATAACTATGAGTTCTGAAGCAAAACAATTAATACAAAGCGAAAGTACAGAAAGACGCTCATTATTTTGGGAGGCGTTTAGCAGGCATTATGAGCTCATTTTCGCTATTGCCTCTGGTCTTTTTATCTTAACAGGCTGGATTTTGGATAAAAACAACTATCCATCTGCATCCGTTGCCTTTTATGTATTGGCATTCCTGATTGGAGGATACGCAAAAGCGAAGGAAGGCATTGAGGATACAATTGCTGAAAAAGAGTTAAATGTAGAAATGCTTATGATTTTTGCAGCTATCGGTTCCGCCATTATCGGCTATTGGACAGAAGGGGCTATCTTAATCTTCATTTTCGCCCTAAGCGGTGCTCTTGAAACCTATACAATGAGTAAAAGCCAAAAGGAAATTTCTGCTCTGCTTGATTTGCAGCCAGAGGAAGCACTCCTGCTGTTGAATGGTAAAGAAAAGAGAATTGCCGTTGCACAATTGCAAATCGGCCACATTATTCTTGTGAAACCAGGTGAGCGAATTCCAGCCGACGGCCTAATCGTTCGCGGAGAAACAAGTGTAGATGAAGCTGCCATCACAGGTGAACCAATTCCTAACGAGAAGAAATTAGGAGATGAGGTCTTTGCAGGCACTGTGAATCTGCGCGGTTCAATGGAAGTACAGATTACAAAGCCAAGTGACCAAACATTGTTTCAAAAAATCATCCGTCTCGTACAAAATGCCCAAAGCGAAAAGTCACCTTCACAACTATTTATTGAGAAATTTGAAGGCCTGTATGTAAAAGGAGTATTAACGGCTGTAGCAATTATGATGATTCTGCCGCATTACACATTAGGATGGAGTTGGAATGAAACGTTTTATCGTGCGATGATTCTTCTCGTTGTTGCTTCTCCTTGTGCCCTAGTTGCAGCCATTACCCCTGCAACACTTTCAGCCATTTCAAACGGAGCACGCCACGGAATTTTATTTAAAGGCGGTGTTCATCTCGAACGCTTAGCCTTCCTAAAAGCAATTGCTTTTGACAAAACAGGTACACTTACGCAAGGAAAACCGGTTGTAACAGATGTTATCGCACGAGAAGGCTTTAATGAAGAAGAGTTGCTTCGCATTACAGCCTCTATTGAAAATCACTCAACACATCCGTTAGCTTCGGCAATTGTGCAATACGCAAAGAAAACATATAACGTTCAAATGAGCACACCAGAGCAAATGGAAGATATAACAGGCTTCGGATTAAAAGGTACATTAAACGGCATTGTCTACAAAATTGGAAAAGCGGACTTTGTCGGAGAGGGTGCAGACTTATTTGCGGACTCTGCAGCAGAACGTCTTGCGCAGCAAGGAAAAACAGTTGTGTATATAAGTGATGAAAACGGGATATTAGGCTTAATTGCCATGAAGGATGTACTTCGTGAAGAAAGTGTAAAAGCAATCCGTGAGCTAAATATGCTGGGCATCCAGACCATTATGATTACAGGAGACAATGAACAAACTGCACATGCGATTGCTTCAGAGAGTTCTATCACTGAATATTATGCATCGTGCTTACCTGAAACAAAGGTAGAGACTGTAAAAGCACTAAAAGAGAAATACGGATCAGTTGCAATGGTTGGCGATGGTATTAATGACGCACCTGCACTCGCTACCGCAAGTGTTGGAATAGCCATGGGAGAAGGAACAGACGTAGCGCTAGAAACTGCGGATGTCGTACTTATGAAAAACGAACTTTCCCGTCTTGCACAGGCAATCCGGCTTTCCAGACGAATGAATACAATTGTAAAACAAAATATCATCTTTTCACTTTCCGTTATCGCTTTGCTTATTTGCTCGAACTTCCTTCAAGTACTCGCTCTGCCGTTAGGCGTAATTGGTCATGAGGGAAGCACCATTTTAGTCATTTTAAACGGACTTCGTTTACTGCAAGCGAATAAATAAAGAGGACCTCTATGGTCCTCTTTATTTATTCGCTTTTTCTAGTGGAAGCCGTTACTTTTGTTTGCACTGCTGCTTGTTTTATGTTTTGGCTGCGAGCTGCTGCGCTGCTTTCGTTGATTTTTATCATTATTGTTAGTACCATGCTGATTTTTGCTCACGTTGACATCCCCTTTTAACTAAAATGAAAGAAGCACTCTTAGTGTGCCGCCTATTAGCATGTTTTATTCCGTGTATCTCTACCGCTCGTACGATAGCAATTCAACAGCGCATTAATCTCTCCGCCAAGCAAAACAACCCATGCTGTTAAATAAAACCAAAGCATGAGAATAATAATGCCGCCGAGACCACCATACGTATTTGAATAGTTGCCCAAGTGTTCTACATAAAAAGCAAACAAATACGATACAATGACCCAGCCAAAGGTCGCAAACAGCGCACCGGATACAACTTCCCTCGGTCTCAGTCTTTGGTTTGGAGCAAATTTGTATACAAACGCAAAAGTCAGAAACAAGACAAAAAGGCTTACGAACAAACGCACAACACCCCAAACGCTCCAAAATCCCTCTGGCAAGCTAAATGTTTTAAAGAGGGCTGTCCCGATTATATTTCCGAACACAGGCAATAGGAGTGCGAAAATAATGACGAAAATCATCCCAATCGTCAAAACAATCGAGAGTGCTCGTGTAATGATAAAAGAACGTGTCTCCTTCGTATCATAAGCTTTGTTAAAAGCCCTCATCACTGCATTAATAGCGTTTGACGCAGCCCACAGCGTTCCTATTAAACCAAAGGACAATAAACCGCCATTTTCGTGCTCCAGAATTTTATGGACATTTTCATTAATAAGTGTCATTGCTTCTTCAGGAGCATATTGCTCTAAAAACTCAAGAACATTATGCGTATGAATGGGCAAATATCCAAGGAGCGTGATTAAAAATACAAGGGCGGGAAATAAAGAAAGCAAGAAGAAGTAGGCTAACTGCGAGGCAAGACCCTGCACATCATCGTCTTTTGTTCGCACATATAAATCTCGAAAGAATGATAGTGCCATTCTTCTTCTTTCCGCCGTAAACATACATCTCACCTACTTAGATCTTTACTTATCCTCTTTCTCAGCGCTGATCGGCTCACGCGCTGCTTCATCATCGTTACTTATCATTTCTAAGGAAACTTCTGATTCGCTAATTTGTTCGCTATTATCAGCTTGCTCTTGGGAATGGCTATCTGAGTCCCTGGATTCAGCCTGTGCTGTCGGTACGGACGATTCCTTCAGCTCTTGCTTTTTCTTATTAAAAATATCCCTTGTTTCCTTTAATGTCTCCACAACTGCCGGAGTTAATTTACGAATTTCATCAACTTTTTCCTTTACAACCTTTAAATCCGCCATCTCACGACCTTTTGTGCCGACGTTTTGGACACCTTCCTTGACACGATCCTTTAAAGGGGCAGCATGTTCTCGAATTTCAATCATCTTCGTTCTTGCTCTGCGCGCATTGCTGGCAAACTTATCACGATTTTCCTTACGCAGCATTGTCACTGCCGCACCTACCGCTACACCAATGGCAATATCCTTGACAATCGAATTCTTCTTTTCCATACTCCCGTTCCCCTTTCGTATATCTTGATTTTTTAAATACCATGTTCCTTTCGAATGAACGTTACTAATCGTTCACATCCATCAGTCACTAAGCCGTATACTTCTTGAAAATTACCTGTAAAGTACGGATCAGGGACATCCTCCCAGCTGCTATCGGGCACAAAATCAGATAGTCTGCCAATGTATCCGCTTCCTGCTCCAAGCTTCTTTAAATCGGCTACATTCTTGCTATCCATGGCAATAATATAATCAAATTTCGTTAAGTCATTTGTTTCTACTTGCCTAGCTCGAATTCCTTCAAATGATATGGAATTTTCTTCTAAAATATTTCGTGTGCCTCGATGAGGGACAGCCCCAACATGCCAATCCCCAGTTCCAGCTGAATCAACCTGGATTTTCTCCTGGAGCCCTTCCCTTTTCACAATTTCCCGAAAAACAGCCTCTGCCATTGGGGAGCGGCAAATATTTCCGAGACAAACAAATAGTACATGAATCATCATTTTCTTCCTTTCACCAATGTTTTTTAAGCTTATTATAAACAATCATATAACTGTTATAAAAGAAATAGAGGTGCTTAGTGAGAAAATAGAAGAATTGTTTAAGGAATACTATAAAAAAATGATAAGATAAGAATACGTCAATGTATGTAGGAGGAAAGATGATGGACTTATCGGTAAAATCGCAAGAAAATGTAGAATATATGGTGGAGATGATTAAACAAAAGCTACGTATGGTAAACGTAGGCGCTATGCGTGCATCAAGCTTTAGCGAGGAAATGTATGAAGATCTTGTGGATATTTATGAGCATGTTATGAAGCGTGAAACATTCAGCATCAGCGAAATGCAAGCAATCACAGAAGAACTTGGCACCCTAATTAAAGGAAAAAATTAAGGCCTGATTGTTCGGCTTGTAGATTCAGAAACGATCCTAGTCTGCTTTCACAGCAAAGCAGACTAGGATCGTATAACTGATATAAAGAAAACTCGCCGACTGGCAAGCCCTGTCTTTGGGCGAAGACAGAGGCGTAGTTGCACTTATACTTTGTTCCTAAAATTTCTCACTACGTCGAATTGGCTTCCTGCTAGAAATTTATACTTTCTTAAAGTATAAAAAATAATATACCCTTTATAAAAAGGAAGCGATTTCTGCTCGTTCTTCATTTATTGTAGTGTATTTGTTCCATGATTTTAAAGAAAACTCGCCCTGCTTTTGGGTGAAGACAGAGGCGTAGTTGCACTTACACTGTATTCCGAAAATTTCAGACTACGTCAAATCACTTCTAGCTGAAAGTTTATACTTTCTTACAATGTAAGAAAAACCTATATGTATTTCTATAAAACCATTTTTTCCGTAAAAACAAAAAGATGTTAGGGTAACTGAGGACACACTCTCCCTTATTTACGTAACTACACGCTATACAAAGCTAGTGTATGTTATATTCGAGTGTCCTACAAATGAGAACTCACTACATACAGACTAACTCTTTCTCACCCACAATGCGTACATAACGTACTAGGGCAGCATTTATAATATGACTCCCCTCGTTACTATCTACTACAAAATACTCATTGCGCTCCATATTTTCTAGTATCTCTTGTAATACATCTTCCGCCTTTACGTTTAACTCCTTTACTAACTTTCCTCGTTTAATATCACTATCTAAAGTATAGCAAACAGTAAATTCTTTCAAAGCAATTCTCCCCTTCTAACGTTATCTATATCCTTTCTATCTATACAGCGTACCTATGAAGATTATGCAGTAACAATATAACTCCAGTTGTTTTATCGTTTATTAGGTCTCTCGATTAAATTAAGTCCCATGTAGATAAAAACTAAGAGCAATATCCCGATATTTTTCGTCATGTATTCATCCGTTGCTGTTGTGAATGTTTTGTAAACCCCAAAACTCAAGCCTATTATTGCGATTAGCAGAACAGATATATTAATTTTAATTGTTCGACACCTCTTATCACTCGATATAATACCATCTATATATATTCGAGGAGAAGATTGTTTTTTAGGGGGTTTAAAAAACTTTTTTAGCTTATATAAGGTCTAACCATTTATTTTACTAATCATTTTTAATTAAGATATACTCCATTAAAATAGTACAACAAAACTCGCCGATTGGCCGGCTGTTAGGCAAAATCAGAGGCGTAGTCGCACTTACGCTTTATTCTTAAAATCAAAAGAATCCCTCCTGCATGTACAGAAGGGATTTAAATTTTGCCTAGCAACGTCCTACTCTCACAGGGGGAAACCCCCAACTACCATCGGCGCTGAAGAGCTTAACTTCCGTGTTCGGTATGGGAACGGGTGTGGCCTCTTCGCCATCATCACTAGACCTATTTAGTTTGAAGGA
>JBEPZN010000051.1:0-9630 GCA_041640875.1 Ectobacillus sp. | reverse complement strand
GACTCCCTGTTTTGATAATAATGCAATGCTGCTGTCGTCACGATCAGTGAATAACAGTAATAAAATTACTGACTAATTCATGAGTAGCATTAGACAAAAGTATGTATCCTATCATTATGGTTTTACAAACTGACAATAGTGTGAATTTGTATTTGATTACATATAACCGTATTTCTAAAAAAGGAATAAGTCACAAGTATACTATCATGAATTACGAAACATGGTTAACTGGAAGGACCAACGATACATAGGAGGTATTGCTTACATGAAAATGTTGGTGCTCTTTTTCTTTATCTTTTTCTTAAGTATAGCTCTTACTATTATGATTGATTTTATGATGGGAATGAAAATTTCTATGGCTATCAGAAATATGAAAGGTCCTTTCTCGGTCATGACAATACCGGAATATTTTTCTTCCTCTAAGAACTGAATAACAGGAAAATGGTAGTGTCCAGTTGATTCTAAAACAACCGAAGGTTGATAACCGCCAGCTTCTCTTTCAACTTCTTTTAGGAACTCCAATAAATTCCCCAATCCATCAAGATTATGTTCAATACTAAAGCTCTTACGATATGGTTTACCTTTATCTAGAAATGCTTGAACCTGGCTTTCACCCTTTGAAACATCCAGACCAATGACTGGATTCATACTTAACTCTCCTCCTAAAATTACAATATAAGTCGGTATCCCCTAAAGCTCCTTGTAATGTCATAGGTTCGCTTGTTAAACGGGATCATTGTCCCAACCAGCCTGAAACATGATTATACAAGTAGGGGGTGAACAGTTTAGCTTACGGGATCTAGTCCCACGGGTGCGACGTTCTCCCCCGACTACCGATATAATAAAACCATATAAAAAAAGGTCAACCAAAAAAATCTGGCTAACCTTATATTACGAACGGGTGCATTAGTTTAAGAAAGATTTCTATCAGTTTTTCCACCAATCTCGGAAAAGAAAACACAAGGCAAGCCTTGTGTTTTCTTTTCATTATTTTTGCAATTTTTTGGATTCTCCGAAAATCATTTTATAGATGTTTTCAATCATTTCATTTTCAAAGGGACCGGTGTTCTTCAGGAATAAATTTTCTAAAATTTCTGCCTTGGAGACAATGAAACAAGAATTCGCCAGCATACCAATGCGGTAGCTGCGGCAGAGCGTGCCGGTGTCAAATTCATGGCTTATTCGAGACGGTTTTGTGTGAAAATAATCCGATAGAAACATAACAGTGTCTCACGGCCTTATTGCCAATAATAAAAGGTCTCAAAAAGGAGAAATAAATTCAATAAAATGACCAGGCCTGCTATGATCCAGCCTAAAACTGTTGTAATTCGATGATTGACTAATCCACCCATAATTTTTCTGTTGCTTGTAAAAATAATTAATGGAATCAGAGCGAAGGCAATACCAAATGATAGGATGATCTGACTCATTACTAGGGCACTTGTTGGATTGACGCCAAATAAGATGATTGTCAAAGGTGGAATTGTTGTAATCGCCCGACGTATATATAGGTTTATTCGTTTGTTTATAAATCCTTGCATCACCACATCACCAGCCATAGTACCTACTGAAGAACTGGACAGTCCGGCAATTAATAAGCCTAGGCCAAAACAGATCGCAGCTACAGGTCCGACAAAATGACCAAACTGATGAAAGGCTTTATCCAAGTCTTCAATGACAAGGCCGTTCTTGAAAAATAGTGATGCAGAAATAATAAGCATACTCATGTTAACTGCACCAGCAATAATCATGGCAATGATTATATCCAAAAATTCTAATTTAAATATCTGCTTTTTCTCAAGATCGTTTTTTCCTACCACACGATTTTGCGTAAGGGAGGAATGAAGATAAATTGCATGCGGCATAACAGTTGCACCTAGAATTCCAGCAGCGAGAAGAATGCTCTCTACACCTTCAAACTTTGGTGTGAAAATACCTACTGCAACAGCGCTCATATCAGGTTTGGCCAAAATCACCTGGAATGCAAAAGATAATACAACAATTAGAACCATCGCAGCTATGCCAGCCTCCAAAGATCTAAAGCCACGACGCTGCAACTCTAAAATAGCAAAAGATCCAACCGCAGTGATGAGTGCGGCAGGAAGCATAGGAATGTCAAAAAGTAAATAAAGACCCAATGCTGCCCCAATAAATTCTGCCAAATCGGTTGCAATTATAACTAGTTCACTTTGAATCCATAAGAAAATGGATACTGCCTTCGGAAATTTGTCACGTGCGACTTCAGGTAAATTCTTGCCTGTGGCAATTCCCAGTTTGGCAGATAATGATTGTATAAGAATTGCCATTAAATTAGATATTACGATGACCCATAATAAGAGATAACCATATTTTGAGCCTGCTGTAATATTCGTTGCAAAATTACCAGGATCTATATATGCAACCGCCGCAATGAATGCCGGACCAAGGAAAGGAAGAAGTTTTTTAAAACCAGTAACATCCCCTCTTAAAACTGCCTCTGCGGAAATAGTTGTTTTATTATGTTTTAAGATATTTTCTTGTTTCAAATTTTGTTCTATCAACGTTTTCTCTCCTTGCTCAAAAGTAGTCCTATTACAAAAAAGTTTCCTTATGAAAAAATTCGAGGTTTGTGCCAGAACCATTTTGTCCTTAGTAGCCAAAACAAAATTTAAAAGACACAGAAAGCAACCAAAGCTTCTCAAATGCATTCGGCTGCTTTTCTCCTACATTACATCGAGCAAAATAGTAACGCAGCTTATAAGTATAATTAGTTAATATTCCCCTATTATCTAGCTAATACAGCAATTTACAGACCTCTCCAGCCCTTCATTCCCGAGCCTGTTAATAGGTGTTTCCACAGTGGCAGTAAGGGGCTTCTCGGGATTGTCGCAATATCCGCACCTGCCAACGACGTTTGTACAAGATAATACATCTTTCGAATACTTGCTGCAATGATTTCTGCCTCATAGTTATAATTGATAAGATCGTTTTTAACCTTTCAACAAACTCGGTTTTGATGCAAAAACATTCTTTGAAGTAATTTCAATTATCCTCGAAATGCTTTTAGCATTTTATTAATATTTTTCGTGTTTTCGTAGACTGTTTTATAAATTTCAAATAATGCTTTGTACGTTTTTACATTATCTTCATTCGGATGGAACTCCCTTACAGTGCGGATAATTTGATTCGCACATTCTTCAAGTGAAAAAAACCAACCAGAGCCATATGCTGCAAGCATCGCCGCTCCCATTGCCGGTCCTTGTTCATTCTCTAACTTCACAATTACTGCATCAAAAATATCTACTTGCATTTGCAGCCATGTATCATTTTTCGCGCCGCCGCCAATTGATACGATGGTATCAATTTTTTTACCGCTTTCTCGAAAGATATTAATACTTTCACAAAGAGAAAATGTAATTCCTTCCATTACTGCACGCGCGAAATCAATACGTGTGTGCGGCATCCATTCCAATAAAGCTGCCGCGAATATCCGCATCAGCATGTGGTGTCCGCTCTCCAGACAAATACGGTGTATAAAGTAAGCCGTTTGCTCCGGCTGGTACATTTTCTAATCCATGAAGCAATGTTTCAAAATCTTCATCTTTTGCAAATGTGTCTTTAAACCAACTTAAGCTGTGACCGACAGATAGGGTAACGCCCATCGTGTAATAAACATCTTCTTTTCCATGATTAAAATAATGGACTTTTCCTCCAAATTCACGATTTCTGCTTTGTTTATATGATAAAATAACGCCAGATGTTCCGATGCTGCACAATGTCTTTCCTTCTGATAAAATCCCTGCACCAATTGCACCGCCCGCAAATACTTTTGTCGCTTCAGAAAGACCCGTTTCAGACGCAAATTGTGCCGTAATCGTTCCGACAAGATGATGTGACTCCACAAGAGGAGGACAAATGCTTGGATTAATATGAAAAAGTTCACAAATCTCCTCACTCCATACTTTTTCCTAAATATCTAAAAGCAGTGTTCCTGCTGCATCTGAATATTCAGCATGAATTTGCCCTGTCATACGGTAGCGCAAATAATCTTTTGACAGTAAGAATCCATCAGCTTTTTCAAAGATTTCCGGTTCATGTTCCTGCACCCAAAGAATCTTCGGAAGTGTAAAGCCTTCTAATGCCGGGTTTTTCGTAATTTCTAATAATCGTTCATTTCCAACAGCACGGTAAATTTGCTCACATTGTGCGGTTGTTCTTGTGTCATTCCAAAGAATTGCATTTCTTAACACTTCTCTTTCTTCATTAAGAAGGACAAGGCCGTGCATTTGGCCAGAAAAGCTGATTCCTTCAATATCATCAGCATTTCCTGTAAAACGTGCCACAAGTTCTTTTAGTGCTAAGGTCGTTTTTTCTACCCACTCTTCGGGCCGTTGCTCGCTGTATCCTGATTTTTCATGAATGAGTGGATAAGCTTTTGATGCTTCATCACATACTTCTCCATATTGATTTACAGTTCTAACATTGCTGGCCGTTTTATCGTGCCACCCGCTGCAAGCTTAATCTCCAGCTGCGGCCAACCGCTTTCTGAAATGGTTAAAATTTCAGGGGCTGATTCAGTTACTAAGATCCATTCCTTGTATACAATCATTAGGATAATCGAGACTAAGATCTCCCTCACTTATTATTCTTTCTTGCTTAGGTTAGAGAAAAGCCATTGAAATCTATATGAATCTCATCACGCATTACGGCGAGTTGTGACATCATGAAATGTCGACTTCTCACTCTTCGTTGTTGACCGCACCTTTTGCCGACTAACATGGGTTAACAGCGTACTTATCAAGATAACAACAATTCCTAACTTTTGAGTTTGACCAAGGGTCTCATGAAATAGAACAGAACTTAGCAATACAGTAACGATTGGGTCAAAAATACTCAAAATAGCAGCCTTTGAACTCCCGATACGTTCTATTCCCATAGCAAAGGTAAGAATAGCCAAAAAAGTTGAAAAAAAGGCGATTCCAAATATGGCAAACCACCCCGAAGAGTAGATCTCTAGCGTGAAATCTTGTCTAAGTATCGTAAATATAAATAATGCTATGGCTGCAAAACTTGTCACATAAGCAGAACTGACAAATGGACTTATATAATTTTGTATTTTTTCAGTTTGGACTATATAAACGGCGTACAGAATTGCACAACCTAATGCGCATATCAACCCAACTATATTAAGTTGGCTTAAATTCGCACCGAGCATGAAATAAAGCCCAATTAATGAAAACAGAATAGCAATTAATTTGGATATTTCAAGCGATTGCTTGGATAATAAGCTAGTTAGAATAACAACAAAGACTGGATACAAGTAAAAAACCATCGCTGCTAATGATACTGGCAATAAGGAAAATGATGTGAATAAGAGAATAGCCATCATGGCATAACCTCCTGTCCCCATCATAAATAGTGTAGGAATTTGTTTGATCGGTAATCGATATGAAGTTTTTTTATAGAATATCCAAGACCAAAATAATACTGCGGCAAAGAAAAATCTGAAAAATAAGAGAGTACCTATACTAACATCAGCAGCGTAAGCATATTTTGCGAGTATACCCATTACACCAAAACAAGATGCTGAAAGTAAAATAAGCAATGAACCATAAATATTTTTATTCATCAAACATCACCATTCTTGGGATAAAATGGGTTTCCCTTATTTGTAATATTTAGTCATACCTCATACGCGTAACACAATCACTTCAGATTCAGATGAAGCATGCCTAGCCTTTTAAATATCTTAATACCATTTGATAAATAAAATTATTTTTACAAAAGGCTGTGTTAAAGTTGGATGTTGATAATTTCCGTCAAACTATCATAAGTGATGCTTACAAGTCCAGCTATGTTTGTAATCCTGATAACAAGACGTACTTATTTGTTAAGAGCGGCTTGCATCTAGCATCTTTTGCAACAGTATAATTTTCCTATCTAATTGATGGCTGATTTTTATTATATCTGGATCAGAGAGTCCTTTATTCTTTGCTAATTCATACATATCCAAGCGATAGTCATCTATACTCTTACTTAAATCTAGTGCACTCCTCAAAATCATTACCATTCTCTCCTTTCTACTATTTTCAAATTTTGTTAATTTAGAGCTTCTAGGCAAATTTCATAAAATTAATACCGGCTTTTCTCATCTGTTCCCCATCACTTCCAACAACCCGAAATCAACATCATTCCTTAACACATCCTTATAAAAAAGACACAGATTGATTACCTACCAAAAAGTTGAAACACACTATGAAAAATTGTTAAAGTGTATATGGTCAGGTACCTATCTGTGTCTGTACCAGTGGGGCGATTATAGGTTTATCATTATTACAAGGAAAGCACATATAGATATGAAACATACTTTTTCATGTCATCCTACGAATATCTCATAAGAATCAACAAGTAATTTTATAGGTTCATCTACCCGTGTTATGAAAACCATCGGGATTCCATTCGAGCCATTTCCCTAATTTCACTTAGAGTATGGATCATTGATGGAGCAGATTAGTCAACATACAAGAAGCGGTTGAATGTATGAAGAGGCTCTAATCCATTCTTGCGCACGACCACTTGGTCCTCTGTACGAACGCCGCCGATTCCCGGAACAATTAGGGACAATTCATATGCGAAAGTTTGACCCTCTTCAAGAACGTTATCGCAAGCTGGTCCGATTTCTGGGATATCCTCCTCAGGATCCATACCTGTGGCATGGGCACCCGTACGGCCTTCGCTCACTTCTACTAAGTACTCTGCTACCCCGTACTTTTGGAAAGCTTCACGAATAACGCGGTCAGCCTCGATTCCAGTCATGCCGGCATAGATTTTTTGCAGACATTCTTCATATCCAAGGGAGCAAGCTTCCATCAAACGCTTCGCTTCATCGTTTACATTTCCATAACAAATCGTACGAGCATTGTCAGAAGAGTAGTCGTTTACGCGAATACCATAGTCCATCATAACAAGTTCGCCGCGGCGGATTGGACGTGTAGTCGGACGCTTAAAGAGTACATCTGTATGCTCTCCAGCCTGAATCATGATGTCGTATGCAATAGAGTGACCTCCATTTGCAAACATAGCTGCATAAACCAAAGATGTAGCTTCCAGTTCAGTGATTCCTTCGCTGTCACGTAATAGATCCATCAGCATTTGAATGCCGGCATTACTTACTCGAGCCGCACGCTTCATCGAAGCGATCTCTGCCTCGTTCTTCTTTGATTTTAATTGCTCAATGATCATGGACCGCTGCACATCAGCATACTGGAATGCGTCATTGATTGGGAACCAGAATTCTAAATCCATATACGTATAACCGCTAATTCCGATTTTCTTCGGTTTGTCTTGAGCCGCACGCTCTTTTAGGAATGGAGCCCAATCTGAACGAATTTCCCGGATATCGCCGCCCAACACACTCATCGCAGAACTGCCGTGTGCGGATGGAATTTCGCTGCTTGGAAGGAAGAAGACAGGGTCGCGTCCAGGCACCAAGTACATTAACATCGGCTGCGGATACACACCATCGATCGTACGGTAGTTTACTAACCAGCGGATGTTTGACATACGGTAACAATCACCGAATACGATTAGGGCATCCAAACCCTCTTCTTCGATCTTTTGGTGGGCAAGCTCAACGCGTGCCTTATACTCTTCGTTCGTGATTGTTTCACCAGGGCCTTGGAATTCACCGTAACGGATTAATTGTTCAAATCTACCAGGTAACCATTTTAATGCTGCTTCTGAGATCATGTTTTTATTCTCCTTTTCAATATGAATTTTTAATGTTATATCTCTAACCTATCTCACTACAAATCTACCTATTTAGAATTTCATGCAGGATGCTCCGTTCGATCGATCAAGACCGTGAGCAGCGGTGCATCCTGCATAGGGATTTAAAAATTAATCAACATATAAGAAGCGATTGAATGTATGAAGAGGCTCTAATCCATTCTTGCGCACGACCACTTGGTCCTCTGTACGAACGCCGCCGATTCCCGGAACAATTAGGGACAATTCATATGCGAAAGTTTGACCCTCTTCAAGAACGTTATCGCAAGCTGGTCCGATTTCTGGGATATCTTCCTCAGGGTCCATACCTGTGGCATGGGCACCCGTACGGCCTTCGCTCACTTCTACTAAGTACTCTGCTACCCCGTACTTTTGGAAAGCTTCACGAATAACGCGGTCAGCCTCGATTCCAGTCATGCCGGCATAGATTTTTTGCAGACATTCTTCATATCCAAGGGAGCAAGCTTCCATCAAACGCTTCGCTTCATCGTTTACATTTCCATAACAAATCGTACGAGCATTGTCAGAAGAGTAGTCGTTTACGCGAATACCATAGTCCATCATAACAAGTTCGCCGCGGCGGATTGGACGTGTAGTCGGACGCTTAAAGAGTACATCTGTATGCTCTCCAGCCTGAATCATGATGTCGTATGCAATAGAGTGACCTCCATTTGCAAACATAGCTGCATAAACCAAAGATGTAGCTTCCAGTTCAGTGATTCCTTCGCTGTCACGTAATAGATCCATCAGCATTTGAATGCCGGCATTACTTACTCGAGCCGCACGCTTCATCGAAGCGATCTCTGCCTCGTTCTTCTTTGATTTTAATTGCTCAATGATCATGGACCGCTGCACATCAGCATACTGGAATGCGTCATTGATTGGGAACCAGAATTCTAAATCCATATACGTATAACCGCTAATTCCGATTTTCTTCGGTTTGTCTTGAGCCGCACGCTCTTTTAGGAATGGAGCCCAATCTGAACGAATTTCCCGGATATCGCCGCCCAACACACTCATCGCAGAACTGCCGTGTGCGGATGGAATTTCGCTGCTTGGAAGGAAGAAGACAGGGTCGCGTCCAGGCACCAAGTACATTAACATCGGCTGCGGATACACACCATCGATCGTACGGTAGTTTACTAACCAGCGGATGTTTGACATACGGTAACAATCACCGAATACGATTAGGGCATCCAAACCCTCTTCTTCGATCTTTTGGTGGGCAAGCTCAACGCGTGCCTTATACTCTTCGTTCGTGATTGTTTCACCAGGGCCTTGGAATTCACCGTAACGGATTAATTGTTCAAATCTACCAGGTAACCATTTTAATGCTGCTTCTGAGATCATGTTTTTATTCTCCTTTTCAATATGAATTTTTAATGTTATATCTCTAACCTATCTCACTACAAATCTACTTATTTAGAATTTCATGCAGGATGTTCCGTTCGATCGATCAAGACCGTGAGCAGCGGTGCATCCTGCATAGGGATTTAAAAATTAATCAACATACAAGAAGCGATTGAATGTATGAAGAGGCTCTAATCCATTCTTGCGCACGACCACTTGGTCCTCTGTACGTACGCCGCCGATTCCCGGAACAATTAGGGACAATTCATATGCGAAAGTTTGACCTTCTTCAAGGACATTATCGCAAGCTGGTCCGATTTCTGGGATATCCTCCTCAGGGTCCATACCTGTGGCATGGGCACCTGTACGGCCTTCGCTCACTTCTACTAAGTACTCCTCTACCTCGTACTTTTTGAAAGCTTCACGAATAACGCGGTCAGCCTCGATTCCAGTCATGCCGGCATAGATTTTTTGCAGACATTCTTCATATCCAAGGGAGCAAGCTTCCATCAA
>JBEPZN010000050.1:0-10311 GCA_041640875.1 Ectobacillus sp. | reverse complement strand
GCGAGCCCTGCTCTTGGGCTAAGACAGAGGCGTAGTTGCACTTATACTTTGTTCCTAAAATTTCTCGCTACGTCGAATTGGCTTCCGGCTAGAAATTTATACTTTCTTAAAGTATAAAGAAAACTCGCCGACTGGCGAGCCCTGCTCTTGGGCGAAGACAGAGGCGTAGTTGCACTTATACTTTGTTCCTAAAATTTCTCGCTACGTCGAATTGGCTTCCGGCTAGAAATTTATACTTTCTTAAAGTGCAAGCAAACTGCAGACGTTCAATGGCTTTGTAAGAAAAGTTTAGTTCTTTTCTTACAAAAATGTTCAAACTCTTGCTCCTTTGATCCCATTCTATTATAACGCCTTCAATAGCACGCTTCCAATTACATCGCTGCAGCAATCTTAAAGAAGACCGTCTCCATAAAAAAAGACGGCCCTCTAAAGAACATTTATTTTGTGAATAAGATTCACTAGAAATCCATCTTTTCCTAATGGGTCTAAGAATATGACAAACAGCACCACGAATACAATTCCTTGAGTATATATTCTTGAAAGGAGGAACAGGTGTGGGAAAACGAGCGTGGATTAGCCTGCCACTGATTCTTGTATTACTTGCCGGTATTGCTGCATCATTTTTTTTAATGAATACGAAGATTGATGCTTCAAAAGTAGATACAGGCAAACGCATTGGTGCTTATACAAAGCCGGCTGTTGTTCGGGTTCTTGACTATGCGGTTGTAAGTTGGGATTATTCGTATGTAGACAACTATGATGTGTATGAGTATCTAGCCCAGCGAGAGGGGATATCCGTTATAGGTGGTTCCGGCTCTGGAGCTATTATCAGTTCAAATGGCTATATCGTAACAAATGCTCATGTCGTTGATGCAACAAGAAAGAGTGACGAGGAAATTTTAACTGCAGCTTTAGTAGATATGGCCTCTGACATCTCAGAACTGTATGGCTATAATGTTGATAGCGTTATCAATTATTTATACGGAACCCTCTATTATAACTCTATTGAGAAAGTCCAAAAGGTAATTTTACCAAGTGGAGAAGAATATAGTAGCGATGTTAAATCATTTGGGGCTCCCTTTTATGAAGAAGGGAAAGATGTTGCAGTTCTCAAAATTGATGCAAAAAATTTACCAACGCTTCAGCTTGGGGATTCAGATGCTGTAGAGCTGCAAGATAATATATGGGTTATTGGCTATCCGGGTCTTGCGGACCTTATAGGAACCTCTGAAGAATCACAGCTCGTATCCACGATAAACGGTGGGCAAGTTTCCGCAAAGGATAAGAAGTTCGGGCAAGGAAGCCCACTGATTCAAATTAATGCTGCAGCCCTACCTGGAAATAGCGGCGGCCCGGTTGTTAATACAGACGGGAAAATTATCGGTCTACTCACGGGCGGTCCAACTGAACAACTTAACTTTATTGTGCCGTCCTCTACGGTACAAGAATTTATTGCGCAGTCTGGCGCCAAAACTTCTCCCGGTCCTGTAGACACTTTGTATAAGGAGGGATTAGAATTTTTCTGGGCCGGCTATTACGAGGAAGCGTTAGATCGCTTCCAAAAAGTTCAGCAACTTTACGATAAGCACTCCGAAATTAAACATCTCATTAGTGATTCACAAGCAAAGATGAGTGAAAGTAAAACTTATTGGCCAAAGTACAAAACCTATTTCTATGTATATGACGGTGTGGCAGCGGTCATTATTATCTTTCTCATTATTTTTGCATTTGTCCTCAAGCCAAAACAAATACCGCAAACATCTCATTCACCCGAACCACAACAGGAAAAAGGCACGGAATAAAACAAGCGGGATGTCTCGTGCGAGACATCCCGCTTTATAAGGATTGGGATTTTTTTCTCCCTTTCTTTTGTAATGCCCATCCATTCCAAATATAGGGAATGTAATACATAAAAAGAAATTCTGGTTGAGATGATTGTACCAATAAAGAAAACTCGCCGACTGGCGAGCCCTGCTCCCCGGGCGAAGACAGAGGCGTAGTTGCCCTTATACTTTATTCCTAAAATTTCTCACCACGTCGAGTTGGCTTCCTGCTAGAAATTTATACTTTCTTAAAGTATTAGAAAAAGCCACCTGAACGGAGGGCTTTCGGGTTAAAAAGGATATTATATAATTTATTACCATAAAAACTTTCTTTATATATGGGATTCTTATTGATATATTTATTTGAGGTTATATTCATCTTAAAAAATATATCATTAAAATGAAATACAGAAAACTCGCCGACTGGCGAGCCCTGCCTTTGGGCGAAGACAGAGGCGTAGTTGCTCTTATACTTTGTTCCTAAAATTTCTAACTACGTCGAATCGGCCTCCAGCTAGAAATTTATACTTTCTTAAAGTATAAAGAAAATAATGCTTATAAAAAGATTTATATCCCCCTACTCTAGGTTTGGAGGTATGAAATATGTTTGAATTTTTTTCTGGATATCTATTCTGGTATCCCGTTATTATGAGTTTGTTTTGGATAACTGGTTCTTTATTATTTTACTTCCGCCGGGAACGAAAGAGGCCCTTACCCTTGAGAGAATCCCCCCTCGTATCTATTCTTGTTCCTTGTTATAACGAAGAAGAGACACTTCGGGAAACAATTACTCATGTATTGAACCTTAACTATTCTAACTATGAGGTAATCATAATAAATGATGGCAGTACAGATCGAACAGCAGTAGTAGCGACGGAGTTAGCTTTAGAGCATAAAATTGTTCGTTTTATCGACCTTCAGAAAAATGCAGGAAAAGCGAATGCGTTATATCTTGGTTTACTTGCTTCGCGGGGAGAATTCCTTATCTGTATTGATTCCGATGCTCTGCTAGACAAAAATGCACTTTTATACATGATTCCACATTTTACAACCGAACATAATGGAGAACGTGTAGGCGCGGTCACGGGAAATCCACGTGTACGTAATCGCAGTTCTTTATTGGCGCGTATGCAGCTCGTAGAGTATGCAAGTATTGTTGGTAGCATTAAACGTACACAACGTGTTTTAGGAAAAATTATGACGGTTTCCGGTGTTATCGTGGCATTTCGAAAAAAGGCTTTGATGGATGCAGGTCTATGGGATCGCGATATGATTACAGAGGATATAGCTGTAACATGGAAACTCCAAAAAAGATTCTGGGATGTGCGCTATGAGCCAAATGCTATTTGTTGGATGCTTGTCCCGGAAACTATCCGAGGGATTTGGAAGCAACGTGTTCGCTGGGCGCAAGGTGGTGTGGAAGTTTTATTAAGACATTGGGATATTTTCTTGGATTGGCGTCAGCGCCGATTATATTTAATTTACATTGAACAGCTTTGCAGTATTCTCTGGTCAGTCTTATGGGTTATTTTTACTTTTCTCGTTTTGTTTAAAACGGCTGTAACTGCAAATATTTTCAATTTATTCACACTGTTTTCCTGTATTTTATCAGTGATTTGTATTTTGCAATTCTTTATTGCGATTACATTGGACTCTAAGTATGATAAAAAGATGCCAAAATATTATTTCTGGGCTGCCTGGTATCCAGTTCTGTACTGGTACATGAACACCCTTGTTGTTGTCAGAGCCATTCCGAAGGCCATTTTTAGAAAGAAAGGAACATTTGCGATATGGGAAAGTCCAGACCGCGGCGTAAAAGGAAACACAGGGATATAATTATTCATGAGGAACGCTCCTTAGCCATTAGGTCTATAGAATTGCTTGCTACCTTACTTCTATGGATTTATCTCTTAGGTACATTAACGCTTATAGTCGCCATTACATGTAACTGGGATCTTGAATGGAAACGAACATTATTGGTGGTCTTCCAAATTAAACAGGTGGACGTACAAAACATTATATACAAAATTGGAATGTTCGGCGTTATTTTCTTTATAATCCAATTCGTATGGGTTCAATATAACTATCGTATTTTCGGGAAGTTGAAACGTCGTCGCTTCCCAAAAGATGTACAACGACAAGACTTGGCACAGTACTTCTCCCTTACAGAGGAAGAAATTCAATACTGGCAGGAAACTAATATTATTAAGCTAAAAGATACGATTGTATAAAGCTCGCCGATTGGGGAGCCGTTAAGCGAAGACACAGGCGTAGTTGCACTTACACTGTATTCTTAAAATTTTCTACTACGTTGAGTTTACTTCTAGCTGGAAATTTACACTTTCCTACTAGTGTAAAAAAGTGGAGATCTCAATAATCTCCACTTTTCTTTATAAGCTATCAACCCATCTCTCTATTGCTTTCCATGTACCTCGGTCTACTAACACCCGATTAATGAAAAATCGTGGATCATTCGCTTTTACAGTTCCAGGATTCAACGAAAAAATCAAATGATACCCTTGATTTAATAAAATTTCGTCAGTCTTTGGGATCCCATATCCATATGGATATGCAAAATAAAGAGGATCTGTACCAAAATGCTGTTTATACATTTTTATTGCTTCTAGAGAATCCTGTTTAAACAAATTTAAATTTCTTTCTTTCAAAAATGGAGCTTTCTCATTTGGTTCTATATAATGGAGCTTATGTGTATGTGTTCCTATTGTAACTAGACCCGAGAGGTTCATTTCCTTCAGCTGCTTCCAACTGACCATTTTTAATCCATTAAAATCAGGATTTCCTACCTCTCCCGTAACAACGAAAACGGTAAATGGAATATTTTCCTCTTTCAAAAAAGGATAGGCATTTTCATATACACTTACATCAATGTCATCAAATGTAATAAGGGCACATTTCTCAGGCATTGGCTTTTCACCTGAAACATATGTCTCTAAATCGGCAGGCTTGATAAATGATACATTCTTTTCTTTTAAATACAACATCTGCCTTTCAAATTCATCTGTATATACAGAATATCTAGTTAACTCCGTATTATTAGTCAGCTTTTCTAGCGTTTTATTGAACCAGTTTGGAGATCGAATACGATGATAGTTTAACACAACACAGCCCCGATCCGGTAAGTAAAGGGGAGCATCATTCGAATACTCCATTGGTTGAAAGTAGCTGCAGCCTGACTCAATGAATATAACAATAAACATAGTTACAGTAAGTATAAGTTTTTTCAAAACTCTTCCCTTTCTTTTTGTAAAATTTAAATTTTGCAGTAAAAAAATACAAAGATGAGAAGGTTTTCTCTACTTGGTTCTTGTAACGCTTGTTTGTAATGCAGCCAAACTCGCAACAGACCGCATCAACCAGCAGATGAAGCGATAGAATAGAACAAAGCTTCCTAGCGCTTTTAAAAAGCAAACATCAAAATTCTAATAGTCAAACTTTTGCAGAAAAACCATTCTGAAATTGATTCACCTAATTTTAATTTAAACTATCGATATACTATCCGCGTTTGTATTCCTTATTATTACTAAATCAAGTTTTGTCCATACCTTTGCATATTTATCTGACTTTCCGCACATTTTAACGGAATAAAACAAGCGGGACGTCTCGTTCGAGACGTCCCGCTTGTTTCAATGATTAGATACGCTACTTACACCATGACCCGTATTCGATTTTACAAGAATTTCATCAAACTTCTCTTGGCTCGCTTTTTTGCTGGATAATACCGTACCTACATACGCAGCAAGGAATCCAAGAGGAATAGAAATAATCCCTGGATTTGTAAGCCGAATGAGTGGCTCTCCAACAAAAATCGCCTTTCCTGCTACTGGATCCCATACATTCGGACTCATCGCTACAATAGCGATAGCAGAAAGGAGGCCTACAAGCATACCAGAAATTGCTCCTGTTGTATTAAAGCGTTTCCAATAGATTGTAAACAAAATAACTGGTAAATTGGCACTGGCGGCTACTGCAAACGCGAGAGCGACAAGGAAAGCAACGTTTAACGTTTGAGCAAACAATGCTAATACAATAGACAAAACAGCAACACCAATGGAAGCATAGCGAGCCATTACAACTTGCTCCCCTTCAGTCGCTTTACCGCGTCGTATAATCTCATTGTAAAAATCATGTGCAAACGCTGATGCAGCTGTTAATACCAGCCCCGCTACTACAGCAAGAATCGTAGCAAATGCAATAGCAGAAACAAACGCAAATAAAACATTGCCACCTAGCTCCTGCGCCAATAATGGAGCCGCCATGTTTCCTGCCGGGTTTGCCTTTACAATTGCTGTATTTCCTACAAATGCAGCTGCACCGAAACCAAGAAACATGGTCATAACATAAAAAACCCCGATTAACCACGTAGCGTACACAACAGATTGACGCGCTGTTTTAGCATCTTTCACCGTAAAAAATCGAACGAGAATGTGCGGCAACCCAGCAGTTCCGAGCACAAGTGCCATGTTTAGAGAAAGAGTGTCAATGCCGTCTTTGTATTTCACGCCTGGATTCAAAAATGCTTCTTTTAATGGAGTTGCCGTTTTCATTTGCGCAAACATCTCCGTAAAGCTAAAACCAAATTTCGCAAATACAATGATCGAGATAAGAAATGTTCCTCCCATTAGCAATACAGCTTTTACAATTTGCACCCAGCTCGTTGCCGTCATTCCTCCAAAAATAACATAGACCGTCATCAATGTTCCGACAATTAACACAGCAGTAGTATACTCTAATCCTAATAATAGCTTAATAAGTGCACCTGCTCCTACAAGCTGTGCAATCATGTAGAAAATGGATATTGTCATCGTATTCAACGCCGCAACACCACGTACTTTTCTTTCCTCAAATCGTGCCGCAATCATGTCAGCTAATGTATATTTCCCAAGATTCCGAAGTGGTTCGGCTACTAGGTATAGAACGACAAGATATGCTACAAGAAAACCAATGCTGTAAAAGAAGCCATCGAATCCAGCAAGCGCAATTGTTCCTGCAATTCCCAAAAACGATGCAGCAGACATATAATCACCAGCAATAGCTAATCCATTTTGCCAGCCTGTCAAGCCTCCACCTGCTGTATAAAACTCATTAGCATTCTTTGTTTTCTTCGATGCGAAATATGTGATGACGAGTGTGCCAAGCACAATTGCCAGGAATAGTACGAAAGCTGTAACGTTCACAAATAATCCCTCCTCTTATTTAATTTTTTTCAAGATATTGTCCGACAGCTTATCGAACGACTGAGCCTTTTTGCTATACAAGATACAAAGTGTCCATGTCATAATAAATTGGGCAAATCCGAATACCCAAGCCCATGTAATATCTCCAATAGCCGGCGTATTCAAAATCTTAGAGTAGGACGTCATAATAGGAAGGATAAAATAAAATGTGAAGAAGAAGATGGTCATGGGAATAATAAATTTCTTTTTCGCTTGCAGCAGCTGTTTAAACTCAGAGGATTGTACAATCTGTGTGTAATCGATTCCATCAGTCTGTGAACGGGCAATACTCTCTTGTTTTACTTCCATTGTTACACTCTCCTCTCAAATTATATACCGTTGCAATCATGAAACACGCATGAGACGGATGAAGAAAACTCGCTGATTGGCGAGCCCTGCTCTTGGGAGAAGACAGAGGCATAGTTGTACTTATACTTTTTCCCAAAAATTTCTAACTACGTCAAATCGGCCTCCAGCTAGAAATTTATACTTTCTTAAAGTGTAAAATAACACCTCCCCGAACCGCTATAATAAAGCGCTTACAATTAAAGAGATATTACCAAATGCAAATTTAATTTTATTAAATATTCCCTCACATGGAAAGCATTTTAAGTAGACATTTTTTGACAAATTTATTATTTTTCAAAAAACTACCAATAGTAATCCGTTTTTTAACATTTCAATCTTTATACCATTTATCCATAAAACACTTTCTAGGAAGCCTATGCACAATCGACAAAATTCTTTTGTAGCAGGAGTGACTAGGCAGATTTTTAAACCTATCCGCTTTTCCATAAAAAACGCCGCCTTTTTCAGCGACGAGAAAGATTGATTCTTATATACAATTCTGCTTTCTACTCTATTTACTCAATACTTTTTAAAAATTGGCTCCTTGCTCAAAAGAACGATTATTTATATGCTGCTGAAATATATTTTGCTGATCAACAATATGCTCTACCGAAAATACAATTACCTCTCCTCTATGCACCTCACCTATAATTAACCCTGTGTTTTTGTGATGTACTGCAAAATTATACTGGTTCTCTCGCGGAAGAACGCGCTCAACAACAGATAGCACCGCTTCATAAATTGTAGTACGCTCCTGCACTTCTTTTCCTAGCTTTGTTGAGAGTTTAACAATTACTTCTTTTCCGTTTATCACCGTTCGATACATACTCGTATCCTCCCTTTAAGCATACTAACCAGCCGTACTTTCTTATACAAGAAGGGATTGTGCCAACGTATACAAAAACAGGTTATCTTTGTCTTGAAGAATATGCTTCTTTACAAAAATATTCCCTTGCCAACAATCCCCCTCCAAGGCAACCTTAGTCCCTTGCAGAAACCTGTTTCTTATTCATCTATATTCCATTCTGAACACAAAAAACCCTTGTTATCCTTCACAAAATTTGCAGCAAAAATAAAATTTTTAAAGAAAATTTATGGATTTGTGAAGACAGAGGTGTAGTTGAATTTACATTTTTTCATAAAATTTACTAATATGTAATTTGAGTTATAATATGTAAATTTATAACTCGTTAAATATAAACAAATAAACAAAAATCCCCCCTAAAATTCAATTCTTTTCTCTAGCATGTCTGCTTTGTATAAAAATCAAACACGAAATTCCACTTCCTTCTCCTTTTGTTATCTAAAATAACAGGCCTACTGATTAACTAGAAAAACAAAAAAATACATACTAATTTCTTAAGATTAAAGAAAACTCGTCAATTGGCGAGCCCTGCCCTTGGGCGAGGACAAAGGCGTAGTTGCACTTATATTTTATTCCTAAAATTTCTATAAGAGTCGAATTGGCTTCCAGCTAGAAATTTATACTTTCTTAAAGTGTAAAAAACACCTCCTATGCGTAAACTACATGTAGTAACTCGCAGGAGGTGTTTTATTCTATGGCACAAGATATACGAGGTGCGGGAGATCCATACCATGCCTCTCATAATGGTTTTAACGGCTTCGAAGACGTAGGAATGCGGGTGGCATCCGCCCAGAAGATGGTCGGCTCCGCCACTATGAGCATGGATCCCGCTCAGCTGCATAACGCGGCCAAAACAGTAGAGGAAGCACGTCGTCAGCTTACACACATGAAGGAAGTAGCAACAGATCTCGATGAGGCATTTCTTTCAAAACAAGAAGAAATGCTCGAACAATGCGAACACCAATTAAAAGAAGCAATGCAATAATCTCTAATAAAACCGCCGACACCGGCGGTTTTATTCATGTTTCATGATAGTTTTTTACCGTAATCCTTCAGCTTTTCTCCAACAGTGCACTGTTTAATACAAAATGATTGTGCGTATCGTGGACCGTTCTCCTTTCGAAAATGGCTATTCAGAAAGCAGCCGTCGCAATACGTGTCGAGCAGCTGATGCACCTCTCCAATCCACTGCTTTCGGTTTAACGACTTACCCACTCTTTCACTCCTCCAACGCCGCATGGCTATCAATTACAATCCCCTGCAATGCCTGTGATGCCAGCTGATGCGCTTCCTTGTTCGCCTTTCTTGAAACCGGCTCATATGAAAAGCGCAGCTGCATATCCGTTGCCTTTTGTTCTACACGATCAAGATACCGATTTAAGTTTTCTTCATAGCACGGCCATTCGCCAGACAACTGCTTTAACACAACCTGTGAATCACCCTTTAGCACTATGCTCTGATACTTTACTCCCAGCTCTTCCAAAAGCTGCATGCCGTATAATAAGGCAGCATACTCTGCTTCATTGTTATTCTCTAAGCCCGCTAATTGCTCATTACGGCGCACACGGTATGTTTTTCCGTCCTTAACATAATATATGCTAACTCCAACACCCGTTTCCCTCGTTTGCAAATCATAGCCTCCATCAAAGTACATCACAATATCGTGCGGCTCTTCCTCTATCTTTCTTGCGAGCTTTTCTGCCTCCTTCTTCGTCCAATGTGTTCCGATTTCATCATAAAAATTCAGTTCCTTGGCTCTGCCCGTCTTTTCAAAGTCATTTGCAAAGTGCAGCGCCTCCTCTAAGCGGAGAAAATCGGTTGTCAGAACCGTCTCACTTCCATTCTTTAGCTTATACGTCCACTCAATTTTATATTTCATGAACCTTCTCCTTTATTTTTAAATAAGTATTTCAATTAAGAAAAGCGGACAAGGCCCGCCTTTTATGGCAGCGTAGGGGTGGACCGGAGTGAAAGGCGCTTTTTGCCTTTTGCGGAGGTTCAGCCCTACGCTGCCATTTTGGGCCTTGGGAGCTAGACATCA
>JBEPZN010000049.1:0-10686 GCA_041640875.1 Ectobacillus sp. | reverse complement strand
CATCTGCTACTAGCTTTACGAGATCTACTACGCGGCAGGAGTAGCCCCACTCGTTATCGTACCAGGCAAGAACCTTGACCTTACGGGTTCCCATCACGATTGTAGATAAACCATCAATAATAGCCGAGCTTGGATTTGTATTAAAATCTACAGACACAAGCGGTGCATCGCAGAATTCTATAATACCCTTCATCGATCCTTGAGCTGCAGTACGGAAGGCATCATTAATTTGTTCTACTGTCACATCACACTTTACGTCTACTACAAGATCTACAAGCGAGACATTTGGAGTCGGAACGCGTAGCGCCATCCCATGCAATTTGCCGGATAAATGTGGCAGTACCTTTGCTAATGCCTTAGCAGCACCTGTTGTAGTCGGAATAATAGATTGTGCGCAAGCCCGAGCTCTACGTAAATCCTTATGCGGATTATCGGTGTTATTTTGATCATTTGTATATGCATGTACAGTAGTCATCAAGCCGTTCTCAATACCGAATTGTTCATCTAACACCTTTACAACTGGAGCAAGACAATTGGTTGTACAAGAGGCATTTGAAATCACATCGTGTTTTGTAAGATCCAATTGCTCGTCGTTTACACCAACTACAATCGTAACATCTTCATTTTTTCCAGGAGCTGTCAAAATAACCTTCTTTGCCCCTGCCTCTAGGTGCAGACTTGCTTGTTCTTTTGCATTAAATTTTCCTGTTGCTTCAATCACAACATCTACGCCTAGTTCCTTCCAAGGAAGCTCTTGCGGATTACGCTGATTCAGAAGCTGAACTAGCTTGCCATCCACCAATAAGTGATTTTGCAATACCTCTATCGTACCGTCAAACTTCCCGTGTACAGTGTCATACTGAATCAGGTGTGCTAACGTCTCTGCCGGATAGCTCGCATTAATGGCTACCACCTGAAATGAGCTTTCTTTGATTGCTTGACGAAATACCATTCTTCCAATACGGCCAAACCCGTTAATAGCAACATTGATCATATTAATAAATACCACCTTTATTATGTTATACTACTTTTATCTTTATCTACAAAGAGTATAACACATTAAAAAATAAATTCATCAAATATTTTATTTTTTTCTTTGTTAAAGCTGGTTGTTGATAAACCTGAAAATTCTTCAATCAATCTATTCTGATCAAGAGGATCATGTACAAGAAAAAAACGACAAATCTTATGAAGTGTCGTCTTTTTTCATACATTCTTGGGAACTGACTGTTAGTTTTTCAGTGCCCTCTGATTCCCACGTCGTTTTTTTGTATATTTACTCCTCTTCACCAGTTTCCTCCATATTTGTATGCTAAAATGGTATCACATCATTTATGCTAGGAGTACCTGCGATCATGCATCAATTAGAATCTATTCTTATCGCCCACAAGGAAATCGCCCTTTTGTTCAGTATACTCTGCAATATCCTTATCAGTATGGTTGGCGTAATTCCAAGTGTATTTCTTACAGCTCTTAACGTAAAATTATTTGGCTTTATCGGTGGAACTGTTGTTTCTCTTATAGGAGAAGCAGCCGGTGCCATTGCTGCTTTCTTTTTATACCGGCACGGCTTCCGGAAATGGATCAATCAACATGCGGCGCGCTATCCGAGAGCAGAGCGGCTGCTTCATGTGAAGGGAAAAGAAGCATTTCTCCTCGTTCTTTCCTTGCGGCTGCTGCCATTCGTGCCGTCGAGTCTCGTTACATTGTTTGCGGCGCTCGGGAAAATGGATTGGCTCTCCTTTCTCATTGCCAGTACAACCGGAAAAGTTCCCGCCCTGCTCATAGAAACATACTCCGTTTCTGAAGTGCTTAACTGGAGCGGGACAGGAAAAGTCATACTAGTAGCTCTTTCCGTCATCATGCTTCTGTACATATGGAAACAGAAAAGGACATAATAGCAAGCAAGCTGATCTCCTCGCTCTCCTATAGTCCATACACAACGCGATGTTTCATCAAGAAGGGAATCTCAAACCATTTTTTACAGATTTTCCGAACGGGAAAGCCCACGCCTTCAGGTGTGGGCTGAAAGTGATGTCAAACAAGGCGTACCTTTAGGTACGTCAATTGTTTGATTTTTTTATGTTGTTTATCACAACTCCTTTTCAAATATTTCCCTTTTTTGTATAATAGATACAGAACGTGTGTACTGGAGGTGAAAAAATGAAAATTCACAAAGGATATAAGTTTAGAATCTATCCAACTAAAGAGCAGAGAATATTAATACATAAAACATTAGGATGTTGCCGTTATATTTGGAACCTGGTTTTAGGTGCTCAAAAGAAACAAGATGCGTATTGGTATATAACTGAGGAAATGGTTCAAAACGGACAACTTCCTGAAAACCGATGGAAATCGGATTTTTTTAACGCAGCGAAGGAACAAAAAGAGTTAACAGAATTGAAAAAACAATTGGATTGGTTGAAAGAAGCAGATTCTACGGCTTTGCAAAACTCTCTACAAGATTTAGGGGAATCCTTTAAACAATACTACCAAAAGAAAAAAGGGAAACCTAAGTTTAAAAGCAAGAAAAATGAGGTGCATTCCTACACCTCCAAATGTAACTATAGTAAAAGTGGTCCGACTATTCGAGTGGAACAAGAGCGTTTTATGAAAATCCCAAAGTTAGGGCTCGTTGAATTTGTTCCCACACAACAAGTAAAGGGGAAAATATTGTCTGCTACCGTCAGTATGAATGCAACAGGAAAGTATTTTGTTTCGCTCCTAACAGAGCAAGAAATAGAATATGTACAACCTTCATTCTTTCAAATAGGTATCGATGTTGGATTAAAAGATTTTGCTACATTTTCCGATGGAACCAAAATTGAAAATCCAAAGTGGCTTCGGAAACTAGAAGACAAACTCATAAAAGCGCAACAGGTTCTATCAAGACGGAAATACAACAGCTCCAATTGGAAGAAACAACGCAAAAGGGTAGCGAAAATTCATGAAAAAATAGTCAATGCTCGTACAGATTTCCTGCACAAGATAACTTCTTCGCTTGTTCACGAAAACCAAGTGATATGCATAGAAGACCTTCGTGTGAAGAATATGTTGAAGAATGGGAAATTGGCAAAAGCAATATCTGAGGTCTCTTGGTTTGAGTTTCGACGTATGTTGGAATATAAGTGTAAATGGTATGGTAAAACACTTGTCGTGGTAGGCTCCAATTTTGCTTCTTCTCAATTATGTTCATGTTGTGGGCATAAGAATCCAGAAGTAAAGAACTTAGGAGTCCGAGAATGGACATGTTCAGAATGCAATACAATTCATGATAGAGACGTAAATGCTGCAAATAATATCTTGGCTGAAGGGCTGAGAATTCTCGTCGATGGGCAGTCGATGATAGCCTAATGGGTACCGAGCAGTAAGAGGTACATCCTTTTTGGACCGGAGGTTCAAATGACGTAGGAAAACCTGACAGCACAGATTGACCGCTGTGAAGCGTTATGTCTAACGGCGTGGGGGTTAGAATCCCACTGCTTCAGCTGTGGGAGTGTCAACTATAATGTTACTAAAACTAACTAGGGGGTACTACGATGAACAACCTGTATGAAGATGATGGCTATGCGCTACACACTGATTTATATCAAATCAATATGGTCGAAGCCTATTGGCGTGATGGGATTCATAACCGCCGGGCAGTATTTGACTTATACTTCCGCAAGCTTCCATTTGGCAACGGATATGCCATTTTTGCTGGCTTAGAAAAGCTCATTGCATACTTGCAGCAGTTTCGATTTACAGAGAGCGATATTCGTTATCTTCGTGAAGAACTCGGTTATAGGGATGACTTTCTCTCCTATCTGCACACTCTCCAGTTTACGGGAACAGTGCGTTCTATGCAGGAGGGCGAATTGGTGTTTGGAAATGAGCCAATACTTCGTGTCGAAGCTCCGCTTGCCGAGGCACAGCTCATTGAAACAGCCATGTTAAACATCGTCAATTATCAAACGCTTATCGCTACCAAAGCTGCCCGTATGAAGCAGACTGTTGGTTCTGAAGACCTTATGGAATTTGGCACGCGTCGTGCCCAGGAGTTCGATGCGGCAATTTGGGGAACAAGAGCGGCTTTTATCGGCGGTTTTTCGGCAACAAGCAATGTTCGGGCGGGAAAAAAGTTTGGTATCCCTGTCTCGGGAACACATGCACATGCATTCGTACAAGCATATCGTGATGAATATACAGCCTTTTGCAAATATGCTGAGACGCATACAAATTGCGTGTTCCTCGTAGATACATACGATACATTGAAGTCTGGAGTTCCTAATGCAATACGGGTAGCAAAGGAATTTGGGGACCGTATTCATTTTATCGGCATTCGTCTTGATAGCGGCGATATGGCCTATCTTTCGAAGGAAGCGCGAAAAATGCTCGATGACGCTGGATTTCCAGAAACAAAAATCGTTGCTTCAAGTGATTTAGATGAATATACCATTATGAATTTAAAGGCACAGGGAGCAAAGATTGATACGTGGGGAATTGGCACAAAGCTCATTACTGCCTACGATCAGCCTGCGCTTGGCGCTGTCTATAAAATTGTCTCGATTGAAGATGAAAATGGCAAGATGATGGATACGATTAAGCTCTCCTCTAATCCTGAAAAAATCAGCACCCCGGGCTTAAAAAAGGTGTATCGAATCATCAATCTCGTCAATCACCATGCTGAAGGCGATTATATTGCACTTGAAGAAGAAAAGCCGCAAGAAGAAGAGCGGCTGAAAATGTTTCATCCTGTTCATACCTTTATCAGTAAATTTGTAACAAATTTTGAAGCCCGTGAGCTGCATCATGATATTTTTGTGAATGGAAAGCTTGTATACGATACACCTCACCTTCGGAATATCCAGCAATATGCGTCGGAAAACCTGGAGCTTCTATGGACGGAATATAAACGAACGATGAATCCTGAGGAATATCCAGTAGATCTAAGCGAGGCTTGCTGGAACAATAAAATGGCGCATATCCAGCGAGTGAAGGAAGCAACAAAACGCTCCTGATAAAGAAAACTCGCCGACTGGCGAGCCCTGCCCTTGGGCGAAGACAGAGGCGTAGTTGCACTTATACTGTATTCCTAAAATTTCCGACTACGTCGAATTCGCTTCTAGCTGGAAATGTATACTTTCCTACAGTATAAAGAAAACTCGCTTCACTTCCGGTAATAACGGGTTATGTAAGTGCATTGTTCCTTGTTTAAATAACAGCAGCAGATTAATTAAGGAAAGGATAAAATCAACACTAATTATCTTCTATCGAATCTTATGTCAAACAGCCCCCTGTAAAAAGGGCTGTTTTTTCGTTTTTTAGCATAGGAATAAATGGAGAGCGAGCGAGAATATCTCTTTCTAGCAAGTATGTGTACATTCATTGTAACAACCAGGTGAAAATTACTAGACCAGAGATCTTTTAATAAGTTTCTAACTGTATGTGGTCAGCAGCTTTACAATTCTAGAGCCTGTTGCATTAATCTTCACAATTAAATAGAAAATCCGCCATAAACCGTGATTATAATGAAAGTACGACCAAACACCAGCCCATGGAGACGGATACCATGGACTTAGCACGACTTTCATCGAAAAACCATCCCAGTAGGTCATGTCTGTTTTTATCAAAAATACATGATGAGGTGAGATGTATGAAATCTTTGTGGAAATACTCAGGCATTTTTCTGATTGCTACTGGCATCCTGCACAATTTAATTGGATTCATCCTTCGTTGGGATATTTTTCTTGACATTATCGATAGCGGAGTATGGAACACTATTTTCTCACATGATGATCGGAGTTCTTTTTTTTGGCTTATATCATCAGGGTTCTTTTGGATTGTGTTGGGGCACACTCTTCATTACTATATCAAGAAATACAACAGCCCTGTACCGAAAATGGTTGGATGGTATTTACTTGGATTTGCAGTGATCGTAGTTATATCGATGCCCGCAACTGGTGGTTGGTTATTCTTCCCACAAGCTTACATTATTTTACGAGCAAAGCAATAGGCAGTCATCCAGCAAGTAATAATTCGTCATTCGAAGTAAGTGTCAAACCTACAAGAAGTAGTGACAGGGTAGCTGTCATAAACCGTAAAGTGACTTACTACCAAAAGTACTAATGTAAAAAATACCCAGGGAATTGAGAGACTTCAATGCATTCTAGAATTACATTAAAGGAACTCCCGATAAACGATCTTATATTAAACAAAGACAGCCCTTTTGGGGCTGTCTTTATCTCCTTATCATAAACAATCAGGGGTCTTATTTCCAAAAAATGCATTATCGTATAAGGTCTGCATTCTGCCGTCAGAGCCCTCTCTTTTTATTCATTTCCCAGTTTTCCAATATCCTCCATGAATAAACCCTTATTTATATCGTCAAGCAGCACATCCTCTGCTCTCTTCGCACATACATATAGCTGATGAAGCGGTCTTGTCATCCCCACATATAAAAGCTGCGCATCAAGTTCCTCCTTGCTATACGTTTCCGAGTGGGACACAATCGCAACAAAATCAAATTCCAACCCCTTCGCAACATGGATGGGAATGATTGAAACAACAGACGTGTCAAGCTCCCGCTGCTCTGTCATTAATTCAACGGCTAGAGAGCTATGCGCCTCGAATATGCGAGTCAGATACTCACATTCTGCTTTTGTTTTTCCAAGTAAGGCAAATGACTTTAATTTACCTGCTTTCGCCTGCAAAATAGCCTGCTCCAAAGCAGCTGCCAACTGTCTTTCATCTCCATACAAAATGAACACAGGAGCATCCCCATGACGAACAACAGGGATCGCTAATGGTACCTTCACCTCACAGCTGTTGCTTAATACCGCGTTTGCTAGGTTCATAATCTCAATTGTTGTCCGATAACTCCGCTCAAGCGTCAAATAATTTGCTTTTGGAAACAGCTGCTCAACAACATTTCCCCAGCTCTTTACTCCTCGGTAGCTATGAATGCCCTGCGATAAGTCTCCCAATATGGTAAACAGCTCAGTTTTACATATTTTTTTCAGCGCATAGAGCTCAAACATCGTATAATCCTGCGCTTCATCGATGACAATGCTTTTTGTTTTTACTTCTTGCTTCGGACCATATAAATAGTGCTGTAAATAAAGCAGCGCAGCCGCATCCTCTGCCCTATAGTGCCGTTTCCACCTGAGACGTGAGGAAGCAAGTCCGCTTACAAGCGCTCCCGTTAAACGTTCATCGTAAGTTCTTAGCAGTTCTTCATTTGTCAGCAGCTCAGAATAGTAATCAAATACATCCCGCTTTGGGAATCTCTTGATGTAATGGTTCACAGCCGTCCGGCATCCTTTTTTAAAATCAGCCAGCAGTGTTTCCTTTTTCTCCATTAAACGCGTTACAGTTTCTTTGCGCCTCATGTCATCTCTGATGGCAAGCGCACGCCCTAGCTTAATTTCATAATTTTTGAGAATCCGCTGCTCCCATTGTACCTTCTTCGTTCTTACATAGTTCATCAATACAATTTTCAATTTTTGAATTCGTTTATATACCGGTAAATACTTATACTCATGCAGAAATAACTCCTGAATCCGTTCCTGCTTCATGACTAAGATATTTCCGATTTTAAAATCTCCCTCTGGTATCATGCCCTGCTCAATATCCTTTGCATATCGTTGAACCAGACGAGCAAAACGGAGGGATCCCTTAAACGCAATCACTTTTGCCCTTTCCTGCTGCTTCTCCTCTTCCCTGCCTTGCAGCAAAGAGATAAGGTCCTCCTCCATACGGGAAAATCGAAGCTTTGGATCAAGGCATTGTGCTACAAACTCCAAAAATGTCGTTTGTCTCACTTGATCAACCCCAAGCTCTGGCAGCACTTCGGAAATATAGGTAAGAAACAACTTACTCGGAGCCAAAATCATGATGGACTGTGGAGAGAAATAAGCGGCATGCTTGTAAATAAAATAAGCAATTCGGTGCAGGGCAATCGTTGTTTTCCCGCTTCCAGCCACCCCCTGTACAATGAGCGGCTTATACATGTCAGCACGAATAACCCTGTTTTGTTCATCCTGAATGGTTGACACGATATCGGTCAACCTATTTTGTGCGCTTCCCGACAAAGCCTGCTGCAGCAGTTCATCGTGCGTTGTAATATCAATATCACGAATCTCTTCCAGCTCTCCATCCTCAATGATATATTGACGCTTTAACGAAACGTTCCCAGTAACAGCCTCGTCCCCTACCTCATATGTCACATCACCGAGTCTGCTGTCGTAATATACATTTGCGACAGGAGAGCGCCAATCTACGATAATATCCTTTTGTGACTCCCTATCGTACAGCGAAGCCTTTCCGATATATAGCTTCTCATGCTGCCCATTCTTGCCTTCTCGAAAATCAATCCGTGCAAAATATGGCTTATGCCGCACGTGCTCTAGCTGCCGATGCTCCCTCTCTGTCATTTCTAAAAACTGCACGTTCGTAAGCAAATTGGAATAGCCGAGCGAGCTGTCAAGCACATTTAAATCGGCATACGCTTCCCCCATATTCTCCTGATAATGCTGCTTGCTTTCCTTTGCCTGCTCAAGCAAAAAGCGAATATACGTCTTCGTAAATTCTAACCGTTCCTTTTCAAAACCGTAATCCGGATGCTGTTTTGCTGACATACTTGCTCCTTTCCTCACCTCTACACAAAGAAAGGCAAGTTCATTGCACTCTTAGAGAACTTGCCTTTTCTTATGGGAGTATTTTGCTTTTGACATAGAGCAATATTATAGCAGGAATTAGCTAAAAAAGGAAATGTTTAATGGAATGAGATTAGCTGCTCTAATCCATGGTTCAACACACAAATGCAAGAATTGTACCTGAACCTCCTCCATCACTATCGTGCTAGGTAGGGGTTTTTTGTAGATTGCTCCAGAATCAGAAACGGGACAAAATCCATAGGTGCATGCGTCATCCTCTATTCTACCTTCCCATTCTTTTCAAGATACTCAAACAAAAACGATTGACCATTTCGGTAAAAACGCGGATCATAAATGCCGAGTCTATCCTCGCTGTCCACAACAACAACGAATGGGGCCCACTGAGACAATGTTTTAGCAGCAGGTACTTCTTTAAATAGTTTGTCCAAATTCGCATTTTCTTGTGAGACAAGTTTGTATTGCAGCTTTGGCTGACTAAAAATACTATCATCTGTAATCTCTACTACATTCTCTTTTTTCCCAATCACAGAAAAATGTCCAGGCAGAAAGCTTGCCGAAAGCGTAAGCTGCTCATACTTCGTTTTATATGCTTGATACAATGCGTAGCCTTGTGCGGATTGAACAAACACATGTAAAACAATACAAACGAATGCCCATTTATAGACCAGATGCGGTGAAAAACGAGACCTCTTCGTAATAATAAAGGCAACGAGTAAAATAAACCAAATGATAAAATCAACAATTGGAATGGTGCCAAATGTGATTCTTGTTGGCCAAAATGGTTCTAAATACCCAGTCCCCCATGCATTAAACAAATCGCTTGTGTCATGAATAAAAACAGCCAGCAGCGCGAGCCAAAAGATGCGTGCGTCTCGCACTCGAAACAATAGACGACTTACAAAGTAAAATAGCAGCGCCCAAATCGGGACTAAGAATATAGAATGGGTAATGCCGCGATGCCACATCTGATACATTCCCTCTGTATCCCACAGTTGAGAAATCACATCAATATCTGGAATTTGGCTCCCTCCTACGGCAGTTACAAGAAGAGCTCGCTTCATTGGTTTTTCCATTCCTTCTTTGTTAATCGTCCCATAAAGCGCTAAACCAAACAAAGTATGTGTAATGCTATCCATTCTCTTCACCTTCCCTCATTCTCATACTTTAGTGTAACTTTGTTCCACAGGGCTTTCAAATAATCCACTCTCTGAAAACTGGCTGCAGGAGCTAAGCAGTATCTAAAAATGAATACGGGATACAAAGGTTTTTCGTTCGGCAATGTTTAATATCCTAATGAAGCTGCTGAATTCATAAAAATTGGGAGGTCTCTATGCAAGGTCATGAATTAAAGCAAATCATAAAAAATGCAGATCGTGCAATCAACCAAGAAAACTTTGATGATTTAATGAATTTCTATTCAGAAGATGCCATTTTAGTTGTAAAGCCTGGAATGCTAGCTAAAGGAAAAGAAGAAATCCGTCGGGCATTTGAGGCCATTGCTAATTATTTTAATCATAGTTTAATTGTAGATCAGGAAAAGATGGAGATACTTGAAACCGGCGATACAGCATTAGTTATTGCAAAAGCCATCTTGAGTGCCAATCAAAAAACTGATTCAGAATTCTCTATGGAGAGAGTCGCGACCTATGTTTGTCAACTACCCGCCACTTAAACGTTAACACGTTTTTCCCACAAGGGGACTTCCGTTGGTCGAAAGTGGGGGCTTGTAAAAGCCTAGTTGTCTAGTCTCAGTCTCCGGTATATGGTGAGCCATAGCGAGTGACTACGTTGGATCAGTCAATACGGCTTTGTGTGATTCCCAAGCACAATCTGTCGTTCAGGCTCTGTAATAGTTCTGAGAGGAGGAACGGTCAACCTGAAGCAAGAAGCTTATCCAACATTGACGAAGGGAAACAAACTCTAAGGAGGGACGAAACTTGCGAGTATTCGTCAGAAACTTACGAGGAGAGCCACTTATGCCTTGTTCGACTCGTAAGGCTAGAATTCTACTAAAAGAACAAAAAGCAAT
>JBEPZN010000048.1:0-11448 GCA_041640875.1 Ectobacillus sp. | reverse complement strand
CATCTGCTACTAGCTTTACGAGATCTACTACGCGGCAGGAGTAGCCCCACTCGTTATCGTACCAGGCAAGAACCTTGACCTTACGGGTTCCCATCACGATTGTAGATAAACCATCAATAATAGCCGAACTTGGATTTGTATTAAAATCTACAGACACAAGCGGCGCATCACAGAATTCTATAATACCCTTCATCGATTCTTGCGCTGCAGTACGGAAGACATTATTAACTTGTTCCACTGTCACATCGCATTTTACGTCTACTACAAGGTCTACTAGCGATACATTTGGAGTCGGAACACGTAGCGCCATACCATGCAATTTGCCGGATAAATGCGGCAGTACCTTTGCTAATGCCTTAGCAGCACCTGTTGTAGTCGGAATAATAGATTGTGCGCAAGCTCGGGCTCTACGTAAATCTTTATGTGGATTATCAGTATTATTTTGATCATTTGTATATGCATGTACGGTGGTCATCAAGCCGTTCTCAATGCCGAATTGTTCATCTAACACCTTTACGACCGGAGCAAGACAATTGGTTGTACAGGAGGCATTTGAGATCACATTGTGTTTTGTAAGATCCAATTGCTTGTCGTTTACACCAACTACAATCGTAACATCTTCATTTTTGCCAGGAGCTGTTAAAATGACCTTCTTTGCCCCTGCTTCTAGGTGCAGACTTGCTTGTTCTTTTGCATTAAATTTTCCTGTTGCTTCAATCACAACATCTACGCCTAGTTCCTTCCAAGGAAGCTCTTGCGGATTACGATGATTCAGAAGCTGAACCAACTTGCCATCCACCAATAAGTGATTTTGCAATACCTCTATCGTACCGTCAAACTTCCCGTGTACGGTGTCATACTGAATCAGGTGTGCTAACGTCTCAGCCGGATAGCTCGCATTAATGGCTACAACCTGGAATGCGCTTTCTTTGATCGCTTGACGAAATACCATTCTTCCAATACGGCCAAACCCGTTAATAGCAACATTGATCATATTAATAAATACCACCTTTATTATGTTATACTATTTCTCTATTAATCTAAAAATAGTATAACACAATTAAGAATAAATTCATCAAATATTTCTTTTTTTTTTGATAAATCACTCAAAATCATTATTTTAATTCAAAAATATTACCAACAAGATAAGAACGACAAGTACCCTATGCCACTTGTAGCTTTTTTTGACAAGGCCAGGCGTTTGTCTTATCTACACAAGGAGGCGTTTTCATTCTTTTGATGGCTCAATATTATACCCTCCTGTTCTTTTGTAACCCTATCTTAGTGATTTTTAAAGGAGATTCATAGATTATGAAACTTTTGCAAGCATTTTTGTGATTTTAAAAAATAAGTAGCCAAATAGCTGCTTACCAAAATACCTTTACTTAAACTTTTTAATGTAATATTTCTTTTAGGAAATCTAATCTCTCTTTCGCATTAATGAAGTATCTATACACTTTATTTACAGCCTTTAAAGAGCAATACCTTACATCGCGGACAGCCTGAGGATATCATAAAATGAAACCTGGACCACACCGTCCGCGATGTGGCAGCTTTTGGTCCGATATTTCCAAGACCTAGTCCCATGAGAGACAACAGCAACGAGATCCCCCTTCATGGTATAACACTTTGTTTTTATCCTCTTATTTAAATACAGGATCTTTAAACTGTGCCAATCTTTCTAATGATGTTTTATCTACGTCCGCATGAAGGCTGTTGCCGTGAGAATCCATTGTTACAACTGCTTTAAAGCCTTCTACACGCAAATGCCACATTGCCTCAGGAATACCGAATTGAAGGAAGTCTACACCTTCTACTTCCTTAATACATTCTGCATAATATTGCGCTGCACCGCCGATCGCATTTAAGTATACGCCGCCATGCTCCTGAAGCGCAGCAAGGGTTTTCGCTCCCATACCGCCTTTTCCAATAACAGCACGGATACCGAATTTCTTCATAATGTCGCCTTGATACGGCTCCTCACGAATACTTGTCGTCGGACCAGCTGCTTTAATGTGATATTTCCCTTCGCTATCCTTCATAACAACCGGACCGCAATGGTAAATCACTTGTCCGTTCAAATCAACAGGACAGTCATTATCTATTAAATGCTTATGAATCGCATCGCGTCCTGTATACATCATGCCGTTAATCGTAACAACATCACCAACGCAAAGCTCGCGAATTTGTTCTTCTGTGATTGGCACTTGCAGTACGATTTCGCGTTGTTCCTGTGTATCTGCCTCTGCTTCTGCCGCCGGTGGCTGAAGGGTGTTATCACCTTCTTGATATAACCATTGAACAATTCCGCCTGTTTCTGGGCTAATCGTAACACCTAGACGGCGGTACGCCCAACAGTTATATGCAACAGATACATAGAAGCTTGCAGGCAGACGGTTGTAAACTCCAATCTTACAGCCAAGCAGTGTTGTTTTGCCGCCAAAGCCCATCGTTCCAATACCTAGCTTATTCGCATTTTCCATCACGTACTCTTCTAATTGGCGCAGCTCTGGAATTTGATTTTCATCGTCTAATGAGCGGAATAGCTGCTCCTTAGCCAGCTCGTAGCCGGATGTGCGGTCGCCGCCGATTCCAACCCCAATTACACCTGCGCTGCAGCCTTGTCCTTGTGCTTGGTATACCGCATGCATTAAGCATTTACGGATCCCGTCTAGATCGCGGCCAGCTTTGCCAAGACCCTCTAACTCACATGGAAGACTATACTGGATATTTTTATTTTCACAGCCGCCGCCCTTTAAAATTAAACGAGCATCAATATAATCTTTTTCCCATTGCTCAAATTTCACAACTGGGGTACCTGCACCTAGATTGTTGCCGCTGTTATTGCCGAATAGGGAATCAACAGAATTCGGACGAAGCTTTCCATCCTTTGTCGCTTGCTCAATTGCCGCATAAATTGCTTCTTTAATAACAAGCTGATTTACGCCAACCGGTGTTTTTACTTTGAATGTTGGCATTCCTGTATCCTGACAAATAGGCGAAATATTATCATCCGCCATCTTAATATTATTTGTAATTGTATGAAGCGCCATTGCAGAACGAGTGCCCGCACTTTCTTTCTCCTTTGCAAGCTGAATCGCACGGCGAACGTCCTTTGGCAAGTTCGTAGAAGTCTCAACGATTAACTGATACATACTTTCTTGAAGCTTTTCCATTTCATTTCCCCCCTGAATGAGAACGCTATCTAAAAGTTTTCACAATTTGATTATACCCCTTTTTGTATAGAAAGCAGAAGAAGTTTTTCCTTTGTAAGATATGCCTAAAAGCAGACGAGGGTTAATTCTCTGCTAAAGAAAACTCGCCGATTGGCGAGCCCTGCTCTTGGGCGAAGACAGAGGCGTAGTTGCACCCATACTTTGTTCCTAAAATTTCCGACTACGTCGAATTGTCTTCCAGCTGGAAATTTATACTTTCCTACAGTGTAAAAAAACTCGCCGACTGGCGACTCCTGCTCTTGGGCGAAGACAGAGGCGTAGTTGCATCCATACTTTGTTCCTAAAATTTCTAACTACGCCGAATCACCTTCTAGCTAGAAACTTATACTTTCTGGTGCAAATAAAAAGGAGGATGCGAGCGCATCCCCTTTCCTCTGTCTTATCACTTATTAAATTGCTCACACTTGCTCTCTAAATCATCCAGCATTCCAATTAAACGGTCGATATCTTCAAGCTCAATATCCTCTGGGTCCATCGTATCAATGACCTCCACGAACATATTCAAGCGTTCCTTTAAATATACTAGCTGTGAATCTTTATCGTGTACAGCATTTCCCATGCGTATTCGCTCCTTTTTATTTACATTGTTTCTATTATACAAGAAGATAAAAACTTTTTGTGCAAAACTGTTTATAAACTGGCGCTATTCTTCTATGATTAGTATGGGCGTTTCCGCTTATTCTTACAATTGACTATCAGCAATTGATACAAGCTAAGCCCGTTCCCTTAGAATACGTGAGGAATTTGCTTACGTATAAAGCGTTATTTTACCAATAAAGGAGTTCTACTATGAATACATCACAACTCAAGCCGATTACTCCTGCTTATGATCCATGGGAAGCTTACATGGACATAGAAGAGTACGGCAATCTGACACTTACAAACGTTGAGTTCACAACAACAACGCTATGTAATATGAGATGCGAGCATTGTGCAGTTGGTTACACCCTGCAGCCAAAGGATCCAAATGCTTTGCCGCTTCCATTGCTGCTTAAGCGATTGGAGGAGATTCCCTCACTTCGTTCCTTAAGTATTACCGGCGGTGAACCAATGCTTTCCAAAACATCCGTTCAATCCTACGTCGTCCCTCTTTTGAAGTACGCGCATGAACGCGGTGTCCGCACACAAATCAATTCAAATCTAACATTAGATTTATCCCGCTACGAGCAAATTATACCGTACTTGGACGTACTGCACATTTCTCATAACTGGGGAACGCTGGAGGACTTTATAGAGGGCGGCTTTGCTATGATGGAGCGAAAGCCAACAGTGGAACAGCGCGCGAAGCTATTTGAACGTATGATTGAAAATAGCAAAGCCCTGTCAAATGCGGGTGTGCTCGTCTCAGCAGAAACAATGCTGAATAAGCGCACGCTTCCGCATATTGAGCATATCCATAAGCAAATTACAGAAGAGATGGGCTGTAAGCGGCACGAGGTACATCCAATGTATCCAAGCGACTTCGCAAGCAATTTAGAGATTCTTACGAAGGCTGAAATTCGTGAAGCAGTATCCCACCTGCTGGATATTCGAAATGAAAATGTTTGGATGCTTTTCGGTACATTGCCATTTTATGCATGCAGTTCTGATGAACGCGACCTGGAGGTGCTGCAAAAATTATATCGCAGTAAAAATGTAACAGTCCGCAATGATCCAGATGGCCGCTCCCGTCTCAACGTAAACATTTTCGATGGCAGCATTATTGTAACTGACTTCGGTGATGTTCCTCCGCTCGGCAATATTCAGACAAATACCTTGCAGGAAGCTTATGATGTATGGATGGGATCGAAGACGGCGAAGCAATTAAATTGCCATTGTCCAGCTATCAAATGCCTAGGTCCGAATGTACTTGTGAAAAACAGCTATTATCCAAATGAAGATTTTACTGTAAAAAAAGCCAAACTTAGCTTTTAAAGAAAACTTATTGATTGGCAAACCATTAGCGAAGCTGCACTTACACTTTATTCTTAAAATTTCCTGCTACGTTGAATTAGCCTCTGGTTGGAAATTCGTACTCTCTTAGGATGGAAAAGCGGACTCAGGCGAGTCCGCTTTTCCTATCTTGGATTTGGCGATGTAATAAAGCCAAAGGAAACACGATCCTGCACTGGAATCCAAGCACCAATTCCCTGTGAAGTTACATTTTTAATCATCAATTTACGTTGATTGCCTTTTAACACTAAGTATACTTCCCCAAATGTTATCTTGCCCTTTTCATTCACAGCTGGCGCATACGTATATAGATAGCCAAGATTTTTTGGTCCAACATTATACACGCGGTTATGCTTCGTTCCATATCCAACTACAGTTTGGAAAGAGAGCGGCAGCTGCGTTTTTTCCATCGCCTTTAATAGCATCATTTTTTTCACATCATCTGCGCCGCGTATATTAGCAGTTAAGCCGCCGTGCACAATTCGCTGTGCTTCTTGATTATAACGAAGCTGAAAAAAGGCTCTGCCGCCGCGGTTATCATGAAAATTTCGGTTAATCTGCTGATATTCCCAATTCACCGTTGTTTCCGTTGATTCATAATTCAAAGGCCATTGCCCCAGATAAATTTTTGCTCGATATCCAACAGCAAGCGGTGCATTCGATATCGATGTTTCATTGAACATACGGATTAGATTAGGATTTTCAATCGGGATTTCAGATGTTTTTAGTAAGCTTTTGGCAAGCTCGCTCGGCTGTAAACGCGGCAAATCCTGTGTTGGGTTCGGATACGTATTCTCCTTGGAAATGTCTATTACAGACGTAGGTATTTTGAAATGGATCGGCTTCGCCTCAGCAAACGCTGGATGAGCGAGGACGAACAAGAAAATAGAAATCATAAAGACATGCTTTACACCTTTCATTCCTGGTGCCCCTTTCAAGGAAGATTCATCATTGTTATTGTTTTCTCCATGTTCTATTGTTATCCAACATTCTTCCACAAAAAAATCAGCTTCTATCTTAAGATAGAGCTGACCTTCATCATAAATCGTTCTGTTGAGTGATAACACCATTGGACGGTGGGTCCGATCGTAAATGCAATTACAAGTGTTCCAATCCCAATGGGCCCTTTTAGTAAAACCGCAAATACAAGAGCAGTCATCTCGCCGAGTGTTTTTGCGACCATTAAACTAACGCCGAATCGTTTATGCAGTGCAATCATCAAATTGTCAATTGGATTGGCTGGGTAATTTGATTGCAGATACATTGCCACACCCACCGAAAGCATGATAATGCCAACTAGCAGTGTACCTGCCTGATAGGCAAGTCCTATAGGATTCCAATCCTTCATTACCTTTAACAGCCAAAAGTCGATCATCGTACCAATAAACACAAATGTAACAGCAGCTAGAAACTCTGGTCTTTGCCTCAGCAAATAGGCATTTACAAATAAGAGAAGTATACCATCAATAATGACCCATGATCCTACAGTAAAGCCCGTTACTTTTGCTTGTCCTGCCGTTAAAGCATCCCAAGGACCTGCTCCTAAATTCGCCTTTAAGGTGAGACTGGCTCCAAAAGTTAAAATAGCAATTCCAGTGATGAAAAACAACAAGCGTGTCAGTTTCATGATCTTCTCCTTTTTTCCTCTTACATTAGAGCATATTACGGACATAAAAAAAAATTCCTAGCCTTGGCCAGGAATTTCTAAAGCAGATAAAAACCAATCCCCATAATTGCATATGCCCCTAAAAGGGTAAGACCTTCAAACCAATTCGTATCGCCATCGTTTGAAATAAAGATTGTCAAAAACACTGCCGTAATCATTGCGATTAACTCTGGCATCGTGAATACGAGCGGCATTTGCTCTGTAAAGAATAAAGAAACCAATACAAGCAGAGGAGCTACAAACATGGCAATCTGCAGTGTAGAGCCTACTGCAATTTCTACTGCAATAGTAACCTTATTCTTATAAGCCATAATAATAGCGGAGGCATGCTCTGCTGCATTCCCGACAATCGCAACAATAATGACCCCGATAAACAGCTCTGACCATCCAAAGGATTCTGCAACTGTCTCAAATGTATGTACAAGTGCTTCTGATACATATGCTACTGCAGCAGTCGCCACTGCCAATACAGTCATTGCTTTTCCTTTCCCCCATTCTGGCTCCTCATGCTCCTCTGCTTCCTCTTCTTTAGGCTGATAGACACCACGATGCGTAACAAGCTTAAAGAACAAAGCTGCCAGATACAGCACTATTAAGATAATGGATGTACCGATACTCAAGCTAAGTGTTCGCTCCTCATCCATACCCATAGAAAATACTTCTGGTATGACAAACGCAACAACAACAGCAAAAATAAGCAGCGCTGAATTGTGGCGAGCATCATACACATTAAAGGTTTGACGCTTATATTTCAACCCGCCAACAAAGAAAGAGAGTCCGCCAACAAGTAACAGGTTACCAAGTACAGAACCCGTCAGCGAAGCCAGCACAACCTCTGTTAAACCCGCCTGCAAAGCAAAGATTGAGATAATCAACTCAACCGCATTTCCAAAGGTAGCATTTAAAAGACCGCCGATGGTCGGACCAGAAATGATAGCTAGACTTTCCGTCGCACGTCCCATAAAGCCTGCCAGTGCAATGATTGTGATACAGTATACACCAAACATGAGCGTCTGGGACCAGTGCAATACATTTCCTGCTATGGAAAGTGGTACTCCAACAATTGCTAATAAAAAAAAGATCTTATTTACCACAATAATCCATCCTTTCCAATTAATATAACAAATCTAATTGTATCATTATTATTTACCTGTTTTCATAAAATCCATCTTAATTTTTGTTTAAAAATGTCCATTCTAGAAAACAGTAAGAACTAAAGCAAAGAAAGGGGTCTAGAAATCATGGAACTAAAAGAAAAAATCTTAAACATTTTGCAAAATCAACAAACAGGAGTACTAGCTACTGTACGTGATCATAAACCACACAGCTGCTTTATGATGTTTTTTCATCAAGACTTAATACTATATGTCGCAACAGACCACCTATCACGTAAGGTAGATGACATTAAAGAGAATAATAATGTTCATGCTCTCATCGGAAATAACGGGAAAAGCTGGGGTGAAGAATTTATAGAGATAGAAGCAGATGCGTATATAGAAGACAGTGCACAATTAAAGAAGCAATTTTGGAACGATAACTTGAACAAATGGTTAGACGGTCCAGAAGATCCAAACTATATCCTGCTGCGTCTTGAACCGAAGCATATTTACTACATTGATAAGGCTGGTACTATTCAGCCAGAAGTATTAACGCTGTAATATAACAGGAAATCAGTTCATTCAATGGATCGTCCTACGTAAGGATGATCCATTTTTTCTTGCATCTTTGTAGTTCATAAGCAGCTAATGACTATGAATAGGCCTATTTATAAAGGATCTCTCGCATATTTTTCGCTATAAATAGTTATTTAAATATGAGATCTGAGAACTTGAGCTGCACAATACCCAAAAAATTTATACTTATCTTTTAAAAAAATGTACAATTTTCCCAAAAAAAGAGTGCACTTTTTTTATTTTGTGTTATATAATAGTATCAAGTTAAATAAACTGTATTAAAACAGAAAAGAGAGGAAGATATCGGATGAGAAGAGAAGAGCGAAAAAATATGATTGAGTTTATCCAAAAAACAAAGGGGCTTCAGTACAGTCAATTAATGTACATGACAGATGAAGAAGTGGAACATATTTATAATGTAGTGTATTATCATTTAGAAGAAATCGCAGAATAAAAGCAGCTGCCGACGCAGCTGCTTTTATTCTGCGATTTCCTAACTTCTAAAAAAGTTTAACTTCTTAGAAAACAAAAAAAAGACTCTTCAAACATGTGAAAAGTCTTAACTTTAGCGCGAGCCTAAAGTTCCTTATTGTGAGTAAATTTTTGTGTGAAATCAGCTACACATCAATTCTCGAAGTTTCATTGTCATTTCTTCTAATGCTTGTTTAGCTCCATCTACAGTCCCGATCATATTAATAAAACTGTGGACCAGATCATCATAATGCAGCAGCTCTACATTTACGCCAGCTTTTTTTAGTCTCTTACCGAAAGCTAGACCTTCGTCTCTAAGGGGATCAAATTCAGCTGTAACAAGTAAAGTCCCTGGTAGATGCTCCGCACAAGGAACCTTAAGAGGTGAAACGGATATCTCGGATCCTTCCGCAGGATCGTTCAAGTAATGACTCCAAAACCATTTCATCTTCTCAGTCGTCAGATTGAATTTGAAGTTCGCTTTGTAAGACAATGTATCGAAGCTGTAATCCATCACCGGTGTAATCAGGAATTGGCGAGACAGCTTACATTCTTTATCCCCTTTGAAGAAGATTGCTGCTGCGGCTGCAAGGTTTCCACCAGAGCTTTCACCGCCAACTGCAATCCGCATCGAGTCCCCGTTTAACTTTTTCACATTCTGGAACGTCCATTTCACGGACTCGACTGCATCAAGAAATGCGGCTGGATACTTATGTTCAGGAGCCAAGCGATAGCCGACTGATACGACAACTATACCAGCTTCACTTGAAAAGTAACGACATACATTATCCGAACTATCTAAATCCCCAAACACCCAGCCGCCTCCGTGAAAGTAAACGAGAACGGGGAAAGGGCCTTCACCAAAAGGGGTATAGATTCTCACTGGTAATTCATGCCCCATTGTAGAGGTGATGGATGTATCTTCAATTGCTACATCATTAACTGGAATTGGTGTAAAATACTCTCTTGCGATTTGATAAAACTCCCTTGACTGCTCTGGTGTTAGAACATCCAAGGATGGATGGTTTAGTTCGATCATTTTTTCACTAATGGATTTAAGCAACTTCATTATTTGTGAGTTTACCGCTGTTTTTACCGCCATCAGACTATCTCATTCTTAAGTGTCGTAATCTTGTTCATCATTCTTACCTCGATATTCTTTTCTTTCAATTTCTTCTCAACGGACTGCCTCTCTCCTATGATTAAGGATGCCTTTTTATGGTACAAGTTGATCTGTTCTATCACTTGTCCACCCAACTCTTTTAAAATCGGTATAACAATTCGGTTACGGATATCTGGTTCGCCAATGATCCTTTTTGCTCCATATTGATTGAATAAGAAAATGATCATCGCTCTAATAATGGAAAATCCAGCTTCCTTATTTAAAAACGGACGTGGGCCTATCAGCAAGTGCATGCCTAAATCACCTTCCTGATAATCGTAATATTCCCGAATCGGATCGTCCTTGATCGAATATGCAATCAGATAGCAAACCGGGGTCCCATTGAATGTACCAATGTAGACATCCTTATGTGTCGCTTCAGTCGATTTCTGTAGCCATTCTTTAAACTCAGGCATAGGCAAATTCAGCTTCCAGAACGGTGCAATATGACTTTGGTGCATCCAGTCATAAAGCATATCCAAGTCTTTAACAGAATCAGCAGGGCGGAATGTAAAACACTCCACTGCTTCCCCATCTATAACAGAAAATTCTGTTTTATTTATCATTTTGACCAACATATTCTCCCCCACTTCTAAAATGATAACGATTATCAATATCATCTATTAGAGATTATAAGTAACTGTAATTATACTTGTCAACTAACTTTTCTAGCTAAGATTAACTTTTACTTTATTCCTAAAATTTCTTAATACGTCGAATTCACTTCTAGCTGGAAATTTATACTTTCTGAAAATGCAAAAAGACCTCAACATAATTGTTGAAGTCTTAACATTACTGAGTTACTAGATACCGATGGTCGGGGTCGAACCGACACTCCAGAGGAACACGATTTTGAGTCGTGCGCGTCTGCCAATTCCGCCACATCGGCATGATATAATACAAAAAGGCGGCAACCGGATTCGAACCGGTGGATAAAGGTTTTGCAGACCTTGGCCTTACCACTTGGCTATGCCGCCATAAAAAGAAATAGATAATAAAATGGGGCGATTGATGGGAATCGAACCCACGAATGTCGGAGCCACAATCCGATGCGTTAACCACTTCGCCACAACCGCCATGTTTAAATTGATGGAATACAAAATGGGCCTAAATGGACTCGAACCATCGACCTCACGCTTATCAGGCGTGCGCTCTAACCAGCTGAGCTATAGGCCCATAATATATATTGGAGCGGGTGATGGGAATCGAACCCACGCTATCAGCTTGGAAGGCTGAAGTTCTACCATTAAACTACACCCGCAAATGTGAGCCATGAAGGACTCGAACCTTCGACCCTCTGATTAAAAG
>JBEPZN010000047.1:0-13773 GCA_041640875.1 Ectobacillus sp. | reverse complement strand
ACGACGCTCTTCCGATCTAAAGTTAAAGGAAAAGTTAAATATGGTTAGAGATAGAATTAATGACAGCAGAACGGGAAAACCTCGTGATTTGAAAATATACGAATATGCGATTTTCTTTTGCAGCGTTGACCTTGGGCACTATCGCAATGATGTAATAACAGCCTTCTATACCACGTTTAAAGAGTTATTAGCTTACTATGATGAACAATCCAATAAAAAATAAATAATTACTGGATAAATCAATTTTTTAATGTATTATGTTTGAAAGAAGCTCAAATTCGGGTAAATGCCCGAATCGTTGCTGCGGGAGCAGTGATAAGCGAGATTTGTGAACTCGGTCCGGGAGGACAGACCAGACTATTCCTTGATAGAGCAAGGGCGTGTACCAGAGGAGCTAACTGGGAAAAAGAGTGAACCATTGGTTTACTCTTTTTTTGTTGAAAAACCGGAAAAAGTGATTATGGTAAAGGTAATCAAAAACAAATTGCTTATATTTTTAATAGTTTTAAATCAAGAACCAAACTTCGGTTTGGAGATATTTTTACATACATTTAGAGTGAGAACCCAGTGTTTTCGCTTTTTTTATTGCACGTTTGGGGTTCTGGATGGAACGAAAGTTCCTTCCAGGTTCCAAATGTTCGGCGGGATCCCCGACGTTTACCACTGTTAAAAGTAAAAAACCACCCGGATTGGTAGTTTTGCGGGTGGCTTGGTGAAGTTACACACCAATGGAATTTCTAATATTAATTATAACCTTAGTGGCTAGAAATAGTCGATTTTAGCCTTTTAAAGAGTTTTCTCTTATATTTTATCGCCAAATGATAGAAAAAACGGTTTTATGGGTCGTTTTGAACGCCTGAGTGAGGATTTTTTACAAACCGAATGCGGAAAACTGAATTTTCAAATAAATTTTATCAAAATGCAATCACTTTTGCGTCATAAAACGTTAATTTTAAGGCATTTTCGGTTAATTTTAATCGAAAAAATGTTTTGATTAAAATTTAATCGTAAAATATAAAAACTAATAAATAACTTTATTTGAAAACAACATTATATTTTTATAATGTTGTTTTATTAGTTTGTAAAACTATAAGTTTATAAACTAATAAAGTTATGTAAAACAAACGTTATGTTTTAATAGTATTATTTATATAAAGTTAAAACAATAAGGTTATGTTTTTATAATGTTATATTAAATAAAGTTTATGGGTGTATTGTTATATATAAATGGATAAAATCCTATTAAATAAGGAATAATAAATATATACAAGTAAAGTTATAACGGTAAAGTTGTTCTGGAAACACATTAAATGTTTTAGGTAATACAATTAAAATTTTTATTGTTGTTAATTGTTAATGTTAAAATATAATAAGTTGTAAAAATTAAAATTTAATTGTAAAATTATAAACTATTATTAACCTTTATGTTAATATAAAGTTATAAAATTATAAAGTTATAATAACTATATTATTTTATAACTTTATAAAATAATAACTTTACTTTTATCTAATGTTAGTTTATAATAAAGTTATAATAAATAAAGTTATTATAAAGTAATGTTAATAAAATATAATGTTAATAGAAATTAAAATTATTTTTAGATAACGTTAGAAGGATAATGTTATGTTTTATAGAATAATATTAGTAGAAATTTTAATTTGGAGGCGGTATTAATGAAAAACGAAGTCAAAAAGGTTGATTTATTAACCGAGGAGGAGTCAAATATATATAATTTAACGAAAGAACAGGCATTAGAACGTCTGAAAGAGGCTGGAGTTAGTGAATCTGAGCAAATGTTAGTAAAATGGTGCCGAGATCAAGAAATCGATGCGGTCCGAATCAGTAAGGGGGCCCCGGCGACTCGTGGATTGCGGATCTCAGAACAAAGTTTGGAAGCTTTTATTTTGGCCAAGGCTGGTAATGTGTTGCAGCTGTTGAAAGAAATCGACTCTTTAAAAGAAAAACTCGCCAAAAAGGACGAGGAAAATAAGGAACTAAAGAAACAAATCAAACAAATGAAGGAACAAGGCATTGTGGTAGAAGAGAAAAAAGGTGTGAAAATTGATAAATTTGATTTAGATTCAGATGGTGCTGGAGCCACTTTTAAATACGATCGAGCTACGTATTCTGTTTTATTTGATACCAGCAATAATGGTGAACTTATACAAATCAGTAAAAAAGGTAGAGGTCGTGCAATCAGCGATGTAACTGAGTTAATGAACAAAAATGAAGGATTCATAAAAGCGGTAAATGAATGCAGGAACAATGCTTTGGTGGAATTAGACATAATGCCAGGGCAGTTAAGCATTGATGAAGTAGATACAACTGAAAAGCCTGAATAAAATCACGCAGGCTTTTGTTATTTTCTTGCAGACCAAGCTTTTTAGTTTAGACGTTACGGCTAAACGGGTGTTAAAATCAAAACTAGCTGGTGTTACACCAGCGGAATTCAAAGGATTTTTATATCAGTTTATCGAATTAATGAATCATTAGGGATATGTGTATCACTAGTGAAGGGAGTGTGATTTGTTGCTATGGAAGGTTATTGGAAAATAATCGAATTCGCGAAGATGATAGGTAAACATTACAATACAGTGGACAATTGGTTTAAGAAATTAGAAGAACAAAAAGTCCATTACATAAACCGTACGGTAGACACTGAAGAAAAAATTTATGACCAACTAGATTTGAATATAGCGAAGTTTATTAATCAAAAGAGAGAAGAAAAATGGTCTCTTGGTGGTATCTTTTCTGTTCTTGCTGATGAATTTGAATTAAGGCCGTTCCCGGTTGAAGATAGTAATTCTAATTCACAAGTGATGGACATTGAGTTGTTAAAACAACAATTGAGAGAAGAATGGGCATCTGCATTGAAAGAATCTGCGGCTGCGTTAGAACAGAAATTGTTGCCTGATCCTGCTGCTGAAAGAGAACAAAGAGCTAATAATATGATCACAGAATTTCGTTTGAAAACAAAACTCGAAAATGAGGCTTTAGGTGTTTGGTCTAAAAAGCCACCGGAAGAACGGATGAAAAAAGTTGGTTGGTTTCGTAAAGAAGAGGATCGTGATAAACGGGATGACTTTGTAAAAAGGTATATCCAGGAGCATTTTGAAAGTCGGATTAGAGAAGAATTTGAGCTTAAAAGTGGTTCATAAGTGATGTGTGATGCACTTGTGATGCAATTGTGATACTGTGCAATGCAAGTTAATGTTAACAAGATGGAGCAATCTTGCTTTTATTTATTAAACTTTATTGTATTGAAAAAAGGCGTGTTAACTGATAACAGTTTTTAACACGCCTTTTTGTATTTCATTAGCTTCAATTCATCCCAGAAGGATTAACCCCTTGGAATTTACCATATTGAGTAATGCTATTAAGGATGTCATCTTTATTACTAAAATCCATTACTTCTATTACATCACTTTTAATTGACCATCCTTGGTGTGATTCTGGTGTATTCATACCTGGTTTTATTGTTTGATATACTTTCATATCAATAGTAAAGGGTTCTGATTTTTCTGGCATAGTAGATACTACTTTATGCACTGTTGCGTATTCTTCTGGTAATGGCTCTTTAATGATATTATGGGGTTTTGTTAACCCACTGTATTGTAAATAATGTAGAAAATCAATCATTTCCATACGAGTATCAAACTCTGGATTCAATGTAATACTAATGGACACATAGTACAAATAATATTGTTTATCTGGATAATATTTAGACCGATCAGGAACATTTTTAAAATCATATACACCGGTTAGATAATAACTCATTTCACCATTAAAAGAACTATTTTCTTTGAAATCGTCAAATAAACGTTCTTTGCCAAAAATACGTTCATATGCTTCTTTTACAGATGTAGCCTTTTCCATACTCTCTATATCCTTATATTTATAATTTCTTTTGTCCTCAGTTGGTTCCTCAGTTGGTTTTCCTGCCTCTTCTGTACTAGCCGTTATATCTTCTGTACTAGTTGTTTTATCTTCTCCCTTTGCCTTCGTTTCTTCCTTAGCATCCTTTACATACTCAAAAATCAATAATCCACTTAAAACAATCACCAAAGCTACTAGAACACCTACAAGTTTTTTCACTGTCTAATTAACCCCTTCACTCTTCAATATTATATATCTACAACAATACCATAATTATACAACTGTTTTAGTTAAATCTATTGCTTGGATTTGGATGATATAGGAAAATCGTAGTATATAATATAAGAATAAGGATGGGGAAAATGGATGATACGATGATGAAAAATCAAAATGGAAAAATATCTGGGTTTTTAATCTTTATAGGAGCTTTACTAATTTTTGAATTACTTTATTCATTTTTGCGTTTTGCTAAAACTTTTATCAGTTATGTTAATTTAGATACGGAGACATTAAAAGAAGAAGGCTATCTACTTTTAAATGTAGTTCAAAAATCATTCGAATTTAATTTAGTTTCAGGGTTAATAATTGTTATTTTGCAGATTGTTCTTGTAATGTTGTTTTTTAAGAAACAAAAATCATTTATAAGTGCTTATCCGATCGTTTATAGTTTTTATATATTTACAATAGCCAGTAGTGAACTCCATCTAAATATGATCGAATATCATATTTACGCTCAAACCATAATCGCTCTAGTAATGTATTTACCATTATCTATTTACATCTTAAAATCAAAAAAAGTTAAAAATACATTTACTTATTCTAAAAGAAAATATAAGTATGTTAAAGTTTATCTAGATGAACCTATTGAAACTGCATATACTGTTGAAGAAAATAATATCATTAGCCATATAGAAAATGATAAATCCGTAATAGAAAACAAAGAAGTATCTAAAATAAAAGAAATAATTTTGGGTAAAATTCTCCCAGCAGCAATATCGATAATTTCAGCAATTGCAGCTGGTTTACTTTTTAGATGGCTATGGTACAGTGTATTGTGATTTTCTTTGTTCGTATTTTAATAGCAATAAATGATTAAAAACCGTAACTATTTGTTACGGTTTTTATTTGATAACTGTACATCTAATCACCATTTTGCGATGTAGGAGAAATTACTAGATTCCCCTGGATTAAAGGGGAAAACAGGAGTTTTTAAAAGAAATTAGTGGATTCTCTGGTATATCTTATTTTGTGAGCATTTTCTCATAGCTTAAATTATTATTATTGCAATGAATTCCAGGATAATCTAGGAGAAACTAACAGATTCCCTTAGATTTAAAAGGGGACTATTTTATTTCCACCAACCAATCCTAATTTGAATACCGAAAAATGTTCGTTCTGGAACCGGTGTATATTTTGGTCTCATACGTTTAGGTAATCCTGGATACTTTAGTTCTTTTCGTAATTGTTGTAATTCTTCTTCTGTTCGCGGCCTCAACATTTCCTTACAGTGTTTAACCACCGATTCTATCTCAGCTTCGGTCATCTTTTTAGGAGTATCACCAACCCAACGTCTTGCTCTCGCTAATAATGGATCATCGTCATCTACTGTGACTTTCTCAATTTTGAAGTCTTTCGGTTCGTCAATTTTAATGCGGTTAATGTATTCTTTTTTATATTCGTTTTTGTCCATAAGTGATTCACCTCGGTTCAATAAATTTCACCATTTTTGTTTCCAGAGGTGTTCTGGTTTACTTTCTACATAGAGGTCTAAACACCGTTGGCAGTACACTCTTTGCAATTTTGGACTTTGATCATTAGTCATAGGTTTGAGTTCCTGTGGTTTATACTTTTGACAGCAGAAACAACACATATGTATCATTTGTGGTTCACACCTTTGATGATGTTGATAGAGGTTACTTCTTTTAACATTAAATTATTTTCTTTCATCCGGTTTATAACTTGATTCTTAAATAGCTGTTGACCTTCATTGAATCCTGCCTGAAACCCTTCCTGGTATCCTTTTTGAAATGAACTGATCTCTTTTTTATCCATCAAATAATCACCTCAAATTTTACGAACATTTGTTCTAATATTATAACATCCATATTATGTAAATGTATAGTCATAACACTGTAATTATTTGTTATAATTTAATAGGATGTGGATTAGGAGAAAGAAGGCTGGTAAGGATGGATTTTTGGTTGTGGTACCTTTTAGGTTGCCCGGTTTACTTATATTTCTTATATCGATTAAATATTATTTTCATAAAAGCTGCTTACTCTATTTATAATAGAAATACGATTAAAAATAAGATAGATAGAGTTTATTTGGGGACCAAAGAATGGGAAGAAAGATTGCTTGTTTCACCAACACATCCTAATTGGCCAGTTGGTCAATTAGCTGAAACAATTTCCAAAGCCTATTTATTTGAATCACCTAGATTGATACCACGTTATAATGAGTTGCGAAAAGTTTATAATTACGTTATGAAATCAGATGTAATCAGTGAATTTCATAAATATGAATTGGCGTATATTTTTTTACATAAAGGTATTATTAAAAAAGTTAATATGGAGGATAAATTTCCATATCAAGTCAAAGTTGAGGAATAACATAAAGTTGATTTTCACAGGTACAGTTGTGAGGAAAAAAAGTATTACGCTATTGCGTGATACTTTTTTTGTTACAAACTTTTTTTACAATACGAAATCTAATAATCAAACGAAAAATGTTATGCTTTGTTTTTAGTATTTCTTTTTTTAGATTCACGCCAACTTGAAAATACGAATAATAGAATTAAAAACGCCAGAGTCGTTAAAGATGAAATCACTTGCGGGTCCTTAAAACCAATGCCTTGAAAACCACCTATTAAAAACTTAACTAAAATAACAAAAACATATAATGCTGCTCCTATTTTTAATAGTGAAATTAATAATTTTAAAATTTTATTAATAATTGATGGATATTTATTGCCTAATTCCTGTTTAAGCCATTGGTTAGCTTCATTAAATGAGTTAAATGGTCCTCCTATATTAGAATTCTCACCAAAAAACATACTTACGTTTACATCAGAACGGTAAACATAAAACAGTCCATTTTCTTCAACTATTTTAAATATCTTTTTTATATAATCCCCATACAAATGATCGTATTCAAATTTTACGAGTCTTTTAAAATATATCTTTTGATTTTGAGTCATACTCACAATCACACCTTGTTTTTTTAATACCATTATATACCAGTGTTTTGTGATGCCGGTAATGAACTTTTAAACTTTTTATCTTGAAATAAATTAAGTGTTGGAATATAACTAAGGCTACAAAATAATTTTTATGTTGCTATAAAAAAAGGAATTTAAAAACGTTTGTAGAAATGAATATATAGAAAACACAAAAACGTAGCTTTTTTACTACGAAAAAGGGGGATTTTTAATGCCTTGTGAACCAATAAAAGACGAGAAAATCGTTAAAGAAATGTTTGAAGCATTATCAATGAAACCTAGAAATGGTTTTATGTATGCTTTATATTTCGAATTTGCACTTTCAACCGGACTTCGAGTTAGTGATATTCTCTCTCTTAAGAAAAAGGACGTTCAGAATGGCGTTGTAAAGCTTAAAACGAGTAAGACAGGCCTATACCGTCACATTGCCCTTAATGACAGCTGTAGAAGGAAAATAGAGGCTTTATTGAGTACAAAAAAGGATAATGATTTGATTTTTAATTTCAAAAGACAGTGGGTTCATAAGTTTATCAAAGAAGCTGCTGAAAATATTGGGATTGATAAATCAAAAATCAGTACGCATACAACAAGAAAAACGGCAGGTTGGTTCTTCTATTTAGATAGTGGAAAAGACTTGGTTAAAACACAAAAATTTTTGGGTCATCGAGATCCCAAGGAGACTCTTGTTTATCTAATGATAAATGATCAAGAAGTAAATGAAACGTTGGTTAATCGTAGCTGGGGTTTGTGATGAGAAAAATTTACTTAGTTTATACGCTTGATGAAAATTTTAAATTCCGTTTACTTAATAGTAAAAAATCCAGCAGACCTCTAAGTAAATATGATCCTGGTGTTTATCATTATCAAAATGATTATGATGGCAGCCGGTTGAAAATTGGTGTTCTTGGTCCTTACAAAAATGAAGAAACCGCAAGAGCTGCTATTGAATTTTTCTATGAAATAAGTGATTCAAATGAGTTCCCGGAAAGAAATGGTTGAAATCAGGTAGCAATTCTAGCGAAGAGGGGGATAGTTAATGGTTAAGAAAAAAGAAACAGCTGAAGATCGAGTTTATGAATATGCTAGTTTTTATGGTGTTGAGATTCTTAATAGAATTATTGAAAGGCATCATCTAGCAAATGAAAAAAGAGCCAATTTCACCATACGTTTTGTGGAAACAGACTCTATTAAAGAAAAAGAATTAACGGAAAATATGGAAAAATTGGATGAAAAAATATATAAGATTGATAGAGAACTATTGGACTGTTACGATATTGATAGTAAACTTCGAACACAAATCCTTAGAGATATAAAAAAGGCCAATCCAGATGATTGGATGGGTGGATTTAGTGTTTAGAGGAAAAAAGATAATTTGTTTGAAAACAAAAAAAAGAAACCCAAGGATTAGCGGTCCAGGTTTCTCTTGAAAGAGTTGGATTTCTTGTAAAATCCAAAAATAAATATTCGATACATAAACTATAATTTATTTTTCGTGTTTTTACAAGAAATCCTCTTTTGAAATTTTTTCTATTTTTGAGAGGGGAAATACATATGGCAGTAAAGCAATCAAATGGTACTTTGTATGATTCTGAGACTGGGGAAATTGTAAAAAAATCTAGTAGTAGAAAAGCAGTTTCAGAAGCAAATAAGAAAGCAAGATTACGAGAAATTGAAGTCGAAAAGAATAAAGAAAAGCAGCAGGTAGAAGCATCTGCAAACGGTATTTCGCAGGAAGATTTACAAGATGCCGTTAACACTTTAAGTCAAGCAACTGGTAGTGATTTATACGTAGGTACAAAAAGAAAAAGATTTGATAAGACACCTTTTTCGCAAATCATCCATCCAAACATTGATTATTTAAATAAAATTAAATATTTAACAGATGCAGAATGCGGTTTTTTACTTAGAATTGCTCCAATGCTAGAATTCGGAAGTAATTGTTTAATAATAAAAGGCGATTTTGATGATGATGGAATCGAAAAAAGTGCAACTCCTACTTCTATTGCTAAAGCTCTTGGAAAAGAACGTGCAAATGTTTCTAGAATGATGAGTAAATTAAAGAGCAAAGGCATTTTAGCAAATGGAGAAACAGGAATTTGGGTTTCATCTAAAGATCAGGATGGTAATGAAATAAGTAGGAGAATTGTTTCTTCTCATACTTGGTTTATGAATCCTAATATTATTTGTTGTGCTGATAGAGAAAAGATTGAAAAAGCTACTCAACGTATTTTTAAAGATGCTCTAAAAAACTTTTTAGCTCCTAAAGATCCTAAAACAAAACATAATTTACCTATTCGTTTCTTTGGTTATGAAAAACCTAAAAAATCTTGATTTTCTAACGGTGTGTCGCTTTTGACACACCTATTTTTTATTAAAGGGGTGTGTTGCTATCGACATACCAGTGTGTTGTTATCGACACACCATCCCCCTTCTAAATCCTTGGTATTATTGGATTTTTTTATTTGGCCTTCTCATTCTTATTAATAGAGGCATTACCGTAAGGTAATATCATTTTCTTTTTATAGTGAATTAATCGCTCAGTGTAACACTTCGCTCACTTCACTCCGGCGTAACGCCTACGTTCAATTTAAAAAAATACCTTTAAATAAAACTACTAAAACTAGTATTTTTGATTATCCGAAATTTTTCTTGAAACACTGCATATTTTTTGTAAAATTCTGTTACAATTAGTCTATTATTATTGACCTATTCATAGTCTATTACTGTTGAATTTTTCATATCTATTAAAATATAATGTCAGGGTTGAAGAAAATGACTACTCCTAATCCAACGCAAATAATAATTCGAGATAATGTTCGTCACCCTCAAACGTGCGGTCATTTAGATACTCAAAAGATATTTAATCTTACTGGTGTTCAATTGCCATTTTCTGAAGTATTTATTTATTCAGGTGCTATTAAGCATATTAAAAAAAATCATCCTGGTGTATTTGAACAATATGGGCATTTGATCCCTACAATTGTAACTTCTCCTGACTTTGTAGGTAAAAATCCAAAAGAACCAAATAGTGTTGAATTATATAAAATTGTTAATGATCATCTATTATTAGCGATTAAATGTGATCCGAGTGGGTATTTATATGTATCCAGTCTTTACACTTTAAACAATGGTCCTTATAAAATACAAAAAAGACTGGCTAGTGGAAGAATTGTTCCTTACGTATAAAAAAGTAAAGGGTTCTTGCAAAAAATTTATAATTTGATACAATATGTATATAAGCAACACCTTACACTGTGGAATAAGATATATTATTAATGTCCACAATGATAAGTAATAATATTTGTTAACAATGAAAAAATTAATACTTGCGGATCAAATTTAAGGTGGGAAAGGTTCCCCACACGCTTGACCTCCCAATCATCATAATGGGAGTGTTAAAGTTACCAGAGATCTCGGATACGCCGCCCGGGTGAATTTGATTCGTAACCAAACCTCTTCTTTGCAGAAGAGGTTTTTGTTTTGTTCATTAATAAATTGTTGAAAAATAATCGACCTTTTGTTTATTTTGTTTATGCTTTTTAAGCAAAAGGAGGAATTAAATGAATATAGACTCTTTAACTGTTGACGATCTGTACAAGCTGCACAGTGAAAATGAAAGCAAAATTATTGATTTGATGTATTCAACGCTTTTTGAAACAAAACCAATAAAAGAAGAGAATATCAATCTATTAAAAATAGGAAAAACAGATAAACAAGCATTAATGTTTGAAGCCGAATTTAATGTAGCTCGTAAGTTCATAAAGTACGAAAACAAGCCGGATGCTTTTGTTCTTAAGCTTCCCTATTTGGATGAGCGAGAAAATCCTGAATTGCATATGCAAATGTTTACGAATACAAAAAATGATGTGCTGCCAATTACAAATTATTTTATAAATATTTTTACTAAAGTGGTGCAGCATCCTTTTGGTTTAGTTGAAATAAAGTTTATTGGCCAACATATCAGAAGAAATGATAATGACTTCCAGTATGATAGATCTGAACATAAATTTAACGAATCAGAATTTATGTATTTCGATAAAGAAAACAATACATATGTACAAGTAAATGCTAAAGAATTGAAAAATACTAAAAGAAAATTAGAAAAAGGCGATTCTATAGATGATGCTCTAGATGAAGTAAAAATATATCTACATCGAGAAGAGCTGTTAAAGATCGGAAAGCTATTATTAAAAGAATCCGGCAATAAATTTTTAAAGGATTTAATCAATATGAAAAACGGGCGTAGTAATGTTGGTTTTAATATTCGAGATCATTTTGCATATCTGGAGAGATATTCAAGCTTTATGGAAAAGCTTGAATCAGGTTTGAAAATTTATTTGATATTTGCCAATATAACTGTCCGTGAGTACAAGAAATTACAACTAAAATCCATAGAGCTTAAAAAATTAACTGATAAATTAAAATCATCTTTAGGTTCATTAGCAATGATGATGTACAATTCTGGTCGTTATGGTGTAGATAAAGAAAAAATATTATCTAATAATTTACAATTACATATTGGTACTGATGAAGATTTGCTTTATCAAAAAATAAAGGATCCTGGCTTCACAGAATTAGAGAAGTTCTTAAAGGCAAATGGCGGTTCTATGGATATGGCAGGTTACATTGATTACGATCTCGACAAATGGGAGCTGTACCCTACTATTGTCCAGGTTGAAAAAAGGCGTAATTTCACCACAAAAGCAACGAATGCTGGGGAACAAAGAGAATCGGAAAACAAAATTTTAAAGCTCCAGAAGAAAGAAGAGGGATAACAGTATTTACTGTTTTTTCCTCTTCTTTTATTTTTTTGGACTATAATTTTCGCATAACAACTTTTTAACTTTTCGGATTTACCCGTGACTGGGCCGACCTTTAATCTTTTGACCGAGATTAAAAACAATTGATTTATAAACAAAAAATAAAAAATAGGGGGCAATTAATTTGATTACCTAGCAATTTAAAATTTGATTATGAAACAACAATTTGTATTTGATTAAAGCAATGTTTTTGAGAATAAAGCCAAGTATAAAATGTCCGACGCTGACATTGTTCATAGAACAGTTAAAATACTTGTCTCTCTACCAGCAACACTGAGAACAAACCGTAACATTGGTTCCGTAGGAAACGTAAACCGGAACAGGGGAGAAGCACAACTCTAAATCGGTGCACTAACTTGGCATAAGGATGATGGGAATAAATTGATATCGCTATGACTAGAGCGATGAGGAGAAACTCGGTTAAGTGGGAATTTTAACGGCCCGTTTTTAAGGCCGGTATAATTACGACTTAACCAGAGTTTCCAACGGAAAAGCTGGTCGGGATTTTTTGCTGCAATTTTTTGCGAATAGCTAAAATTGCTGGCAAAAAATATTTATTAATGAACCGGTCGTCTTTTTGACCGGGGCAGTAATAAATACAACGCTTTTAAATTGTCTCGATTTCTGCGAAAAAACCAACATTTTTCGTGGAAATGGGGACAATCTTGGTTCCCGTTTTTTAATTGGGTGGTGATCACCGTGGCGGATTCAAAAAAATTAAAAGCATCAAATAAAAAAATTGATAAGATATTTGAAAAAATGTTTCATAAAGGTATTTCGGTTAGGCGTGCTGAGTGGGATGGCAAAGGTAAAGAGCCAAGTGGAATGTCCAAAAATACTGTTAAAACCTATTCCGATTTAGTAAAATCTTTGCTTCGGGATGCAAATCAAAGGTATGGTATTGCTGATATTTCGAAACTAAGCGAAGATATGGTTAAACAAATCGTCCAGGATAAAGTTGATGATTATCATATAAACGAAAATATGCATCAAGCATCGAATTTAAAAGGCTATGCAGCTGCGATTAAAGCTTTCAATCTAGGTGTTCAAGAAACTAATATTTTTAAAAACGATAAAAAGTTTATCATTGCAGATGCGGACGAGATCCGAGACTCGTTAAAAGAACAAAATGTATTTCGTAGAAGTAGTGCTAGTCCAGTACTCCGTGCAACGCCAAAAGAGTGCCTAGAAGTGCTTGAAAACATCAAATCCAAGGGTTATAACACCGATACAAGAAAAATAGCTTATTTGGCCGGTAAAATAAGTCTGGAGACGGGTGGAAGAATCTCTGCAATTCTTCGTCTGAGAGTCGGAGATATTAACGTTACTGATAATAAAATTACTTTTGTTGATGATAAAGGCGGAAAAACCAGAACAGTTGAAGTAGATAAAGAAGCAGCTTTGTTCCTTTCTGCTTTGCAAGCAGGAAAAAAGGAAAATCAGCGGTTATTTACTCCTAAACGTACTGATGGAACTTTTAAATCTGTTAAAGAAACTAGAAAAGAGGTCTCCAGTATCATTAGCGATGCTGGGAAACATTTGACCAGGGTTGAACAAATAAACATAAAAGATGCTGATGGTAATCGCAAATTAGTTGATGTAGAAAGAAATTTTACTACTCATAGCTTTAGGAAAGGTTTTGCTATGGAACGAACGCAAGAATATATAGAAAAATTCTCAACTAAAAAAGAATTGGATGATTATGTTGCAGCTCGTATTGCGGAAGATCCAAAGTTAAAGGAAAAGTTAAATATGGTTAGAGATAGAATTAATGACAGCAGAACGGGAAAACCTCGTGATTTGAAAATATACGAATATGCGATTTTCTTTTGCAGCGTTGACCTTGGGCACTATCG
>JBEPZN010000046.1:0-14305 GCA_041640875.1 Ectobacillus sp. | reverse complement strand
TATGCTGTATTTTTGGCAAGTGAAAAAGCAAAAGGAGTTACCGGACAGGCTGTTGTTCTAGATGGGGGATATACAGTGCAATAGAGAAAACTCGCCGATGGGCGCGCCCTGCCCTTGGGCGAAGACAGAGGCGTAGTTGCACTTATACTGTACTCCTAAAATTTCTCACTACGTCGAATAGTCTTCCAGCTAGAAATTTATACTTTCTTAAAATATAAACAAGAATGATACTGAACTTTCTTCATTCATTCCATGCAATGTAAGATGTTAGAATATTATAACAAACAGCATATTCAATCTAATGTAGAAGAATAGACTTCCATACATTGTAGGGAAAAGAAACGAGGAGAGATGGAAATGAAATTAGGAAACAGTAACCTTCCAAATGAATGGCTGGACGAAATTATAAATTTGGCTGCAGAGTGCATAGTAGTAGTGGATCGTGAAGGGACTATCCGATATATTAATCTCGCATACTGTGAATTCCTAGAGACAACAATGGAAGAGGCATTGGGAAAACATGTCCAAGAAGTCATTGAAAATACGCGTATGCATATTGTAGCAAAAACCGGTCAAGCGGAAGTGGCTGTTGTTCAACCTATCAAGGGGAGTGAAATGGTTGCCAACCGTTATCCTCTTTATATTGACGATGAATTGGTCGGAGCAGTAGGAACAGTTATGTTCCGTAATCCTCAGGAATGGCTGAATTATTCGAGAAAAATCCAGCCATTACTGGAAGAACTTAAATATTATAAGAAAAAATTTGAAAAAGAATTAAATAGTAAGTATCGTTTTGAAGATCTTGCGGGAGACAGTCCGAAATTTTTGGAAGCAAAGCGATTAGCTGAAAGGGTCTCCTGCAGTCAATCTTCAATTTTATTATCAGGAGAATCAGGAACGGGAAAAGAATTATTTGCTCATGCTATCCATCAAGCGAGCCCGCGTGGACACTTTCCCTTTGTCCGGGTGAACTGTGCCTCTATTCCGGAGCATTTATTAGAGTCGGAATTATTTGGTTATGAAGAAGGAGCATTCACCGGGGCAAAAAGAGGAGGAAAAAAAGGAAAGTTTGAATTAGCTCAACATGGTACAGTTTTTCTCGATGAAATTGGTGATATGCCGATTCATATGCAAAGCAAGCTTCTTCGGGTACTACAGGAAAAAGAGATTGAGAGAGTAGGGGGACAAGCACCTATTCCCGTAGATGTCCGCATTATTGCGGCGACACACCGTGATCTGGAAAAAATGGTACAAGATAGGGAGTTTCGCCAAGATCTATATTACAGGCTTAATGTGATGAAAATTGAAATCCCTCCTTTAAGAGAACGCAAGGAGGATATTCTCCTTGTAGCAAAAATTCTCTTGAAAAAGCTTGAAGGCAAATTCAATCATCAGGGGATTGAACTTTCCGCCCAAGCAGCTGAGAGCTTACTGCATCATGCATGGCCGGGAAACGTACGCGAACTGGAAAATGTATTGGAAAGAGCTGTCAATGTTTTGGATGGAAAAACAATTCGTGTGGTACATTTGCCTTTATATCTTCAAGAGGATAGTGTCGATCACCCTCCTATCCGGAATTGCCTAAATGTATCACAAGTAAAAACGCATTCAGCAAAGAATTCAATTCAACCATTAAGAGAAATTATTGCTTCCGCAGAAAGAGAAGCTATAAGCGAAGCTCTACGCTTAGCAAACGGAAATAAGAAGCTGGCAGCTCAGATGCTAGGAATTGGAAAAACAACTTTTTATGATAAATGTACATTTTACAATATTAAATAGTGTCAAAGCACTTCGTTATATTCCTAAAATTGAACTACCCCACCTACTCGCTAACGTGGCTCTTTCAAACTATAGGTCTGTTAACATATCAAACCTGTTTATTTTTTTCATTAATATAGAATTAGGAGGAGATTTTTTTGGTTAAACGTAAACTATTAGGGATAACAGCAGCCTCTGCTTTAATGTTTCCGTTTGCTCCTCAGAATTTTTTGCAAACAAGTGTTTCTGCCGCCTATTCTTCGATCATACCGGGGGCGCAAAATATTACGGTGACTAAGTTTGATGGGGAAAATGAAAACTGGTTAACAACTAAAAATCCGGCACAATATGCAGCGGCCACCGTGTTTGGAAATTTAGGATTAACTCCATATAATTGGGGGAGTAAGGAAGAAGGAACTGGCTGGTATAATATGTACAATCCTGCAGCGATAAGCGGCGTGCAAGTTAATGGGACGTTTGACGATGCAAAATTCGTCATTCGTGTACCAGACAAGTGGAATGGAAAACTAGTTGTATCGGGTATCCCCGCGACCCGAAATGAAACTGCTACGGATCTACTGTTTAGCGATTTCGTATTAGCAAAAGGCTATGCGTTTGCAGCTACTGATAAAGGGACGCAAGGAGAAATGGATCCTAATGACCCGCTGGCCAAAGTTAAGAATGCCTTAATTGCCAAGGATGACAGTATAGCCGAATGGCACTATCGTTTTAGACAGTTGACGAAAGCAGCACAAAAATACTTGGTTACAAACTATCCGGATCAGCTCATTCAAGAGAGCGATAAAAAAAACCCGGCCAACAAGTTGATTACAGCTAATCATAAAGTTCCTACTTATGCGATGGGAATCTCAAATGGCGGGTATGTCGTTCGTTATGCCCTTGAACACGACGGGCTAGATAAGACAGGAGAACCGGCCTTATTTAATGGGGGAGTGGAGTTAGAAGGCGTATTATGGAGAGCAGACGAATCGAACTTAATTAGCTCTTTAACCCCGGTTGTCAATAACGCAGAAAAAGCCCTTTACGGTACAAGAGAGGAAAAACAGAAAGCAACGGAGGAAATGTATAAAGCTGGGTTACCGAAAGGCTCTGAAAAACTTTGGGCGTATCATGATCAGGTGTACTGGTTCCTCACATTAAACCTTTATCGGGATGAAATCGATCCTGATGCTCCGAACCGGATTGACTGGGAAAATTATTTGAACTATAAGGATGGGCTGCGTGATCGTACATACGATTCCATCTTTAAAGATTACGATTATATCTCCCGCCCGAACGAAGTGAAACAAAATGTAAAAACTATTGAAAATACTGGTAATATTGATGTGCCACTGATTAGTGTAGCAGGGTCTTGGGACTCTTTAATCTTTCCGTCTATCCATGCTGATGCTTACAAAAAGCTAGTAAAACAAGCAGGGAAAGGAAATTTACATCGACTCTACACTATTGAAAAAGGAAACCATGTCGACAGCTTGGTCTGGAACAATGCAACTGATCCAAATAAGGAGATGCAGCCTTTACTGCCATATGCCCATCAAGCTTTCGACTTGCTCGTGGATTGGGTAGAAAATCATAAAAAAGCACCTAAGAGTAAAACAATTTCTCCCCCGCAGAATCATACAAAAGTGTTGGATATTAAAACAGGTAAAGAGGTAGAGCCAAGTGTAGCAGAGACAAAATAATCATAAATCTAAAAATTTCTCACTACGTCGAATAGGCTTCCAGCTAGAAATTTATATCTTCTTAAAGTGTAAAGAAAACTCGCCGATTTTTGGCGAGTTTTCTTTATTTCCGAAACCGGGCCTGTACTTTGTTGCGTTTGCGATCGCGGTGCAGGATAAAGCCTCCGAACACGTATATACCGAATCCAAATAATACAAGACCTATAAGAAATTGCAGCCATAATACAGGGATAGGCGACTGCAAAATAGTAAATACAGTATCACGCATGAGCTTGATGCCTGCAACCGCAAGGAAAATGGGAATAAGGGCGAGCAATAGAGCGATAAAACGTGTCATATGCCTGTCTTCCTTTCAGAAAATTCCTACTATACAAAAGCATCTTACAATTTGTATTTATTTGTCAAGGGGAAATAAAACAAGTATGATAAAGATATGAAAAATCTTGCATGATTTGTCCGGGGAGATGACAAATATGAAGCGAAAGGTCATGATTATCGGGGCAGGAAAAGGCGGGAGTGCGGTTTTACGTTTGCTGAAGCAATCGAATATTTTTGATGTGAAGATCATAGTTGATTGCAACGAGAAGGCACCGGGACTTGTGCTAGCAAAACAATTTGGCATTCGAACGGAAACAGATTGGAGAGTCATCGGACAAACAGAAGTGCATGTTATTTTTGATATGACAGGACGAAGGAATTTGTATCAAGCACTTTTGCGGGAAAGAGGGGAGCATGCTGTCATCGTTCCCAGTGCGGTCGCAAAGCTGATTGTGCAAATTCAAGAGCAATCTGAGCAGAGGGATTTGATTTTCAACTCCGCTCATGACGGGATGATTGTTGTGGACCGGACGGGATGTATTACGCTCTTTAATAAAAGTGCCGAACAGATAACAGGTTATAGTAGGAATGAAGTCATCGGAAAATACATAGCAGAGGTAATTACAGGAAGCCAGCTTCCTCGTGTACTCTATACAGGGGCCATTGAGCTTCATCGGGAACTTGAGCTTGAAAATGGCACAAAACTCATTACGACGCGTATTCCTATTATAGGCGAGGATGGAGAGATAACAGGGGCGTTTGCTGTTTTTAAAGACATTACAGAGGTTGTGAGCTTAGCGGAAGAAGTCACAAATTTAAAAGAAATTCAAACACTGCTAGAGGCTATTATCCATTCTTCAGAGGAGGCGATTTCCGTTGTGGATGAAATGGGGTGCGGCATCATGATTAATCCCGCCTACACAAGACTGACTGGGCTGGAGCGGGAAGATGTCATTGGAAAACCTGCAAATGCCGATATTGCTGAGGGAGAGAGCATGCATATGAAGGTGCTGCAAACACGCCGGCCCGTCCGCGGTATTCAGATGAAAGTAGGTCCTAAAAAGCGTGATGTGATTGTCAATGTCGCACCAGTTATTGTAGACGGTACACTAAAGGGCAGCGTCGGTGTGATTCGCGATGTTTCTGAAATCCACAAGCTGACCGGAGAACTGCAGCTTGCTCGTCAAATTATCCGCACGCTGGAAGCGAAATATTCGTTTGAGGATATTATCGGCTCCTCGGAAGGGATTTCACTTGCTATTGAACAGGCGAAACTTGGGGCAAATACGCCAGCTACTGTTTTGCTGCGCGGAGAATCCGGTACGGGTAAGGAGTTGTTCGCGCACGCTATTCATAACGGCAGCAATCGCAAGTACAATAAGTTTATTCGTGTGAACTGCGCTTCTCTTTCGGAGTCGCTTCTGGAAAGTGAATTGTTTGGTTATGAAGAGGGTGCCTTTTCCGGCGCAAAGCGCGGCGGAAAACGGGGATTGTTTGAAGAGGCGAACAACGGAAGTATTTTTCTCGATGAAATTGGCGAGCTATCAGCGAGCACGCAAGTAAAGCTGCTGCGCGTTCTGCAGGAAAAAGAAATTGTCCGCGTGGGCGGCACCATGCCAATCTCAGTAAACGTCCGCGTAATTGCCGCTACGAATGTAAATTTAGAGAGAGCGATTTTGGCAGGAAAGTTTCGGGAGGATTTATATTATCGGGTTAATAAAATTCCTATTTATATTCCGCCGCTGCGGCAGCGGAAGGAAGATATTCCTGCGATTGCTGAACGACTGATTCAAAAGATTAATCAAGATTATGGACGAAATGTGGAAGGACTGACCGAATCAGCGCTGCAACGTTTACAGCGATATGATTGGCCAGGAAATGTTCGGGAACTTGAAAATATTTTAGGGAGAGCTGTTATTTTTATGAAGTATAATGAAATGTATATCGATATTTCGCATGTACCCTCACTTCTTCATGAAAAAGAAACGGAAACAATAAAACAAGCTGCGGAAGCACTCGTAGAGACAGCTTCGCTGGAGAAACTCGTCACGGAATTTGAAGGGCGAATTATTACCGAGTATTTAGACAGGCTTGGGGGCAATAAGACAAAAACTGCAAAAGCATTGGGCATCTCTCTCAGAAACCTGTATTATAAACTTGAGAAATATGAGCACGCAAAAAATAGCAAGCAATAATTTGCATGGCGTGTAGGTTTTTGCATGGTTTTTTTGGTGCCTTTTTATATAAGCTGTATCGTTTTGCAATCAATTGCCGCATTGTATAACTAAGATTATTTTTTCGTTTTCACAGAAAATGGAACGTTATTTGCTTGATAAAGGAGCGAGGATAACATCAAGAAGCTGGAAACAGACTTAGGTATGCTTATGAAAAGAATTCCGCAGTAGGGAAGGAAATTGTAGATGTTGCAGGAAACGCAATATATTTTATACTTTGAGAAAATATAAATTTCCAGCTAGGATCCAATTCGACGCAGCAGGAAATTGGAGGAATAAAGTGTAAGTGCAATTACGTCTCTGTCTTCGCCTAGCGGCTTGCCAATCGGCAAGTTTTCTTTATCCGTTCTGAACATGGAACCAGTATATTATACAAATGACCTACTTATGTCGCACATGCAAGGATCGGTGCGATTGTGCAGGTGCAAGTACCCCTTTATTGTAACGTCGCGTTCGGATACGGTGAATACAAACCTTTATTCGTTAGCTTTGGCAGCGATAACTGCCTTGCCATCATGGGTAGACATACAAGGGGGAACAAAAGGTGGAAATTTTCCAGTACATGGAGAAGTATGACTATGAACAATTGTTATTTTGTCAAGATCGTGTCTCTGGTTTGAAGGTTATTATTTGCATTCATGATACAACGCTTGGTCCAGCGCTTGGCGGAACACGGATGTGGACGTATGAGTCTGAGGACGAAGCGATTGAAGATGCTCTTCGCCTCGCAAAAGGCATGACATATAAAAATGCTGCGGCAGGCTTAAATCTAGGGGGCGGTAAAGCAGTAATTATCGGTGATCCAAGAAAGGATAAAAGCGAAGCAATGTTTCGGGCATTTGGCCGCTTTATTCAGGGCTTGAACGGACGATACATTACGGCTGAGGATGTTGGTACAACTGTAGCGGATATGGATATTATTCATGAAGAAACAGACTATGTAACAGGCATTTCTCCCTCGTTTGGTTCTTCGGGTAATCCTTCCCCAGTGACGGCGTTTGGCGTATATCGCGGAATGAAGGCAGCGGCAAAGGAAGCATTTGGCACAGATAGCTTAAGCGGAAAAACAATTGCTGTGCAAGGTGTTGGAAATGTAGCTTATAATTTGTGCAAGCACTTGTATGAAGAAGGTGCCTTGCTTATTGTGACAGATATTCATAAAGAATCGGTCCGGCGCGCTGTAGACGAATTTGGGGCAAGAGCGGTTGACCCACAAGAGATTTACGGCGTGCAGTGCGATATTTATGCACCGTGCGCGCTCGGCGCAACTGTAAACGACCATACCATTCCGCTTATGAAAGCGAAGGTTATTGCGGGTGCCGCAAATAATCAGTTACAGGAAGCTCGTCATGGAGATGCATTGCATGAAAGAGGCATTATCTATGCACCTGATTATGTAATTAATGCAGGCGGTGTAATCAATGTGGCAGATGAATTATACGGTTATAATAGAGAGCGGGCTCTTAAAAAGGTTGAAGCAATATACGAAAATATCGAGAAGGTTCTCGACATTTCAAAGAGAGACGCCATTCCGACATATCTAGCGGCAGACCGCCTGGCAGAGGAGCGTATTGAGCTTATGAAGCATACAAGAAGTACGTTCTTGCAAAACGGTCACCATATACTAAACCGCCGTTAATTTAAAAGGGAGGACAGAAGGAAATCCTCTGTTTTTCGCGTAATGGTATGGAAGGAGAAGCTGTGCTTCACATTCTTATTATCAATTCAGGGAGCATCTCTACAAAAATACGAGTCTTTGACGATAAACAATCGATTCTAAAAGAAACGATTGGACGTGATGGCGGGAAAGCCGAAGCATATCAAATTTTAAAGGATATTGGATCGGCAAGCGCTGTGCTAATAGGGCATAGAGATGCTATTATTTTAACAGATCAAAAAATATAACATTTTAGGTACAGTCTCTTCGCAGAGAAAAAAGCGCAAAAGAGTACATTGTACGAGAAGAAGAAATGGTAGGCAGGGGCTGAAGAACATGGCAACAGAATATGATTTGGTCATCATTGGCGGCGGTACAGGTGGTTATGTCGCTGCAATCCGCGCTTCGCAAATGGGCTTGAAAACAGCACTTGTGGAAAAAGGCAAGCTTGGCGGGACCTGCTTGCATGCGGGATGTATTCCAAGCAAGGTGCTGCTGCGCAGTGCAGAAGTATATAGAATAGCGAAAAAAAGCGAGGAGTTTGGTGTAGTCACAAGCGATGTGACACTGGACTTTTCAAAGGTGCAAATGCGCGTGGATAGCGTAGTAAATCAGCTGCAACGCGGTGTGCAGCATTTGATGAAGCAAGGGAAAATTAATGTTTATGAAGGATACGGACGTATTTTAGGGCCTTCTATCTTTTCACCGATGCCAGGGACAGTTTCTGTTGAGATGAGTGACGGAGGAGAAAATGAAATGCTTCTCCCAAAAAACGTAATTATCGCAACGGGCTCTAGACCAAGATCCCTTCCTGGCTTAGAGCTAGATGGTGTGTATGTCATGTCTTCCGATCATGCCCTGCAAATGCAGAAGGTGCCGAAATCGATTCTCATTGTAGGCGGCGGCGTGATTGGCATTGAGTGGGCATCAATGCTATCTGATTTTGGCGCAGAGGTTACGGTTCTTGAATATGCCGACCGTGTGCTGCCATCTGAGGATGCTGATATTGCAAAGGAAATGGGGCGCCTCCTGCAGAAAAAAGGCATCCGTATCGTGACTAACGCGAAGGTATTGCCAGAGACGCTTGTAAAGGAAAACGGCGTAACAATTCAAGCAGAGCGCCAAGGCGAGCGAGTAGAGTTTACAGCCGAAACGATGCTTGTTTCTGTCGGGAGACAAGCGAATATTGAAGGGATCGGCTTAGAGAATACGGATATCGTGCTAGAAAATGGTTATATTCAAACGAACGGATATTGTCAAACCAAGGAATCACATATATATGCAATCGGCGATGTGATTGGCGGCTTGCAGCTCGCACACGTTGCCTCACATGAGGGAATCTTGGCAGTAGAGCATATTGCCGAGCAAAAGCCGCATCCAATTGATTATTCTCACGTTTCCAGATGTGTGTACAGCAATCCTGAAGTTGCGTCCGTAGGCTATACAGAGCAGGAAGCAAAGGAGCAGGGCTATGAGCTGAAGGTTGGGAAATTTCCATTCCGTGCTATTGGGAAGGCTCTCGTCCACGGAGAAACTGACGGATTTGTGAAAATCGTCGCTGATGAGAGAACAAATGATATACTTGGTGTTCATATGATTGGTCCGCACGTAACAGACATGATTTCTGAAGCAGCTCTGGCGCGTGTGCTTGATGCGACACCGTGGGAAATTGGCAAGACGATTCATCCGCATCCATCTTTATCTGAAGCAATCGGAGAAGCTGCCTTGGCGGTGGATGGAAAAGCGCTGCATTCGTAATTTGGGAGGGGATATTGATGATTCAAAATACATTGCGTCACGAAGAGCTTGGCTTGACGAATGAAACGGTATTAGATATGTATCGGACGATGCTGCTGGCACGCAAAATTGACGAACGGATGTGGTTATTAAACCGCGCTGGGAAAATCCCATTTGTTGTTTCGTGTCAAGGACAAGAGGCAGCACAGGTGGGAGCTGCATTTGCACTCGATCGGGATAAAGACTATATCTTACCATATTACCGCGATATGGGCGTTGTATTAACATTTGGTATGACCGCAAAAGAACTTATGCTGTCTGCGTTTGCGAAGGCGGAGGATCCAAACTCCGGCGGCCGGCAAATGCCGGGTCACTTTGGACAAAAGAAAAATCGCATCGTTACCGGATCTTCCCCGGTAACAACCCAGGTGCCTCATGCGGTTGGTATTGCGCTTGCCGGACGATTAGACGGAAATGATTTAGTCACCTTTGTAACGTTCGGGGAAGGCTCTTCGAATCAAGGAGATTTTCACGAAGGAGCGAACTTTGCCGGTGTGCATAAGCTTCCTGTTATTTTTATGTGTGAAAACAATAAATATGCAATTTCTATACCGGTTGAAAAGCAATTAGCTTGTAAAAATGTATCAGATCGTGCAGTTGGGTATGGTATGCCAGGGTATACGGTGGATGGAAATGATCCGCTTGAGGTCTACCGAGTTGTGAAAGAAGCTGCTGATCGTGCACGCAGAGGAGAAGGTCCAACCTTAATTGAAACTGTCTGCTATCGTTTAACAGCGCACTCAAGCGATGATGATGACCTCGTGTACCGGACGAAAGAGGAAGTAACAGAGGCAAAGAAAAGAGATCCGCTTCATACCTTTGCTCTCTATCTGAGAGAAGCCGGCATATTGACAGATGAGACAGAACAGCAGCTGCTGGATGAAATCACAACGATTATAAATGAAGCAACAGAGTATGCAGAGCAGGCTCCTTACGCAGAACCTGAAGCTGCGCTGCGACACGTATACGGGGAATAAGGGGGAACCATCTTATGGCGGTAATATCTTTTATTGATGCTATTACAATGGCGATGCGCGAGGAAATGGAGCGGGACAGACGCGTATTTGTACTAGGAGAGGACGTAGGACGAAAGGGCGGCGTATTTAAGGCGACGCAAGGTTTATATGATGCTTTTGGCGAGGAGCGTGTCATGGATACGCCGCTTGCGGAATCTGCCATCGCTGGCGTAGCAATTGGTGCGGCAATGTACGGAATGCGCCCTGTTGCGGAAATGCAATTTGCTGACTTTATCATGCCAGCTGTAAACCAAATTATTTCTGAGGCGGCAAGAATTCGCTACCGTTCTAACAATGACTGGACTTGTCCTGTCACGATCCGCGCTCCGTTTGGAGGAGGCGTGCACGGTGCACTTTATCACTCGCAATCTGTAGAAGCAGTTTTCGCGAATCAGCCGGGTTTAAAAATTGTGATTCCCTCCACTCCATACGATGCAAAGGGCTTGTTAAAAGCAGCAATTCGCGATGCGGATCCTGTACTGTTTTTTGAACATAAGCGTGCCTATCGCCTTATAAAGGGTGAGGTGCCAGATACAGATTATGTACTCCCAATTGGGAAAGCGGATGTGAAGCGCGAGGGTGAGGATATTACAGTTATCACATACGGTTTATGCGTGCATTTTGCACTACAGGCCGCCGAAAAATTGGCGCAGGACGGAATCAGCGCTCATATTCTCGATTTGCGAACAGTATACCCGCTTGATCAAGAAGCGATTATTGAAGCTGCATCTAAAACGGGAAAGGTGCTCCTTGTGACAGAGGATAATAAAGAAGGCAGTGTTATGAGCGAGGTTGCAGCAATCATTGCAGAACATTGCTTATTTGAGTTAGATGCGCCGATTAAGCGTCTCGCAGGGCCAGATGTACCGGCAATGCCGTATGCACCGACGATGGAGAAGTTCTTCATGGTGAACCCAGACAAAATTGAAAAAGCGATGCGCGAGCTTGCAGAATTTTAATTGGGGGAGGGACAACAATGGCTCGTGAAAAAATTACAATGCCTCAGCTCGGTGAGAGTGTAACAGAAGGCACGATTAGCAGATGGCTTGTATCGGTAGGAGACTATGTGAAGAAGTACGATCCGCTGGCTGAGGTAATGACAGATAAAGTAAATGCAGAAATCCCATCCTCCTTTGAAGGTGTGATTCAAGAGCTAATCGCAGATGAAGGAGAGACGCTTTCAGTTGGTGAAGCGATTTGTATTATGGAAATAGAGAAAAGTGAAACCGAAATCTCTTCACAATCTGCTGGAGCGGCAGCGGCAGGTATACAGGAGAGCATGGATACAGAAACGCCTGTGAACAAAGCACGCTACTCTCCAGCTGTACTGAGATTGTCACAAGAGCATAACATTGATTTAGCTCAGGTGAGAGGCACAGGACTCAACGGGCGTATTACGCGAAAGGATCTGCTGAAGCTGGTGGAGTTAGGCAATATCCCAATACCGCAAGCGGAAATACCAGAGCCTGTGATGCAAACAGTAGCAGCAACAGAGCCTGCAGTGCAGCAAGAGCCGAAGGAGGAGCCTAAGCCAAAGGCCGCTGAAACAAAGGTTCTGCCGCGGGCCGTGGTCGTACCGGCAATGAAGGGCGATGCGGTTATTCCGGTGTCAGGCGTACGCAAAACAATTGCTGCGAATATGCTCCGCAGCAAGCAGGAAATTCCTCATGCTTGGATGATGGTTGAGGTGGATGTAACGAATCTAGTGGCCTACCGCGATCGCATTAAGGATGAGTTTAAGCAGCGTGAAGGTTTCAACCTGACGTATTTTGCGTTTTTTGTAAAAGCAGTGGCGCAAGCTTTAAAAGAATTCCCTCAAGTGAACTCGATGTGGGCGGGCGATGCGATTATTCAGAAAAAGGATGTTCATGTGTCCATAGCCGTAGCTACAGAAAATGAGCTGTTTGTTCCTGTCGTTAAGCATGCGGATGAGAAAACGATTAAGGGGATTGCCCGCGATATTTCCGAACTTGCGCGTAAGGTACGAACGAAAAGCTTAAAGCCGGACGATATGCAGGGCGGAACATTTACGGTGAACAACACAGGATCGTTCGGATCCGTTCAATCGATGGGCATTATTAATTATCCGCAGGCGGCAATTTTACAGATCGAGACGATCGTAAAGCGTCCTGTCGTTGTAAATGGAAACATGTTAGCGATTCGCGATATGGTCAATCTTTGTCTATCTCTCGATCATCGCGTACTAGACGGCTTAATTTGCGGAAAGTTTTTAGCGCGTGTGAAAGAGATTTTGGAGAATACATCAGAAGAACATACGCCGATTTACTAAGAATGAACATGGAGTTTGTCCTATAGCGACTCTATGAGAAGAGGTAAGTAGATTGTGATGATTTCAGCCATCCCTATTAGTCATGCTGCTAATAGGGATGGTTTGTTGTATGTTTCAAGCTAGATAAGATGCTTCCCAAACTCATCCTTGCATAAGAAGTACTCTTTAGTACCCTCTCTATCATGGGGATTTTTTCTTGTACTTTTGTAGCATAGGTAAAATCTCCGAAGCAATACGGATAACGGAAGTTCCCTTTAAATCCGCCGCAAGTATACACATCTGGATGATCGTCCACCTGCATTTTTGAATAATCTTTTGCAAGTTTCTCGCTATGCTTAAAACCATTTGCGGCCACATAGCGTATATATCCTGGTCCCATGTTATAGCTTTGTATAATCGTTTCCATGTCTACATGCTCTTTTACTCCAAGTGTGTACATTTGGTAAAAATGGAATACCCCTTGTTGAATGCTGAGAGAGGCATCTTGGATTTCATTTCTTTTTAACCCAGCCGATTCAGAAGCTTGCATAGGATCATTGCCTTCTCCTCCGCTTTCCTGATACATAATGGCTAACAACAAAGGCGTAAACTCGGTTAAATTGTACTTATCGAGTTCTTTTTCAATACTCGGCTGGTAGGATAACACTTTTGCTGTATCTTTTAGAAAGACAGAAGGAAGATAGCGGTTTAGTATTTGTTTTAGTTCGCTTCCTCCGAGTCCGAAAGAAATAAAAGGGATGAGTAATAAGAGAAGAACGAAAAAAGAAAAAATCAGCTTTTTTATCATTGTTCCTTTATTCCTCCATTGCAAATATGTACACAGACTTAATGAATTACCCCTGTTGATGAAAGTCTACGATTCGATTGGTAACCGCGTTAAACACGAAATTACAGATACCTTGTTATAGTACCATATTTGATCAAGAGAATGATTACAACTATCTTACAAATGAGACGCTATACTTCCTCTATTTTGAATTCTGAGCATAGAAAAATGTTCATCAGTTCCACCAGCATGATCCTTATGAGAATTAAGCTCTGTTAAAATGAAAGTTTTCAGTAAACGGGTAGAGACGACATAGAAGAAAAGCTAGTTTTTAAATTTTAACAGATTTTCTGAAAAGAAGTCCCCTTCCTCAAGGAATGAGAAGGGCGTAGCCCAAATGAGTAGGTGGGGGATGAATTTTCAGTAGGCGTAAGCCTATTTTTTCTCTTCTTTGTAGTTGGTTATTGAAAACCGAACACACATTCGTTATAATGATATTACCAAGACATGGAAGGTGGTGTTGAAAATGGCAACCAGGGAAGATGGAACTCATATAAAAGGAACAAAAAAATCTTTACCAGATGGTTGGACCACTTCTGGTTTTCGTTTCGCTATTGTTCCTACTGAAGAACAAGCAATACGTCTGGAACAAGCATTTGGTTGTGAAAGAAAGGTTTACAATGAATATATAGCTGGTTTGTATGAGTATTTGGAAGGGATTGGATTTGAAGGTGGTTTTATTCGTTATAAGGTTCCTTCCTACACA
>JBEPZN010000045.1:0-15303 GCA_041640875.1 Ectobacillus sp. | reverse complement strand
TCATGTTGAGTAGGTGTTATGATGCAGATTGTTTACTCAAACAAGTTCCTTATTGGGACTAATTACTTTGAATTACTACCAGGTAAATTTGAAGGGAAGCACTGGAATGATAATTCAGTTTATATACATGAAATGGACTTTACTCTATTAGAGCCTGCTTTTCATAAAGCTTTTGATGAATTTTATCATTTTGGATGTCATGTAATACACCGATTTGATTGGAAGCTAATAATAGATCAACTTATTCAACTAAAAGAGCTAATCAATATGGATCCCATAGAACATCAAAAAGTTTATATAATAGATTATTTTAAAAACTCGGCAGACAATTTAATAACCCGATATCAAAAACACAAACAAGAGATAATTTTATTAATAGACGAATTGATAATTTGGATAAATGATACAAGTAAACAAAATGAATATATTTCAATCATAGGAATTTAAGAAGCAATTGAGGTTGATCAAAGAAGACACCGGCATCTGATAACACCATGTTCACGCTTCGGGCCATTCGGCCCTCGGTCCGGCAGAAGTTAGAAGTGCGACTAACCGCATCGCGGCCGGCTCCTTACGGTGCCTTAAGTCGGTGGGACGTCGCGAATATAAGAACGTTAGGTGAAATCCCCCAAGAGCTTAAAAACATTGATACTTTAGGAGATTCTATGAAGCGAACAATTATGATAAGCGATATTCATGGATGTATCGATCAATTAACTCAGATGTTGCATCTTATCAAATACAATTCGATATATGATCAGTTAATTTTACTTGGTGATTATGTAGACAGAGGACCTAACAGCAAAGAAGTAATTGATAAAGTAATCGAACTAGTAAAGATACATAATGCCATTGCCTTACGAGGCAATCATGACCAACGATTGGTTGATTTAATCAATAATGATAGCATGTTGATTAGATCAAAATTTTTAGAACATGGGGGAATTCAAACCCTCCAAAGTTATTGTGAAATTAATAATGAAATCTCTGATGAGATCTTGAACCAGGCTAGAGAAACTATTAAGACTCTCTTTGGTCATCACATTGACTTTTTAAGTAGATTACCTTTATATCACGAGGACCATGATCACATTTATGTTCATGCCGGATTGAATCCCAATTTTATTGATTGGAAGAACCAGCCAAAACATGACTTTATGTATATTAAGGATGAATTCATTCGATACAGTTTTGAACTAAACAAAAGAGTCATTTTTGGACATACAAGAACTATAGATATCCATGGCACATCGAATATTTGGTTTAGTGAAGACAAGATAGGAATTGATGGCGGATGCGCATATGGTATGCAATTAAATTGTTTAATTTTCCAAGATGGATCCTATATTACAGAACAGATAAAGAGATATTGAAGTGATTCGAGGAAGTGGGGGACATCACCTAACATCATATTCAAGCTTCGGGGCATTCGCCCCTCGGTCCGGCAGGAGATATTGGCAGGGAAGCTGTAGCAGCCGGACACATCTGACATTCGTCGGACGTCGTGAATATGAGAAACGTTATGTGAAACCCCCGCTTGTTAAAACCTTAATTTGAGGGAGAAGATCAATGATGATGTCCATAAGAAATATAGTGCCTGATGATGCAGAGAAGTTTTGGAATTTGAGATTAGAAGCACTACGGAATCATCCGGAAGCATTTTCTGCCGATTATGATGAATCTACTAATAAGTCAATAGAGTCGGTTGCAGCTAGAATAAAAGTTACTCAAGATAATTTTATACTAGGTGCATTTACAGAAGATGATGAGATTATTGGAATGGTCGGATTTATTCGAGAACAATCAAAGAAGCTGAATCATAAAGGTATTCTTTGGGGGACTTATGTTAAACCACAGTATCGAGGCCAGAATGTCGGAAGAAGGTTAATTGAAGAATTATTATCAAGAGTTAGCCAAGTAGATGGACTAAGAAAAGTGAATCTTGGAGTCATAACAGTTAATGAGAGTGCGAGAAGACTGTATAAATCTACAGGATTTATAGTGTATGGCATTGAAAGAGAATCATTTAAATACTATGAAAAGCTATACGATGAGGAATTAATGACATGTTTTTTAGTGGGCTAACTCAAGGAAGGCGGGGGCATCACAAAAACCGTATTCACGCTGTGGGGCTGACGCCCCTTGGTCTGCAGAGGTAATAACAGAGATGCTTTCTCAGCAGACAACCCTGCACACCTAACCGCATCGCAGCCGGGAATAGCGTCCCTTAAGGTGGTGAGGGTTCGTGAATACAACAACGTTAGGCGAAACCAACGAAACACATGAAATACAAAACGAAATATTTTTGGGGGAATCGATATGAAAGAAATAATCTACACCAACTATTACTGGCAAGACGAAGTTATTCGTCTACGCGCAATTGAGCCGGATGATTGGGAAGGGCACTATTACAACCGATTTGATACGCCTGCACGGCGATTATTAGAGTGTGCCGTAGAACTGCCACCTACAGTTACGGAGGCGAAGAGCTTTGTAGAGAAGTTTTCAGGATTTTCGTCTGGACACGGACGAATCATGTTTACTATTGAGATTATGAATGGCGAGAACGTAGGAGGAATAAATATAAATAGTATTGATGAAAGAAATGGAACTTTCAGTATCGGAATTCAAATCGATCGGGATTTTCGAGGTAATGGATATGGTAGAAGAGCTGTTAGACTTCTATTAAGATACGCTTTCTTCGAAAGAAGACTATATAAATTTAATGATTATGTGCTTGAAGGAAATGAAGCTTCAGCTACAATGATGAGAAAACTCGGATGTGTTCAAGAAGGAGTGCGACGTAAAGTCATTTACACAAATGGGAAATATCATGATCTAATCCTATTTGGACTGACTAAGGACGAGTTTATTCAGAAAGAGAAGGAACTATAAGGTATGTAAGTACGATGCCGTTGGCATCGCCTAACACCACGTTCAGGCTGCGGGGCATTTGGCCCTCGGTCCGCCCGAGGAATTTCGGAGAAGTAGAATCAGGCGGACACATCCGCATCTACTAAGCGCATCGCGCCCGGGCCTTCGACCCTTAAGTCGGTGGGACGTCGTGAACATAAGAACGTTATGCGACAGATCGTAGAAAGAACAAACTAAAGAAACAATACGTTTAAACTGATACATTTTATTAGGGAGAAATAATTAATTATGACTACTGATCATAATAAATCCGAGTTATATGAGGTTGTAGGTTATTATTTGTTGCAACCAATAGCAAATTTGGTAGAGCAAATTGAGAATGCTCGTCCAGAAGTCCCTCACTTTCATTCTCCAGTATACTTAGAGAATTCTTTCTCGGCTGCAATGATACCCTTAATTATTACGTTTATTGATTCTTTTGTTGATTGGTCAGTTTTTTTAATGAAGAAGAGGAAATCAAACAAACACCCCGTTCAGATAATTATAAATGATTATAACGAACCAGGACTCGCGAAGGAAGTTAATGAATTGTACATGGCTAGACATGCAATTGTTCATGCATATGTGTGGAGAAGGGAAGTTGAGTTTAAGTTAGATGATGGCTATACCGAATATTCTGAGTTTGAATTACTTGAAGGTTATGGAAAGGAATCATTTATAAATTCAATAGATTTATCATCAGCGAAGACAAAAATCTTGGGTATTAACGTGATACCAACGAGGATGACTCGAAGAGATATACTTATCATACTTCAATTATTACATAAGTTGGTAATCAAAATTGAAGAAAAAACAATAGTAGAGGGTAAGAATGGTAAGGACTTTTTAAACATTTCAGGGCAATATGTATCATTTCAAGGAAGAGTAATACTATTTACCGACATGTTAAGAATGTTTACTAGCAGATGATTAATAATTATTGAAAGTTTCTCAATGATCCGTCGCATAAACCGCATTCACGCACCGGACTGACGCCCTCGGTCCACAGAAGAAATTTCGGAGAAGATGGAGCCGCGGACAACTCCCTTCGGGAGTTCGTGAATGCGAGAGACGTTAGGTAAAATAATTGCAAACAAGGGAGTGAGCGCATGGCGTTACAGGCAGAAGCCTTGGTTGAAGAGTGGCTAAACAAGAATGGTTTTTTCACGATCAGGGGTATAAAAGAAAAAATAGATGAGATTGATCTTATCGGAGTAAGAAAGAGAAATTACGGATGGCAGTACATTCACTGTGAGGTTCAGATTGGTATTCGGCCAGTTACATATATAAGCAAGTTAACAAATAATCTTATGAAATCGCTTGAAGTAAGTTCTAAGAATAGCGCAAAGCTTAGAAAGCCAGAACATTTACTAGAAAGTGTTAAAGCATGGGTAGAAATGAAATACAAATCGACAAAAAAGCAACAAATGCGAAGCAATATTATTCAAAGTGAAGCTTGGGAGTATTGGTTTGTCCATGGCAATGTCAAAGATGAAAACGAATTAATACTTATTGAGAGTCAAGGTGTTAAGATAATCTCGTTTGCCGATGTGTTAAATGATTTGATGAATAAAAACACTGAAAATAGTTTTTCTGGATCGGCTGCTGGAGAATTAATTGAAATAATGAACTTCATGAAAGTTAAATAGTAGGGCAATTACTTCACCTAACATTGCATTCACGCTACGGGGCTTACGCCCCTTGGTTGTCCGAAGTATAATCGAGGAAGAAGCTCTGACAACACACGACCCAGCCCTAAGATAGCTATCTAAGGCTGGGTCGCGTCGTGAATGCAGAGTACGTTATAAGAAATTGGCGCAAAACGAAAACATAAAATCATAACATGAAAGGTAAGATAATCATTTCAATAAATGACATGAATGAATTAATGCGAATTCAAGCTTCAACGTTATATGTGCTTGATGATGAGGATAAGATTGTAAGTGTTAACGAACCAGGTCTAAATAGTACACCTCTAATCTTTTTTGGGATGACCAGGAATGCTACATTTAAATACTTCAAAAACGATTTGCCACAACCACTAATAGACGAGATTAATCAAAACACCCAGAGCGATGTGAGCATATTGAACGTTTGCAAAATCCTCGAGAAGTATAAAGCTCTCAAGAATGTATGGATTGGTCCTGCATACTTATTTCCAGAAATTGTTTCTTCTAATTCTGATCAGAATATATTTTTGATTACAGATTATAACCGGCATTATTTAGCTAGATATTTTTCAAATGTGTATGATAACTATGAACATAGATCTCCAATCACGGCATTTATAGTAGATGGAGATGCCGTCTCCATTTGTTGTAGTGCAAGAAAATCTAGTCAAGCTATAGAAGCCAGTTTAAATACTATCGAGCAATTTAGAGGAAGAGGAATTGCAAACAAAGTATTGACTGCAAGGAGTAGAGAAGTGACAAATCTCGGATACATACCTCTATACAGTACATCATGGGATAATCTTAACTCACAAAGAATAGCGCAGAAACTTGGACTAATTCAATACGGAATGGATTTCAGTATAAATGCAGATTAAGAAAAGACGAATATGAAAGTAATGCAAAGAAGGCGCCAACATCGTATAACACCGTGTTCACATAGTTTTCACGCTTCGGGGCATTCGCCCATCGGTCCGTCAGAAGTTAGATGAGGATTCGATGATGTAATTGGCAGCAGGGAAGCAGAATCAGTCGGACACATCCGCACCACCTAACCGCGTCGCGGCCGCCCTTCGGGCTTAAGGTGGTGGGATTTCGTGAACACGGAAACGTTATCAGAAATTTCGTTAATTATTTACAAGACATAGAAGGGTTAAGCAAATATTTGAAGAATAATGTAATTCGTAACCAAATGAGTTGAATTGAGGGAGGCACTCTCAATGCCAATGAAAGTATGTAAACTAATCTTATCATTTTGTCTTTTGTTTGTGGTCGCCATTGGACCGGTAACTGCAGCAAGCAATAAATTGAAAATTAAAATCAAATTCGTTAGTGCTGAATTAATTGAGAATAACCATGTTGGCAACGAGTGGGCTACAAGCGGAACTATTAGTAATAAAAAAATAAATGAGGGCGATTCAGTAACATTAAGTTTAAAATCGACAGATTCAATAAAGATCAAAGTAGAAGCAGCTGAATTAGATAAGATTCCAGATGTAGGGACAGGAAACCTTTCGATAAAGGCTTCAACGATTACTAAGAAAACTACAAAAAGTATTAAAGTCATCGTTACAGAGAATAGAGGCCGTTATTCAGGAAACTCCGCTGAATGGAAATTCACATTTGAATTATCAAAAGCATAGATTATGAAGCCAATTTCGGTCCGGCCGGAGTTAGAAGTGGATTCGGTGAGGCAATAGTCAGTATCAGAGAAGCATATTCAGCCGGGCACATCCTCCACCTAACCGCATCGCGGCCGCCCTTCGGGTTTAAGGTGGAGGGACGTCGTGAGTTATGATGACGAGGCCAGCCCCAATTTGTTCTACGTAGGTTACAATGGTGTTGGAGAACAACCGTTGCAGAGCTACAAACAAAAAGGAGCTGGTTAAAATGAAGTCTACCACAAAATACGTGGGAATGGACGTATCCAAAGAGACAATCGCGGTCGCAGTCGCAGAGTCTGGAAGAGACGATCCGCGTTATTGGGGGACTATACCGCACAAACCGGAGGCAGTAAGGAAATGGTTGAAAGAAATCGGTGAGAAGGAAGGTTTAGAGGTCTGCTATGAGGCAGGGCCGACAGGTTACGAACTGTACAGATGGCTGCAAGCAATGGGTGTATCTTGTACCGTAATCGCCCCCTCTCTCATTCCCAAACGAGCAGGAGATCGTGTGAAAACGGATCGTCGTGATGCAATACGTCTTGCGCAGTTATTTCGCGCAGGTGAACTGACGGGAGTGTACGTACCGGATCGAGATACGGAAGCTTTAAGGGACTTGGTAAGAGCAAGAGAGGACGCGAAAGAAGATCTTCATCGGGCTAGACAGCGGCTTTTGAAGTTTTTATTGCGACATCAAATTAATCAACCCAAACATTTGAAAAAGCGTTGGACGAAGAGCTATAAGAAGTGGCTTTGGAGTTGAAACTTGAGCGATCAGCAGCGCACTTTGTATTTCAAGATTATCTACACGTGGTGTTGGAAAGTGAGAAACGATTAGAACGGTTGGAGAAAGAAATTGAAAATCAAAGTGAAACGGCATCGCAAACAGAGGTCATCCAAGCGCTTCAAGCTTTAAGAGGGGTTGGACTTGTTACAACTATGACGTTAGTGGCGGAGATTGGGAGCTTCTCCAGATTTAGAAGTCCACAGCAACTAATGGCTTATGCGGGAATTGTGCCCCAAGAGAGATCAAGCGGAAACTCAAATTGGCGAGGGAGAATAACAAAGTCGGGGAATGCACATGTTCGAAGAGTAGTAACAGAGGCAGCATGGCAATATCGGCATCGGCCGGCGATGACAGAACGGATGCAAAACAAGAATCAAAATCAGGATCAGACAATTCAAGCGATTTCATGGAAAGCGCAGCATCGGCTACATCAGAGGTATTATAAACTCATTGTTCAGCGAGGCAAGCAAAAATGTGTTGCAGCAACAGCAGTAGCTAGAGAACTGCTTGGTTTTATATGGGCAATTGCGGTAGAGATTGAGCAAAGAAATAAAGCTGCTTAAGGGTAAGATCTGCAGATGCAAGAAAGATGAAGAAAACTGAATTCTTGGGCCCGAAGGCAACGCGAGAGAGGGAATCGATCCGCGTCTTGTATTTGCACTAGCCGAAGGGTGAACGTGCGTCGTGAGTTAGCGAGAAGATTCTCAGACGGGTGGATAAAATGTGGTAACCAACCCACGGATATCAGTGTGCCAACTGTCGAGTTGATTGTTGCCTTCGCGCCGAGGAATTCAGTACAAATATGGGGTGTTTGACAAGCCTCGTCATATCAATACAAGAACGTTATCTGCAATTACCCAAAACCTATATAGTATGGAGGCATGTTATGAAACTGCCAACAATTAATGGCTTAATAAAAAGACGAATATTAATTAATTATTTGGTTGACCCAAAGTAATCTCATCTCTCTTGCCATCAATATATATACCTAAATTATTTGAGGATAAGGCCGTAATAGGAATTTGTCTTATTAGACTTAAACAAATTCGACCGAAGTTTGTTCCCGAGTCATTCGGATTAACAAGCGAAAATGTTGCTCACCGAATAGCAGTTCAGTGGATGTCAGATTCAGGGCAAAGTACTAGGACTTAACGAAGATCAGTTGATTTTTGATTCAATTGCAATCATGAAAGAGATACCCCATGAATGGAAAAACATGAAAGATATGTCCGGGTAATTCAAAGAGGTGGGTAACTGCAGATAAACCGTATTCACGCATCGCAGCCTGGTGGCTCGTCGATCCGCCCGAGGCAATTCGAGGAAGTTGGATCAGGCGGACAACCCTGCGAACCTAACCGCGTTGCGTCCGACCCGTTGGGGCTTAAGGTTTCTCGGATTCGTGAATACGAGAGACGTTAGATGACATACTTAATTCATGGAGGTTTTTAAGTGCCAAACCATATGACTTCAATAGGATTCGAAGTTCATTCTAGAGAAGACTTTGAGAGATTAGCAAAGTATGTCCTTACCATTGGCAACAGAATTAAAACAAAGAAAGGAATTTATTCATTTGCACAAACTGGTAAGGGAATTGAATTATGGCTTCAGTTAAATAAGAGTAATGAAGTTATTGGATTGAATCCGCATTATTCCGGCTTATCGAGAATTAAGGTAGGAATAACAAATGAAATAATTACCGATTCAAATTCTATACTGGATGGATCTTTTCATGCTTGGGCCGATCCTAAAGATGAATCAGTAGAGTCTGGAAGTTATCCATTTCTCTTTGATATGCCTAACCGAGCCAACTATGGTGAAGTTCAAGTTCCACAAATCCTTTATATACAGTTGACCGCTTTTGCACATGAACTGAGCGTATATAATGATGAAAACGAGTTTAATAAATCTCAAGACAGTGATTTAAAATTTGCTACAGAATCATTCATACCTTCAGGGTTATTCGGAGATGAGGAAACACCAAGTGCTACAGCAATATTTACTGGCATAGTAGTAGACACTTCTATAATCACTAATGAACATACTGGAGCTACATTTTCTTGGTCACTAGTAAAGACATTAGGTGGCGAGATAGATGTGGTCGCAGATAAAGAACTTTTGAGTAAAGAAATTATTCCTGGTGGAATTATTTCTGGTTCTTTTTGGTTAAGTGCAAAGTTCCTCGATAACCCAGTGATAAAGGAAAAGTCCATGGTTCAAAGATTATTTGGAGGATAAGTACGTCGTCTAAACCGTATTCACGCAGCGGAGCCTTACAGCTCCTTGGTCCGCCCGAGGCATTTCGAGGGAGTGGAATCACGCGGACAACCCTGCGAACCTAATCGCGTCGCGGTCGCCCCCGTTAGGGGCTTAAGGTTCTCGGGTTCGTGAATACGAGGGACGTTAAACGAAATCATTGTTAAAAACCCAAAAAAACAAAACTTAAGAAATCATAAATCGACAAATTTCGGAGGGCACTATTTTGATTTATGAAATGACTGTTCAAGTTCGTGTTACGGACAATAAAGATGGACAAAAGTGTGCCCTCGGTCCGCAGAAGTGATTTCGAAGAAGCGGGAGCTGCGGACAACCCCTAACGGGGTTCGTGAATGAAAAAACGTTATGTGAAATCTTCAAACAAATACCTATAAAAATCAAAAAAATAATCTGGGGGAATCAATGTGAGCCAAACTCAAGAGAAATTTCATTTTAATGTAGTTGGAAATCTCTTTAGAGGGAAAGAAGCAGTTGGAGGACGTCTAAAGATCAACGACAGAAGCATCTTATTCTCTTCGCATTCAATGAATATACAAACAGGAAATACTGAGATATTTATTGATCAGATTTCAACAATCAGAAAACGGATTACTCTTGGATTAGTACCAAACGGTATACTTATTGAAACGCTTGATGGACAACAATTTAAATTTGTCGTCTGGAATAGACAAAAGATCATTGATTTTATTATGAGCAGAATAATTAAATAATGAGAAATATTGATAGTTATGGAGACTTCGTATAACAATGTGTTCACGCATCGGGGCTTACGCCCCTAGTTCCCGGAAGATAAGTCGAGGAAGTAGTTCCACATTATTCGCACTGCTGGCCATACGGCCCTTGATCTGCCTGAGGAATTTTCGAAGAAGAATAATCGGGCAGATACATCCATTCCCCTAAGATAAGAGCTATCTAAGGGGAATGGACGTCGCGAATACGACAACGTTATCGGACATTGACGCAAATCTAATAAAAAACGAACAGAAAGAAGTGAGCAACATGAAGAACTATATTAAGACAAATCTTCCTCTGGCATATTCAGATGCAGTGAATATTGACAACACTATTTATGTAGCAGGGCAAGGGCCTGATAATTTAGATGTTTCTGCAGAGGAGCAAATTAGACAAACAATAATGAACATTGAGAAGGTACTCGCAAATGTCGGTGCAGGGCTTAAAGATATAGTTAAGGTCACTGTAATATTAAATTACGATAAGATAACACCACAAATGCTTGAGGAGATTTATAAAGAATATTTCAAAGATCCTTATCCAGCAAGAACTGTATTTAAGAGCGATATTGGATTCAATATACAAATTGATGCAATAGCTGTGAAGGAAGGTTGAAATAAAAAGTTAAATTTAGGGCTATTCCACGAAGGCGTCAACATCCGATAAACCGTATTCACGCATCGGACCATACGGCCCTCGGTCCGCCGCGACAAGAATTCGAAGAAGTTGATTCAGGCGGACACATCGATCTCCCTAAGAAAAGAGCTATCTAAGGGAGATCGACGTCGTGAATACGAGAGACGTTATGCGCAATTACTACTAATAATAGTGAGGGATAAATCAGGTGGTGTTATTAGAGAGATCGTCTAAAGTTTTTATTGATATTGAAGAAAAAATAATTAACTCAAATACTTTTTTTAATCTTGTATCAAAAGACAAGGAAATTTTATCAAAAGAAGAAATATTGGACGAGATTGAGCAGTCCGAAAAAATCGGTGCTCATCGTTATTTAATAAAAGAAAAGCATGAATTCATTGGAATTTTAGAATATCTCCTGTTGAATCCAAATGATCAATGTACTTGGCTAGGATTATTATTAATAGAGAATAATCTTCATTTAAAGGGCTATGGGACGAAAGCTTTGGAATTATTTTATGTTCTTATGAAAAGCCAAGGAATCAATAAAATTAGAATTGGTGTAATTGCTGAGAATACACCTGCCCATATTTTTTGGCAGAAGCATGGTTTTTTAGAGATCAGGACGACGATCAATAATGATAACAAAACCATAGTTATATATGAAAAGGAAATATCTTGAGAGATGTATCAGGGAGGCAGTAACTGCGCTACATCGTATACACGCATCGCAGCCTGATGGCTGCTCAGTCCCGCCCGAGGCATTTCGACGAAGCTGATCAGGCGGACAACCCTGCGAACCTAACCGCGTCGCGGACGCCCTACTGGGGCTTAAGGTTCTCGGGTTCGTGAATACGAGAGACGTTAGACGAAACTAACGCAAATCATTAAAGCCATCAGCAATATAAACACAAACATACGTTCTATTCATAACTAGGAAAGAATGGTACAATTGAATCTTGGGTGGGCATGGATTCCCTTCGAAAGGAGGTGAAGCCATGGAACTAAAAGACGCGATATCGATTATGATACTTTTTGCATCGTTGATCATTGCTCTTTTAACTTACATCGGAAATAACTACAAGAGAAAGTAAAATCCCACCCCAAGGTTGCACGCCGAAGGTGGGATTTTTAACCTCTATAACCTAGAAGGGAATAACCCATCCAAGCCAATTGTGTAGCCGAGTGTTTGCCGCACTCGGCTTCTTAATTAAAATGATACCATAAAAGAAATTAGAAATAAACCCATTTGAAAGAATGAAAGACACGAAAGATATCAAGATACTTGGAGTGATCCAGGGAGACGTTAACTTGGTCTAACACTATATTCACGCATCGGGCCATTTGTCCCTTGGTCCGGCAGAGGGATTTCGGGGAAGCAAAAGCAGCCGGACACATCCATTCCCCTAAGATAAGAGCTATCTAAGGGGAATGGACGTCGCGAATACCAGAACGTTATATGAAATTCGGGCTTGTAAATCAAATATTATTCAATCGAGGTGTTACTATGATTGATATAATGAAAATGTGGACACTGGATTTTCAGGAAAACCCATTAATAGTTGTCTTTTTATTGTTTTGGGCGATATTTAATGGTGCTATTCTCTCTAAAATCTGGAGTAACTACTTATCGTATTTGGTTGGAATTATCCAAATCCCATTTGTCTGGGCTCTAGATATTTGGTATTTTCATGAGGTTAAGGGATACCTTACTTATGATTGGGATGCAGCTATTTCATATTACACTGTTCCTATCCTTTGGCTAATTTTACCTATACTTAATGGGTTGTTAGTATGGTTCAAAACAAGAGGGAAAATCGGTAAAGATAGTTTTAGATAGTATTTCGAGATGGCCTGAACATCATATAACAATATGTTCACGCATCGGGGCATGCCCCTCGGTCCCGGAAGAAAAGTCGAGGAGGTTATTGCCGGGACACTCCGCACCGAGTAACCGCATCGCGGCCGGACCCTTCGGGTCCTTAAGCCGGTGGGATGTCATGAATGCAACAACGTTAGATGAATTTCGGTTGATAACAAATAAATATTAAAGGATTGAACATCAATGAATCAGATTATTTTCAATGAAATAACAGAAAATCATTTATTAGAAGTTCGAGAAATTTATAACTACTATGTAACAGAAACAACTATCTCATTTCATACCGAGCCTCTTTCACTAGATCAAATTAGAGAATCAGTTATTAATAAAAATTCGAAATTTAAATCATTTGTCATTCAGAAGAATCAAATGATCGTAGGATATGTTTTAGTAACTCAATATAAGAATAAACAGGCATACGATGTTTCTGCAGAAGTAACAATATATTTAAAACCAGATTGTCTTGGCCTTGGTATTGGCAAAGTTGCTCTTGATTTTATTGAAGAAGAAGCTAGAGTTAATGGGTTTCATACACTAATTGCAACAATATGCACTGAGAATGAAAGAAGTGAAAAGTTATTTACGAAGAATGGATATGAAAAGTGCGCGCATTTTAAGAGAGTAGGATATAAGTTTGATAGATCACTAGATATTGCTAGTTATCAAAAGTTATTGGTGTAGCGGACTCAAAGAAGAAACTAACCACATCGCGGTCGGCCCTACGGACCTTAAGTCGGTGGAACGTCGTGAACACAGAAACGTTAGATGAAATTGCTTGAAAAGGAGCGATACAATGAAAAACGATAACAATGATAATAATCACTCTAGTAGAACAATAATCTCAGATGCCATAACTGCAATTTTATTAGGTATCAATAAAGATAATAAACAAGCCCATATTTAGGAGTAATTATTGGAATTGTTACTGTATTGATATCTATACTCTTATTGATCACTTAGATTGTAACAAGAGATCGAAGGTAACGAACATCGGGACAAATTGAATAAGCAAGGATGCAGTATTATGAAGGTTAATGCAAGAAGTTGTATTTTCGTTTGCCATGGAGAATTCTTCGAATTTCCACAAACTCATCATTGAACACATAAAATACAATGTAATTATCGACGATTAACATTCTGTAATTCAATGATTTAAGTCTTATATCCATGGGGACAGTTCCGGTATGGGGAAATAACTCTAAGACAGATATTGCTGAATTTATTCTACTTGCCAATGAAAGCGCAGCATCAGGATTGTCAATCAAGATGTATTGGATAATATCGATGAGATCCTGTTCAGCTATAGGCAAATATTCGATATTATATTTCTTTTCCATGAATTAGACTCCTTAGATTATCCATCACTTCTGAATGACTTTTTCGCACAACTCCAGCATTACTTTGACCTTCAGCAACTGCCAACTTTTGGTACAATTCAAGTAGTGCTTGTTGCTTTTCATATAAGGCATGACTCATAACAACGAGATCACTTTGGCCATTCTTTGTAATAAATACAGGTTCACCATCACGATGTGCGATATCAGATATGGCATTAAAGTTGTTTCTCAAGTCAGATATGGGACGAATAGTGGGCATTTTGTTCACCTCAGTTATCAATTAGTTACAAATAATTTTATCATAATTATGATATTTAATACATCACAAGATTAACCGCCAGTAAAGTCGAGGAAGATGATGCCGGGACACATTCTACTACATGTATCGAGCTGCGTCTGGTAAAGTTTAATTTAAGTCATTTTATCACTTTCCTTCTCTAGTGCAACAGATGTAACATGAGGATGTCGGGCCGACGAATTTTTCGGAAAGGAGTGTGATTGCGTTGATTCACTACCTTGAGGTGGTTTCCGTTTAACGGAAACCGCTCTTTACGGGGGGAGGCCGCGAGGCCTCCTTTTTCACCATAAAATTGGAAAAATTTGATCAGGATATATTGTGTTATGAAAAGGCTATATATATACTGTAGTTGCCGGAATCAAAATGCGAGAAGGGGGTCTTCAACATGCAAAAGTCACACAAGGTGAGCGAAATATAACCGAATACCCTCTCCATCCAGGAATCTTACAACCGCATTTGTTCCTTGGAAGCACGAATGAGATTCGTGTTTTTGTTATTCCTGTGGGGGTTTTGGATCCACGGGCTTTTTTTGTTTTGGTTACTCTAAAAAAATTCGAGAGGAGGCGGGTAAGCATGAAAACTGCGCGATTTGCAACAATTCTAACGGCACCCGCAAGGTTATACAGATTCGAGGAGGACGTTTACCGTGATCTACAAAAATGGAAGAGATGTGCTTCCCCCTAGTTTGTTTCGTGAACTGCAGAAGTACATTTCCGGAGAACTGATCTATATTCCGAAAGCGGGGGAAGAGCGCGCAGGCTGGGGAGAACTCAGCGGTACCCGCAAGCTGCTCGCCGAAAGGAATGAAGAGATTTGCCGCTTCCATACCGATGGATTGTCCATTGCGGAGCTAGAGTGCAAATATCATTTGTCCGGAGAGAGCATTCGCAAGATCGTAAAATCTCGTTAGCAGCAATCATTAGCGGTGAAACATGCATCCTCGATAGCCTCAGCCGGATGCAATTGACCGATATTGTGTAAGATTTATGTGAAGACCGCCTCCCAAAAGGGCAATGTCATTTAGTTTAGCTCAAAGACAAGAACAGGAATAAAAATGAAATCCGAAACGGCATGGGTAAAGTCCTGTGCCGTTTGTTTTTTTGGTGAAAGCAA
>JBEPZN010000044.1:0-17951 GCA_041640875.1 Ectobacillus sp. | reverse complement strand
CCCATAGAAAAAAACACCTCCACGTTGTCTTTAGGTACTTAATACCCATTTTTCAACTAAAAGGTGTTTTTTATTTGTCTCACTTTACGGGGTCAGTCCCGTATAACAGAGGTCGGTTTTTATATGTGAGAACTATCCAGATGAATTAGATATGAAAGACAGCTATCTAATTTATGTCTTATTTTATACTGTAAGAAAGTCTAAATTTCCAGCTGGAAGTCATTCGACGTAGTCGGAAATTTTAGGAATACAGTGTAAGTGCAACTAAGCTTCTGTCTTCACCAGTCGGCGAGTTTTCTTTATAATCTATTAACGATAGCTGTGATTGCTTCTTGTTCATCTGTTCCTATAGCTGTTATTGTTACTTCTGCTCCTTTTTGTAACGACAGAGATAATAATCCAAGTGTGTCTTTTAAATTAATCTTTTTGTTATAGGTAGGGGTATATAAAGCCATCTTACTTTCGAATTTGCTTGCCTCTTGGACAATCTCCGAAATTCGCTTTATATGATGATCTCCTTGCAATGATACAGTTTGTTTCACCATATATAACCCTCCTTTGATTAAATTAAGATTATTGTAGTGCATTTTAATTAGAGACAGTGGAGGATTCAAGTTATCCTCTTATGTTAATTATAAATGGATATCCAGCATATTACAGGCATGTTGTAAGATAATCTTGCGCTTTTTTTGCACTGTAAGAAAGTCTAAATTTCCAGCCCACAATAAGCAATATTGTTTATATTACCATCTGATAACATTATCGTAAGGTGTCTTTTCATTATTAACTGCTTTGTTAATTACATCTGCTAACTCTTGTGCAAGATGATACTGTAATCCCTGACGACAAAGGGAACGAAGCATTTCATTATATTCTTGTTTAGCCTCATCGTGTGTTCCAATATCATAGCGAAGTAAAAATGACCACTCTTTTTGAGGAATCGCAACGAGTACACGATTTTCGCTTATATTTTCGAGATATACTTTCAAAACTCCAATACCCTCGGCTACATCATATTGTTTCATCAGATATTTCCCCTTTCCCGTTATGTATATCTTTATCATATCATTCTAGGTGATAGCATGGCATAAGATTTGGAGAAGTAACAAGGCAGCAAGGAAAAGTAACGCATATTTTTATAGGTTCTAACGAGCATATTGCAAAGGGATATTCCTGCTATAGTAAGTTGGTGCGAAAAAAATTGCCCTTCATTTGACTCGAACAGATCGAGTGAAGGGCAGTTCCTCACAATGTTTTTTAGATTGCACTCAATTTTTTAGTTTTTATTAACTTTTAATAGCCTATAGCTATGCTGCACAACAACCTTACATATTGCATACATAGGGATAATTAAAATCATCCCGAGCACCCCTGCCAAATTTCCCCCAACTAAAATGAGAAGAATGATAGTAAGAGGATGGATTTTCAGCGCTCGTCCCATAACGAGCGGAGATACAAAGCTGCTTTCAATTTGTTGGGCAGCGAACATGATGATAATAACATATACAACCATAATCGGGTCCTGCAGCCAGGCAGCAATGATAGCAGGAATTACCGCCAAAAACGGTCCGAGAAACGGAATGATATTCATAACCATACCGAACAGGGCGAGAAGGAGTGCGTAATCAAGACCGATAATCAAATAGCCGATAAACAGCAACACACCGATGCATGTACTCACAATGAGCTGACCTTGAATGTAGCTAGCTAATGCTTTATCCATATCGCCTAAGATGCCGCGTATATAATCTGTTTTCGAGCTTGGGAAGAAACGAATTACACTCGGAACAAATTTGTCGCGGTCGCTTAATAAATAGAAGAGAATGAACGGCACAATGGCGAGCGCCACAACAAGGCTGACGGTATTGCTTAGGAGCGTACCGATGGATGAACCTGTTACCGCTACGATATCGCCAAGGCTATCGGTTATATATGTAACACCTTCCTTGACGTACTGCGGGATAAATTGTTGATTTTCTTGCCAGTAATGAATTCCTTTTTGTACGGAGTCGATCATTTTTGGTGTATTATGGACTAGGTTTACGAATTGCTTTTGAATAATCGGTCCGATAAACGAAATAGCAAAGGTAAGAAGACCAGCTATTACCAAAAAGATGACTACAATTCCAATCCCTCTCGGTACCTTTCGTCCTTCCAGCCAGTGCAAGAGAGGACGGCAAAGGTAAAATAAAACACCTGCTATTAAAAAGGGTGTAAACAAGGTTTGCACAAATATAATAAGCGGTGTAAAAATAAACTTCACTTCATTCATCAGCCAGATGATGACGAGAAATAAGATGATTGCTATGCTAACACGAAACCAGCGCGTGTTTGATATCCCCATTTTGATGTTTGCTCCTTCTTATTCGATTTTTCCTGTCCTTCCTTATTATAGAAAGATTGTGAGTGATCTTGCAATCTTATAATGTTATTAAAGGGAAAGAATAGGATTTCATAGGATAAATGGAAGTTATTTTATAGTTTCTCAGTAATTAACTAGTCACATATGCTAACGTGGTTATTCTCCGATTACGGGATTCCTGCAAATTACCGACAAATGGATGGTTCAGGCGTGCATACGTTCAAATGGGTGAATGCACAAGGACACGTTCGTTACGTAAAGTATCATTGGAAGCCGCAGCAAGGTGTACGCAACTTAACAGCTGAAGAAGCTGCTGAAATTCAAAAGAATGATTTCAACCATGCGACAAAGGATTTGTACGCGGCAATTGAGCGCGGTGATTATCCGAAATGGGATTTACATGTGCAGCTGATGGAGCTTTCTGATTATGATCAATTAAACTTTGACCCATGTGACCCAACAAAGGTATGGCCAGAGGATTTATATCCGCTATTGAAGGTCGGTACAATGACATTAAACCGTAACCCTGAAAACTATTTTGCAGAAGTGGAGCAATCTGCATTTTCACCAAGCGCGCTTGTGCCTGGTATTGAAGCTTCTGAAGATAAATTATTGCAAGGACGTTTGTTCTCTTACCCAGATACACAACGCTATCGCTTAGGTGCGAACTATCTGCAAATCCCGGTAAACTGCCCGTTTGCGCCAGTTCGCAACAACCAACGCGATGGCTTTATGCAAACGAAGCAGCAGCCATCGACGATTAACTATGAGCCAAATAGCTATGAAACAGAGCCGCAGGTAGCCACAGCTCCGCACTATCAAGAAAGTGCACCAGTGATGCATGGACATGCAGGACATCAAGTTATTGAGAAAACAAACGACTTCCAGCAAGCAGGAGAACGCTATAGAAGCTTCTCTGAGCAAGAAAAGACAAATTTAATTAAGAATCTGGCAGCCGATTTAGCTGAAGTAAATGAAAGAACGAAGCTGCTAGCGATTTGCAACTTCTATCGCGCAGATGTGGAGTACGGTCAACGGTTGGCTGAAGCTTTACAGATTGACTTGTCTGCTTTCGTGCAACGACCTTGATAGTAAAAAGCTAGAGCTAGTGAAACAATGGCAGCTGCTGAGGCGATAAATCATTTTACTCTTCTAACCTTATATAACGAAAAAACATGACGTACAAAATCGAGGAGTTTTGTACGTCATGTTTTTTATATTTCTCTATTTTTTTGTATAATCATTAACGAAAACGGTTAGGCAAGTAAGAGGCTGATGCAGTATAAGTTGAAGGAAGTGTGAGAGAATGTATGAATTTAGCATAACATTGCCGTATACAGAGGTGGAGGAAGCTGCGCAAAGGCTGTATGAGGCAGGAATTTATAATTTATATTATGAGGCTCCGATTGAGGTAAAGGTGACTCAAAATGGATATGGGTTCGAGACAGATACAGAGCAGCAGGTAGAGTTAAAGGTGTATGGGGATGAAGATCCGGAGCAATATCTCTCCATGCTTACTGCACTTTTATCTATTGGGAGGGAGGAGATTGTATATCGGATGGTGGAAACACAGGAGTGGAGCCAAGCGTTTGAAGATATTGAGCTGAAAAACGGATGGGTAATCCGCTACGCTGGTTCTAACAAAGAGTACAAACAGGAAACGACGCTGCATTTAGATCCGCAAGGGGCCTTTGGGACAGGCGTTCATGGGACAACACAAGATTGTTTGGAGGTTATTTTAGAACGTGATTTCACGGGGAAGAGGGTATTAGACTTAGGAACTGGATCAGGTATTTTAAGTATAGCGGCGTTATTAAAAGGTGCTCAGGAGGTCATGGCTGTAGATTTAGAGCCTGTTGAACGGGAGATTTTACATCATGCACATTTGAATGGCGTAAAGCAAATCCAAATTGTACAGGCTGATTTAATAGATGGAAGCTACCGTATCCAAGATTGGTTTGATTGGATTTTTATTAATATTGGAGGAGATGAGGCAAAAATAATTATAGATAGGCACGAGCTGCTGGAAAAAAGCAATCATTTCCTTGTCTCAGGCTTGGTTGAGTGGCATACGGAGCATGTAACTTCCTTGTTTAAAAATGCTGGCTTCTCTTTGCAAAAGAGGCTGCAGTCTGATGAGTGGGTAACGATGTATTTTAGTAAATGATGATTGTACATAAAAATGTCCCATAGATTACAGTCTATGGGACATCATATGCATATAACAGCTTCTACTTCTCAGCTATTAGGCTGTAAGATAATTAGCCTTCTTACGCAAGTGTAGAAAGAATGGCTTTTGCGCGGTCGTCAACAACCTCATAGTAAATTTCTAAGCCTTTACGTGTACCTGAAATAATTTTTGCGGATTTCAGCTTGGATAAATGCTGGCTAATTGTACTTTGCGGCATTTTAAATTCCTCATACATGGATGTCACATTCGTAGGACCGTTTGCGATCATTGTCTCAATCAACCCTAAACGAACAGGATGAGCCAAAATTTTTAATACTTCGGCACTATTTTCATATTCCCCCATTTTTTGCATGTTAATTTCTCTCCTTTATTATCTTTTGGTTGTGTTCTTGCTAAGATATATAGTTCCTCATATTGCACGAAATTGATAACCTACGCAAGTGTAGAAAGAATGGCTTTTGCGCGGTCGTCAACAACCTCATAGTAAATTTCTAAGCCTTTACGTGTACCAGAAATAATTCTTGCAGATTTTAACTTAGATAAATGCTGGCTAATTGTACTTTGCGGCATTTTAAATTCCTCGTACATGGATGTTACATTCGTAGGACCGTTTGTGATCATCGTCTCAATCAGTCCTAAACGAACAGGATGAGCTAAAATTCTTAATATTTCCGCACTATTTTCATATTTTCTTATTTTTTGCAGCATAATTTTTCTCCCTTGTTATCTTTTACTTGTATTCTTGCTAAGATAAGATACATAGTTCTTCATATTGCATGGAATTGATAATATTGGCATTGAAAATGCTAATAAGAGAGGTTTCTTATACTTTAAGAAAGTATAAATTTCTAGCAGGAAGCCCATTCGACGTAGCGAGAAATTTTAGGAACAAAGTATAAGTGCAACTACGCCTCTGTCTTCGCTGGGGGGCAGGGCTCGCCAGTCGACGAGTTTTCTTTATTAGCATTCTGCCTATCTATTATAATAATTCGGGGATATGTCGTTTTTTCTGTCCGTCTTTTTAAAAAATAGAAGAATTTTAAATTTTTTTCGCACTTTAAGCAGAAAGTATAAATTTCTAACTAGGAGACCATTCGACGTAGTGAGAAATTTTAGGAATAAAGTATAAGTGCAACTACGCCTCTGTCTTCGCCCAAAGGCAGGGCTCGCCAATCGGTGAGTTTTCTTTAAACAATTGGTGTCGAAGAAATTTCTCTGGATAGAATACTCGCATTAAGCAAGAAAAAGGACATGTACATGTTAAGATAGAAGCTAAGCAATATTTTAAGGAATTTTAGAAAACATATGTATGGAGGGAGAAAGAATATGAACATAGAAAAAATTCATCATACTGCGATTATTTGCTCTGATTATGAAAAGTCGAAGCACTTTTATGTAAATATTCTTGGGCTCAGCATTGTCAGTGAAATATATCGAGAGGAGAGAGATTCCTATAAGTTGGATCTTGCGGTAGGGGAGCATGGCCAAATTGAATTGTTTTCTTTTCCGCATCCTCCGAAGCGGCCGAGTTATCCGGAAGCGGCAGGCTTGCGTCATTTGGCGTTTCAAGTTCCAGATATCGAAGCAGCTGTACGCGAGCTGAAGGACCATGGTGTGAGCGTTGAGCCAATCCGAATCGATTCTCTTACAGGCAAACAGTTTACATTCTTTCAGGATCCAGACGGCTTGCCTTTAGAGCTATATGAGGCATAAAACGAAATGAGGATGAAAGGGGCTAGTGAGATGAAGCTGCTGCAAATCAGTGTCGGGCTTCCAAAAACAAAACAATTGGAGAACGGAACGCTCGTAACAGGAATCGGCAAAGAAGAGGTAGAAGGATGTTGGCTGCGAAAGGAATCGTTTGATGGTGATGCTGTTGCCAATACTGCATTTCACGGCGGAGTGGATCGGGCTGTTTGTGTCTATCCGTTTGAACACTATGCGCTATGGGAAAAGCAATTTGGGAGCACCTTGCCGCATCCGGCGTTTGGGGAGAACTTTACTGTAACAGGAATGAAAGAGGAAGATACATATATCGGGGATGTATATCGAATTGGAGAAGCAATTGTACAAGTGACACAAGGAAGGATTCCGTGTGTTACGATTGACCATCACACGGGATGTAAGGGATTGATGGCGGAAATTATCAAAACTGGATATACAGGTTATTTTATGCGTGTGCTTGAGGAAGGTTTTGTAGATAAAGATGCAAGTATCACCCTATTAGAGAGAGGAAAGTCTGTTACTGTTTTACATACAAACCGTATTTACTTCCATGGTCCGTGGAATGCGGAAGCGGCGAAAGAAATTATAGAAGAAGAGGCATTAGCATCTGCGTGGCGAAGTAAGCTTGTGCAGCGTATTACAAAGAACTGATAAAGAACACTCGCCAAATCGGCGAGTGTTCTTTATTTCACTGTAAGGACGTATAAGTTCCCAGCTAGAAGTTCATTCGACGTAGCGGGGAATTTTAGGAATACAGTATAAGTGCAACTACGCCTCTGTCTTCGCCCAAGAGCAGGGCTCGCCAGTCGGCAAGTTTTTTTATGACAGATTCTAGACACTTTTGCCGTATTACAGGGGATGCAATCCATATTGCTGAATTTTTTTTATAATCTGTTCCTCTGTAACCTGATTTTCATTGTATGTAATTTTTACTTCACCGTCTTCCATATTCACATGGGTCCATTCAACGCCATCCATTTGTACAAGAGCTGTTTCTAATGTTTGAATAGGCTGTTCATTTGTTGCTTCTTTTACATAAATAATTGTATCTGCCAATTTACATCTTCCTTTCCAGCATTTTATAGGTATTCTTTCCTAAACAATAGACTGCCATCTTCAAATCTAAGTAGAATCTTTATTTACCCTATCTTTGCTTTTCTTTCTTACCCACGTAATAATGGATAAAATGATGGACAGGAAAGAGAGAAATATGTATAAAGCCCAAGGATACTGAATAATTACTTTAGATTGCCATGGCCAAAGAAATTGCTCCATTGTTACAGACAGCTCCTATTCCTGCTTATCATCCACTTTTTTCATTTGTTTGCCGGCTATTCCCTTGCGGATGCATGTCACGATTAGTAATAGACCAGGAATTAACATCAAAGGAACTATCGAAGGATATGGAAGGCTTTTTAAACCTGAAGTTATATGCTCCGATATACTCTCAGATATAGTCAGTGCTAAGGAGAGGACAATGATGCTTATAGGCAAAACAAGAACCCTGCTATCACGAAGGTACAACAATTGCTGTATTCCCCGAATGACTCCATATATTTGTAATGTCACTTTAAAAAAGACGAAGCCCATAAAATACAAAATCCCCAATGCATCTAAGTTTTCGAGAAAGTCCGCAATAGAGATAATTTTGACTAAGCGGTATAAGGGATACGTACTGCTTGAGAACACTTCTTCACCGAATGTAACAATGGCTAGTGCGTCGAAAGTAGATAGAAGAATTCCATATAAAAGAGTAGCTAAGATAGTTGTCTTTGCGATGCGTTCCTGTTGTTTCACCAAAGTCCAAATCATGGCGAACTCAAGGGTCTCTGCAAGGGATTGCTCGATGCCGCCTGGCCATGTCGCCTTCCAAACACGGCCCCACCCCTCTCCCAAAACTGGTTGCAATCGTTCAATACGGATTGTATCTGATCCGAAAATTAAGACAATCTCAACCACAAACAAAATTAGGAGGACAGGCAAAATGATTTCTCCAAGGCGGGCTATAACTTCAATTCCACTAAATAGAGCATAAATGATAGCAATCATAAATACACCAAGGATAACCCAATTGGGTGTACCAGGCAAAATAGTTGTTGGAATAAGATCCTTTACATCACCGAGTGTACGACTAGAGTTATATAAAAACATAAGCATATAAAACCAGGCAATCGGGGTGCCAAGCCATTGACCAAACTGGGCAGGAAACCATTCAACAAGAGTTAATCCCGGCTGGAGACGCATTAAGATGAGATATATAGCGATGAGACATGCCCCAAGCCCGGTAGACAATAAGGTAGATATCCATGCATCTTTTCCAGCTGCAGAAGCAAACCCGAATATCCCAGATGTACCAATTTGAAACAATAAAGTAAGCATAAATAATTGGGTGGTTGAGATTCTCTCCATGGTCTTCCCATCCTAATCCACTTTTTGTCACCTGCTTCAGTATTAACATGAACAAAATTTTTAGAGTATATCCTTGAAATTTATTTTTTATATCTGGTCAAAATAAGAAAAATGTATGGAAATAGAAGGGGATATGTAGAAATGGGAATGTTGCGTTGGTTGAAAAAGAGGAACTCACAATCAAATCAAAATCATGAGCCGCAGTTATGTTCTCAACAAGATGGTGCAAAATATGACCAGCTAACAGGTTATTTCCATGATGATGTAAAGCGGTTAAAAGAAGTTTTTGATCGATCCTCCGATATTGTTTTCTATGAGTTTCAGTTAAGCGGGTTACAAAAGGGCGTTCTCATTTGTTTAGATGGCATGGTAAATGCACAAGTAATTGATTCCGATGTGATGAAACCCTTGCTGAACGTTGGAAAAACGACATTTCTTTCCGAAGACATTCCATTAAGAGATATGGGAACCTTTCTGCAAGAGCAAATTATTCATGTTTCTCAAGTTAGTATAGGGACGACCATTCAAGAAGCGGTAAATCATATTTTAGATGGGGATACCGTTTTATTGTTAGATGGAGTAAATCAAGCTCTTTTTATTAGCGCCAAAGGATGGGATATGAGATCGGTCGAAGAGCCGGCGACGGAAGCAGTCATTCGCGGTCCTAGGGAAGGTTTTACAGAAAACTTGAGAACCAACACCAGCCTGCTTCGCAGAAGATTAAAAACCTCTCAGCTCAAAATGGAAGCTATGAAGGTGGGACGATTATCCAATACAAATATCGTTATTACTTATCTGGACGGGGTTGTGGAGCCATCTCTCGTAGCAGAAGTGCGAGAAAGGCTGAGTGGGATCGACATTGATGCAATCTTAGAAAGTGGCTATATTGAGGAGCTTATTGAGGATAATCCCTTTTCTGTTTTCCCCCAAGCAAACAATACTGAGCGTCCAGATAAGGTGGCAGCTAATTTATTAGAAGGAAAGATAGGGATACTCATTGACAATACACCGTTTGCGCTGATTGTACCGATTACTTTTTACGAAATGCTGCAATCAAGTGAAGATTATTACCAGCATTTTATGGTTTCGACGGTAATCCGATGGCTTCGCTTCGGTATGCTAGGAATCGCTTTGCTTTTACCTTCCCTTTATATTGCGATCACGACCTATCATCCAGAAATGCTTCCGACTACCTTATTGCTTAGTGTTGCTTCTGGAAGGGAAACCGTTCCTTTTCCGGCCTTTGTAGAAGCTTTAATTATGGAGATTTCCTTCGAAGGATTGCGGGAAGCGGGTGTACGTCTGCCAAGGACTGTCGGGCAGGCGGTAAGTATTGTGGGAGCTCTGGTCATTGGACAGGCGGCAGTACAGGCAGGAATTGTATCTGCCTCGATGGTAATTGTTGTTTCTATTACCGGGATATCCTCCTTTATTTTTCCGGTCTTTAGTCAAGGAATCGCCATTCGGCTGCTTCGATTTCCCATGATGCTTTGCGCGGCAACATTAGGTTTATACGGTATCTTAGTAGCAATTTTAATTCTTTTGATCCATATGGCACGACTTCGTTCTTTCGGTGTGCCTTATCTGTCTCCAGTGGCACCTTTGAATCTTACGAGTTTGAAGGATATCTATGTGCGTGTTCCTTGGTGGGGGATGGTGGATCGTCCTGATCAAACCGGGAAAAAGAATCGAAAACGGATGAGTCATTTATTGCGTCCGCGTTCACCTCAGCGGAAAAGTTAGAAAAGCTACATCTAGGAAAGAGGGAACGTTATGAGAAAACTTGGCCTCCCCGTTATCTGCTGCGTTATGATATTCGTACTGACCGGCTGCTGGAGTCGGGTGGAGATTAATGATATTGCGATTGTAACTGCTACAGCTATTGATAAGATGCGTGATGGGAAAATCCGTATTGCGCTTCAAGTGGCAATTCCAAAGAAGCTTGGCCCTATTGGGGCCGGGGGATCTGGAGGCGAAATGGAAACAACCATGATGATTTCGGAGACAGGAGAAAACGTAATGGATGCCTCTCGGAGGCTGCAAGAAAAATTTCCTCGTCGCATTTTCTTTTCTCATAGCCGAAACATAATCATTGGAGAAAGGGCGGCGAAGGCTGGTGTTTTTCCACTCTTGAGTTTCTTTGCAAGGGGAAGGGAAGCACGTATGCGCGGTTTTATTTTGTTTTCCAAGGGGGAAGCCGAACGCATTTTAAAGCCGGCTCCCAACATTGAGCGATACACTTCAGAGGCTATTCGGGAAGAGTTAAAAGCGGGGATTGGGTTACGGATTATGCAAAAAGATTTTATTGATATGCTTATGACAGAAGGTATCTCCCCTGCTGCGGCTCAAGTGGCGATAAGACCTACCGAAAAGGGAAAGAAGAATGCAGGTGTAAATCCTGCCATCGTTGGAACCGCTGTTTTTCGTCAAGATAAATTGGTAGGCTGGATGGATACCAGTGATACAAGGGGAGTATTATGGCTCCGTAATGAGGTGGAAAAAGGAAATATTACAGTCACGGTGCCTAAGGAAAAAGGAGGGGGGAAAATTGGTGTCCAGTTACTAACAGGAAAGACAAAGGTGAAGCCAATCCTTGAGCAAGGGAAAGTAAAGATGAAAGTGAATGTTCATGCGGAAGTTGAGCTGTTTGAAAATGGTTCGAGTTTAGATTTGGGCAATCCAAAGGTATTGGAATATGTTCAAACCCTCCTAGAGATAGACGTGAAAAAAAGGATGCAATCGTCTCTTTATAAGGCACAGAAACAGTTTCATTCTGATATATTCGGGTTCGGAAATTCCTTGTATCGCACCTATCCTAAGCTATGGAAGGAACGCTTTAAAAAACAGTGGAATAAGGAATTTCCTGAACTAGAGGTCAGTATAAACCCGCGCATCTCCATTGTTCGAATAGGGCTTTATGTTAAATCTCCAGAAATGAAAGATTAAAATAAAATCGGGATGTATTCAATCATTGCTGTCTGTGCTGAGGGATAGAACATGTTTATATTTCATAAACTGTCTGCTTGTCAGACAGTTTGCCTTATCTATGTTAGGTAAAAAAGCACTGCATTTTCAAGTCGTTGATTCTTAATCTCTCCTTGATGTAGTAAGTGCTTTATAGAAGAGTTCTTTTTCCTCTATATTACTTTGTGCTGAATGCCTTGTAACTAAAATATCGCAATAACTTAATATACGATATGAAAATTGACTATTGACGAAACGCCTTGTTTGTTAAAAAATAAAAGCTATGCAATTTATAAAACTTGAGAAATTATGCCAAAGGTGGTTTGAAGTATGGGGAGAATGGAGAGAAGGCAGCAGCTAAAGCAACAGCAAAAGTCGTCGAGGCGTATAGGAATGCCGTGGCGTTCTAAAGGCCTTATGTTTAAAATTACGACGGCAACAGCAGCATTAATTGCTTGTATGCTCCTCGTTTTTTATATTGCTGTTCTAGCAAGCGATGTAAGTAAACTAGAGGATCCAGCACCGCAGCCGACTGTTATTTATGATCAAGATGGTAAGATTGCCAGCACAATTGCTGCTTCTGATATTGAAGGAGTTGGATTAGAAGGAATCTCAGAGAATGTTATTCATGCAGTTATTGCGACGGAGGATCAGCGATTTTACAAGCATAATGGAATTAATTACGTGGGGATTGCCCGTGCGTTTATTGAGAACGTAAAAAGCGGAGAGATTGTAGCAGGCGGAAGTACGATTACACAACAGTTAGCCAAAAATGTGTTCCTCAGTCAGGACAGGACATATACACGAAAATTGAAGGAGCTCGTTCTGACGAAGAAAATTGAACGTACGTACTCAAAGGATGAAATCATTGTACGTTACTTAAACCAAATTTACTTTGGAGAAGGGGCATGGGGAATTCAAAGAGCTGCTGAAACGTACTTCGGTAAAAATGCAAAGGAGCTAACGCTGAGCGAGTCTGCTATACTGGCTGGGCTGATTAAAGCGCCTTCTGTGCTGTCACCTGTTAAGAACTTCGAAAAGTCGATGGAGCGAAGAAATGTTGTCCTTTCTTTAATGCAAAAGGAAGGGTATATTACCCAAAGTGAAGTGGATCAAGCAAAGGCGCAGAAAATTGTGCTGAAAAGCAAAATAACTGATGACTATGAGGGGAAATATGCTCATTATGTTGATCACATTATTGAAGAGGCCAGTGAGAAGTACGGTTTAACAGCAAATGAGATTTTAGCTGGAGGTTACAATATTTATACAGAGCTTAATCAAACTATACAAGAATCGACGGAAAAGGTGTATGCAAATAATCGGATGTTCCCGAACAGCTCATCTGACCAGCTTGTACAAAGCAGCGCGGTGTTTGTAAATCCTTCAACAGGGGGGATTCAGGCGCTGGTTGGCGGAAGAGGGGAGCATACGTTTAGACAGTTTAATCGCGCAACGCAGCTAAAGCGGCAGCCGGGTTCTTCAATGAAGCCGCTGGCTGTGTATACGCCTGCGTTGGAGAATGGATATGACGTATTCGATGAGCTACAAGATAGGCCCCTTAATATTAGCGGATATACACCGCTAAACTACGATAAACGATTCCGCGGGGAAGTATCTATGTATAAGGCTGTCATTGAGTCCTACAATGTCCCGGCGGTTTGGTTATTACAAAAAATCGGCCTAGAGAAAGGATTAGATGCTGTACGCAGCTTTGGCATTCCGCTAGAGAAAGAGGACGAAACCCCTGCCCTTGCATTAGGCGGCATGCATGAAGGTACCTCTCCGCTTAAAATGGCACAAGCTTTTGCAGCATTCGCAAATAATGGAGTGATGGTAGAAGCTCATGCAATTAAGGAAATTACAAATGCAGATGGAGAAACCATTGGGAAATGGAAGAAAAAATCGAAGAAGATTATGGATGCTGCCACTGCACAAAAAATAACGTATATGCTCAAAGGTGTTGTACAAGAGGGGACTGGGAAAAAAGCTGCGATAAGCGGAAGGGATATTGCCGGTAAAACAGGAACGACACAATTGCCAATACAAGGGCGCGATGGGGCGAAAGATCATTGGTTCGTTGGATATACACCGGAGATTGCAGGTGCTGTTTGGCTTGGATATGATAAAACAGACGCATCACATTATCTTTCCTCATCCAGTGGATCAACGTCCGCAGTTATCTTTAAAGAGATTGTTTCGAAATCCCAATCGGTGCTTCCTGATAAAACATTCGATCTCTCATTACTTGGCAGCAAGTATAAGAAAAAAAATCAGAGTGTACAAATAGAACGGAACGAGGAAGAGAAGCAGGAAACAGAAGAGAAGGTTCAAGAACAGGAAGAGAAGCAACAAGAGAAAGAAGAGGAAAAGGAGCAACAAGAACAAGAGAAAGAAGAAGAGAAGGAGCAACAAGAACAAGAGAAAGAAGAGGAGAAGGAGCAACAAGAACAAGAGAAGGAAGAGGAGAAGGAGCAACAAGAACAAGAGAAGGAAAACGAGAAGGAGAATGAGCAACAGGAAGAACAAAATAACAATGGCGGAACTCAGAACAATGGTGAGCCGACACAAGAGCAGCCAAACCAAAACAATCAAGGGAATGAAGGAGACCAACAGAATCAACAAAGTGCAGATGAAGAGGATGAGGCGTAAGATTTGTCACACTCTTATATATCTTCATAACTAGAAAGGAAACAGCCTCGGGAAATTGACCGAGGCTGTTTTACACTTTAGCTATTCGTTACGATGTTGTTTTAGCTTTTCTTCTGAAATCGCAATATAGGAATCACCGCTTCTCATACTGCATTCCTCTGCTTTTTTAATGGCTTCTTCGAATGTTTCAGCATATGAATAAATAAAATAACCGTCCTTTTCTACTCTGCAAACAGCATATCGGCTCATGGTTTGTTCTCCTTTCCTCATATAGTTCTTTTACATAGTATAATGCTGCCGGAGGGATTGGACAAAACAATCTTTCGTTTACATGTATTAAGAAGTTTTAGGAATACAGTGTAAGTGTAACTACACCTCTGTCTTCGCCAATCGTAGAATTTTCCTTCTGCGAACGAGAGGACTATTCTAATAAGCAGGCATCCGATTTTGTATGCAAACCAATCTTATGAAATGCTATACTAGAATTGTTGCATTTTCTTTGCAGTCCAACTATACATATTGAGGGAACTATAGATGAGGAAACTGTTTACAGCCAGTCTGCGCATGAAAATTGGAATTTTTGTATTTTGCCTCGTGTTTTTATCGAGTGCTATTAGCGGTGGAATGCTCGTAGAAAAGGTATTGTCAGCAACAGAAAATGAACTTGGCCAGCGTGCATTATCCATTGCGCGATCGGTAGCGGAGCTAGAACCAATTATTGATAATGTTGGGCAGCTTGATGGGGCTAAGAAGATTCAGCCAGTTGCTGAAAAGATTCGCCTTGCAACAAATGTGGAATATATTGTGGTCTATGATATGAATCGTATCCGCTATTCCCATCCTATCTCATCTAAGATCGGAACAGTATTTACCGGGGGAGATGAAGGACCATCCTTAGCTGAGCATGTGTATATCTCCCGGGCGTATGGCAGTAAGGGGCCTTCTATTAGGGCGTTTGTGCCAGTGATGAAGGAAAGTAAGCAAGTTGGGGTTGTTGTTGTAGGAATCGTAACACCAACATATAAGCAGCTGCTTTTAGAATATCGCAGTGATTTGCAAATTCCTTTTTTTATTGCTCTTGTTGTTGGGCTGATCGGGGCAGTATTGCTTGCCTACAATATTAAAAAGCAAATGTTTAATATGGAGCCGGCTGAGATTGCCCGCTTGCTTGAGGAACGGGTTGCTGTTTTTCAATCCATTGGCGACGGTGTTGTGGCGATTGACAGTCAATATCGTATTACAATAGCGAATCCAGAGGCTTGCCGTATTCTTGGCTTGGCAGAACCTGTTGTTGGAAAAGAAGTGCTTGATGTTATCCCAGACAGTGGGTTAACGACAGTAATGCAAACGGGAATTCCGCAATATAATGAAGACCGTATTGTTGGTAACGCTCGCATACTGGTCAGCATTCTGCCGATACGGGTGAAAGGGAAAATCGTGGGGGCCGCAGCAACGTTTCGAGATAAAACGGAAATGTTTAATTTAGCGGAGGAGTTGACGGGGGTTAAGCAGTTTATTGAGGCACTCCGTGTACAAAATCATGAGCATCGAAATAAGCTTCATGCAATTGCGGGGCTTATTCAATTAGGAAAATCAGAGCAAGCGCTTAGCTATGTGTTCGATAGTGTATATGAGCAGGAGGAGCTGGCAGCTTTTTTAACTAATAACATATGTGACTATAGTATTTCCGGTTTGCTGCTCGCAAAGGTAAGCCGCGCGAAGGAGCTGGGTATTCAGCTTCATATCGACCGCAGCAGCTGTTTGAAGGATATCCCGCAGAAATGGGATGTTGGTATTCTGGTTACGGTAATCGGAAACTTATTAGAAAACGCGATGGAGGCACTTCAAGGACAGGCCTTAGAGGGAAGGAAAATAGAATGTACCATTTCTGATTTGGCAGATGAATTGAGAATTGAAGTAAGGGATAATGGACCTGGTATTCCCCAACAGATACGGAATCAAATATATGAGCAAGGATTTACGACAAAGGGAAGCAAAAATCGAGGAATTGGGCTCGCTCTGCTTCATAGGTATGTAGAAAATGTAGGCGGAAGAATCGATCTGGAGACAGAAGTGAATCGAGGAACTGCTTTTACGGTTATTATTCCAAAATAGAAAAGGGGGCAAGGGAGATGCAGGAAAACATCAGGGTAATGATTGTAGATGATGATCCAATGGTTATGGAGGTGAACAAGCAGTTTGTGGAAGCCACCGGCGGATTTGAGATTGTAGGCTCAGCGCAATCCGGTATAGAGGCTTTAGCAATGATTGATGCGCAGCAGCCCCAGCTTGTGATTCTTGATCATTTTTTGCCAGATTTAAATGGGGTAGATGTATTGGTAGAGCTGCGTAAGCAAAACCAACCTGTTGATGTGATTTTGGTGACTGCTGCCCGTGATTCAGAAACGGTGCAAAGTGTGTTTAGGTACGGAGCTATTGATTATATTGTAAAGCCATTCCGCTTTGACCGTTTCAAAAGTGCGCTCGATAATTATAAGGCGCTCTGTCTAAATCTTGCAAAGAATGAGTTAAACCAAGAAGAGATTGATTATTTTGCGAACACTAAGGTTAAGTCGCAGCAGAGAGAGCTGCAATCATCCGAAGATCATCTTCCGAAAGGATTAAATGCAGTCACAATGAAGCAAATTCTGCTGTTTTTATTAAATCAGAAGAAAGCACTGTCCGCGGAAGAGGTTGCTGAGGGGGTTGGTCTAGCACGAGTCACGGCACGAAGATATTTAGATTATCTCGAGAAAACAAAGAAAATCAAATTGGAAGTCCAATATGGAACAATCGGGCGACCTATTAACCGCTACTCTCCGTTATAATATGAAACAGCTACAAGTTGCTGCCCTTTGATTATGAAAAAAGCTTCATGGAAAAGGTAGGCTGCACCAGCCCTTGCTTTTTCCATGAAGCTTTTTTACACTTTAAGTATAAATTTCTAGCTGGGCGACCATTCGATGTATCGAGAAATTTTAGGAACAAAGTATCAGTGCAACTACGCCTCTGTCTTCGCCCGGGGAGCAGGGCGAAGACAGAGGCGAGTTTTCTTTACAAGATAAGAAAGTATAACTTTTCAGGGTGATGTCTAGCTCCCAAGGCCCAAAATGGCAGACTCCAGGCTGAACCTCCGCAAAAGGCAAAAAGCGCCTTTCACTCCGGTCCACCCCTACGCTGCCATAAAAGGCGGGCCTTGTCCGCTTTTCTTTATGATCCACTATTTTGTTTTTATATATTCCTCGATTACATTGTTATCAATTTTGTTTGCGAACCATTCATATGTAGCATGGAAGGCTTTTCTCCACTGCGCCTTTTCTGGAGGACTTAATTCATAAATAGAAAGATCCTTTTGCTGCTTAAGCTGTAAGTATTGCTCCTCCTCCATTTTTGCAGCTGTTTGTCTTTCCCATTCTGTTACCTCGTCTATTGTTTCTTCAAGCATCGTTCTTGTATCCTTTGGAAGACTGCTCCAAAACTGTTTTGTTGTGATAACAAAGTATCCTAAATAACCGTGATCGCTTTTAGTCATATATTTTTGATGCGTGTAGAGCCGTTTGTTATTAATATTTGAAACGGTATTTTCCTCTCCCTGTACTTTTCCAGCTTCTAACGCTCCGTACAATTCATCAAATGGCAGAACAATACTTT
>JBEPZN010000043.1:0-19440 GCA_041640875.1 Ectobacillus sp. | reverse complement strand
TCGTTGATTATTGGCAGCATTATTCTAGTTGGAATTCATGGCAATTTTGGTTTCTGGTACTTATGTGTTTAGCACCTTTAGTAGCCCTTTATTTTCTTATAGACAGAAAAAAAGCGATGCACATAGGTTTTTTTGGTTTTAATGTCCATGTCTGGACAACTAAACTTGATGAAATTGCGTTAGCTAATGACTTATGGGACTATAAGTACAAAATGATCCCTTATTTGCAAAGCAGTTTCTCTTTAGATGCTAGTTTTATCCCTGTAGTTTTTATGTTGCTGTATCAATGGACAGTGAATTATAAGAAGAATTATTACATCTATGCAACAGGTCTTTCTGTATTTTTTGCCTTTTTGTTCAAACCAGCTTTGGTAGCCTTTGGGATATTTCAAATCAACAAAGGGGTGCATTATTGGTATTTATTCATTGCATATATCATTGTAATGTTGCTATCTAAGTTGATAACCAATATATTTATACATTTTCAAGAAGAACCAAAAAATCCACTAGCGAATGTAATACAACAAGAAGAACTAAAAACCCCAATAATAGATGAGACAGAAGAAGATGAATAATTGTTGTTTTAGATCCTATTAGTTGTTGTGAGAGAGCCATACAATGTTTACAGCTCTCTTGCTCTTAGTAAATAATTTTTTTGGGAAGAGACCTTATATCTAAAGAAAAAATAGAAAGCAGCCTAAAAAAGGCTGCTTGTTTACATAATACTCGAAAGTGGAAGTTAAAAATTTTTAGTTTCTTGCTCAATTAAAGCACCTGTTCGTTGAAAGGAATACTTATGTATTGTGCTTTATTGTTGTACTGACGACAAAAAAGACAGCTTATTTAATGGATCTGAGGTTTATAGTCCACTATGGATGCTTCGTCATAAGCTTCTTGAAATAATGGCGGTGTTTTCGCTTCTGACTGATTTTGTGATGAGGGGCGAATACCATTTTCAGCTAATATATCCAAAATTTTTTGAATATCTTCTTTGGTTGAAGGTGCTTTATTTGGCTTTAAGATAGTCGATATTTTACCATTGGACTCTAATACCGCTAATTCAACATCTTCGATACTTCCTATTTTTTTTTGGCGAAGTGCACTTTCTATCTCATCTGTCGTTAATCTGGCTTTTTTTAGCTCTTCTAACATCATTTTTCCATCTTTAATGAGTATTGATGGTGCTCCATTAATAAATTTCCTAGACTTCGGAAACCATATTTGTATTTTTGCTAATAATACAATTCCTATAATAAGCAAAGTTCCAGCGTATATTGCTTCCCATTCCCTTGTCAATGCTAAAGGTTGGATTAGTACAGCACCGATCGAAATCCTTAACACAGCTTCCGAAACTGTCGTTTCTGCAAGCGACCTCTTTCCTGCGACACGTAGAAGAATAACTGCAGCAGAAAAAATTAACAGTGCCTTTAATAGATAAGGTAAGGAAGGCAACTCTTCTAAAAAATCCATCATATTTCTCATTCCTTTACATTTTTTGTTATTATCTGTTAAATCTATACCAAATATGTAGATTAAACTAAAAAGGACAAAATTATCGAAATTCAATGTTTCTAGAATCCTATAAAGCAATGCCCTCCAGGTTAACTTAACTGGAGGGCATTGCTTGTTCACATAATTCTCGAATACGGAAGTAATCGTGCCTAACATCATTCCTTTAACACAAGGAGCGACAAATTATTTTTTATTTGAATACTGTTATTCCTACATAAACCCCTGCTAAAAAAATAGTAGTGATCACGACGACATGAAATAATATCCAAGCCCAACGACCATACCTAAATGACTCATGGGAGATAGGGTTTCGTAAATCAGAAGGAATAATCTTACCTCCTAAAATTTCAAATAATAAATAGTAAACCCATCGTAATGAATATGAATCCCACAAATCCCATTCAGATTCGAATTTGAAAATAGATGTAGCCATTAATACAACCTCAGCTAGAATACCTAAGTGGATAATTCCCCAGTAAAAAGGAATCTTTCATACCCATTTCTCTGGACTAAATCTTACACCAAACATTACTGCAAAAGGGAATGCTGTTGATACTAAAGCATACGGAATTAGTAAATGATCATGTAAAACATTGTTTGGAAATGAATAAAAGCCCACTGCTGTAAGGAGATAACAAAGAATATTAGCGGAAAAAACACTAATGATAAATAAAAGAACCGTATTTTTTCCAATCTAATCGTATAAAGTATAAGCACCCTAATCCCATTAAGACTATGGTAACTAACAATCCAATCTTTTCTAAAACCATATATTCACCTTAAGTTGTTTTTTTATTAGAGTTACCATAATTTTATTCAACTAACCTACCCCCGTTCATTGAATAAAGACTCCTGTATATTTTATACATGTTCAGTTAACATAATCCCGCATTAGAGGAAGTAAAAGTAACAAGCTATATGTTTTCTGTTCTACTGACTTTCTTCTACAGCCTTTACTTCAGTTCTTCTAACTAATTTTACACCCTAATTTCTATCCTTGTTTTTTATTTCAAGCATACCATTTTTATAATCATGAATGACTGTATATATATTTCTTTGAAACCTAACTCTTTTCTTAAACAATTAGGGGTCCTCCCAATTTTGCATTTTCTATCTCAAGGAAATTATAACAAATAGTAAACACTTCCTAGTTAGGGTTTTGAAAAAATATAAATTGTATAAGTAAACCTCAATAAAAAAGCACAGACCCTGGGACAAAAGGTAGGGACTGCGCTTTTCATGAAATGCAGGAAATTAAAGAAATAGTCACCTTATTAAGTGACTATTTCTTTAATACGTATGTACCTTTTAGTAAAGAATATATCTTACGTCAAGATATTCCTTAGGAGGTACTGAAATATGAACTATGATAGCCTTACACTGACTTCAACTGAAGTGTCTCTCATCCAGCTTAGCTATCTGAATGATAGTATGTCCAAATGTACTTTAGCTTATTTTTATAAGGTCCTGGAAAGTAGTCGTCACATTGTTAAGTTTGTTTCTGATTTTGCATTGATGGACAAAGGGGAACCGGTGAAAAACAAGACTAAAGGTGATAACTATGGCAACTAAAGAAACTAAACATCTTGAACAATTTGATAAACATTTTGAACAAGTAGACAAATTACGGCATAAATTCATGGAGTCTTTCGTTGATTATTGGCAGCATTATTCTAGTTGGAATTCATGGCAATTTTGGTTTCTGGTACTTATGTGTTTAGCACCTTTAGTAGCCCTTTATTTTCTTATAGACAGAAAAAAAGCGATGCACATAGGTTTTTTTGGTTTTAATGTCCATGTCTGGACAACTAAACTTGATGAAATTGCGTTAGCTAATGACTTATGGGACTATAAGTACAAAATGATCCCTTATTTGCAAAGCAGTTTCTCTTTAGATGCTAGTTTTATCCCTGTAGTTTTTATGTTGCTGTATCAATGGACAGTGAATTATAAGAAGAATTATTACATCTATGCAACAGGTCTTTCTGTATTTTTTGCCTTTTTGTTCAAACCAGCTTTGGTAGCCTTTGGGATATTTCAAATCAACAAAGGGGTGCATTATTGGTATTTATTCATTGCATATATCATTGTAATGTTGCTATCTAAGTTGATAACCAATATATTTATACATTTTCAAGAAGAACCAAAAAATCCACTAGCGAATGTAATACAACAAGAAGAACTAAAAACCCCAATAATGGATGCGACAGAAGAAGATGAATAATTGTTGTTCTAAAATCTAAAGAAAAAAAGAAAAAATAGAAAGCAACCTAAAAAAAGGTTGCTTGTTTACATAACATTCGAAAGCGGAAGTTAAAGTAAATGGAGACATTATGTCCTCTTTTGGCTCATGGTTTGCTTGTGGCCAAGCTGACAGACCAAAAGCAAGGGAAGTGCAAAATCTTAATAAAAACAAATATTTATGTTATTTTTCTTCTGTTAGTTTCTCTCTGTTTGCAGCTATTGGCGGTTGTTCAAGCCAACCGTTGCTAATCATTATGTTTGCTCCGTCTTCTCCGAATTTCAGGATTTCAATTAATAAACGTGAATAGTCTAGCACTAAATCACTTCTTTGACTTTGGGAAATGGACATTCCGTAGTCGGCTATACCGACATTACTCATGAAAGAAAAGTGGAACATCATTAATTTATCTGAAAAAGGTGCTTCTGTTGTATCTTCTATTTCGTGACCATGTGATGCAGGGGCAGGGAGGTCAGCGTTCTTCAAATAAGAACTGAACACATCAATATGTTTATTTGCTATTTTTTTTCCTCTTAGCATATACTCACGAACCTGTTCAGAACTCGCTGTTTGGGCGAATGCAGTTCCTAATGCTGCTACAAGTATAGAAGCCCCAAGGTTGTTACAAAGGGTTGTAATTCCGAGTCCAGTAAGGGGACGTTGATTACCTAGAAAATCAAACAGGAACGCTTGCTTGTGAACGAATTCAACTTGCTTTGGTTTTGGAATTTGAGGAGGACGAGAAGCGAGTCCTTTCTCTAATAGTAGCTGAATCGCCTCTGTGTTTAATTCAACAATGGATGTAAGCATGTTTGAATAAAAAGAAAGAATGTCATTTCGGTACATGTTAGGCAAAACAGACGAGTTGATCAGAAGTCCTACTTTAGCCATTTTTTTAACATAGTGCAGACAGAAGGAGTCTGAAAATAGACGTTTTGCTTTTAGGTTAACGTCTGCATCAGTGAAACCTTGGGGAACAGGTATGTTTTCTTCTGTGAAAACGTCTCGTATAAATTCAACGTGCTGTTGAGCCAAGCCTAAGGCATGTTTTACAACCCGTTTAATTTCTTTGTCTTCAATGATTTCTCGGAAATACTTGAGTATACAAATGGACATACTATCAGCGACATAGGTACTCCATAAACATGTCATTTCAGCTGATGTTAATGGAATATTGTGTTGTTTCATGTTAAACCTACCTCTCTTTTGTTTTTTTGGGTGCAGAGGTAGGTTTCCCTTTTGTACTTAAAGAAATTCAATGTTAAAAGTGATTCCAATGCATACCGTATTCATGTCAAGTTAACATAATCCCACATTATCGGGAGTCAATGTATTTAGGAGACTAATAAAACCCCTTCAGTTGAGTGATCTGAAGGGGTTTCTTGTTCACTTGATAATTCATTTAACAAAGAGAGCTTTTTAATTTATTTTTTGTACAAGCCACTTAAAAAAAATACCCATAGCAAAATAAATAGGGAAAGAATAAACGTATTTCCAAGTATATAAAACGTATATATCCATCCAATGGAGCAAAGGCTCAAAAACAAAAGCTCCGCCAAGAGATAACACTAACATACCTTTGACAAATGAGCGCCATTTATTAAAAAATTGATAAACCAACATAAAACTAACAGGGAGAAATGTAAAGTCAAAGGGAAAAAGAAATGTTAATGTAGGAATCAATCTCGTTTTATATCCCCACCATAATGCCACATTTTCCCCAATATGTTCAAAAATCGCAGAAAATAATGCAATGAACAAGCCAAACATAATGATACTAGTTTTTCTATTCTTATCTAACAGCTTCCACCATATAAACCAAGGAACGATAGAGAGAATTAGAAGAAACCACCAATCAAATGTAAATAACTCGTTACTGCGCCAATGTTCAAAAGCTAAATCACGGAAATTTCTATTAGCATCGAATACATCTTTATATGAAACTGTGCAAATAATCAGTGATATCCCCCCATAAGTTGGTTGTATAACCATAATTATCAAGTTTAAATGAATAAAAAAAAGAATTCAAGATGCTAACCAATTTATCCAGTTAGTTGAAAAAAACAATGTATATTCTATACACGTCCAGTTAACATAATCCCACACTATCGGCAGTGGGATTCCCTCGGGGACCCGCGCCAATACTGGGTCTCCCTCATTCTCAGACAATAACAAATATGCAGGATTTTATGCAATATCTAAGCGGCGCGGCTTTTGGTTTCCCTATCCTTTGACACGTCTCCCTACTTTTTGCATAAAATCCTGCATATTTTAAAGACATATATGAGGTTTGTTTAAACCTTAAGATTTGAACAAACAGCAGTCTCTGCTACCTCGCGTCCATATATCGACGGAAGGCTGTGGTTTCCTGTAAGAACAAGATCCCCCGCCTTTTCTGTATCAACAGCCCTTCTCAATACATAGAACAAGTTGGTGCCTATTTGGACATTGGCTAACTGCTCAGTAAGTCCGAATATTTTGCCATTTTATTGATTTGCATCCAGCTTTAAATCTAAATTCTAAAAGGTGGTTGAGACACGCGTATATCATACCTTCATATTTTCCTAACCATTTTAACAATGAGATTGTAACATAACTTAAAACACATGGTATTATCTGAACATAGAATACTTTATGGGTTTTTGAACACAAATTAATCTAAAAAACATTGAAACTACTTGTTATATTTCTGTGTTCAGAAAATAGTGACTTTCTGAACAGTATAAAGAAACAAATATGAAAGGCTACCTAAATTGATTTATGTTGCCTGTTTCTAAAAAAAGGATCTGTTAAATAATAGTGTTGATTTTTGAATATCCCCAAAATAAAAAGAAGAAAATAACTCCAATTGATATTATTCCCCTCAATTTGTTATAATAAAGTGTTTTTAACATTATTGAGGGGGAACTTTTTTTATGTCAATTGAAGTAGGCAGCAAGGTACAAGGTAAAGTAACAGGCATCACTAATTTTGGAGCATTCGTAGAATTACCGGGAGGCTCAACAGGTCTTGTGCATATCAGCGAGGTAGCGGATAACTATGTAAAAGACGTTAATGACCATCTCAAAGTAGGCGACCAGATTGAAGTAAAAGTGATTAGTGAGAAAGACGGAAAAATTTCCTTGTCCATCAAAAAAGCTATAGATAGACCCGAAAGACAGACCTCTTCTTATTCCCAACGTCCGCCACGCCAGGGAAGAGTTGATAGCCGTTCCAAAGACTTCCGTGCAAACAGCAATTTCCAGCCAAAGGAAAGTTTCGAAGATAAAATGGCTCGTTTTTTAAAGACTAGTGAAGAGAATTTATCTACCCTCAAACGTAGCACCGAAACAAAACGGGGTGGTAGAGGCGGAAGACGCGGATAACCTGCTGCGTTTTTTAATACTTCATCATAAGCCTGTATAAACTGGCTGGTTTTCTTTATGTAACTCAAACCGCTTTAGTTCATTAAGACACAACATTCAAGGTTTAACAGAGCCATTTTCTTAAATGAAAATTTTGAATCAACATAATAGAATATGTATTGAGATGGGAGTCTCATAAATACATTTTGACCATCCCATTCAAAGTAAGGCACTCGATGTGAGTGCTTTTACTTTTGCTGAGAACATGATTAGAAAGGAACACACAGCATGAATGTTATTGATTTAAATGCAGAAAGACAGCGAAGACAAAAAGAAAAACAAATGATTATTATTCCAATTATAAAAAGAGTCTATGAAGAAGATGGAGAAATTAAATTCGAGATATCAGGAGAACGAGAAGTTCCCTTGGCTTGGTTAGATAAATGAGAAAACGAGCGTAGGACCTTTTTTTATTTTATCCGTAAAAAATCTTTCTTGGCGGAACCGCGTTCTAAAATAATTCCAACAAATAAACAGAAAGTTACAAATAAGTACATGTTGATTATAATGTGATTCTTTATATTTTTATTATAATAAAATCCTACAAAGAAACAGGCATTTCCTGCCTGTTTCTAACCTTATAAAAAACAATTGATTTTACATTCTATTCCATCCATATGGCCGCATCTGGAGTTATCCCGGACATACCTGTATGACTAACCCTAGCCTAATTATCAGTATTTACTTGGCGAATACATGGTTGCCAATAACGGCTGTTACTTGTCGTGTTTTCAGCCAATCACTTTTTGCTGTGCGTGGGTTGTAGAAATAAAGAGCATCACTTGGATGATTTTGACTAGCTAGTGCTTCATTCACTGCTCGTTTTGAATCATCAGATGCAGGATGATTAATCGCTCCATTTGCTACAGGTGTAAATTCATATCCACCGTTTCTTAACGGCTGATAGATTACATCATGAATCGAATTTGGGAACTCTGGAGATGCAACACGATTTAATACAACAGTCGCTACTGCGACTTTTCCTTCATATGGCTCACCTTTCGCTTCTGCCTCTACTAATCTGGACAGCAAGTCTTTATCTTCAGCTGAAATAGCAGAAGATTGGGCTGAAGCTGTTTGTGCTTCAGGTGAAGGTGAACCGTTTCCAATCGTTAAGGTTTGTCCAATATAAATAGTATCATTTTGTAAATGATTTGCTGCTTTTAGTTCTTCCACTGTTACTCCATTTTGTTTACTAAGTCCCCACAAAGTATCTCCTTTCACCACTTTATAGGGAGCTGCATCTGCTATTCCTTGTGCTGCGAGAAATGCTAAAGATGCTGCAGAAGCAAATACCCACTTTTTCATGCTTGACTTTTTCATAAAAAAATACCTCCTGAAAAACTGGAATAACATTATCTTAGCATAGAGGATTGGGGATTTTATTGAAAGAATGGATAACATTTATGCTAATTCTATTAAGAATATTACGTTATATATAATGATGTTACAATATTTACAGCAACCTTAAAAACACTTAATAAATATGACGTTTGTATCATGAATTTACTTTAGAGGAATTTTTTTATTGTAAGTAAAAAAATAAATGCCAACTTAAAGGAAATTGAAGTCCTCATTTTAGAACAGTTAGAAGAGGTGTGTTTTCGACTTCGTAACGCAAATAAATGTTGCCGAACCATTCAATTGAAAATTGGCTATTCAAGACAAGTAGATGGAGGATTTAATAGGGTGTTCACCTTAGACTCTCCAACAAACTTAACTATGGATTTATATAAGGTTTGTATTTGTTTATTAGCTGAAAATTATACTGTTTCTGTTGATACAATCCTCTGTACAGATGGTTGGAGGGGCTATAAAACATACGCAAAAGAAAAGGGACTTGAGCGTTATCGGATTGATACGAAAAAGACAGGGTATGTCATTAAAGGACTATACCATATTCAAAATGTAAACAGTTATCATGGTCGATTAAAACAATGGCTGGAACGCTTTAAAGGGGTTGCTTCAAAATACCTTAATCACTATTTGGCGTGGTTCCAATTTTTAGAAACCATTGAATTTGAAGCCACAAAAAGCAATCTAAAGGATATGCTTATTTTTGCTTGCCTTTTTCCAGTTGAAGAAACCTATCATAGCCTTAGAAAATCTAAGTTTGTTATAGCATAAGGTGAGAAAAACCCAATCCTCCTACTATGGAAAATTGGGTTTCCTTGATTTTCATCGAAACATTTAATTATGACCAACGATTTGATGTGGTACATATGGCTCTTCAAGAAACGCCATTTCTTCAGGTGTTAGCTTAACCGATAGAGCACCTACCGCACCTTCGAGATGAGAGATTTTTGTGGCACCGATAATAGGAGATGTTACTGGTTCTTTCTGGAGCAACCATGCTAGTGCGATATGAATGCGTGGAACACCATGTTTTTCTGCAAGTGATGCAACCCGTTCTACAACTAATCGGTCTGCATCAGCGTTCGAATCATATTTAGATTTTTGAATTTGGTCCGTCTCGGAACGTTGTGTTGTTTCTGACCAATCACGAGTCAATCTTCCTGATGCCAGAGGACTGTATGGAGTCACTCCGATTTTTTCTTCTTTACAAAGAGGCAACATTTCTCGTTCTTCTTCACGGTAAATGAGATTATAATGATTCTGCATTGAGACAAAACGAGTCCAACCATTTTTCTCCGCTACATGTAATGCCTTTTGAAATTGCCATGCGTACATTGCAGAAGCACCAATGTACCGTGCCTTTCCAGCTTTCACTACATCATGCAGTGCTTCCATCGTTTCTTCAATCGGAGTATTATAATCCCAGCGATGGATAATATAAAGATCTACATAATCGGTTCCTAGTCTTTTAAGACTCTTATCAATTTCACTCATAATGGCTTTTCGGGAAAGTCCCGCACCATTAGGTCCTTCATGCATTCGACCATGTAGTTTTGTTGCAATTACAACTTCATCACGATTGGCAAAATCCTTTAGTGCACGTCCTAGGAATTCCTCGCTGGTTCCCATTGAATACACATTCGCTGTATCAAAAAAATTGATGCCAAGATCAAGTGCTTTTTTGATAATAGAGCGGCTTTGCTCTTCATTAAGTACCCATTGATGAATCCATTTTTCTGCTTCACCAAAACTCATACAACCAAGACAAAATCTTGATACATCCAATCCTGTATTACCTAATTTTACATATTCCATTTATTTATTCCTCACTTTCACTTATTAGCACATTTCAATTTAAGTTTGCTTATTGCACTTGTAATTATGTCACAAATATTAAACAAACCCTAAACCCAATCCTATCAAGTTTTTGCCTAATCCTATCAAAGCACTTTCTCACTCGGCAAATATCAAGTAAAATGAAACCATCTAAGATGAAGGAAAAAGGGAGATTGAAACATGTCTGTGAAAATCGACAAGCAGCATGAACTAGGCAAATTTATAGAGCGTTATACAGGTCAGGATGGTGTCCATCCTACCTCTATCCCATCATTATTTCTCATTCGTGAATCCATTATCACCGAACCCATCTCTAGAGTTAACGAGCCCTCCTTTTGCATTATCGTCCAAGGAGAGAAAGAGGTATTGTTGGGAGAGGAATCTTTTAGGTATGGTTCTGGTAATTACATTGTTGCATCCGTTGATTTACCAGTAACAGGGCAAGTTATAAAAGCCTCACCTGATTCTCCCTATTTGGCACTCAAACTTGAATTTACACCGAGTGAAATCTTAGAGGTTTTAAGTGACACGGATATTCAACCTGGAAAGAGAAAAAATGCGAAACGAGCGATGTTTATTAGCGAAGTTGAGCCATCCTTGTTGGATGCAGTAATCAGATTAGCTTGTTTGCTAGACAATCCGAAACATATTCCGATACTTGCTCCATTATTTAAGAAAGAAATACTTTATTGGGTTTTACAAGGTCCGCACGGAGAAGCACTGGAGCAAATGGCGTTAGAAGGTAGCAATGCCAGCCGAATTAGAAACGTAATCGAACATATCATTAATAACTATGAAAAGTCCTTTCGAATAGAGGATCTAGCGGAAATAGCGAATATGAGTGCCGCTTCGTTTCATCGGCATTTTAAAGAGGTAACTGCTATGAGTCCAATTCAGTTTCAAAAACAATTGAGATTGCAGGAAGCTAGGCTTTTGTTATTAGCTGAATCATCAGATGTAGCTGATGTCGCATTCAGAGTGGGTTACGAAAGTCAATCTCAATTCAGTCGGGAATATTCCCGCATGTTTGGTTTCTCACCTAAAGCGGATATAAACCGACTGAGAGAGAACTACATTTAAATGAACAAAGTGAATGAATAACTAAACAAGGAAGATGCTTTAATTTGATATATTTTCATTGAATTGAAGTAGAATTAAATTATGAAAACAGCCAGACATTTTCTGGCTGCTTTTTTTGTATGAATATCAACAATATTATTTAACAGAGCCAAAAAATAAAAAAGTCGTTTAATTTTTTCTTCAACAAACGGGCCATTTTATAGAATAACACTTATTGAGCTAACTAGAGGTTAATGAAAGAATGTTATAATAAATTTTATTATTTTACTGTTTTGCATTGGAGGTACTTAACTTGGAAATTAGAAAAGCAAGTAAAGAAGATATAAAGGGCGTATCAAGAGTTTATGTTGATAGTTGGAGGACTACTTATCGTGGTCTAGTACCTGACGATTATCTGGACGAATTATCGTATGAAGATGCAGAAAAAAGATGGATTGATTTTTTAAATAACGAAAATGAACCTTTTATTTATGTTGCAATTAATGATACAGGGAAAATTATAGGTTTTGCATCAGGTAAAAGCATTGATGACGAAAATTTTGATGGAGAACTATATTCGCTTTATCTATTACAGGAATGTAGAGGATTAGGTATAGGAAGACAACTGGTTTCAGCTATTGCCAAGCATTTTAAAGAAAAAGGCATTGCTTCTATGATGGTGTGGGTAATGGAACAAAATAAATCTGGGCTTGGTTTTTATGAACGTATGGGAGGAAAGGGATATCTTCGTAGGAAGAGTGAGTTTGGAGGAATGGTAGTAGATGATGTTGCTTATGGCTGGAAAGATGTCTCAGTATTATGTACGGAAGAAGAATAAAACTATGCCTTGTTGAACTATCATGTAAGAACGTAATTTTCCTACATTTTTCTGTGGTGAAGCTCTGCTTCATGGTTGGCTAACGGGGTGCGTTAGTTTCTGTAGTGCTTACTAATTAGAAATGGCGAAAGTAAAGCTTTACATGTATAAGATTTTACATATTTAGCGCAACAAGCAGTGGAATAATTGAGGAAGGTCTTCAGAAGGCAACTCAAGCTGCCAAAACATTTTAACCTTTGTTTTAATGTAATACACCATATTAATACTAATTAATTGTCTATACTTATGTCTACACTAAGAAAATGGAGTATAAATGATAATCCAGTCATTTATACTCCAATCAATTAGGAAGTGACTTCTTAGCTGGAACACTTTCCACAAAATCTATATAAAGATGATTACTTGGCTGTTCGATAAGTATCTTAGTATCGTTTTACAACAATTATAGAATATTTTATTTTGAAAACTTCTATGATTGATTTACCAATAGGATAGAAAAGGGAAGGAGTAATATATATGACTGAAAAAAGCAAGGCTTATATTGCTGCAATAGGCTATGCATTCATTATTGGGCTGTCATTTATGTTTGTTAAAATGACTTTAGTGGTGGCCACACCATTAGATACACTAGCTCATCGCTTTACGATTGCATTTGTTGTAGCAACAATTTTTATACTATTTACTAAAAATAAATTAAAGATAGGTTGGAAAGATGTTGTCCAAATCGTACCTTTGGCACTATTATATCCCATTTTATTTTTTGCTTTCCAAGTGTTTGGTTTGGCTAGGACGTCTTCTTCAGAAGCTGGAATCATACAAGCTACGGTACCTATTTTTACATTGCTGTTTGCCATCTTAATTTTGAAGGAAAGAGCAAAACGTGGGCAACTTGTTTCTATATTTTTGTCAGTGCTTGGTGTCATTTACTTACTCGTGATGAGTGGGGCAGGAGCTGAAAGAGCACATTTAGTCGGAAGTGCATTTATTATCGTTTCTGCTATTACTAATGCCTTGTATAATGTTTTGGCAAGAAAGCTTACACAACACTATTCCTTATTAACAATAACCTATATCATGACATTATTTGGATTTGTTGTGTTTAATGTTATGGCGATTGGAAGTCATGTGATGGAAGGAACAACAGGTGAGTTTTTGTAACCATTTTCACACTTGGAGTTTGTATTAGCTATTTTGTATTTAGGGATATTATCATCACTTGGAACCTCATATCTTTCAAATTTTGCTTTGTCCAAAATAGAAGCAGCCCAAATGAGTGTTTTTAGTAATGTGGCTACGCTAATTACAATTATTGCTGGCGTCTTATTCTTACAAGAAGCCTTTCACCTCTATCACTTAATTGGCGGAATTATGATTATCATTGGTGTGGTTGGGACAAATCTTGTTGGTTCAAGGAGTAAAATGAATGAAAAGAGAGCCAACTAGTGACATGTAAATTTTAATATAAAATGTATATTTAAATAATATCGTTAGAACATATTTTATGGAGGATGATTAACAATGCCTGTTGTCAATATTAATATTGTACCTGAGCTTCTCCAAGTAGATAAAGAAGAAGCATATAAAGAAATGGTAAAAGGAGTAACAAAGGCTATCTCAGAAAGTACCAAAGTACCTGTGGAAGCCGTACACGTAATGATTAAAGAAATAAGTGTTAACCGTTACAGTGTTGCTGGAAAACTACTTAATGATAAGTAAAGCAATCCAAAAAAGCAATCAAATTAGACCAGAACTATTTATTTAGTAAGCACTACAGAAACTAATGGAGGCGTTAGTTGTAGAAAAATAAGCTAATTTGCATCCGTGTTTCTATTTTCTTTATTCCATTATAGGGCGTGTTTGTTGAACAAGAAGTAAAAGGGTGATACATATTATACATGACTAATATGTATCACCCTCTATTTTTTATGAATTTTTACGATTTAGGTCTTGATAACCGTTTGCTGCAATACCTGAACAGTTTGTAGGTTTAAACGATTTATTTATGGAACAGCAGAAGATAGCTGAACCCTATATAGACGAGCAAACACTAGAGCAATTCAACTACATAATATGTAGTGCATTAGAGCATAATCAAGCTGTAGACATTGTTTATTATAAATCTGCAACAACCTATCAGTAAAAGGAAAAATTCATCATTGGAATGAGGTTCAACACAAGATACACTTAATTGATTTTAAACAAAAAGTACATTACCTACCTTCAAAAGCAATTGTTAATATGTGATCATAATTTTCAGCGTTATCATTTTGGGAAATTCTTGTTAAATGCAGTGTATATGGTAGCAAGTGAACATTCATGTGAGCATATTGTAATGTTGCAGGTGCACTTTACTTTAACAATTGGGAGAGATGATTGTATGCAAAAGTGGAAAACTGTAATGCTTGTTTCATTTTTTCTGTTATCATTCTTGCTTCTCACAGGGTGTTTTAATAATAATACCCCTGATGGAAAAACTAATCCCAATTCTGAACAACCGAAACCAGCATCTTCACCACAGCCTAATCCGAACCCAGATGTAACACTAGCTCCAGATCCAGCTCCAGCTCCAGCCCCAACTCCAGATCCACAGCCGCCGCAATATGTAGTGCCAACACCAATCCCATTATCATTTATTGAACCTAATGCTCTTCCTGATGAAATGATGGAGCAATTTTTGCTTAATTTTAATGCATATGCGAATCAAATTGGATACGAACTTCAGCAAGTGGGGGATATAGATCATCTTGAAGATGGTAATAGATTCAGAGCAGTCTTCCCAAATGGCATTCCATTTACAATTGCATTTCATTCTAAAACAAACGACATTGTGGAAGTCACGATTGGATTGGATGACGGATCGTCAGCAGCAAAAGATATCGATGAATTTTATCAAACTGTTGGTATCTTTTTAAATTGGTGGCTTGGATTGAGTGGAGGCACAGATACCTCTGAACTCCTAGAGCATCTTGGCTACGGAGGAAATATATTGACTCAAGATTACGAAGTTGTTGGGAATGGATATAGATACTATGTGCACTATGATCCAACTGCAAAGACATTTATGTTTTCGCTCAATAAGCAATAAGGAAAAGGTAGCTACAGCAGGGAAGTTTTTCGTTAATTAGATATATTAGATAGTGGATACTATGTTTAATATGACGTAGATAATCCACTATTTTTTTACATATTATAATAGTTTTACGTACCTATTAATTTTCGTATGTAATGTACAATATGTAAGAGGAACATAACTACTTGATTATGTGTAGGGGGGAGGAAGAGTGAAGGTTCAAGAGGTTTTATTAGAGGGTGGGAACAAACGGTATATGCTTCTGGATACCCAGGGGTATCCTGTTATATCTGTACTAAAATACATGAAGTATTTAGATACAACAGGAAAGAGTAGCAATACACAAAAGACATACTGTTATTCATTAAAACAGTATTTTACATACTTGGAGGAGACGAATAAAGATTATAAGTCCATACGGTTAGAGGACTTGATGGAATTTGTTGCTTGGTTGAGAAGTCCCTATGGGAGTACAAACGCGGCTTCTATTAGACCTATAAGGGCACAGAAAACAGAGAAGACGATCAATCTTACGATTACATCAGTTACAAACTTCTATGATTACTTGTATCGAAATGAAGAACTACCAAAAGATATGAGAGGGAAACTAATGAGGAAGACCTTTACAGGAGGAAGAAGACGATATAAGGGCTTCCTACATCATGTACAGAAGGATAAACCTTCTATACGGAATGTCCTGAAGGTGAAAGAACCTCGCAAGAGGGGACAAATACTTACCAAAGAACAAGTACAACAAGTGGTAGAGGCAACAACAAATATCCGGGATAGATTCTTAATCCAAGTGTTGTTTGAGACAGGATTGCGTATTGGAGAAGTTCTATCATTGTTCATGGAGGACTTTAAATTCGATCATCAAAAAGGGCATCGTATTCGTCTGACAGATCGAGGGGAGTTGGAGAACGGGGCCAAGCTCAAAACAGGAGAACGGGAGATTTTCGTATCTCAAGCTCTGATGGATTTATACGATGATTACCTATACGAAGTGATTGATGAATTAGACTTCGATACAAATTTTGTTTTTGTGAAGCTACGGGGGAAGAGCGTAGGAAAGCCTATGAGCTATGGGGACGTAGAAGCTCTTTTCAAGCGTTTGAGGAAGAAAACAGGGCTAAACGTTCACCCGCATTTATTTCGCCACACACACGCAACCATGTACTATCAGGAAACGAAGGATATTAAACAAGTACAAGAACGCTTGGGACATTCCCAAATCCAAACGACAATGAATTTATATCTTCATCCTTCGGACGAAGACATCCGCAAGGATTGGGAGAAAGCACAGGGTGCCTTTCAAATCCAACAACAGAATGGGGAGAGAGAATGAGACAAACATACCAAATTGATGCAGAGCAATTCGGGTTCCATGAACGCTTGCATCATGAGTTGTTGAGCTATCCCGTAAAGACGGTACAAGAGGATGGTTCCGTTATTGTCCAGCACGTACAGGACCCCTACTTTTTGATTCATGATGTTTGGCATATTGGATTCTTTGAAAGCATTCCACAGTTTCGGGAAATGGTGGATAATTATAAGGCACACCGTCGGAATGTGTATTTTCGTTTTAATAATCCGACTATCAATCTGGAAGTGAAATATGTTTGGCATCAAAAACTATTTAATGAACAATGGTCATTGACCAGTTGTTTTAATGCAAAAGCAGCGAAAACAAACAAGTTATCAGTCTTTTTCAACGAAAAATATCCTACCCTTTCCTCCCTTCTCGATCTGGACATCGACCATGCAGAACAAGAATGGTTGTTTTGGTTGGAACAACAAGGGATTTCAACACAGAAAACCGAGCAGTACCTGACGGGTGAATATACAATGAAAACAGCCATAGTGAACTATTTACGTATCATCCATTCTAGTTTTTGTTCGCTGACAGATACCCGTGAAGAATGGGAGAAAGATCGCTGGGATGTACGGATACTACATGACAAGTATGGAATTCCTTATAATAAAACTCTAACTGCGCATTACCTTACTTTCACTAAAATAGAACAGTTTAAGATGAGAAAAAGAGTCAAAAGATATATTAAGCAACGTTTAATCAGTCAGAACAATCTCGCGTGGTCTTCAGCAATCAACTATTTAAAGGTTTTACCTAAATTTTTATCTTTCATATTTTCATTGGAACCCACATGGGATGATTTAAAGGGGTTAAAACGCTTCCACATGGAGCAATACATCCAATGGTTACATGAACACGCCAAAAGTATTTTAACACAAAAAAACGCACACCCGGAGAGATATATATCGGAGTCATTAAAGTTCGTAGGTAAGTTTTTGGAAGATATTCAACAATATGAATACGATATCGCCCCTGATACGCATGTACGCTTGTTGCTTTTTCCTGAAGACAAACCGAAACGGAGAAAGAAGCCTATTGACCAGATTGATTACATTCCTGACTTTGTGTTGGAACAACTATTCTCTTATATCAACGACTTACATAAAGAGGTCATCCCTGTCGTATGGGTGGCTTACAAGACGGGACTGCGGATTTCAGACGTATTAGGATTAACCTCAGATTGCTTGTTGTGTCTAAATGGTAAATATTCCATTATGACAGATATTGAGAAGACCTATGTGAAGGGTCATCGAATCCCAATTGATGAAGAATTGGCAAATATCCTAGCGGTTCTCATTCACAATTCCAAAGAGAATAGCAATAACGATAATAACCGTGAAAGATTTATTTTTGTACGTTATCGTGGCTCTCGAAAAGGGAAGCCGTATTGTCAAAATTGGGTTAGGACAAAGCTCAACGAATTCGCAAAGCGAAACAACATTGTAGATGAAAACGGAAATCCATTTCACTTTAAAACGCATCAATTCAGACACACGTATGCCGTTAAAATGTTAAATGGCGGTGCGGATATTTTGACGGTTCAAGAGTTATTAGCCCATGCTTCTCCTGAAATGACTTTACGGTACGCAAAGTTACTGGATGATACGAAGAGGAAAGCATTTGAAGCTGTCATTAGTCAAGGCGTATTCAGTTTTGATTTGAATGGTGAAGTACAAGAAATCAAAGCTGGTGAAGACATTCCTGCAGATATTTTACAAGCCCTATGGCAAGATCATAAGCTGAATGCGATGGACAACCCTTACGGGACGTGTCACGCACGATTAAAAGGGGATTGTCCGCATATGGAAGCACCCCCTTGTCTCACATGTAATGGAGGAAGTCCGTGTAAGGACTTAGCCATCGGCTTTTCAGAATATGATATACCGAAATATGAATTGCATGTAAGAATAACATCCAAAGCCATCGAGGTAGCGAAACAACATGGTCGTGATGATATGGTAGAAAAACAAGAGAGAAATTTACAGCGTTATAAGGGGATTTTAAATACCATCCGAGAGGGTAATATTATCTTTGGAAGACATGACCGAATGAAACGAAAGCAAGGTGTGAGAAATGGCTAATTATGACCGTAAAGAACAGTTAAAAGCGATTCACGCATCAAGGAAGGCTTCCACTGCTCAAAAGGTCGATAAAGCCATACAAAGGCTCGTACGAGCCAATGAGCCTATCAATTTCAATGGCGTAGCGAATGAAGCTGGTGTAGCGAAAGCGACGTTGTACAACAACCATGAACTGCGTGATCAGATTGAAACCTTACGGCAACAACAAGCGCAAGCGCCGACTCCGAAACAAATCAAGCGAGAGATAAATGACAACAACAAAGATGCCATCATTGAATCGTTAAAGCGAAGAATCAAGAAATTAGAAGATGAGAACAAGCAATTGCGTAAGCAATTGAAAGTCGCTTATGCAGAGGTTTATAAAAAAATCTGAGGGAACACCATTCCCTCCTTTATTCAACTAAAGGGCCACATAATTGAATAACTCACTTCTGAGACTAGTGGATAATTATATAGGGGAGATTGTGAAGATTTGTACTTAAAGTAACGGGCAGTTTAGTTTAAGTGCATTTTTTCACAAGAATTAAAGAAAAAGCCGATCTTCCAATGTGAAGTGCACCCCAATTGTTAGACACAACTAACAATTGGAGGTGCATTTTTCTATGGCAAAATTTTCTCCAGAAGAGAAGATACAGGCAGTAAGACAATATATAAATGGTAATGAAGGCCT
>JBEPZN010000042.1:0-19652 GCA_041640875.1 Ectobacillus sp. | reverse complement strand
CCTATGCAGTATAAAAAGTCTGTACGTAAAAAAATGAAAACCATTGGATATATTCCTACTTTCCGAGATATAAAGGGTGTTCCTAAATTCCATAGTAAGAAGCAAGGGAAGTTTAGTTATACGACAAACCAAACAAACGGAAATATAAAAATACGGCAAGAAAACGGAAAGTGTTTCTTATGTATTCCGAAATTCAAAGAAGGAATTTCTATGATTCTACATCGAGATGTTCCAGTTGATGGTGTCATTAAAAAGGCAACGGTGAAGCGCGAGGGAACTCGGTATATGGTCTCCTTGTCCATTGATTATCCGTTCAAAACACCTCAATTACAAAAAATGGTATCCCCGGATGGTGTAATCGGTCTAGATTATAGCCAGGAACAGCTCTATGTAGATAGCAATGGTCAGATTGCTGATTATACAAGATACTATAAGATTATGGAAAAACGACAACGGCGTATGAATCAATCCCTTGCTCGTAAGAAGAACAATGCCAAGACGGATGAAAACGGTACCATTTTATACAGCAAAAACTATCAAAAACAAGTGTGTGAATATCAAAAAGTGATGACAAAAGTAAAAAACAAAAGAAGAGATACTCTCCACAAAATGACGAATCAGATAACCAATGATTATCAGGCTGTTGTGGTAGAAGATATCGATTTACGAAACCTGGCACAATGCTTACGTTTAGGGAAAAAGTTACATGACAACGGATTTGGGATGTTCCGTACGATGCTAAAATACAAATGTGAAAGAAAAGGCAAACATTATATGGTTGCTGACAAGTATTTTGCATCCAGCAAAACTTGTAGTTGTTGCGGAAACAAGAAAGATACACTCACTTTGTCTGAACGGATATACAACTGTACCGAATGTGGGACAAAAATTGATAGAGATTATAATGCAGCACGCAACTTGAAACAGTATGGAATTCGTATGTTGCACGAAATGAACGAGCTGTCTATATAATTTGTATCAATTTCTAAATAGTGGTAGGAACGCCGCGAATGCAAGGCTATGGACATGAACCGTTAGGTTTGTGAGTGAAGTAGCAATAAAAGAGAAGGATGTTGTTTGTCTTTCGAAGCCCCCACTTCAAGATGTGCAGCGGATAAGTGGTGGGTAGTTCACTAAGGGGTAAATTTCTAGATGGGAGTAAGCTCGACGTAGTAGAAGATTTTAGGAACAAGACGTAAGTACAACTATGTTTCTGTCTTCTTTGGTATATAGAAAAAATGAAATGGAAAATATTTTAAGTTAAAAAATTAAAAAATGTTTGAATAATCTGAAATTTTAGCATATAATGTAAAAAAGGACAGGGAGTTGATTTCTATGAAAAAATATATGCTGAATGCACCGAAACAAGCTGGATTAGATGCTATGTATTCGCTGTTTGCTGAAATGGTTTTGGAAGAATCAATTCGTAAATTCCGTAAAGAACAACTGCAAAAGGAAATCGACCACTCACTGGAACATGGAGATAAAGAAGCCTTCTTGCGATTAACAAGAGAGCTAAAGATGTTAGCGTAGAACAATCATAAATAACATAACGATAGAAAAGGGAAGAAGCGATGTGCTTCTTCCCTTTTTGTAGTGCGGTCTGAAAAGATACAGATCTTAGAGTGAAAGTTAGAGCATTCTCTATTAAAGCGTAAATATATCACGAATAATAAAACTGGATGTTTATTTATTTTTTGAATGTTATGTTTGATAAAGTTAATTTAAAGGTTTTTGTTTTTTAATTTTTTTAATAATATTATTTACTTTATTGATTTGTGGATGTATAATCAACTCAAATGAGAGGAAGGATTTTCCTATGGTATATTCTGTTCTGACCAACTGTCCAGTTTGTAGCAATTCGCTACATATTACAAAATTACATTGTTCGTGTTGTCATACGACAATTGAAAATGAGTTTAAACTATCAAAGATTGCTTCTTTATCTTCGGAACAGCTTCAATTTGTCGAAACGTTTTTGATTTGTAGGGGAAACATTAAGGAAGTCGAAAAGGAGCTCGGCATCTCTTATCCGACTGTTCGTGGGAAATTAAATGATATTATTACTGCGCTTGGGTATGACACAGAAACAGTGAAAAAAAATCAGCGTGATGAGAAAAAAATTGTTTCTATGTTAGAAAATGGTGAAATCACAGCAGAAGAAGCAATTCGATTACTAAAAAGTGAATAGGGGGAGTTCAAATGAAAGAAGAGATTTCAAAGGTACTAACGATGGTACAAGAAGGAAAAATAGATTCTGATAAAGCAGCTGAGCTGATCTATGTGTTGAAGGAAAAAGAATTACCTCGTGCAATGTCTGCTTCCTATTTAGATAAAACCTTAAAAATACGTGTTGTTTCGAAGGAGCATGACAACGTAAACGTAAATGTACCAATTAAACTGGTGAAAGCCGTGTTAAAAGCGGGCCATGGTGTTGCGCTAAACTTGCCGCAAGCAGAAAAATATGTAAAAGATCTAGATATTGATTTATTAATCGATGCAATTGAAAATGAATTAGACGGCCAGATTGTTGACATTCAATCAGCTAATGGTGATACTGTAGCAGTTGTTATTGAATAGGTTTTTCTATGATGACAGTCAATATTAAAACGAATCATAGCCGCAGATTTACGATTCCGGTTCCATATAGTTTTCTATATGTTTTTAGCTCTTTGCTGTCTTCTAAATTCCTCTGGAGGCAGGTGGATAGGTGGATACAGCATCGGTTAGGACATACAGCCTTTTCTATCGCACCTTTGGATGCAACGATGATAAAGAGCTTTCTGAGCGTAGTAATTACAGAGTTGAAGCAACAAAGAGGTCTTGTGCTTGTTGATGTAACATTACAAGATGGTACCCAGGTGATGATAAGATTATAAGGACTATAAGAAGAGGGGGGACGCAGCGAATGATTTTGCCGGTCCCCCTTTTCTTATTTACACTGTAAGAAAGTATAAATTTCCAGCTAGGAGCCAATTCGACGTAGTCGGAAATTTTAGGAATACAGTATAAGTAGGGCTACGCCTCTGTCTTCGCCCAAGAGCAGGGCTCGCCAATCGGCGAGTTTTCTTTATCTCTTTTATTATAACGGCAGCAACGCAATTGTTTCTTTTGCTTCTAACTTTTCTACCATCTCATACCAAGACTGCGGTTTGTTTGGCAATACAGTGTAATAGCGTCTTAAAAATTGTACAATGAGTTCTGATGCAATATGCGTTGTTTCTTTTTGCATCGGCAGGAAGCAAAGGTCTAATCCTTCAACTGCTTCGCCATCATTATTCCAAGACGGGTGAATATAAGAGAAATCCAGACGTTTGTAGCCTAAATGAGCTAATACCTCACGGCGAACGTACGGATCCATTGGTTTCACGCCGCCAAATTCGTGATGCTCCACACGATATGGATCATAAATTTCAGCGAACATGCCGTAGAGCTCTTTACCGTTCGCTGCAGCTAATGCAAGTAAATCTTCACGGCGGTTTTCAGCTAGAAATGGGCCAATACCAAGCCCTGCTTGACCGATGATTGTAAAGTCTGTCATTGCTACGTTGAAATCTTCATAATAACGGTATTCTGTCGCACCGACAACTTTACCTTCATGAACCCCTACAAATACGCGAATACCCGGATCCTCTAAAGGTTCTTTCCATAAGTCAAACTCTAATACTTCCTCAGGGGGAAATACGTTTTGCATGAGTTCATGCATTTGTTTAAATAAAGGGTCTTGTATGCTTGTAATTCTTTTATACTCCATATGTGATGCTCCTTTTTTAATATTTTCAGAAAAGAAATTTTTAGCTAGAAGTGAATTCGACGTAGTCGGAAATTTTCGGAATACAGCATAAGTGCAACTACATCTCTGTCTTCGCTAATCGGCGAGTTTTCTTTACACTTTAAGAAAGTATAAATTTCTAGCAGGAAGACAATTCGGCGTAGCGAGAAATTTTCGGAATAAAGTATAAGTGCAACTACACCTCTGTCTTCGCCTAAGAGCAGGGCTCGCCAATCGGCGAGTTTTCTTTATTATTTCCAATCTGTATAGAGGTCTGTACGGCGGTCGCGCCATGTTGTGACAGAGCCGCTTTCCCTTACCTGATAAAGAAGCTCCAAATCAAGATCTGCTGTGACAATCATATCGTGATTGAGCTCTCCTTCAACTAAAATGCCGCGCGGTGGGAACGGGATGTCATTTGGTGTAAGTACGGCTGCCTGACCGAAGTTTGCTCGCATAAAGTCTACGGTTGGAAGGGAGCCGACTGTACCTGTCGTCACGACGTATACTTGATTTTCGATTGTTCTTGCATGGCTTGTGTAACGAACGCGGTGGAAGCCGTGACGGTCATCTGTGCAGGAAGGACAGAAAATAACATCAGCACCTTTTGCTTTTGCCATTCGTACAATCTCCGGGAATTCGATATCATAGCATGTTAGCATGGCGATTGTGCCTTTATCTGTTTCAAATACCTGCAGGCCATCTCCTGGTGCCATATTCCATTCGTTTACTTCAGTTGGTGTGATATGCAGCTTTGCTTGCTCCGCTACTCTGCCGTCTGGGTAAAATAAATGGGCAACATTGTATAATTTGTCACCTTTGCGCACAACATGTGTACCGCCGATAATATGCATGCCTGTTTGTTTTGCGAGCTTGATAAACAGCTCTCGGTATTGTTCGGTAAAATTCGGCAGGTCTTCTATCGTTAGCGCCTTTTTATGTTCATTGCCAATGGACATAAGCTGTGTTGTGAAAAATTCTGGAAATAAAACAAAATCAGCGCTAAATTCCTCGGCTGTTTTTATATAATGTTCGACTTGCTCTGCAAATTCGTCGAAGGATTGGATTGTATGAAGATGATATTGAATTGCTGAGACTCTAAGTTTCATAAGTTCTTCCTCCTCAATAGTTAGGAATGAATGTATCGTCTTGCTTATAAGAATGCTACTGTTATTATTGGACAAACGAATCTCTTCTGCAAGTACGCACTTGTAGGTTACATAGTGTAAAAATTTATACTAAGGAAAGCGTGTTGATTTGAGAAATTGTATGTAAATTAAGCTTCTCGAATATCCAGGGCAGGATATAAAAAAATAAGTCGCAGCCCGTGTAAAGGATGGGTGCAACTGCGCTTCTGTCTTCGCCCAAGAAAAGGGCTCGTCAATCGGCGGGTTTTCTCTATGTAATTATTCATCCGCTTAATCGCTGGATGTACTGTGCTGCGCCACTTGTCCTCCAAAGGTCTCCATATAGTTCTTGCCCCACTCATACATCGAGTCAAGAATTGGCATAAGGCTTTCCCCTTGTTTTGTGAGGGAGTACTCTACTTTTGGAGGAACAACTGGATAGACCTCACGATGAATAATCATATCCTCTTCTAATTCCCGTAATTGATTCACAAGCATCCGCTGTGTGATGCCAGGGATGAGTGCTTTTAGCTCACCGAACCGCTTCGTACCGCTTTTTCCTAAGTGCCATAAAATAAGCATTTTCCATTTCCCGCCGATAATGGCGAGCGTTAATTCTTTTTCACAGTTAAAGCTTTCATCAATATGCGCCACGTATTTCACCTCTTATATAGTATACATGACAGTATACTTTTTATCATTATCCCACCTCAAAGTATGTAGTTACTGCAGAAGGTAGGGCTATGCTATGCAGCAGTACTAAAGGCAGAATTTTATCTTCCTGATTTGAATCATGATAGTATGGATATATGTATTACAGTAACCTTCTGTGGAGGCAGCAGAGCTGTTTCCTGCTTCGGAAAGGAAGAGAAGATAAAGAAAGGAAGAGTATTGATGAGAAACTTATTTACTCCGTTCTCCTACAAAAGCTTAGAGCTAAAAAACAGAATTGTAATGCCGCCGATGTGTCAATATTCTGTGACGAATAAGGATGGCAAGCCAAATGATTGGCATTTGATTCATTATACGAGCCGCGCCATTGGCGGAGCCGGTCTAATTATTATTGAAATGACAGATGTAGAGCCGGACGGCAGATTGACTGAATTTGACCTTGGAATTTGGTCAGATGACCATGTACCGGCATTTCAAAGAGTGATTGATGCTATGCATGCTCATGGCGCAAAAGTTGGGATTCAAATTGCGCATTCGGGACGTAAGGCTGAACATATACATACTCCTGTTGCCCCATCTGCTATTCGTTTTAATGAGAGATATGGTGTGCCGCGCGAATTGACAACAGATGAAGTCAAGCAAATGGTTGAAAAATTTCGTGATGGAGTCCGACGTGCGGTGCAGGCTGGTGTTGATACAGTAGAAATTCATGGTGCGCACGGTTACCTCATTCATCAATTCCATTCTCCGCTAACAAATAAACGAAGTGACGAATACGGACAAGACTTGTCTAAGTTCGGGGTAGAGGTAATTGAAGCAGCTAAATCAGAGATGCCATCCAATATGCCGCTCATTTTCCGTGTATCTGGTGTTGAATATGTTGAGGATGGCTATGGTATTGACTATATTGCGGAAATATGTAAAAACTATCAAAAGGCTGGAGCAGACATATTCCATGTGTCATCCGGAGGAGAAGGACCAATTGGCTCAGGCGGCAGCCCGGGTATTCACCCAGGCTATCAGGTGCCGTTTGCAAGAGAGCTGAAGCAGCAGCTTGATTGTCCGGTCATTGCGGTTGGAAACTTGGACGATCCGTTTGTAGCCGAAGCTGCACTAGGAAATGGAGAAACAGATCTTATCGCTGTAGGTCGCGGTATGCTGCGTGATCCATATTGGGCGCTTCACGCAGCGGAAACATTAAAGGAAAAGCCGGAAGTGCCGACTCAGTATTTACGGGCATTTTAATCCCTTTCCTGAGAATCCCTTGTCCTATGCAGGGGATTCTCGTATAAGTGTCTGCTGCCATCTGTAAAGTAACCCTTATTACAAAAAAGAAAACCTTCCTTGTATGCAGTTCATTTTATTATAGGCGTAAGCCGTATTATTGACTTTTGAAACTGTATCAATTATGATTACAGTAAGAAATGTGAGAGGGATGTGGGTTAGGTGAATAGTGAATTTACAATCGCAGTACACAGCCTAGTTTATTTAGCCTATCTACCTGATCATATGGCGAGCAGCGAGATGCTTGCGGAAAATGTTTGTACGCACCCAGCGCGTATCCGTAAGATTATGAGCAGTTTGCGTAGAAGTGGATTTGTGAAGACGAAGGAAGGGATTCGCGGCGGTTATATGCTGAATTGTCGTCCTGAGGATACGACCTTAGCACAGATTTATCATGCGGTCTCATACGGAACGTTAAAGCCGAGCTGGTGTACAGGCAATCCGGAGCAGCCTTGTCTTGTTTCCTCGAATATTCAAACTGTAATGGATGGGATTTTCCACGATGCAGAAATGTATTTAGAAGCGTATCTGGGGAATATTACAATTGAATCCGTTTTGAAGAAGATTAAAAAATGTCCATAGTGTTTTTGTTTGTTTGAAATGTAATTTTTTTTATTACAGATGTTCTTCATACCTTTTTTAATAAAGCTTGTTCTGGCGACATAACCTGCTTCAGGTAATGAAGGCCTTCCTCTATGGAGAAGAAAAGTTTGTGATTATTTTTTAGATAAACTGTAACTTTTTTTATAACACTTGAGATGGCGGTGAATACACATGTTAACAAATGGAAAATCACGATTGGAAATAGGGGATTGGGTAAGAGGGAAGTCAGGTGATGATGAGCTGCTGCACGGCTATATTGAGAGTGTAGATTCCTTACAAGATATCGTAAAGGTACACGTTGTGGCATGTGATAATAAAGAAACGGTTGGAAAAACAATTCGGCTGCCCAGCAAATGGTTAGAAAAACTACCAGCTTCTGCTATGGATCGGGAAGGATACATTCTTTCGCTTATCGACCTAGCGCTGGAAACGAGAGATGAGCAATGGTTTCTGGAATTACTTGAAACCTTAACCGTTTTACAAACACACACAAAGGAAAGTGAAGCAGGGCGAAGAGGGATATCTGCTCCGAATGATAGACTCAGGGTATCCGGCATCTTGGAATGACAGGAGACGAATCGAAGGAGACTATGCTTAGGGGAGAAGAGTATGCCTTTAGCCAATGCGTTTTTAAGAAAATAACAAACGGGAGTGAAATAACATGGCGATTCAACATATAACAGATCAAGGCTTCGATACGTCAGTAAGTGAAGGGGTAACCCTCATAGATTTTTGGGCGCCTTGGTGCGGACCGTGCCGCATGATTGCGCCGGTATTAGAGGAGATCGATACAGAAATTGGCGATCAAGTGCAGATTTTGAAAATGAATGTGGATGAACAGCAAATTACACCAACGAAATTTGGAATTATGAGCATTCCGACTCTTCTTCTTTTTAAAGATGGAGAGGTTGTAGAGACGATTAGCGGCTATCAGCCAAAGGAAGCATTAACAGAAGTTATTTCTCAACACATATAAGAGTGTCCCTCCTGTGTTTCATCATAGGAGGGATTTTTTTGCGCTTTAAGAACATATAAATTTTCGGCTAGAAGCGAATTCGACGTAGCAGGAATTTAGGAATAGTGTAAGTGCAGCTACGCTTCTGTCTTCGCCTAACGGCTCGCCAATCGTCGGGTTTTCTTTAATTTCACCATCTTCTGTGTTAGAAAATCTAACCTATAAATAGACGATGTGTGATGTATTGTATACAGTAGGTAAAAAGTGGTAGGAAGTATTGTAATTCTAGGGTGGCTGGATCCTTTGAAAGGGGAGTCGTTCATGGAAGGAATGCACCGAATTCTCGATATTGGCGTATGTGAACAAGATGTATTGGCAACGGTTATTCATGTGGACGGTTCCGCTTATAGAAGAGAAGGAGCGTGTATGCTGTTTCGGGAAGACGGAACGCAAATAGGTGTGTTGAGTGCTGGTTGCTTAGAAGCTGATGTGGCTGCCCGTGTGCATGACTTGCGAAGGAAAGGGGTATCCGAAACGATTGTATTTGATATGCGGGCGGAGGATGACCTTTCCTGGGGACAGGGAGCGGGCTGTAATGGAGCGGTGCACGTACTTCTTGAGCCGATGGATGAGCGATTGCAAAAGCATTTAAGAACGCTAAAGTTGTATCTTGACCAAGGAATAGAAGTGACAATACTCAAGAAGCTGAACGATATTGGAGCTGTTTCAGATTATCTGTTTTTTGCTGATCGGCATAAATTTGGCGAATGGTCTGAGGATATGCCGGAGGAAGCCAAATGTTATATAAATGAAAGAAATAAAAAAAGCGGTATGTTTTTTGTTTCAGAGCTGTCCGCATATCTATATGTTCATACCATTTACCCGAAATCGCGTGTTATTGTATTCGGGGCAGGGATGGATGCGGTACCATTAGTAAAGCTCGCAGCTCAGAGTGGTTTTTCTACCATTGTTTCAGATTGGCGGCCGGCACTGTGCAGTCGTGCAAACTTTCCTGAGGCCGATGAGCTGATTGTCGCGTTTCCTGAAGAAGCTTTTCAACGCATAAGGTTTACTCCTCGTGATTTTATACTTATCTTAACTCATCAATTTCAGCGCGATCAACAAGTGCTGCGGTACCTTCTAACGAAACCCGTCCGGTATATAGGCGTATTGGGATCAAAGCTGCGTACGCAGCGTTTGCTTGGCGGGATTGATATCCCTCCTATTGTTAAAAGTCCAGTTGGATTGTCAATCGGTGCTGAGGGACCGGAGGAAATTGCAGTAAGCGTTGTTGCGGAACTTATTTCCCTTCAGCGGTCAGATTGCCAAAAAGGAGCGGTACTTTCATAACAGAAGAAATGAAGCGCCGGTACAAGGGTTGGATATGAACTTGTGAAAGGAGCGAATATGTATGCTTAGCGAGATGCTCTCCCCGGCGGTCTGGTTTCCTAAAAGCTTAGAGGAGGCATGGGGAATGAAGCAGAGGCTCGGTTCTCATGCTTGTTTCATAGCCGCTGGAACACTGCTGCAAACAGAGTGGGAAAAAGGAAGAATAGATCCTGGTCATTTAATTAGTCTAGAACGAATTGATGAGATGAAGGGTGTAAGTAAGGATGTAGTGAGCGGTCGTTCGGTAGTGCGTATAGGAGCTTTGACAACATTGGGAAGCTTGCTTTCGAATTCCCTTATGCTGCAGCACAGCCCCCTTGTTACTGAAGCTGTGCGCGGCATAGCAGCTCCTGCGGTACGTAGCCGAGCCACAATCGGCGGTAATGTCGCAAGTGGAATTGGAGACGCCATCCCTGCGTTATTGGCGGCGGACGCTCTTGTCTCGACATTCGGCGGAAATACTAGATTGACAAAGCCGCTCTGGCAGTGGATACAAGAAAATTACAATAGTCAAATCACTCCTTCTGATATTGTGACCCAGATTGAATTACCTGAATCAGGGCTAGCGAATTATTTTTATAGAAAAATTGGTCGAAGAGAGGCGTTTATCCCGTCTGTTGTAACGGTCGCTGGGTGTTGCATGAGAAAGGAAGACGGTACAATTACGCATATTCGTCTTGCTGTCGGCGGTGGCGAGACACCTCCGCAGCGGCTGCGGTTTTCCGAAAGGCTGCTGCAAGGAGTGTCTATACACGATGCTGTTTTAGAAAGTGTGTATAGCAATGTCTTGGAGGAATTTCAACCGGTTTCAGATGCGTTTGCCTCCACTTATTATCGAAAACAGATAGCAGCAAATGTAATTGCTTCAGAGCTTGCGAAGTTTGCGTGGTAGAAGGAGGGGAATGGTATGCGGCTGTTGGAGAGGGCGAAGGAAATGGGACGTATCCGTCCAGATGGCACAGCTAAAGTAACTGGAGCACTTAAATATATGACGGATTTATCTTTTCCTGATATGCTGCATGGAAAAATCCTAAGGAGTGCACATCCTCACGCTCGCATTTTATCTATTTGCACAGAGAGGGCCAAACAGCTTTCGGGTGTTAAGGCTGTGGCGACTTATCACGATGTGCCGGGTCTAAATGGATACGGAATCGTATTTCCAGATCAGCCGGTGCTATGCGAAGACCGAGTTCGCTGCGTAGGAGATGCTATTGCTGCTGTGGCGGCGGAGACGGAGGAAATTGCTGAACGTGCTCTTAATCTCATCGAGGTGATGTATGAGCCGTTGCCAGTGATAGACAGTCCCGAAAAAGCGTTAAGCCCAGCTGCGCCGCAACTTCATCCAAACGGAAATATTTTGCATCGGGCTTCCTATGAAAAAGGAGATGTAAAAAAAGGTTTTGCAAGCTGCTCTGCAATAATAGAAGAAACGTATGAACTGCCGCGGCAAATGCATGCTTATATGGAAACAGAAGGCGGAGTCGTTGTTCCTGAATGTGACGGCACAATCACTGTTTATGCAGGTACGCAGCACGGCTATAAAGATCGATTTCAGCTATCTCGTATTTTAGATATACCAGAAGCAAGTATAAGGGTTGTTTCGAGTCCGATGGGTGGATCGTTTGGTGGAAAGGATGAACTAAATATTCAGCCGTACGCAGCGTTGCTTGCACTAATGACAAAGTGTCCAGTAAGGATTCACCAAACAAGACGCGAGTCCGTAAGAGCTGGGATAAAGCGCCACCCAATGAAAATTACTATGAAAACAGGAGCGGATGAAAACGGGAAAATTATTGCTCACGAGGTGCACATTCTTGCAGATACAGGCGCATATGCAACGTTAGGTCCTGCTGTATTGGACTTTGCTGTTGAGCACGCTGTCGGTCCTTATGTAGTTCCAAATGTGAGTACAGAAGGTTTGTCTGTTTATACGAATAATGGGGTTGCTGGTGAATTTCGGGGATTCGGGGGCAATCAAGTTACTTTTGCCCTTGAGGGACAAATCGATCGTTTGGCAGAGAAGCTTCAGATGGATCCGCTTGATTTAAGGAGACGAAATGTACGAAAGGAGCATGATCTCGGACCGGTTGGACAGCGAATTGCTCCGACAAATGGAGCTGTTCAAGTTTTGGAAGAAATTTGTAAAAAGGCGGCTGGCTTGCAGGGGAAGAAGCCAGATGTGTGGAAAAAAACAGGAACCGGCATTTCGATCACGATGCATGGCGGCGGGCTTGGTTACGGACGGTTAGACCCTGCTGGCGGACGTCTTTCGTTTGGTACTGATGGCAAAATTGAAGCTGCTTTTGGCTTTGAAGAATGCGGTCAAGGTCTTCTTGCTGTGATTGAAACGCTTATTGTAGAGGAATTCGCCTGTTCCCCTGAGGATATAAAAATAACAATCGGTGACACGGCACTCGTCCCATCATCTGGATCTTCAACTGCTTCTCGGGCAACGAGTATGGTTTGGCAAGCACTGCAGCGAATGAAGGAGCCGTTTCGCCAGCAGCTGCTTGCATGCGCAGCTCGAATCGGCAGGATAGAAGCTGATAAATTGCAGCTTGGACCAGGAGGCATTTGGAAGCGGGATGAAATGAATGCATCTGTATGCTATCTATCGTATTCGCAATTGGCAAAGGGAATGGCTGAAGAAGAGCGGCTTGTTGTAAATACACAGTTTGATTTTCCAACAAGCCCCGATCCATTTATCGGGGGGCATTATCTATATGCATTTTCTGCTGTTTTAGCGCAGGTGGAGGTCGATGAGTTAACAGGGAGGGTAAAGGTAACATGTCTTGATCAAGCAGTCGCAGCAGGTCCTGTTGTGAGTCCGCTTGGATATCTCGGTCAAATTGAAGGCGGCGGCATAATGGCATTAGGGTATACGTTAATGGAGGAAGCTCTTATACATGCTGGCTGTTATGTCACGAACAATTTTGATTCGTATTTAATTCCGACGATTTATGATGTTCCGGAGCAAATGGAAGTGGAAGCGATTGAAGAGCTATGTCAGGATGACCCGTATGGACCGAGAGGCGTTGGTGAAATCGGGACGATTGCTGTAGCTCCTGCAATCGCTAAAGCAATTCATGATGCAACAGGTCATTGGGTGCGTCGATTGCCAGTTTCACCGGAGGAAATATTACAGGCTGTCAGTGCAAAGGAGATGAAAGCATGGATTCGAAAAAAATAATACATGAACAATCCTTGCCTCTGAACGAATCTATTCCGATCACGCTTCAAGTAAACGGTGAAGAGAAGCAGCTGCAGGCTATGCCTGCCGCGCGTCTGATTGATTTGCTGAGAAATGATTTAGAGCTGACTGGGACAAAACGATCCTGTGATATTGGTCGCTGCGGTGCGTGCTCTGTAATTATGAACGATTCACTAGTGAACGCCTGTCTTGTGATGGCATATCAAGCCGATCACGCTTCGATTACAACAATTGAAGGAGACGGGCTTTCTTTTATTCAAGACGCTTTTTTAAAAGAGGGAGGATTTCAGTGCGGGTATTGTACACCAGGCATGATTATCGCTGCGAAGGCTTTGCTTGATGCTGTACCGATTCCGACGGAGAAGCAAATTCGCGAGGGGCTTTCAGGGAACCTGTGTCGCTGCACAGGTTATAGCAGTATTATCCGCGCTGTGCAGCGGGCAGCTGCCATGAAGCTTGTTATTGACAGGTGCAGCGCGGGAGGAAATGTGTAAAATGGGGGAATGAGGATGCTAACGAAGGCGCAATTGCAAAAACGGATTTCTGTTGCATCTAAGCACGAGCCTGCCGATCTTGTCATAAAAAATGGAACTATTGTCGATGTCTTTAATTTAGAAATCACCCTGGGTGATGTTGCTATTGCAGATGGTGTGATTGTTGGTATTGGATCATATGAAGGACATGAAGTAATCGATGCAATGGGTCAATACATTGTACCAGCCTTTATTGATGGGCATGTGCATATTGAATCGTCTATGGTCAGACCGAGAGAATTTGCAAAGGCTGTCCTTCCTCATGGTATTACAACAATTATCACTGATCCTCATGAAATTGCCAATGTTGCGGGGTGCACAGGTATATCGTTTATGCTTGAGGATTCTGAGAATCTTTCAATGGATATATTATTTATGCTTCCCTCCTGTGTTCCCGCGACATCCTTTGAAAATAGCGGGGCAGTATTAACGGCAACCGATCTAGAACCGTTTTTTTCGCACCCGCGTGTGCTTGGCCTGGCGGAAGTTATGGATTATCCAGCCGTAAAACAGCGTGAGCCATCCATGATGGAAAAATTATATACAACGCTGCAACACACGAATAAAATTGACGGACACGGTGCCGGACTAGATGACAACGCTATTAATATATATCGTTCTGTCTACATTAGTACAGATCATGAGTGTGTTACAGTAGAAGAAGCGAAGGAAAGGGTGAGGCGCGGCATGTATGTGATGCTGCGACAAGGCTCGGGCGCCAAAAACTTACTAGATCTTCTTCCTGCTGTTCATTCGGGAAATTCGCGTCGTTTCTTATTTTGTACTGATGATAAGCATCTGGATGAATTAATTCGCGAGGGCAGCATTGATCATAGTGTTCGATTAGCGATTCGTGCTGGTTTAGATCCATTTCTTGCTATCCAAATGGCATCACTCAATGCGGCAGAGTGCTTTGGGTTATCTACAAAAGGAGCTGTAGCACCTGGCTATGAAGCAGATTTGCTTCTGTTAGATAGCATACAAGAAATTGAGATTGCTAAGGTGTTAAAGGCAGGACGTGTTGTCGCAGAGAATGGAGTTGCTATATATGATGAATCGGGTGTTACTGAGCCGCCAAGCCGTCTGACTGAATCTGTGCAGCTGCTTCCTATGTCAGAGGAAGATCTGAAAATTCCAATTGGCTCAGATAAGCAAGCCCGCATCATTGGTGTTATTTCAAATCAGCTTGTAACAAAGGAACTTATTGAAACGGTACAAACAGAGAATGGCTTTTTTATTCCCTCAATCGATAATGATCAAGTCAAGCTTGTGGTGATAGAGCGTCATAAAAAGAAAGGGAATATCGGGTTAGGAATTGTGAAAGGGCTGCAGCTGCAAGCAGGTGCGATCGCTTCAACAATTGCTCATGATTCTCATAATATCATTGTTGCTGGTACGAACGACCGTGATATTATGGCTGCAATTGACACTGTTCACCAGATGAACGGCGGGTTAGCGGTTGTTTCTAAAGGCGCCGTCATCGGCAGCATGCCCTTACCTCTTGCCGGATTGATGTCCATGAAAAACTATGAGGACGCCAATGATGAATTGAGTAAATTACATGAAGCGTTGCACAGTGTTACGCGGGCTTCTGAAAATGTATTTTTAGCACTTTCTTTTCTAAGCTTGCCAGTTATTCCTGAACTCAAATTAACCGATGTAGGATTGTTTCATGTAGGTCGATTTGAACATATTGGGGTTGCAGTAAACAACTAGGTGCTTGTGTCACTAAGAAGGGGGAGCGAAGATGAAGGTTTTTATGCAAACAGCTATTAATTTGGCTTATGAAAATGCATTTTCGAATCATGGTGGACCTTTTGGCGCTATAGTCGTGAAGGATGGGAAAATTATCGGAATGGGGAAAAATGAGGTAACAGCCTCCAATGATCCAACTGCACATGCGGAGGTACAGGCGATTCGTGATGCTTGCCGTTATTTAAACAGCTTTCAGTTAACAGATTGTGAAATCTATACGAGCTGTGAGCCGTGCCCAATGTGTTTGGGAGCTATTTATTGGGCGAGGCCAAAGGCTGTTTACTTTTATAATACGAGGGAAGAGGCTGCTGCCATTGGGTTTGATGACGCACTGATTTACGAGCAAATATCAGAATCTCTTGATAAGAGGCTTATACCCATGAAGCATTTACCGATTGAGACAACTAAGCATCCGTTTGAGTTATGGAAGCATTCTCAGCAAAAGGTGGAGTATTGAACATAGGTGAACTACCACGAACCTAAAGGTATCGTGGTTTTATGCCCACAAATATAAAAGAAGTCTTCCTGCGTTAGGAAGGCTTTTTTATTTCACTGTCAGAAAGTATAAATTTCTAGCTGGAAGATCATTCGACGTAGCGAGAAATTTTAGGAATAAAGTATAAGTGCAACTACGCCTCGGTCTTCATCCAAGGGCAGGGCTCGCCAGTCGACGAGTTTTCTTTAACAATGAAGCTCATATATTCAAGACCTTGTCTTGAAATTAGTGTATGATGATAGTATCAGTGCAAGAGGGGGAAGGAGAAAGAAACATGTACAATGAATATTTGCCATTTATGATTAAATTAGCGAAGGATGCAGGGGAATTTATTCTCCCTCATGCAGGAAAAGCCGGTCAGCAAACTGTAAAGGCTGCAAAGGATTTTGTAACAGAGATGGATCTTCGGGTGGAGAAATTCGTGATTGATCGTATTCAAGAACAATATCCAACCCACCGTATTTTTAGTGAAGAAGCGGGTTCACTTTCAGGAACAGAGGATTTTGAATGGGTGATCGATCCGATTGATGGGACGATTAACTATAGCATAGGCTTTCCTTTATACGGGGTTTCAATTGCTCTTACATACCAAGGAGAACCAGTTGTGGCTGCCATTTCTTTACCTGCTTTAGGTGAGTTGTTTTGGGCAGTGAAAGGAGAAGGTGCTTTTCTAAATGGGGAGCAGATTCGAGTAAGAGACGTTGACTTGTCTGAGTCGTTTTTATCCTTCGGTGACTTTGCGAAGGATGGAGATAAACAAAGCAATGCAGAGAGACTCGAGATGCTAGGTAAAATTGTAGATGAAGTGTATCGCGTACGTATCATTGGGACGGCAGCAGTGACACTTCCTTATATTGCAGCTGGTCGTTGGGATGCTGTTATTTATCGAAGCCCGCAGCATTACGATATTGCGGCTGGTCAATTAATCATTGCTGAAGCTGGAGGGTTAGAAGCAAATTTAGGGGAATACAAAATCTTCTCTAATAGTAAGGTTGCTCCTCAGTTAATCAAGCTATTATCTTAATAGATCATACTAGTGCTCTATTCATACCGAACATGGGAGTTAAGTTCTTCATGCTAGGCAACCCACAATCTCTTCTGTGAATGCAGAAGGGATTTTTTGTAGTATGATTTAGTCAAAGTGTAGCAAGAATAAGTATGTACAGTATTACCAGAATGCTTAGTATGCGAAACCTTAGTTTCTAAGGGCGGTACGGATAAGAGATAAAATGGTTTCTTACTGTATTATTTCTCTTATATGCAATTGTAGGTGGATGTAATGAAATATATTAAAGCATTCATACATTCCTTATCCCGTTTGCATGCTGTAACAAAAAAATTTTTTAAAAATTTCATCAATACTTATCCATACACGCAATAATATGGTATTCTTTTATACAGTGGTAATTATTAACCATATTTCATCAATGGATTACGGAAGGGGATACATATGTCAAAGCAACAAATTGGTGTAGTCGGCTTGGCGGTTATGGGAAAAAACCTTGCATTGAACATTGAAAGCAGAGGATATTCCGTTGCTGTTTATAACCGTTCATTCGAAAAAACAGAAGAATTTTTAAAGACTGAGGCAGAAGGAAAGAACTTTGTAGGCGCAGCTACTGTTGAAGAATTTGTGAACTCCTTAGAAAAGCCTCGCAAAATTTTGTTAATGGTTAAAGCAGGAACTGCAACAGATGCAACAATCGATTCTTTAAGACCTTATCTTGAAGATGGCGATATTTTGATTGACGGAGGAAACACATTCTTCCAAGATACAATCCGCCGCAACAAAGAGCTTGAATCAACTGGAATCCATTTCATTGGTACAGGCGTTTCAGGTGGAGAAGAGGGAGCGTTAAAAGGTCCTTCTATCATGCCAGGAGGCCAAAAAGAAGCTTATGAGCTTGTTGAGCCAATTTTCAAAGCGATTTCAGCAAAAGTTGGAGACGACGCTTGCTGCACATATATCGGACCTAACGGTGCTGGCCACTATGTGAAAATGGTTCATAATGGTATCGAGTATGGCGACATGCAATTAATTTGTGAAGCTTACTTCATTATGAAACATGTTCTTGGTTTAAATGCTCAGGAGCTTCATGAGGTATTCGGAGAGTGGAATAAAGGCGAGTTAGACAGCTACTTAATCGAGATTACAACAGATATCTTTACAAAAGTGGACGAAGAAACAGGCAAGCCGCTTGTGGATGTAATCCTAGATACAGCTGGACAAAAAGGTACAGGTAAATGGACAAGCCAAAACGCTTTAGACTTAGGAGTACCGCTTCCAATCATCACAGAATCTGTATTTGCTCGTTTTATCTCCGCGATGAAAGAAGAGCGTGTAAAAGCTAGCAAATTGTTGCAAGGTCCTGAAGTGAAGGCGTTTGAAGGAAATAAAGAAGAACTAATTGAAGCAGTACGTAAAGCTTTGTATATGAGCAAAATTTGTTCTTATGCACAAGGTTTTGCACAAATGCGCGCTGCATCTGAAGAATACGGATGGGATCTTCGCTACGGCGATATCGCTATGATCTTCCGTGGAGGCTGCATTATTCGTGCGCAATTCCTTCAAAAAATTAAGGAAGCTTATGACCGCGATCCTGCATTGGCGAACTTGCTATTAGATCCATACTTCAAGGAAATCGTAGAAGGATACCAATCCTCATTGCGTGAAGTTCTTGCAGTAGCAATTAGCCGTGGTATTCCAGTACCTTCATTCGCTAGTGCAATTGCTTACTATGACAGCTACCGTACAGAAACGTTACCTGCTAACCTTCTACAAGCACAACGTGACTACTTCGGTGCACACACATATGAGCGTGTAGATAAAGAAGGAACGTTCCATACAAACTGGATGTAAGAAACAAAGAGCCGTTTATACTTGATTATCCAAGTATGAATAGTAAAAAAAACAGCCAAGACTTTGTGAGAAGCGCTTGGCTGTTTTTATTTCACTGTGAGAAAGTATAAATTTCCAGCTGGAAGCCGATTCGACGTAGTCGGAAATTTTAGGAGCACAGTATAAGTGCAACTACGCCTCTGTCTTCGCCCAAGAGCAGGGCTCGCCAGTCGGCGAGTTTTCTTTAGGAAGCTTGCTATGCTTCCTCTATGCTAGGCTGTAGGAAGTAATTCCTTGTTTTATGATCCATTTTTTAGATTTCGTAAAACCATTGGCATTTTCTTATTTTCTTTTTCTATTTTCTTGTTACGGACTTGGTTGTCATTAGGGACAGCAGATCTAAACCTTGCTTGATCCATTCCATCTATGATGTTCGTCAATATAATCCCTCCTTCCTGTTTCATTATTTCCTAACACATAGGATTAGAAACGAGAAAGGAATTGGCAGTCCTCTACATATAACTGCGAAATAAACTGATTATTGAGATAGGGAAAGTGTAATCATTCATCAAAAGAAGTATAGATAAGGAATATTTTTCAAAAGACAAAGGTATTGCAGAGTACCTATAAACCGAGTTATATTGTATATCCACCATTTATAACAAAACAAATGGCGGTAAATACAACATATCATTCTCTACTGGGATAGCTGAGAACAAAGATTTTGCTAAGAAGATATTGACGAGACAGTTGAGTCATGATATATTGTATTTCTGTACTGAACAAGAATTGTTCATGCGGATGTAATAAAAAAGATGTAATAAAAAATATGATTGACATGAAAGTAAGAAGATGTTATAGTGATAAAGTCGCTTTTGAGCGATGGACGAGTTCTTTGAAAACTGAACAAAACACAAAACGTCAATGTTTTATTTAAAAAGCTAGACAAACACTTTTATGGAGAGTTTGATCCTGGCTCAGGATGAACGCTGGCGGCGTGCCTAATACATGCAAGT
>JBEPZN010000041.1:0-21134 GCA_041640875.1 Ectobacillus sp. | reverse complement strand
GCATGTATTAGGCACGCCGCCAGCGTTCATCCTGAGCCAGGATCAAACTCTCCATAAAAGTGTTTGTCTAGCTTTTTAAATAAAACATTGACGTTTTGTGTTTTGTTCAGTTTTCAAAGAACTATTTTGCCGCTCAATGCGACTTCGATAATTTATCACATTCCAGAAAACATGTCAACAACTTTTTTCGTTGTTTTCTTTATTTCATTAGAAGCGATGTTTCTTATAATACTCCTTTCTATATGATTCGTCAATAACTTTTTAAAGAAAACTCGCCGATTGGCGAGCCCTGCTCTTGGGCGAAGACAGAGGCGTAGTTGCACTTATACTGTATTCCTAAAATTTCCGACTACGTCGAATTCACTTCCAGCTGGAAATTTATACTTTCCTACAGTGTAAAAAATTATTGATAAACCCTCTTCAGTAACAATGACCATACAGCCGCTAGCCTCTATTATCCATTGATAAACCTGGCAAACGTGGAGATAAAATTCCACTTTGCAATTCGAAAGAAACATCCTTTTCATACAAAAACTAATAATCGAGCTCCCCATTATCTGCTCACTCTCTTTTCCCATAGGGAGGCTTCCGCCAGTAGACATAAGGAAGGGATGTTCTTTCTGTTTACCTGATAACGTCAACGATGACTGGAGTGAAACAGTATTGAATTCATATAGAAGATGGATTTTCATTTTGGTTTTATGCATGACATTTATGTATAAACCTGCTTGTTCATTAGCTTCATATCAGAAGCCACAAACGAACACACTTAATATTTGGTCCATTATATTAGATAAGCCATCCAAAAATAAGGCTATTCCTTCTCTTTCTCATCCCCCTTCCGTTTTATTGGATGCTCCCTTAATTTCACAAATGCCGGAGCTTCCAAGGGGTTGTGAGGTCACAAGCTTAGCTATGCTGCTGCATTACAAAGGAATTAATGTGAATAAGTTGACCTTGGCAAAAGAGATAAAAAAGGATCCTACACCCTATAGAAGAATTGGACAAACCGTTTATTTCGGAAACCCCAATAAAGGTTTTGTCGGAAGCATGACAACCATGTCACAGCCTGGTTTTGGTGTATTCCATGGTCCTGTATATGAACTAGCTAATCGATACTTACAAGGTCGGGCTATCAATATTACTGGATCTTCATTTGAAACGGTGCTGTATCACCTTGGACAACAAAAACCAGTATGGGTTATTTCAACAAGCACCTTCGAAAGAGTTCCCGCACAGTATTGGCGGACTTGGCAAACACCGCAGGGCCCAGTCTCTATTACCTATAAGGAGCATAGTGTTCTTTTGACCGGATATGATAATCAATACGTTTATTTCAACGACCCTCTTGCCAATATAAAAAATAGAAGAATTCCGCTGGCTTCCTTCATCCGTGGATGGGAGCAGTACGGCAAACAGGCTATTACTTATAAATAAAAAAGCGATGCTCAGCATCGCTTTTTTACTACTCTCTAACAAAAATGAAATATAGTACGAAAATTATTGCCATTCCATACATAATTGGATGAACTTCTCTTCCTCGTCCTTTTACAGCCATTGTAATTGGATAGAAGATAAAACCTACCGCAATACCAGTTGCAATGCTGTAACTAAGAGGCATTGCAATTAATGTGAAAAATGCAGGAACTGCCACTTCGAACTTCTTCCAATCAATTTCACCTAAGGAAGATACCATAAGTATACCAACAATAATGAGAGCCGGAGCTGTTACTGATGCAGTAACAACACTAAGCAACGGTGAAAACAGAAGCGCTAAAAGGAAGAAACCTGCAGTTACAACTGCTGTAAATCCTGAACGTCCACCGGATGCTACACCCGCGGAGGACTCAATATAAGCTGTTGTTGTAGATGTACCAAATACTGCCCCAATTGTTGTTGCAGCTGCATCCGCAAACATCGCCTTACCTGCACGAGGAAGCTTGTTGTCTTTCATCAAACCTGCTTGATTCGCTACCGCAACTAACGTACCTGCTGTATCAAAGAAATCAATAAAGAAAAATGTTAAAACTACCAAAATCATTTTTGCAGTAAAAATATCACCAATATGCTCTAATGCTACACCAAATGTTGGCGCAATGCTTGGAACTGCCCCAATGATTTGTTTTGGAGCATCAATTAAGCCTACTGCTACACCAACAGCAGCTGTGATAACCATACCATAAAACACAGCACCATTAATCTTCTTTGTCATAAGAACAACTGTTAAAACAACTCCAAAAATCGCAAGTAAAGTAGAACCTTTTGTAAAATCACCTAAACCTACAAGTGTTGCATCATTATTCACAATAATACCTGCACCTTGGAATCCAATAAATGCAATAAACAAACCAATACCTGCAGCAACTGCGTGCTTTAACTCCATAGGAATCGCATTAATAATTTTTTCACGAAGCCCTGTAGCTGTTAACAAGATAAATACAATACCAGAAACTAATGTACCGGCAATAGCAGTTTGCCACGGAATGCCCATAGTTAAAACAACTGTATAAGCGAAAAATGCATTAATTCCCATACCAGGAGCTAAGGCAATTGGATAACGAGCAAAAACACCCATGATTAAGGAACCCACAGCTGCAGCTAATGCAGTTGCTACAAATACAGCTCCCGGATCCATACCCACTCCCGCGGGAAGACCCTCAACGCTGCTTAAAGATAAAGTAGCAGGGTTAACAAACAAAATATAAGCCATCGATAAAAACGTCGTTAAGCCGGCAATGAACTCTTTTTTATAATTCGTGCCAAGCTCCTCAAATTGAAAATAGCGTTTCATTACTTTCCCTCCATGTTACAAGATGTTTTTTGTATTATTCCCTAAACAGGGCCAACAAAAAATGCCTCCATACTTAGATGGAGGCGTCGAGGACGAAAATAAAACTTTTCGTCCCAGCACCTCGTAGTCTAGCCATTTACGGCGGCTAGGTAGAAACTTTTGGGCCATATCCCCAATATTATACGATGGCTTTTATATATGAATAAAACACCTTACCATTTTACTTTCCGGATAAATCCTTGTCAATAAAAAAACGAACATTTACAAAGAAATGTTCGTTTTCGTTCGGAATTTATTCCCATTCAATTGTTGCAGGTGGTTTACTTGTAATATCGTACACAATACGGTTTACATGCTTAACTTCATTTACAATCCGTACAGAGATTTTCTCTAATACATCCCAAGGAATACGAGCCCAGTCAGCAGTCATCCCATCAATAGATGTAACCGCACGAATTCCTACTGTATAATCGTATGTTCTTTCATCTCCCATTACCCCTACACTTTTCATGCCAGGTAATGCTGTGAAATATTGCCAAACTTCACGTTCAAGTCCAGCCTTCGTAATTTCTTCACGTAAAATTGCATCGGATTCGCGAACAATCTCTAATTTTTCAGCTGTCACTTCACCTAATACACGAATACCCAAACCAGGACCTGGGAATGGTTGACGCCATACGATTTCATCTGGAATACCAAGCTCCGTACCAAGCGCACGTACTTCATCCTTAAACAATGTTTTTAATGGCTCAATTAATGTAAATTGCATATCTTCAGGAAGGCCGCCTACATTGTGATGGGATTTAATTGTTTGTGCAGTTGCCGTTCCGCTCTCAATAATGTCTGTATACAACGTTCCTTGTGCCAAGAAATCCATGCCTTCTAGTCTGGATGCCTCATCATCGAACACATAGATAAATTCATTTCCAATAATTTTGCGTTTTTGTTCTGGATCTGTAACCCCTTCTAACTTGCTTAAAAAGCGTTCCTGCGCATCCACTTTAATTACGTTCATATGGAAGCCTTCGCTGAATGTCTTCATTACGCCCTCAGCCTCTCCTTTACGAAGCAAGCCGTGGTCTACGAAGATACATGTTAGTTGGTCACCAATCGCTTTATGAATTAATACCGCTACAACAGAAGAGTCTACACCGCCGCTTAATGCACAAAGTACCTTTTTGTCGCCTACTGTCTCACGAATTTTTTGCAATTCTGTTTCAATAAAGTTGCCCATGTTCCAGCCTTCACTGCAGCCGCAAACCTCAAATACGAAGTTTTTGATCAGATCATTGCCGTACTCGGAATGACGAACCTCTGGATGGAATTGTACACCGTAAAATCCGCGCGCTTCGTTGCTCATAGCAGCAATCGGGCACGATGCACTTGTTGCATCAACAACAAAGCCTTCCGGTAAACCCGTTACTAAATCTCCGTGGCTCATCCAAACAACCTGCTCACTAGGAAGATTGCTGTAAAGCTTGGATTCATTTTTTACTTCTAAAACAGCTTTTCCATACTCACGATGCTCTGCGCGCTCTACCTTACCGCCCAAATGCTTTGTCATCAATTGCATACCGTAGCAAACACCTAAAATCGGTAAACCTAACTCAAAAATTGCTTCATCACAATGGAAAGCTTGATCGCCATATACACTGTTCGGGCCGCCAGAGAAAATGATTCCTTTTGGATTCATTTTTTTAATCTCTTCAGCTGTCAATGTATGTGGATGAAGCTCGCTGTATACGCCAAATTCACGGATACGGCGCGCAATCAATTGATTATATTGGCTTCCGAAATCTAATACTACGATGAAATCATGCTGCTTACTCAAATTCATCACCTCAACGTTTATTCTGCCTAAGCAGTTTCAAAAACAGTACAAAAAAAGCCAAAATTCTGCCCCAAAAATAAGAAAAGGCAGAATTCCAGCTTCCTAAAGAATATAACCGTTCTTTAAAAAAGTAGAATACCTGCCTTCATAGTCGAGTTATATTACGGTAACCCGGTAGAGACTCTCAGCCCATATTGCTGAGTATATATGAAGGTGCTTTTATGTCCTTTTCGATTGTAACAACGAAATATAAGCACGGTCAAGAGAGAACTAGCAGAATTCGAGAGGGTTTTTGGTCTTTTTCCTAACATTTCTTTGGTTTTCATATGACAATGTTTACCTTTTAAAGAAGAGTCATTTTGACAGCGCTTTATTCATCTAGTTCCTTCCAAAATCAGAAAAATGAAGAACCCCCTTCTACAGAAGGACGTTGAAAGTAAGTCAATAGATCACCAATCAAAGAGCAATTTTGTCATCACGCTTTTTTGTAAAATATTTGTATTCTCCTGCATCATCCTTTTGAAAAGGGGGATGTTTGCGATTGATTAATAATAGTAATTGCAAACAAATAATCGGCAATGATGTTTTTTTGTAAGCCAAATATTTAGGCTCCCAGTCGGAAGCAAATTTATTTTTAAATTCTTTTAGGCCTTTGAAATTATATAATGAATTTCCATAAAGGTATGCTAGGCGTGCAATTTTTTCACTTGTGAAGGAATGCTTGCAATGCCCCACATTTGATAACGGTGTCATTCCTAAACTGCAATACTGGTAGCCTTCAGCTTTTGCCCACTTAAATATATGAATAAATAGTACATCCATTGTACCATGTGGACTATCAGACAGTTTTCTCATTAAGTCAATTGTAATCGTAACTTTGTAATCTGTTGCTAATGTTGAAAACGCAACGATGTTTCCACTAGGCCCGTATAAAACCGCAATGGGGAAATGTGCAACATATTTTTCGCTAAAACAGACGACTGAAAAACCTTTTTCTTTTTGTCCACTTAGCCAGGAATCCGAGACCTGTTTTAACTCGGAGAGAAAATCATCTGTAAAAGGAGGATAGACAACGCTAAATCTGTATGAATTTCTTGCAAACTTATTAAGTCGCGTTCGCAATCTAGCACCCTGTTTTCCTTCTAAGGAAAATTTTTCTAAATTAACAAGTCCTTCCTCACCCAACTTCAGAAAACGATAACCTGTATCATGATAATATTGCATATACCTTGGACTTATTTGATAGAATACCGGTTTAAATCCTCTGCTTTTACCATATTCACAAAATTCCTTAATAGCATCTTTGAACTCAGCTTCTTCTCCTATTGGGTCCCCGAGCACAACTAGTTTATTCGCAATTCTTTTATAAGTAATTAATATGTTTTTTTGACTATTCCAAAATATTTCTTTATCTTGTAAAAAAATCAAATGAGATGCATGATTTCCGCCATTTTCTCTTAAAAAAGAGCTTAATTGATCGGAATGAATATTAAAATCATCCCCAGGAAATTCCTTCTTTACTCTGCGTTTTTTTCTAAAGAAATTAAGAATTTTCATATGAATCATTCAAGAACTTTCCTCCTGATAAAAATCATCCCTTAAATAATAACATACAGAAGGTAAGTTGCTATCAGAATTTTTATAAAACTCGATTCTTGGCATCTAGCAAATTATAGAAATCGCATTGTTTACACCTTTGAACGTATTGCAAACTCATCTTCGTGCAGAAATTGTACATAAAAAGCCTGTTTCCTGACACCCTAGAATATCTATGCTCATATGACCGTCAATATAGTAAAGAAAACTCGCTGACTGGTGAGCCCTTCCCTTGGGCGAAGACAGAGGCGTAGTTGAACTTATACTTTATTCCTAAAATTTCTTACCCAACTAGAAATTTATACTTTCTTAAAGTGAAGAAAAGGCCTCCCAACAGTTTAGCAAACTGATGAAAGACCTTCTGTATTAAGTAGCCTTTTTATCCTGGTTTGTCAAAATACAAATAACGAGGACAAGAAAAGCATCTTTTCATTTTCCTGATACCATTTTTTCCAATGCTCTTCTCTGGACTCGATTGTTTTGCTATTCAGTAATGCATTAATAACATCTAGACAGACGTGCCACCCAGCAAGATCCTTGGAAGTATGATCTGTAGTATTTATTTTTCTTTTTAAAACCATGCGACAACCGTTTGGCTCAAGGTTTGTTTTTCATTCATAAACAAATGGAAAAATATACATAATTGCCCTTTGTTTAGATAATACTAAAACTATCGTAAAAAAAAGATCGAACATTTTGTATATAGTGAGGCGGGAAAGATAATGGGGTTTTCTAAACAAAAAAAGAAAATCACTACTTCACATGCTCCAGAAGAAAAGAAAATGGTGAATGAAAAATTAACCACTAATATAGATTCAATTAAAAAAGAATTAGGCAACTGTTCAGACCTCATTATTCGAGAGCTTACCGCAGGGGAAATAAAACTTGCGATTGTCCACATTGACGGTATATCTGATTCGCAATCCGTTTATCAATTTATTGTTTTGCCTCTTCAGGAGATGTGTGAAAAAGAAGACGGCAACAGTATGCAAGTCAAACACGTCATGGATTACTTCACGAGTAAGAATGTTGCCATTTCGGACATCAAATCGTCTTCAGATTGGCATGAAATCCTATTGGCTGTTTTGTCAGGCGATACCGCTATCTTCTTAGATACTACAAAAGAAGTAATCCTTGCCAGCACGCGCCATGTAGAAGGCCGTTCAGTTGCCGAACCGACAACCCAGACGGTAATCCGTGGTCCAAAAGACAGCTTTACAGAAGTGATTAGAACGAATACGGCCTTATTACGTATGCGTATCAGAAGTCCACAACTCCGGATAGATGCACTACAGATTGGAGAAGTATCCCAAACCGATATTGCTGTCGTCTATATGGAGGGGATTGCGGAAGAAAAGATCATACAGGACATAAAACAACGTCTAAAAAACATTTCGATTGATGCCATATTAGAATCAGGGTATATTGAATCGTTAATTTTAACAGAAAATAAATATTCTATCTTTCCCACTGTCTTATATACAGAAAGACCAGATGTAGTTGCCGCTAATGTATTAGAGGGGCGGATTTCTATTTTTGTAAATGGAACACCGTTTGCCCTAATTGTTCCAGCACTATTTTTTCAGTTTTTTCAGTCACCAGAAGACTATTATCAACCATATGATATTAGTTCTTTTTTACGATTATTACGGATCATAGCGTTTTTTATCGCATTATTAATTCCAGCTATCTATATTGCGTTAGCGACACATCATCAAGGAATGATTCCTACTCTTTTTATTATCAGTATTGCTGCTCAACGGGAAGGTGTTCCACTTCCAACTATTGTAGAGGCCATTATGATGGAACTCATATTCGAACTGCTGCGTGAGGCCGGGGTACGAATGCCGCGTGCAATTGGATCAGCAGCGTCCATCGTCGGTGCACTTATCCTGGGGCAAACGGCAGTACAAGCTGGGTTAGTCTCAGCACCAACCATTATTGTTGTTTCGATAACAGCGATTGCCAGTTTATCGATCCCATACTATAACATGGCGGTTAGCGCCCGCCTTCTTCGATTTGGATTCATGATTATAGCAGCTTATATAGGTCTATATGGACTCGTCCTTGCTCTATTAGTACTGGTTGCTTATATGTGTAAGCTTCGCTCACTCAGTATTCCATATTTGACGCCAATAGCGCCATTTATTCTTAATGAGCAAAAAGATACGTTTATCCGTGTTCCGTTATGGCTTATGTTTAAACGGCCAATTCCTGCAAATCCATTAAATAAAGACCGTATGACCAGAAAGAATGGTGGTTCAAATAATAAAACATAAAATATATCTTCTATTGATTTGTGTTACCTTGTGCTTGGCAGGATGCAACAACTATAAAGAGGTAAATTCTTTAGCTTTTGTTATTGGACTGGGAATCGATAAGCCCCAAAAAAATATGTATCGTCTTACACTTCAAGTGGTGCAGCCAAGTAACGCAGCTTCTGCGTCACTTGGTAAAGGACAAGGCCTTCCTGTCATTAACTATACAGGAACAGGCAGAACACTGTCGGAAGCAGCACAAAATGCCTCTAAGAAACTCTCAAGAGAAAGCTTTTATGCACATCTGAATCTTGTAGTAGTAGATGAAAATACAGCTAAGGATAACATTTTGAAAGTATTAGATGCATTTGAACGAGATGAAAACATACATACAAAAGCGGCTGTTTTGATTGCCCATCACACCAGTGCAGAAGCTGTTATGAATGCTCTGACACCTTTAGATACGATTACAAGTGTTTCTTTATACCAGCAGTTACTAAATACAAACAATGACCTAGGAGAAAACAATATTATAACAATACGAGAAATCATTCAATTTACTACTTATAAAGGAAATGACGTAACGATAAGCGGAGTCGAGATTCAAGGTAAAAAGACTAAAATAAAAAAACAAGGTAATCTACAACAATCCGATCCTTCCCTCCTTGTGATGAAAGATGTAGCACTTCTACATGATGGAAAATTAGTTCATTGGATGTCTGGAAAAAAAACTCGTTCCTTTTTAATTGCCTCTAATAAGTTAAAACAAACAAATGTAACGGTACCTTGCGGGAAGAATCAATATGTATCTGTATATCTAAATAAATCAAAAACAAAGAAACAAGTAGCCATGAAAGGCTCTACACCACATATAAATATGCAGGTGAAAATGAAAGGTACTATAGATGAAATTATGTGTGACGAGAACTTTAATACTCCTGCTGCTATCAAAAAATACGAAAAAAAAGTGGCCCGAGTTATTCATAAGGAAATCGTAGAAGCAATGAAAGAAAGCTTTATGCATGAAAGCGATCCATTTGCCCTTGGAAGAAGACTTTCCATGAATAACTTAAAACAATGGAGAAAGGTTGAATCTATATGGCCGACTCCTCTAAAGAATGCACAGCTTCACGTTCAGGTAGACGTTTCTATTTTACGAACAGGAATGCGTACTAATTCTGATTTGTATGAACTTCATAAAATGCAGGAGGAGACAAAAGATAGTGACAAATAGAATTAATGGATTACAAATGTTTTGTCTTATTTTTTTATTTGAACTAGGCAGTGCCCTTTTGATGGGATATGGAAAGGATGCCGGCCGGGGTGCGTGGATTGTTTTGCTGTTAGGGATAGCAATGGGTCTTTTACTGTACTTTATCTATACAGCTTTATTTTACCAGTATCCAACTCTTCCCCTTACAAGCTACTCTCAAAAAATATTAGGGAAATATGTCGGATGGACAATCGGATTTTTGTATGTGCTGTATTTTATGTATATAGCTGCACGATTTTTATACAATTTTATGGATCTGCTGATTACCGCTGCTTACGAAAATACGTCGCCTTTTATCATCGGTATCTTTATGATGTTGAGTGTAATTTATGTGTTTACTCAAGGCTTGGAGGTAATAGGCAGATTAGCAGGCATCTGTTTTGTGCTTGTTATAGCAACACTAGTAGTAATTGTAGTATTTGAAATAGCCAGCAAGCTGGTATTACTTGAAAATTTACGTCCCGTTCTAGAGTTTGGATGGAAGCCAATCCTATCACAATTATTCCCACTTGTTACAACTGTACCATTTGGAGAGATGGTAACATTTTCAATGATACTGCCATTTCTGGATCATTCCCATCAAGCAAGAAAGATTGGAATGTTTGCAGTTGCGTTGAGCGGGTTATACTTAAGCTTTTCGTTAGCCCTTCACATTTCTATACTTGGGGACAATCTTTTAATACGATCAACCTTTCCTTTTTTATCAACTGTTTCTTTAATCAACATTGCCGATTTTATCACACGAATGGAGCCGCTCGTAGTTATTCTTCTCGTTATTTTAGGGTTTTTCAAAATCATTGTTTTCTTTTTTTGCGCGATTATAGGAGCTGCTGATTTGCTAAACATCAAGCAAATGAATCGCCTTTCGTATCCAATTGGTTTCCTTATTTTGGTTATGTCATTTGCTATTAATACTAATTATATAGAATTTTTAAAGATAGGTACTAAGATTGTTCCATATTATTTGCATCTTCCTTTTCAAATCGTTATTCCTGTGGTATTGTTGTTCATTGCTATGCTAAGAAAGAAGCAGGAAACAGCGTGATCCATTACAGACAAATTTCATGAACGAGCAAATAAAAAAGCAAGAAAATATAGAAATCCTAAAATCAACGGAAGGCCCTGCATTTTTCACCATTGAAGACTCTGATGGCAATCAGACCTTTTTGATCAACACAGATGAAACCAAATAGATTGGACGATTTTTTTGTGTACTTTTTTGAAAACTGAAAAAAATGAAAGGGGCTTGGACATACAGATATTAATACGACAATGAATATCTATGCTCATATGACCGCCAATATGGAAGAAAAGGCCTCCCAACAGTTTAGCAAACTGATGAAAGACCTTCTCCTATAGTTAGCTTTTTGTCATAGGTTGCCCTTTTTTTAAAAAAACGAGGACAAATCCGAGGACAAGAAAAGCATATTATCATTTTAGACGTTGATATAACAAGGTTTTAAAACCTCAATTACATCATGCCGCCCATTCCACCCATGCCGCCCATGCCGCCCATGTCAGGCATTCCAGCACCTTTTTCTTCTGGCTTGTCAGCCACAACAGCTTCTGTTGTTAAGAACATAGCTGCAACAGATGCTGCGTTTTGAAGCGCAGAACGAGTTACTTTTGTAGGGTCAACGATACCAGACTCGATCATGTTCACCCATTCGCCAGTAGCTGCGTTGAAACCTGTTCCAACTGCCGCATGCTTTAAGCGCTCTACTACTACAGATCCTTCTAGACCTGCATTAATTGCGATTTGGCGTACAGGCTCTTCTAAAGCACGAAGAACGATGCTTACACCTGTAGCTTCATCACCAGCTGCAGTAATTGCTGCAACCTTGCTGTATACGTTCATTAACGCAGTACCACCGCCTGCTACGATACCTTCTTCTACTGCTGCACGCGTAGAGTTTAAAGCATCTTCAATGCGAAGTTTGCGCTCTTTTAATTCTGTTTCTGTAGCCGCACCAACTTTAATTACCGCTACACCGCCTGCTAGCTTAGCAAGACGCTCTTGTAATTTCTCACGGTCAAATTCAGAAGTAGACTCTTCATGCTGCGCACGAATTTGGTTGATACGTGCTGCAATTGCATCTTGGCTTCCCGCACCTTCAACAATTGTAGTGTTCTCTTTTGTAACAACTACCTTTGCTGCGCGTCCTAAAGATGTAATTGTTGCAGATTTTAAGTCACGGCCTAATTCTTCAGTGATTACTTCACCGCCTGTTAGGATTGCAACATCCTCTAGCATCGCTTTACGGCGATCGCCAAAGCCAGGAGCTTTAACAGCTACTGCATTAAATGTTCCGCGAAGTTTGTTAACTACTAATGTAGCTAATGCTTCACCTTCTACATCCTCAGCGATTAAAAGCAATGGACGACCTTGTTGTACCACTTGCTCTAATACAGGAAGAATCTCTTGAATGCTAGTGATTTTCTTATCTGTAATTAAGATATATGGATTGTCTAAAACAGCTTCCATTTTCTCAGAATCTGTAATCATGTAAGGAGAAGCGTAGCCACGGTCAAATTGCATACCTTCTACTACATCTAATTCTGTTGTGAAGCCTTTAGATTCTTCTAGTGTAATAACACCATCATTGCCTACACGCTCCATCGCTTCAGCAATCAATTGTCCTACTTCTTCGTCAGCAGCAGAAATCGCAGCTACTTGTGCAATAGAAGATTTGCCTTCGATTGGCTTAGAAATCGCTTTTAATTCATCAACCGCAGCTACAACAGCTTTTTCAATTCCTTTGCGAAGACCCATTGGGTTTGCACCAGCCGTTACGTTTTTCAAGCCTTCACGAATCATAGCTTGCGCAAGTACAGTCGCAGTTGTCGTACCGTCACCTGCTACATCATTCGTTTTGCTAGCTACTTCCGCAACAAGCTTTGCACCCATGTTTTCAAATGCATCTTCTAATTCGATTTCTTTTGCAATTGTTACACCGTCATTTGTAATTAGCGGAGAACCGAACTTCTTCTCTAATACAACGTTACGTCCTTTTGGTCCAAGTGTAACCTTTACCGCATTTGCAAGAGTATCCACACCGCGAAGCATCGCGCGACGAGCATCTTCACTGAACTTAATATCCTTTGCCATATTTCATGACCTCCTAAATAGTGTTTAGTAAAAATGTATAAAATTAGCCGATTACCGCTAAAATGTCGCTTTCGCGTAAAATTAAGTATTCTGTGCCTTCGTACTTCACTTCAGTACCAGCGTATTTTGAGAAGATAATACGGTCGCCTACAGCTACTTCTAAAGCTACGCGCTCACCGTTTTCAAGAACACGACCTGTGCCGACTGCCACAATTTTTCCCTCTTGCGGCTTCTCTTGTGCAGTACCCGGTAAAACGATACCGCTTGCAGTTTTTTCTTCTGCTTCAACGAGTTCAATTACAACGCGATCACCTAATGGCTTTAGCATGAAAATAACCTCCTCAATAAGTATATAAGTTTTATCTTATTAGCACTCGATATCAACGAGTGCTAACACACTTATTATAATAATGAATCCATTTTTCTTTTGCAAGCAAAAAACTCACAAAATTTGTGAAAACAACCATTGTTTTGCTTATCCCTGACCCTCAATCAGTATATCCAACCAATTCGAAAACATTCCCTTCGTGTTCCGACTGTATTCTATGTTACAATGAAACACATACCATAAATTGTTTTCGATACAAAACTCTGTTTTCCTTTTTACAAACGAAAATTTATAGCAAAAAAGGGGTTATGTAATTTGAATAAACGCTACGGCTGGATCATTGTTACATATATCGCAATGCAGCTATCCGGCGCAATCGGACTACCACTTCTAATTAAAACAGGATGGTATGATCAATATGAACGCGAGGCGAAGCTCCAGATGGCTTCCGGACATTGGGCTATTATCAGCTTTCTCACGGCCCTGCTCATTATTCTATGGCTTTTGAGCAAAGACCGGCTGCAGATTAGCCCAAATGGTCAAAAATCAAATGCGGCTGCAACAGTCGTTTGGATGATAACAGGTGTCTTCTTGGCCTTCTTTGCACAGACAATTGCAGGAATGATTGAAATGAAAGTATTCGGTATTGAACCTGGTTCCGAAAACACAGAACAGCTCATTGAAATTGCAGCTGCCACACCTTGGTTCATTCTTGTAACATCTGTTTTGGCACCTGTACTCGAGGAAATTGTTTTTAGAAAAATTTTATTTGGCACACTCTATAAACGTTATAACTTTTTAGTGGCAGCAATTATTAGCTCCTTAATCTTTGCCGCCGTTCATTTGGATTTCTCCCATTTGCTCATTTATATGTCAATGGGGATTGTGTTCGCTTTTCTATATGTACGAACACAAAGAATTATTGTTCCTATCACAGCTCATGTTATGATGAATACCTTTGTTGTACTTGTAAATCTTGTATTTAAAGACGACATAGAGCGAATGATGAAACAAGCTGAAAAATTGCAAGCATTTATCGGAGGATTTTAACTATGCGAAGCTCACCACTGTTTATGGCCACACTATACTTTGTTCTCGGTTCTGTTTTCACATACCTAGCCGTGACGAGTGTGGAGACTACGATTTGGAACTTTTATACACTTCTTTTAATTGTCATGGCAACATTCGATTTTGGACTAGCCTTAAGGCTCATCCTTCTGAATATTAGGCTGCGAAAGCTAAAAACGCCTAAAAAATAAAAAACGCGGAACAGCTGCCGCGTTTTTTTACTTTGGATAATGCTTTAAGAAATAGACAAGCGTCTGCAGTTCTACAGCCAAATCAATATGATGGATACGAATATGCTCTGGAACATCAATCCGTGCCGGCGTAAAATTCAGTATGCCTTCTATCTTAGTTTTCGCGAGCCGATCTGTTACTGACTGAGCCACATGAGAAGGCACGGTCAAAATCGCTACCTTAATATCGTCCGTAAGTCTCTCTTCTAGTTCATCTAAATGATAAACAGGAATATCAGCAATTGTTGACCCAATTTTTCCTGTGTCCACATCGAATGCCATCTCAATCCTTGTATTGTTATTTTTTGTAAAATTATAATTTAAGAAAGCGGTTCCTAAATTCCCTACCCCGATTAAAATAACACCAATTACATCGTCCTGATCAAGTGTTTGACTAAAAAATGATAAAAGATAATTTACATTATAGCCATATCCTTTTTTTCCTAATGCGCCAAAATAGGAAAAATCTCTTCGAATCGTAGCGGAATCTACCTTCACTGCCTCACTAAGCTCAGCTGATGAAACACGCTGCTTACCAGAAAGTGATAAATTTTTAATAAACCTGTAGTATAAAGGCAATCGTTTCGCAGTTGCCTGCGGAATCTTCGGCTGCTCCATAGAAGTTCCCCTCCTCGCTTCTCCCTATTCCATTTTATATGTTATTAGAATAAATTTGTAGAAGTTTATTCATCTAAAGCTTTCTTTGTATAATAGAACTAGACTATGTCACTCAATTTAAACTATACACTATTTTTAGTTATATTGAAAAACATAAGTTTTTTGTAAGAGAGACGGAACTAGAGGTGATTGCATTGATACTACTACAAGTGAATGGATTGGTAAAGCAGTATGGCGCTGATGTGATTCTATCGAATATAAAGCTGGAGGTACAAACACGTGACCGCGTTGCACTTGTCGGCCGCAACGGTGCGGGTAAATCTACGCTGTTAAAAATCATTGCCGGCGAGCTATCGTATGATGGAGGAGAAATCATCAAGCCAAAGGATGTAACAATGGGCTATCTAGCTCAGAATACCGGATTAGAAACTTCCTTAACCATTTGGGAGGAAATGATTACTGTGTTTGCTGAGCTGCAAGCAACCGAGCAGGAAATCCGCCGACTAGAGCAGGAGATGGGGCGAGAGGAAGTATTCACAGATGAAACTCGCTACAATAAGCTGCTTTCCGACTATGACAGATTACAGCAAACGTATAAGGAAAAGGGAGGCTATCAATATGAAGCAGATGTTCGCTCCATATTGAGCGGGCTGGGCTTTCCGGCTGAAACGCACGGAACAGTCATCTCTACCTTAAGCGGCGGGCAGAAAACGAGGCTCGCTCTCGGAAAGATGCTGCTTACAAAACCAGATTTACTTATTCTTGATGAGCCGACAAACCATCTTGATATTGAGACACTTACATGGTTAGAGCAGTATTTACAAGGCTATCCTGGAGCAATCTTAATTGTTTCACATGATCGCTATTTCTTGGATCGTCTTGTAACACAGGTATACGAGATTTCCAATAAACAAAGTAAGAAGTTTGTAGGAAATTATAGTAAATACTTAGAAGAAAAAGCTGCTTCTTATGAACTGGAGATGAAGCGCTATGAAAAGCAGCAGGAAGAAGTATCAAAGATACAGGACTTCATTCAACGAAATATCGCTCGCGCTTCCACAACAAAACGGGCACAAAGCAGACGAAAACAGCTTGAACGACTGGACTTAATGGAAAGACCTCTCGGTGATGAAAAAGCTGCCTCCTTTCACTTTGATATTGACCGGCAAAGCGGAAATGATGTGCTAAAGGTGAAGGATTTAAAAATAGGATATACAAACGAAGCCATCGCCGAGCATATTCATATGCATCTTACACGAGGGGACAGCATTGCTCTTGTTGGACCAAACGGAATTGGAAAATCAACGCTTCTAAAATCCATTATCGAACGGCTGAAGCCGCTGCAAGGAACGATCTCCTTTGGTTCAAATGTTACGGTTGGCTACTATGATCAGGAACAAGCAAACTTGACCTCCTCCAAACGTGTACTGGATGAGCTATGGGACGAATTTCCGCTAAAACCGGAAAAAGAAATTCGCACAGTTCTCGGCAACTTTTTATTTTCTGGAGATGATGTATTAAAGCCTGTCTCTTCTTTAAGCGGCGGCGAAAAAGCTCGTGTTGCTCTGGCTAAGCTTATGATGCAAAGATCGAACTTTCTAATCTTGGATGAGCCGACAAACCATCTGGATTTAAATAGTAAAGAAATATTAGAGAATGCCTTAATCGATTTTCCTGGTACCCTTTTATTCGTTTCCCATGACCGTTATTTTATCAATCGTGTAGCTACAAAAGTGATTGAGCTGTCAAAGGAGGGCTCAGAGGAGTACCTAGGTGACTATGATTATTATGTACAAAAGAAAGCGGAAATGTTAGAGCGGGCACTACTCCAACAAGAAGAACAAAAGCAACCAACTAAGGTTGAGCAAACAACAGAAAAACGAACATATCTTGAGGATAAAGAGCGGAAAAAATTGGAGCGACAACGAATCCGGAAGATTGAAGAGCTTGAGGCACGCATTATGGGGTGGGAAGAGCAAATTGCGGCATTAGAAGAAAGACTCTGTCTTCCCGAGGTGTTTCAAGATTATGAGCAAGTCCAGCAAATCAATTCAGAGAAGCAAGCCCTGCAAGAGCAGCTTGAGCTTGATATGGCAGAGTGGGAGGACCTACAAGAATAAGCTTAGACGGCGTCCTGCCAAGAATCAAAATGACCTCACTCATAATAAAAAAGTCAGTGCTTCACTGACTTTTTTATTACACTTTAAGAAAGTATAAATTTCTAGCTGGAAGACCATTCGACGTAGTGAGAAATTTTAGGAACAAAGTATAAGGGCAACTACGCCTCTGTCTTCGCCCAAGAGCAGGGCTCGCCAATCGGCGAGTTTTCTTTATCCACAGATTCACTCAACTTCACAAACTTATCCACATTATCAACAGTAAAACACCCACTTATCAACAACTTTTACACAAACCATTGATGGTTAACCACATTCCCCAACATATTTATCCACAGAAAAAGCTATTCCTGTTTATAATCTAACATTCGAGATCTAAGCCTGGGTTTGCGTTTAAAGCTAAATTCGCCCGCTTGCCCTGACTGTATAAAATAGTACCTGCTGCCGCAATCATAGCGGCATTATCCGTACAAAGCGACAATGGCGGGATCACGAGCTCCACGCTCTGCATTGGTAAAAATGCCTCCTGCAGACGGTTACGCAGGCCTTTATTTGCAGCTACACCTCCTGCAAGCAATACCTGCTTTACTCCATATTCAGCAGCCGCTTTTACTGTTTTTGTAACAAGTACATCAATGACGCTGTCTTGAAAGCTTGCTGCTAAATCTTCAGGAGCAATGACCTCTCCCCTTTGCTTTGCGTTATGAACAGCGTTGATAACTGCAGATTTTAAGCCGCTAAAACTAAAATCATAAGAATCTGGTTCCAGCCAAGCACGCGGTAAATCAAGAATTGGCTGACCCTCATGTGCTAAGCGGTCAATATGAGGTCCGCCCGGATACGGAAGAGACAATGTTCTTGCTACCTTATCATAAGCCTCTCCAGCCGCATCATCACGCGTTTCTCCGATTACCTCAAATGAACCATGCTTTTCCATATAAACAAGTTCTGTATGCCCTCCAGAAACAACGAGAGACAGCAAAGGAAACTTCATCTCCGTGATGAGACGATTCGCATAAATATGCCCCGCAATATGGTGGACACCCACTAAGGGGATTCCATGAGCAAAGGAAACTGCCTTTGCGGCATTAACTCCAATCAATAATGCCCCAACAAGACCCGGTCCCTCTGTCACCGCAATCGCATCTATATCCTGTAACGTTACATCAGCTTGTCTCAATGCTTCTTCTAATACAACTGTAATTTGCTCTACATGATGACGAGATGCAATCTCTGGAACTACTCCTCCAAATCGCTTATGGCTCTCGATCTGAGATGCTACCACATTAGATAAAATCTCATTTCCATTCTTTACAACAGCTACAGCAGTCTCATCACAGCTCGTCTCGATTCCTAATATAATACTATTTACTTTTGTCATAATCTCACCCACATTACAAGAGCATCCTCGTAGTTATCCGTATAATATCGTTTGCGAACACCACCGTTTAAAAAACCAAATTTACGGTACAGCTTTTGGGCAATCTCATTAGATACACGAACCTCTAATGTCATCGAGTAGGCTCCTAATTTTTTTGCTTTTTCAATTACTTCATGCAATAATGCTTCTCCCAGTTTCCTCCCTCGATACTCAGGTAGAATCGCGATATTCGTAATATGGGATTCATCTAAAATGAGCCACATTCCGCAATAACCAATAATAGCGCCATCTTTCTCCATCACAGTATATCGGGCATATTCATTCGTTGTCATTTCGCGCTCAAACGTTTCGAAGGTCCATGGAATCGCAAAAGATACTTCTTCAATCGCAACAACCTGTGCGATATCCTCGGGTTTCATATCCCGAAATATGATTGACTTACTCATTTACTTTTCCCCTATTTTGCTTGATTTGCCAGCCAATTTGCTTCTGCTTCAGCCATACGAATATAATTTGGTACAAATGTATGTACTTCTTCTGATTCTTTTTGTAAACCAATGCAGCCTAGTTCACTTGGTCTTGGGTTATGTTTAGCCGTTGCAGCAAATACAGCCTGCTCCCCTAACGCAGCTAGAATAGTCTCTTTATGAATAGATAAATCATTTCCTATAAATAATACTTTTTGATTTAATTCCTTTAGCAATGGAAGCCATTCTGAAATAAGAATAATCCGTTCTTCTTCTTTTACTTTGAGCGTATCTTCATATGTATAAAGGCCTGTATAGATTTGCTGTCTTCTTGCATCGAAAAGCGGGCAAATATAACCATCGAAGTAGGAAGCATTTGCTGCTAAAACTTCTAAACTGGATACGCCTGTAATCGGGATTTGCAGGGACCATGCCAATGTTTTAGCTACTGTCACCCCAATACGCACCCCTGTATAAGATCCCGGTCCTTCAGCCACTACAATTTTCTCAAGGTCACTCGGCTTTGTATCGCATTCCTTCAATAGCTGTTCAATTGCTGGCATAAGCCGTACAGAATGGTTCTTCTTCACATTTGTAATAATTTCGCCTACTACTTCCTGTTCATTGAGAAGCGCGACGCCCATTACATAATTCGCTGTATCAATTGCTAATACTTTCATTCTTCAAAAGCTCCTCACATAATCTAATATACCGTTCTCCCTTCGGCTCCAACACAATGCCCCGATTGTTGTCACCTTCATGAAATAAACTAATTTTAAGTAAGGACGAAGGCAAATACTGCTCAATCAAGTGAGCCCACTCAACTACTGTCACACCGCTCCCGTAAAAATACTCATCAAATCCTAGATCTTCTTCACTCTCTCCTAATCGATATACATCCATGTGATAGAGAGGAATTCTTCCTTTGTACTCCTTAATAATATTGAATGTTGGACTATTTACAACCCGCTTTACACCAAGTCCTTTCGCAATTCCCTTTGTAAAAGTAGTCTTTCCTGCGCCTAAATCTCCCTCTAAAATAAAAACATCCTGCTCCTCAGCCAACATCCCCAGCTTTTCCGATATCTTCATTGTATCTTCCGGCGAGGAGGTTTTAATTTTATATTCATTCAACTGCTTCACCAGCCTTGTTTCTTATTTCTATAGTATATCCGTTCTTCCATATTTGAGCAGTTTATAGGAACGAAAACATAAATTCCTGATTCTCATTATACTATTTTTTTCAAACGAATAAAGAAAACTCGCCGATTGGCGAGCCCTGCTCTTGGGCGAAGACAGAGGCGTAGTTGCACTTATACTGTATTCCTAAAATTTCCGACTACGTCGAATGGTCTTCCTGCTAGAAATTTATACTTTCTTAAAGTATAAAGAAAACTCACTGATTAGCGAGCCCTGCTCTTGTGAAGACAGGGGCGTAGTATTTTCCTGCTTGCAATTTTATTTTTCTTACAGTGAAATAAATAAAAAAAACCTTAGGATCAGCTCCCAAGGATATCTAGCTACTTATGCATATAACAAGTCCAAACATAAAAAAACACGAAACATCTTGTTTCGTTTATGAAAAATGGCGGTCCCGACGGGGATCGAACCCGCGATCTCCTGCGTGACAGGCAGGCATGTTAACCGCTACACCACGGAACCATTATTCATTTGTAGATAGCTTTGGTTGCGGGGACAGGATTTGAACCTGCGACCTTCGGGTTATGAGCCCGACGAGCTACCAGACTGCTCCACCCCGCGATGTTATAAAAATTAAAAAGGCCTAACGATGTCCTACTCTCACAGGGGGAAACCCCCAACTACCATCATTCATTTGCCGATAGCTTTGGTTGCGGGGACAGGATTTGAACCTGCGACCTTCGGGTTATGAGCCCGACGAGCTACCAGACTGCTCCACCCCGCGATGTTATAAAAACTAAAAAGGCCTAGCGACGTCCTACTCTCACAGGGGGAAACCCCCAACTACCATCGGCGCTGAAGAGCTTAACTTCCGTGTTCGGTATGGGAACGGGTGTGGCCTCTTCGCCATCATCACTAGACCTATTT
>JBEPZN010000040.1:0-21336 GCA_041640875.1 Ectobacillus sp. | reverse complement strand
GCGAAATCGCCACGAAAGCAGGAAAGAGGCTTTCGGTTTTGATTCAGCGTCAACTTCAGCAATGGATTGCCAGTCTGCCTAGCTACATCAAGGCTTGTTTGCCAATTTCATGCTGCGAAAGTTGAGTAATCAACTATAAACTTCAACAAACTTATCATAATCACGAATATAATCTTGAGGGTCATATAGATGCGAAGCCAGAACCAATAAAACACAATCTGGTGAAAAATCATACATCTCATGCCAATCATTCGGTTCCAATATCAACACTTTTCGGGGCGAATCTAGTTCAATTTCTTCTGTTCTTCTCAAATTATCGAGGTGCACCTTGCATTTTCCTGATACACTTATTAGAGCCTGTCTTGTTTTGAAATGGCCGTGAGACCCTCTGCGTATCCCTTCTTGTGTTCCATATATATAAAAAACTCTTTTTATCTCAAATGGAATCGTTATTTCAGCTTCAATAACATTTAGTAATCCTCTTTCATCACCAAGACTCGAGATCTCCATCATTCTACTGTGATTGCTCATTATCGTTTATCCCCTCTTATAGACGCTAACGTAATAAGAAATTCTCTATCTATTCCTTTTTGATCCAAGATAAATCGAAATACTTCACATTAGAGATCATCCCCCCCATTTCTATTAGTTCGTTTTTTTCGTAAATAAATCAAACTAATCAGCAGCACTATAGATATCCCACTTACAATTCCTCCTGCCATAAGACCTGGTTGTGAATATTTCACTTTTATTTCATGCTCACCTTTTTCCAAAAACACACCCGATAAGCCAGCATTTACAGAAACCAATGTTTGCTCTACATCGTCCACATAAACACGCCATCCTTTATTATGTGGAATTGATAAAAATAATAGCTTATCATCTGAAACATTAATGTTTCCTTTAATAAGATCATCAGAAACATAATCAACATGAAGCGATTCTTTTCTTAAGTCCTCTACAGTATTTACATAGTCAGCTGCGGATGTCGTTTTCAATTGTATATCTTTTATTGTATACTCTCCTGGCAGCTCTCCGACATCAATTCGAATTTGATCGGCACTTACGTAGCCCATATCAACTTCATAGATAGAGGTTCCTTGACTAATACTAAATTTTTTTGACTTCCCTTCTGCAAATTCGCTCGGAGCAGAAGTGTAAAATATTTGCCCTGAAGTTGGATTCGCGCTGGTTATTTCAAATTTGATCATTAATTTCGAATCAATAATTGGTTCTTTTAACGGAACGAAAAACATTGGATCGTGGTCTAATGCTACATATTTAAGTACCGATTGACCTTGTTGTTCAATTATTTCCATGTTGCTTCCGGCTGTCATCTGACTAAAATCTAATTCCACTTCAGATAAAGATGCTATTGGCTTATTTGAATCTAGATCATACTTATCTAAGTGCTTATGGGTTTCAGGTAAAATACTCTCGTTAATGATAGCATATTTAAGAAGAACGCTATCCTTCTCTTCAATCGAAAGATTCGAAAAATCTTCTTCGGTGATATATGATTTGTAAGAAAATCCGATAGGGAGATAATAATCATTCTGAAATAGAAATAAGTCTCCGAACTTTGATAGTAAGCTATAACCATACGGTTTTTCGTCTTGATCTTTGTTAATATAATACTTAACTCCTAACAGAGTTTGTATAGCAATACGATCCTTAAAACCATCAACTATCGTATTCGTTCTCGCGTTACTAGCGTTGATTGTTCTCAAAAAATTTAAGTAGGAAGGATTGTTTAACGAATTATAAACGGTTGTCCCGTAATAATCTTGAAATAGTGGTTCACTTGGAGATGCTGAATAATAGGATTTCTCTAATCTATAGAAACTACGATCTTCCGTTTTCAAATAATTCAATACATCACTGGTGTAGTCAAAATATCCTTGACGATTATTGATGTAAGAAGAGTCAAGTGCTTCCCTCTTATTCACAGTAATATTACTAAATAGAGCTAACTCCAAACAGATAATAACAATCAACGAGCTCAAATAAGCTTTTTTATTCAGTACAGCTTTCGAGTACAAATTGGTTATTAAATAATATAGACAAAGAAAAAATACAATGAGAATAAAAGGTTTTATAGAACTATACAATACACCTTGAAGGGATTCCACAGAACTAATAACCATGTTATTTTTAATAATTTTGTATACAACCGTCAATACAAATAGACAGACTAAGGTTTTGCATAAAACACCAAAGGTTTGCTTTAATATTCTACTGCTAACATGAGCCTTGTCCTTAAATACAGAGTCCAAAACAAAAGCCATCATTGTAAGTTCAAAAATAATAAGAATAAAAGACCACCTATAAGTGAGTACACTAAAAGCATTGAAAACAACTGATCCGTAAGGAATTAAGATTGAACAGGCTAATATTCCTCCTAGACTGCCATAAATAATTTTTTCTCTTTTGTTGAGTATTTTTATTAACTGAGGAATAAGTAGTAATGTGAGTAGTCCACAATAAAGCTGGGGAGACTCATAGTAATTTGAATAGCCTATAAATTCGTAATTTGTTCCTAATATATCGTTAGAAAATGGACGCGCAAAAATACTTAAGTACTCTATTAAACTAGCCGGATTTAGCGAAAAGTCGATTTTAAGACCCACTCTTGGATTAGTTAGAGCAGTGTATATTGAAGGAAATAATACGACTGCACTTAGCCCTACACCTAACAAATATCTAAAAATAAAGTTAACCATAAATTTCATTAATGTCTTTAGATTGAAACCGTAGAGTAGTATATATCGCGCAATAGCGTATAAAACAAGATAAATCGAAATCATGTATAGAAAATAGTAACTATAAATAGCGGTCAATCCAACTACTAATGAAAATAATATCCACTTCGAACGCTGAATTAGTTGCTCAAGCGAATATAACATTAATGGAGCATAAAGAATGATATTTGCAAACCAATAATGCTGTCCCCAAAGAATAAGATATCCATTAAAGGCATATAGTAAAGAAACAACTAATGATGTTGTTTTTGTAAACCCCATAGCTTTTGTGTAAATATAGAAAAAAGACCCTGACAAAATTATTTTCAAAATGAATACAAAAGAAAGTAAATATGCAGACATTCCCTTAGTACTTAAAATATATAACAGGTTGAAGGGATCAAAGAGAAAGTTCGATGCTGAGAAAACACTTGCACCAATACCTACTCTAAAGTTCCACATTGGAAACCCGTTATTTGCCCAATCGATCAAATATGCATACCACGCCCAATATGATCCGTAGGAATCCCATCCCCAATCAAGATAAACATAAAGCTTAGAGAGCGTAATGAAATCTCTATAAACATAAAGACATATTATTGATAATAATACTACTAATGCAATTCCGGGTTTTCTTGATAATTTACTAATTATATTCAACTTCGATACCACCTCAGCACTTCTGTATTCGACCCGACAACTATATATGGGAATAATTATCGAACTAGTTTTCTATATAATTTCTTAATAAAAATATTAAATCCTTGGGTACGAATAACGGTAACGGCTTTAGATATTATTCTCTTTGGCTTATTACTAAGTTTACCCGAACTTAATTTGCTGCCGAAATAAGCGTCACCCAACTCAAAAGGATTTTCTACGCTGAACATCACATCGTAGTCTTTGCGGTATGCGACTCTTATAGCATCTGATACTTTTTCACCCGAACTATAACAGCTATAAGACCATAGGGTTTTGGAGATTCCATCCGAATTATTGCCATCATGGATTTCCGAGTATTCCGCATAAAGCTTCCTAAATGGGTGCTCCCCTTCAGGAAGCCAATCTCTCATACATTTTTGCGCCGAATCTCCATACCCAGAGAAATGTATAAACCTGAGGGGATCTCCCTTTACATAGAAGCTGCCATTTTCTTCTGACATATCGCAGTTCAAAAGAGACCAAGGCGCAAAGTCATAACCCCTGTGTTTAAAAATCTCTGCATCAAAGAAGCACGGCACCAAATCAATCCATTTTTGATCAGTAAAAATGCCGTTTGCTTTATCGTCATAACAAAATAAATATAGCCGCTCCGCCCACCAATCTATAAACTTCCTCGCTTCTTGACTACGATTAACACCAAGAAAGCCCAGATTATACACCCCATGTGCCGTACTTGAAAGCTCCATGTCAATATTCCCGGGATCTAATAAATGAGGACACAATACGATGGGGCGTGCATCTAAAAGTAACCTTAACTCAGTAAAATCGGAATAAATATATATATCCGGGTCAAGATAGATAAACTTCTCTTCCTCCGGATAAATTTCATACAAGTACCGAAAAAATTGACCTTTCACTGATGTCGAAGCTTCCACAATCGCGTGCTTAAATATAAATCGATCGAAATTGCCTTCCCACGCATCTTTAGCCAACACAATTTTATCGAAATACGGATACTCGATTTGAGGTGACACTTCGCGCTCTACCAGACAAACAACGAAAGTCGCATCCGGAATATTCTCTTTAACCGATTTTGCTAGCGTACGAGCTTTATGCACATAATTCGCACATATTGATGTGAATATAATCATAAATTTTACCTCCTCTTATTTCAAAATAAGTTTTTTGATTATCGATTTAAGAATAGGAATACGCTTAAGTTTTTCTAATATCGCGATACCTTTCTGTAATGCTCTATTTAAAAATAATTGTTCTATTAGCGCTTCCCTTAGTAACATCGCATATCGATCCTTATATTTCTCATATAGCAGAGGATGATTCTGATAGATTTCACGATAAGTATGTTGTACAACGTTGATATCGCTCATAAATTCTGTTGTCCTTGATGTTTGCTTAATTCGGTAGTGAAAAAGCACTTCAGGGATCTGGTGAATCTCACGGCCAATTTCCATAATTGACAACCAGAAATCATAATCCTCCATCCCATGTTTCATATTTGTTTTAAAACCACCAACTCTTTCCCAATCTTCTTTACAGAATAGAGCGGTAACAAACACGATGTTATCTAGCAGCATTTTATCTAGCGAATAGTCGGGAAGCTCCCATCTCCCGCTTGAATTGCCAAAGAGTTCCGCGTAACAATACACTACACCTATATGTTCATTCTCATTCAATATCTTCACTGCTTTTTCTATATAATCGTATTCAATCTTGTCATCTGAATCTAGTGGTAAAATGTACCTCCCACTTGCTTTTGCAATCCCTGCATTGCGTGCACCTGTTGGTCGCAGTCGATCCGTCTTCATTAGGATGGCATTACTTTGGCTAGATATCCGATTCAAAATCTCCCGTGTACGTTCATCATCGGATCCATCATCAACAATGATTAATTCTATGTCTTTATAAGTTTGTGCGTATACTGAGGCAACTGCCTCTTCAATATACGCTCCATCATTATAACAAGGCATTATTACACTGACTTTACTCATCAGATTTCCCCCTAATAACACCGCCATAAAACAACACTTTTGCTATCGATTTTATCCGATGTTCCCTTAACTCTGTAATAATGCTTTGCAAACTACTTTGTTTGTCCTGTAATTCATTTCGTGTACTATTCAGTTCTTGCTGCAATCTTTCCAATTCGTTTTTAAGATTTTGTACTTCGCCTTGGCTAGATTGAATTTTCAAATATAACGCATTGTTTTGATCTATTAATTGTAAATTCTCCTGCGCTTGATCCTCATTTTCACGACGCAAAAGATTTATCTCCTCTTCTCGTTTCCGATACCCACCAGTCCAGTCTAAAACTTGGCATGAAAACCAGATTTTTATATAGGTTGCATTCGAAAAATCACCCATTATATTGAACTGTGGATCGAATGTAAAGAATTCATAACCTAAATCTTCTGAATACCGCTCCGCATTAATGGCAACGATGCCTGATAACAAACCATCTGTTTCGATTTTTTGTATTCTTATACAACAAGCATTACCTTCGAGCGGATCCCATCTTAACAGTCTTGCTTGACCCAATTTTTCTTGCGTAAACGTTGCAATAAAACCAGATTCAAAATATTCAGCATAACTTCTTTCGTAATCTAAATCGGTAAATCCATTACCCATATCATAGAATAAGGTGCTTTGTAGCACCTTTTCTTTCGTTTGCTGTATCGCGGCTTTCTCTATATCGATTGGTACATTTCCTTGGGACAGCTCCGACAAATCTTTTATTCCTACATAATTCTTCGCAAAATGAGACTCCCAATCATAAAAGCACTTTTCAGTTTGATCATCAATATTCATTATTGAATTACGCATAGACTTGGTTAAGAATTCATCCAAACCATGATCATCAACAAACTGTTTTAACATACGCCACATTACAAACTCTTGAGGCACCTTGCACGGAATATGCCACTCATAATCAATTACATAATATAGATCGTTATTCAGGAATATATTCCCGGCTATTAAGTCAACATTCGTGTTTTCTGTCCATCGAAGTTCCTTTTGACAGAATATATTACCAAATATATTTCTAAACTCCTCAGAGTCGGGTTGCTTTTGTAACTGAATATTCGCGAATAATAAATCTCTTATTTCATATATTCGTGAAATAACCTCATCTACATTTCTATTTCTAATAGTAGCTAATAAAGTAGTCTCCAAATTTTCTTCTGCAATAAAAGGAAACGATAGGTGGCCTACCTTTTCCTCTCGGCTCTCAATATTCATTATTCGGCTGACGCCATAATCGAAGGAACCAAACCGCATCATGTGCTCTAGATGTTCTACTGCCTGCGTATTTAAAGCTTGCTTATGCGCTCTATTTTTACTTTCATTGAAATAAGTACAGATTCGAAATCTTTCGTTTCGATTTGCACTTAATTTAATATATGCCATGTCTGACGGCATTTCATCTTGTGAAGATGAGATCTCGACTAGAAAGGAGTTAGAGAACCTGTCCATTATTCCTTGTTTCATGAATGAGCGATACATTGTACGCTCTTCAAATAGCATAACTCTGGACATATCTAATGGATAATCGAGGACTGTTGGCATCATTTTACCAATTGTCGAATCAGTATAGATCTCGAAGGGAAATTTATAATCCGGATAGGGATAATAAAATTTTAAAGCATGAAGATGCGCTTTGTTAATCTCCTCACGCAATTCATCTTTAGAGAATGTCCTCACTTTTTCACCATCAATATAACCATTAAGACCTGAAAAATATTTGCCGGTGTGGTCTTCTTTCGCACCTGAAAAATATTTCAGACCAAGCCTATTCTCAATTGCAAGCAACATCCTACCGTTTGGGTTCATATGTTCCGCTGCATTTCTTAGAAAGTCAACATACGGCTGTTTACTGTTGAGCATATAAGCTGCATATTCCAAAACCCCATTAATAACGATATAGTCAAACTTCCATACAGACGGAATCATCTGAAAGTCGCAAACTACAATTTCAAGATTATCGCAATGACGATGACGCTCATAATTTACTTCCGCACGTCTCTTCGTTAATTCTATCGCCACTACTTTTTGCGCCCTCTCGCAAAGTAGCCCCGTCAACGCACCACAACCAGCACCGATTTCCAATATGCTGCAGTTATCTTTGAACGGAAACCAATTTAGAATATTGTGGCGAAGATGAGACATATGATAAACAACTGGCCACCTACCATCTTCATACCAATCGCAATCGCCGCCACTTTTCGCATATTGCAGCAACTCATGTTCAATATCGCCATCTGAGTAAGCAGTGTCGGTATTGGGATTATAATAGTCCAAATTAAGCTTCGCCACGTCAATCCCCCCTGTAATACAATTTATTATTCATACGTTATTTCATTTTGCGCCGCTTTTTGGAGAACTCATCCGGCACACCACAATCATAGTGGACCTGCAAATCAACAATTTGGTCATCAACGACCTTAAATGATTTAACCGTTGAATATGAATCAATTTCCGTTATGAAAACTCTATCATCGATGAATGAAAAGTAATAAGGTACTCCTTTTAATTCAAGTGTATCATATATATCTTCATAATCATTATGTAGATGATCTAGATCTTTCACTCTCACTAATCTTGGTTTGATATCCCCATTTGCATTCTGGTATACACTTAGATAAAAATAAGAACCTATTTTGACAATATCATTCATCCCTTGAAATTCATCAGGGACTTTATATTCGCGGATTAAATCAAAAGACAAGTCTGATGATTTTGCCACTGTAATTTTCCCTGGACCAGATACGAAATAGATATCTCCATCTATCAGACTTAATGCTCTAACATACGCTGTTCCTAAATAGTTAAGTCTGACTACTTTCTCTTTAATAATGTCTTTCCCATCATTCTTTAAGACGAACACCTCTTGGCTTGAGGCGGAGATTCCGTAAAACCTCTTGTATATATTATCATATATTATCTTATGTGGTTGACCACCAATATCACCGATTAATTGAGTTTCGTTGAACGCATTCCCCATCTTCTGTAATACCTTTACTTTATCGTTCTTCGTATCTTCAATCAGATAAGCCTGACCATCACTTGCGATAGTATGGGGGATACTAAAATAGCCATTCACTGTTTTCCACTTCTTGATGGGGTCAAGTAAATTGTTATTATAAATAACACGATGATGCCAACAATCAACAATGAAGTACTGGTTATCGATCTTATTAATATATGTTGGTGTATATAGCTTTTCCGTATACTTCAGCAAATCAGTTGGATTGGATTCTTCCTGTGTGTTTACGTTTGAATAACTCAGATAAGAATTTATTACTTCCTCCGTGTTACCGATCATTCTTATCTTTCCTCTTTCTAACCAGACAACACGGGTACAGATCTCTCTGATTTGCTCAATGCTATGAGAAACTAAAAGTACGGTTGCTCCGCCATTAATTAATTCCCGCATTCTTTTAGAGCTCTTCTGTTGAAACTTGGCATCACCAACTGATAAAATCTCATCGACGATCAACACATCAGGTTTCACAAGAGTTGCAATTGAAAACGCTAATCTAGCGGTCATCCCTGAGGAAAAGTTCCGAATAGGAATATCCATAAATTCCTGTAATTCAGAAAACTCAACGATTTCATCATATTTATCAATTAAGTACTTCTTGGAATATCCAAGCACTGCACCATTAAGAAAAATATTTTCTCTTGCCGTTAGATCAATATCAAAGCCAGCACCAAGCTCCAGCAATGGGGCAATACTTCCACTTACTTTTGCATTACCATCCGTTGGAGTTAGAATGCCTGAAATAACCTTTAGTAAGGTACTTTTCCCCGCACCATTGCCACCAATAATGCCAACGACTTCACCTTCTTGAATCGTAAAAGAAACATCATTTAATGCTACAAATTCTTTATATTTAATTTTTCCGGAAATTTTCTTTACTACAAATTCCTTGAGGCTCATAATCCGGTCATTCGCCATTCGAAACTTCATAGATACATTATTTAGTTCAATCAAGACGAATCCTGCCCCTTACAAATTAAGAATAAACTTACTTTGATTTCGTTTGAACACATAGGCTCCTATTACTAGCGATAGAATTGCAAACAAAGCACAATACAACCATGCTTTTGGGACAGGGATCCCTTGATGTAGTATTATAAATCGAATAAATCTAATAAAGTGATACATCGGATTAAATTCCATAACCTTTATCATATAGGAAGGAAGAATGCTTTCTGGATAGAAAATCGGTGTGAGATATGTCCATATCGTCAATACTATGCTGTACAAAAATTGCGTATCGCGAAAAAATACCATTAGAGATGACAATAATAGCGAAATACCTATTATAAACACGAACATACAGGCTATTCCATACAACAATGCGATATGCGAAAACGTGATACCCATCCCCGTAACGATAATTACCACATAAAGTGCAACCAGTGATAATAAAAAATTGACACCCGTTGATAACACACGAGAAAATGGATATATATATTTAGGAACATTTACTTTATTTATTAACGAAGCATTTTGAATTATACATGTCATTGATTGCGTGGTTGCTTCTGACATATAATTAAACATAACGATACCGCTCAACAGGTAGACAGCATAATTTGGAATATCGAACCGAAATAGAGTGGAGAAAACCAAATACTGTACAACCATAATAAGAAGTGGATTTAAAAGGCTCCATAGTATTCCCAATACAGATCTTCTATATTTGGTCTTAAAATCTCGTTTAACTAATTGAGAGAGTAGAAAACCATATTTACTTTGAAAAGCAACTGTTTGCTTAAGCATAATCAAGTCACACTTCCCACTAGTCTTGTATCCAAATCAATACTGGATTTGCTCATATCATCTACTGATGCAGTTGATATCCACCCCGAACTAAAACAATCAGCCCCTTAGACTGCTTAGGATCCGCCTCAACGCCCCTGCCGCCTCTTGGAGCTAGAATAAGATGATTGTTGGCAACCAACTTACCAGGAGCGATGTCGAGGCCGTCTGTAAGGTCTGATAATCCATTCTTATCTGAACTGAAAGCAATCGCCTTCCCGGAACGGACAATGATTTCGGCTCCGTCTTCCACAATAAGCCTGCTTCCCCATGGAAGAGTTACAACTTCAAGTGCTGCTGCACCATTTTCTTTCCCGCCTACTATCTTGTCTAATTCTGCTTTAACTAACTTAGCTACGGCTTGATCCACATAACTTTTCGTTACAATCGGGTCATCGATATTCCCAGGCACAGAAGCACTATCTGCTTGGGCCGACTGGTACCAACCTACAGCTCCAACAATAATTATAAATGCAAAAATAGCTAGTATTTTTTTCATTTTCTTTTCACCTCACATCGAGTTTGTCGTTTCTTTCCGATCCCAAAAGAGAGGATGCATACTTAAGTTTCTACGAAACTTTCTTGGGATTGACTGATAAGCAAGTCCTAATCTGTATCCTGTATATTTTATAATCGACTCTGCAACCCACAAAGGGATCCACTTCCAGTTTCCAGGATTAATCAATTGTCGAATTTGAGATCTAAGTAATCTTCTGCCTTCTCCTTCAGCAGAAGTGTAATTTAGAATCCATCTATTCATCCCAATTGAGCCACCTATATCAAAGTACTTCTTGAATGTTTGTTTTAAAGAGTAATTATGCGAATGGTCAACCCGAGCACCAGAAGCGTAAGCAACTACGTGTCCTTCAAGAATACACTTTGCAGCAAGTATCATATCTTCATTTACAATAATCGGTTCCGGAAACCTCCCAACTTTATAGAAAGTGCTGGCCCGAACTGCAGAACACACATTAGTAAAAAAGAATGTCTTTATTCCAAACTTCTCAATATCTTCAATTGACTTCTTCATCGAACTGGATGGGTAATTATGTTCTTTGCTTATTTTCTCCAATAACTGCGTCCCTGTATTGGAAACTTGTCGCCCATATACCGCGACTACCCGATCATCTTGAAACGGTTCAATCAAGTTCTCTAAAAATAAGTTATCCGATGGCAAAGCATCTTGAGTCATAAATACTAGGATATCTCCCAACGCATGAGAAGCCGCAAAATTCCTGGTTCCCCCATGATCAAAAGATTCCCGAGGGATAGTTAAGATTTTTGCCCCCAAAGCATCTGCCTTTTCCGCCGTCCCATCTTCGGAGGTTGAGTCGACCACGATGATTTCGAATGGTTGAAAAGTCTGTTCCCTTAAACGAGTAATTAAATTATCAAGATAGGAAGCAGCATTAAGTGTTGGTATAATGACTGATATCCTCATGCTTGCTCACCTCTTCCCAAACAATAAATTATTGAATCATTTTGACTGCATTTTGCACTGTTTCACTCATGGAGAAAGTTCGCAACAAATTTATAGTATCAGGTAAAGCATCGTTCATCTCCTGATGCCGCTTCATCTTTTGATACAGGTCATTAATCTGGCTCGCTGCTTGTTCACTCTTAGTGCGATCGGAATCTTTAAGAATTCCCCACTCTTTTAGTAAATCTGATGCAGCCAGATCATACAATGGTTGGTCAAAGGGATACTGATTTACCGCATCTAATGCAAAATTTATAGCCTTATCATGATCCCCTTGTGCCAATGCAATTGAATGATTCCAGTCCACAGCTTCTCGATATCGAGGTTCATGCTTGTTAAGTTTCTCAATGTAGTTCACGGCTCTATCCAAGTATTTTTTGTCCTCTGTTTGTTGATATACTTGAAAATTAATTATTGACGCTTGAAGCAACATAATTGGATGCCTTGGGGACATAGACAGACTCTGTTCGATTTTATATTCAATACGATTAAAAATAACATTGTTCACGATATCATTCTGAACTTCGATATGTTTATTGATTGCACTTATTTGCCTGCCTGATAGAATGATAATAATCAAAGCTACTGCACTGACGAGGATTGGCAGACCCCATCGAATTCCCTTGTACCAGCTTTTGTTCAAAGCCCAGTTAACTTTTTGACGTTGAGTTCCCGCTAGTACTCCTAAACAGAGGAATACCATTAAGGAGTAGAACATGTAACTCATCCCAAAGTCAATAAGCGAATGAAGAAGGATTGTAATGGGAACTATGAAATAAAAAATGTACTTATTGCGAGTCTCTTCATCTGATCTCCTATATCCTCTGATATAGAAGAAGATTATGGCAACAATTAGCCCTAAATACACAATGATTCCTAACAGGCCGACTTCTATAAGTAATTGCGCTAGGTAACCGTGTGTTTGCGCGCTAAGGTAGGAGTAGGACTGATGTTCTTCGTATAAAGCCTCCCAAGCCCCCCCCCCATTCCCTATGAGTGGACTTTCCTTCCAGATCGATACCGCATCCTTATACATGGTCAAACGCTCATATACGGAATGGGTTTGCAAGCTGATGTTAGATAGCCGATTCGCAATAACATCCGGAAGTAATTGAATAACAGATCGGTTCGTAAGGATTAATACTGCTAATATAACTATAATCAAGATTGATATTGGAACAACTTTATCCGCAAACCTCATCTTTAATCCGTCAGCCCACTTTGATATTGGTCCCTCCAAATGTTTTGTAACCAAATATACTATGACGGCCATTACCAATGAGGTTGCAACTAAGAGTCCCCATGAACCTACAGATGACGCTGAAAATATGGATTTCGTCTCAAATGGGGTTTGGCTCGTAATTGCTTGTTGTATTCTCTCATATACCCTTGTTCCCGCTCTTTCAAGATTATTGTAAATGACGAGCGACAAACCAAGCGCGATGATCGAGTAAATTATTGCCATTAGCTGATGCTTGAATCTGAACATCAGCAGCATAACAATCGCAATAATTGGGAGAACTACTATCGCTCCTCTTGAGAGAGTTAACAGGAACGATACACATACTGGTACCAGCATGAAGCCGTGCCACAGACGCATCCACTTTTTCTTGGAGTGATTTATTGCGATTACTATCGCGATCCACAACGTAAGCAAAAGTATCGCATAAGCATTAGCATATTGGAAAATCGATGTAATTCTGACGCCCTCGTAATATGCTAAGGAATCTAGCAAATAAGTATTGCCAAACAAATTTAAAAATCCATAAGATACTAGAATGTATCCAAAAAACAGATAGACCCTTGGCAACACTTGAATCAATCGCTCATACTCGGCAAGCAGTGTTCCTGCTATAAAAAACAGAGTCACCATTAGACTTGTCCAAATTCCGTACTTTGACAGGATTGCGCTATAAGAGTTTAAGGAGCTGACGGTATAAACCAGACATAAAGCAATTGAAGCCAACGCATACAGCATTCTTCGTTCCAGCTCAATTTTCTTATGAAAGAAGTACGTCCCAATCCATACTGCACATACTGACGTTATTACTAGACAGTACAATAGTGGGCGCTCATAAGATAAGGTTGCAGCGCTGGAATGTAAACTGATTCCTTGAAAAATTCCGTTCGTGCTAATTGCCAACAGCAAAAATGCACTTATCCAAAACCAAGCAAACCATTCCATTGCACCAATCGAATTGTTCTTCTTCAACGATTACACTCCTCATTAGTATGCGCCGGCGCCTTTGATTACAACGGGTATTGTCTTTAGTAAGATCTTCATTTCGAGCATAAAGCTCCAGTGTTCAATATAATATATGTCAAGATCTATCCATTCTTCAAAGCTTAGATCGCTGCGCCCGCTGACTTGCCATAAACCCGTCATTCCCGGAAGCACATCCATTCTGCGCCAATGATAATCTGAGTATTTAGATACCTCGTCCGGAAGAGGCGGTCTTGGCCCAATAAGACTCATCTGTCCTCTAAGGACATTCCAGAGCTGTGGCAATTCATCAATTGAATACTTCCGTATAAATTGACCCACTCGGGTTATCCTTGGATCGTTTCGCAACTTAAAGACTGGACCCGACATTTCATTTTGGTTAAGCAGCGAACTTTTTATTGATTCTGCGTTGTTCTTCATGGAACGGAACTTCAGCATATAGAACGGCAAACCATTCTTACCTAATCTCTGCTGCCTAAAAAATATGGGGCCCTTTGATTCAAGTTTAACAAGCAATCCGATCAGTAAGAATAGTGGTGACATTAATGTTAGAAGAATGAGGCTCCCACAAACATCAGACATTCTTTTTAAGATGACATTAAGTCCTCTCAATGGGGTTTTGACGATCTGCAGGCACGGGTATTCGAGATCATCCTTAAATGCGAATACACTGGATATGCGATCGAACATCTCTGGAATGATCTTAATGTCCACATCATATTTGTATACCTTACCTAACAAGGATTCGATTAGTTTCTTCTCTGACGGAATTGTTATATAAACCACATCTACTCTATATAATTGAAGTATTGTTTCCAGATCGATCGGTTTTCCAATAACTTCAGCTCCGACTTTATAATCATCCAAATATCCTATGAAATTGGTTTCTGCTCTACCCGTATTCATTATCCTTTCGTAGATAGTTAGTCCAACCTTACCTGCACCAACAATTACTATGTTTTTTTTGATGGAGCCTTTTCGATAAAGATAGGCTAGTATAGATCTGCGCAGTAGAATCCAAAAGCCAGATTCTACAATCATGGCTAGGACAAATAGTACCAACGTAAATCGCGAATATAAAAAGGTGGTCTTCAATAAAAATGTAATACCGAGCGTAATCATAAAGGAAGTTAATATGATGCGAAATTCTGATATGCATTCTTTGGATACAGGCTCCATCATATCTTCAGAATGAAGTTTATGTTGGAAGTACATGAAGATATGCAATATCATTATGATAAGCATAAACAGTGCATAGTCTGTGAATACCGTCATGCCTCCCCATGTAAAGGGGTTGTATCGAGTTACTCCTTCAAAATCCGGAACAACCTTGACGGCCATAAGAATCATAAAAGTTAGGATAAAACCAAAATACTTGGCCACCAATATATATCTTTGGACTAGTGCCGCCGCTCTGCTTGCTTTAGTTCGTTGTTTCGTTATCGCGCTAATATGATCCGTTGAACCAGGTTGCGCGCTATAGTTTATTGAATCCTGAATTGGCATTCCATATTTCCCCAGCTTTATCTTATTGATTACTTACATTTTACCACAATTAGCTGAATCGGGTGTCAAATTATATTGAATTGCCATTAATTATGTCGAAAGGACTGAGCAGTTAACCTGCTCAGCCCTTTTCCAATCTAATTCAATTTCTTATCAACATACCAAGGAAGCTTCTGTGTAGCAATCAGGGTCTTATATCCAGGCTTAACTTGGTAATAAACATTTAGATGGAAATCCTTCAGGACGTCGATTAGGAAAACAAACTTATCGTTATTCCACGCGGGCGGTGCAAGCTTGTGTTCTCCTATACGAAGCGTTGTATTTTCCTCCCCTGTTGCAGGAGCGGCTGTGGGAAGGGACAATTCACGTGAGAACGCATAGTCGCGCGTATCATCTCTAATTTCAATAATAATCTTATGATCTTTCGTAACTGCCTTGGTAAGTAAATCTGTCGAAAGCGTATAATCGAAATCCATGCTTACTTCATTTTTATCAAATCTTGTCTGAGTTCCTACCCTCGTAATCGAAAACTCATACGGGCTGAAATCCAACTTTTGCAGAACGGTCTGCGGCTCCTTCGATGGCGGAAGCGATAGGGAGTGTGGATTGGTATATCCCACAAGCTTATCTGATGGCTCAGCAGCCTGTGAACCGCCTGACGCAGTCTCCGTGATTGCTTTACCCACAACCAGATTGATATCGCTTGTATCTGTGTTCTTCGGGATTGTGGCTGACACATATACTATTGCTTTTCCGCTCGGATCAAGCTTTTCTGTGACATTATCGAATGTCGCCGGAAACACTGTTCCATCTGCTTTCTCGAAGTAACCCGCCAGCTTATGAACAACCGTTTGCCGCTTTTCTTGGTTTTGAATCAACAATTGTGCCACCAGGATATCCGCCGACTCTCCCGTGTAAACATTGCGACTTTTGACTTTTACTTCCGCACGATAGCCAATATCCTCAATCAAGTAGCCTGTATCAGATGCTACCTTCTGGATTGCATCAAACTTGCCTTTTGTACTAAATTTGACGAGGTCAGTGATTTGCTCGTTTGTACCCGTCGTTTCTTTTTGCTGGACAACCAAGTTCAAATCAGAAACTTCAAATGTGTAAGGCACTCTGCTAATTAGCTGAATGTTAGTCGATTCGCCAGGTTTGATCGATATCACTTTGTTGCTGTTGTTGCTGGATGCCGTCTTTTCAATGGACTCATTAAAGACAAATTTCCCGTTTAGAGTAGGCATAGGCAAAGTAGACTTGCCTTTATTAGCTATGGTTAAGTTAGCAATAACCAGATCCTCATCTTCGATAGGCAAACGGTTAATCGAATTTAGTTTGATGTTATACGTTCCTTTGGAATTGGAGAATGTATAGTACTTGCCCTTAACATCAGCGGTATCCACCTGCGATTTTACCAAGTTGAAAATGGCTACCGGTTGTTTGTCTTTCCCTTCATTCATTGAATTCACGACTGCTAGTTTCCAATTCTGTTGTTCAACTGCAATCGGAATCGATGCGGTCAACTGAAATTCTTTTTCTGCCAAGGGATCCAAACTCGTTCCTTTTAGATCCTGAACCGTTAAGGGATACATCAAATTATTCTGAGTTAAGATATAGAACTGATAATCAGGCATCGAGAAGGTACGGTTGCCTTCGTTTTTAATAGTCAATCTGATATCAGGACGATAGTAGCTTTCGCTTATACCAATTGTCGATTGCTTAACAACAAATGAGGCCTTTATGTCGTCCGAAATCACTTTTCGTCCGTTTGTTGACGGAGTTGTTGGATTATATTGGGCGGGCACAGTAATTTGCCCTAAAACCTTAGTATAAGACGGAGCTGAAAAGTCCCACTTTATTACTCTTATCACCAGATCAGTAAGTTTTATTGAACTCCCAATTGTTCCGATGAAATCAATATTTACTGTAGACTTGGCAGGGATCTTGCTGATCTTATTGTTCAGCAATTGCATATTTAATTTTGTGCCCGACTTTGTGGACACTGTAAGCCAGTAATCTAAAAAATTAAGTTCTGTATTACTGCTGTTTTGGACCGAAAGTGTCAATGACAATACTTGACTATTGTTAGAGGGCAAAACAATAAGATTATTTACTTTGGCCGTAACATTCTCTTTTAATTTCACACTTCCTAATGTAACTGGTTCCAGCACTTTTACTGCTGATTTTGCAGTTGCATCTTGTGCATGAATCGTAGCTTGGTACGCCCCCAACATAACACTTAGTGCTAATAGCGATGTTGCTATCCTTTTCAACAGTCTCAACGCATCCATCCTCCTGTGCTCATGATCATCTACTTATATAGACGTAATGGATGCTTTCTAAGTTGCGGATCCGGTTTAAAAAGATAAAGTCGTCAGGGATAATCCCTGACGACTTTATCTTAATTATTTTAGTTATTGTGAACCAACGTGGTAGCTGTCTTGCCGTTAGGAGCATGAGCAGTCAATACGAATTCTTGTACTGCTCCACTTACAGTGATTTGACCATTACCAGCGTTCAGGGTAACTGTACCATTGCCCTTAACATTAGTGATGGAGTACGTGATACCGATCAGTTCAACGTACTTACCGATATTCGTAGTTTTGTATTCAACGCCATAGTTATCAACGACTTTGAGGTCCATCAAGCCATAAGCATTGAACACACCCGAACTTACATAAGCAGCATGAGTAGTAGCAATCGTGCTGTACTTGATATCTCCGTTACCTGCAGACAACGTATCAACCGTCACCAGATCAGACTTAACGGTTACTGCGCCAGTTGCATGAACGACTTCACCTTTAGCGCTGTACACCGTTGCGTTAACGGAAGACTCGCCAGCTTTATTACCCAGCACATAGTAAACCGTTGCACCAACGGAACCAGTAGCGCCAACCGCAACCGCTTGACCGTTAGATACCGTTACACTAGCAACTTTGTCATCCGGGAATGCTACATCGTTGCCAGCGGTGTCCTTAACAGCAACTTGAACTTTCTTTTTCAGATTGCTGTCCGTTACAGACTCACTCTTGAAGCTGTAGTTAGTATCTCTAACTGCATAGATACTACCCAGATCTTTCAAGGAGTACGTCAAATCAACTTTCGTCGGATCGATGGATTCAATTTCTTGAGTAACAACTCTCAAGGAAGTGGAGTTTTTGAACAACTCCGCCTTAAATTGAACTTTACCGAAGGTACCAGCAGTCGTGTCAAACTTAAATCCATCGTTGAATTTATTGCCAGTTACATACGGTTGAGTAGCAGGAGCATTCGGTGTGCCAGCAGCGATATTCAGCGTGTTGTCGCCTCTGCCTTTCAGAGTAATGCCAGAGTTGCCGGTAAGATCTGTGAAGGAAACAACAACACTGTAGCCAGTTGGAACATCAATATCGGAGCCGTATTGGTCTCTGATCTTAACCGTAAAGTCGGAATCAGCACCCAGAACCGCTTTAGCTGCAGAATTTCCGGTTACTACAAGCGTCTCAGGCAGACGCTTGTCTTTGATCGTAATGGAAGTCGTTTTGTAATCCTGTGCATCAATTTCAGTGATGCTAGCCGAAAGGAAGATAACCTGTTTTGCAGCTAAGCTCTCCGCTTTGACAGGAATCGATCCTTTGTTAGGACCAGTTGCAACGAGAGATGTTACAGACGAGTTATTGCTTACAGTAACCTTAATTCTGGAAAGGTTAGTAGTCTCAACAAGCTCATCTTTCGTCAATTGATTTCCATCAACATCGTAAGCAATTACAGGGACATAATACGTACCATTATCGCCTTCTGCAATATCCTTGCCGAACTCACCGAAAGCAACTTTTGTTGCCAGCTTAGCATTGCCAACGTTGATTGTTTGCGTCGCAGATGTTCCTCCTGCGTATACAGTCAACGTATAAGCATTGGATTTAGCTTCTTTGCCGGTTAGAGTAACTTTAACTTCATATTCATCGTCGTTGTTAAAGTCATCTACTGATGCAGTCAGCTTGTTAGGCTGCGGAGTAATAAACTGATTGAAATTGATTGCAGTGCTCATTTGATCTTTCGTAATCGGGTTGCCATATTGGTCGTACAGATTCACTGGAACCGTAGCAACTTCACCAGCATTGGAAAGACTAGTTTTCGTTCCGTCGTATTTAACAGCACCCAATTCCATTTTTGTAACGAAAGGTGCGTTACCTACTTTGAAAGTCTTTTGAGCTTGAATGCGAGTTTCGTTGAAGTAAATCGTCAACGGAATTTGAGACGAGTTTTGCTGGATACCGGCAACGTTCGTATCAAGAACGATAACCAATTCGCCCGCATCGTTCTTAGTAACTCTTTCATTCAGGCCATTGTAGCCAGTGAATACCGTATAGTACGAAGCTGGGAAAGAAGCCAGTTCGTCGTATTGGTTTTTAGAAGCTACTTTTACTTTCGCCTTTGCAGTGTAAGCAATCTCAGCTACGGAAGTAACGAAATCGATGGATTTAACTGTTTCGTTTTGAGCCGTGAAAGATGCGTTGTCCTTTTCAACAGCGCCTTCTTCAAGGCCGCTCAACGTTACAGTGTACTCGCCTTCGGTGACTTTAACGTCTTTCAAAGGAAGCGTAGCAACTTTCTTGTCTTCAGACCAAGTTACTTTGTCCAGGGTTACGTTAACGGAACCCTTTTTCAAAGCAAACTTAGCTTTTTCCGTATCAACTGCTTTGTTAAGAGTAACTTCTACTTTCTTAACGCCAGCAGCTTTAGCAGAAGCTACGGAAACCTTAGCAGGCTCAGTCGGGTTCAGCTTCTCGTAAACCGCATAACCAACGTCGATCGTTTGACCGCGAGTAGCGTCAGCTTTGTAGTTCAGACCAGCAGCGATCAGACCAGCGTCCAGAGCAGCTTGGATGTAAGGACCAGCCCAAGCCGATGCACCTTCAACTTCAGCGCCTTCTACCGGAGTAGCTTTAGCAGCTTGAACAGCGACCTTGATTACTTGCTCAATCGTAACATTGTCCTTAGGGTTGAACTTGCCGTTGTAGCCTTCAACCAAACCTGCTTTAGCAGCAGCTTCGATTGCGCCGTACCACCATTGCTTGGAGTTAACGTCGGAGAAAGTAGCCGTAGCCGGTTTCTCTTCAGCCAGACCAGCGATAGCGATAGCGATCGTAGCGTACTCGGCGCGGTTCAGTTTGTTGCCCAGACGAGCATCGCCGTCAGGGTTACCCTTCAGAATGCCTTTATCAACAAGTGCTTGGTATTTCTGTGCAGTCGTCAACTCAGTGTCGGCTGCGGATGCCATGGATGCGAACAAGCCGAATACCAGGGCGAAGGAAAGCAGAATAGATAAACTTTTCTTCATAACCTTTTTTTCTCCTCCTCGAGAAAATATCTGTTGTGTTTGTGTGTGAAAATTATAGCTCGAATCTCTCATCGGCGTTTTCACCCCCTTCCTTGAGAAGAGCATTGTCTATAATTGATGTCTGACGGCATGTCTATTAAGTAGATACATGTCGCAGAAACTTGAAAACTAGCGGATGAAATGCCGAACAAGCACAAAACAGGCAGGGTAAATTATGCCACTTTCCTCATTATACATGAGACGCTCGCCCAGCGTAAAGCAGAAATTCATAGAAGCAGTGCGAGAGTTAGTTCCTGAGTCCCTCTCTCGTTGACCCACAACTTTAAACGCTTGGAATCTCGAAAAGTTGCGGCCGATTTCAAATTCATCAAAGATTTTTTCGTCTTTTGCCTGTGCGAATAAACCATTTCGTTATGTAAGCCTAATCGCTACTCTAGTATAGCTTGGACATTCCTTTAAATCATTGTCAAAACATTTCCTATAGAACCAACTTGCAACATGGCACGACCTGGCTCAGAAGAAGAGAGAGCCGCCCTGAAGCGACTGGGGGGG
>JBEPZN010000039.1:0-25358 GCA_041640875.1 Ectobacillus sp. | reverse complement strand
ATTGCAATTGCGGGTTAAGCAAGGACAGCTGGAGCGGGAAGTGGCTTATTTCTTGTAAATTGCAGTGTTACTTATTTTTATGCAATCTTTATTTTTTGTTTCCTCAAAAAAATGATACAATGAACAACGTATACTTAAGATGGAGGTAACGATATGCCGAAGGTTCGCGCAAGAGATTTAATTGAGCAATTTCAGCTGCAGCTTGTCAGCGGAGAAGAGGGTGTAAACCGCCCGATTCAAACGAGTGATTTATCGAGACCGGGGATTGAAATGGCCGGCTTCTTCACATATTATCCGGCGGAGCGTGTGCAGTTGCTTGGAAAAACGGAGTTAACGTTCTTTCATACGCTCAGTCCGGAGCAAAAGGCAGAGCGGATGAAAGCGCTTTGTACACCAACAACACCTTGTATTATTGTTACGCGTGGTCAGGAAGTACCAGAGGAGTTGATTGCAGCCTCGCGCCAGACGGATGTGCCGATTTTGCAGTCTTCTTTAAAAACAACAAGGTTGTCCAGCCGTCTTACAAATTATTTAGAAAGCAAGCTTGCACCAACAACAGCAATTCATGGTGTATTGGTTGATATATACGGCGTCGGCGTACTCATTATGGGTTCAAGCGGTGTCGGAAAAAGTGAAACAGCGCTAGAACTTGTGAAGCGCGGACATCGTCTTGTTGCCGATGATAGTGTGGAGATTCGTCAGGAGGATGATGACACACTTGTTGGTAGTTCGCCAGAGTTAATTGAGCATTTACTTGAAATTCGCGGTTTGGGCATCATTAATGTTATGACGTTGTTTGGAGCAGGAGCAGTACGCAATCATAAACGTATTTCGTTAGTTATCAATCTTGAGTTGTGGGATCAAAAGAAGAACTATGATCGTCTCGGTCTAGATGAAGAAAAAATGAAAATTATTGATACAGAAGTAACAAGAATTACACTTCCTGTTCGTCCAGGTCGAAACCTTGCTGTTATTATCGAGGTAGCTGCGATGAACTTCCGTTTGAAGCGCATGGGTGTCAACGCAGCGCAGCAGTTTTCTGAACGCCTTATGAGTGCGATTGAGATGAGTAATCAGGATTGATTTGGCATGAGGACGAGCTGTCTCGTCTTAATCCTAATTACAAACCGAGAAAGAGAGAGGAGCGGAGAAGATGCTGCTTGGAAATATTCCGCATTTAGATCGCGTTGCCCTTCAACTCGGGCCTTTTCCGATTTATTGGTATGGTCTAATTATCGGCTCAGGTGTACTGCTTGGGTTGTGGCTTGCTGTTCGGGAGTCGGAGAGACGGGGTTTGCCCAAGGATACATTTGTTGATGTTGTATTGTTTGCGGTACCGATTGCGATCTTGTGTGCGCGTGCGTATTATGTGTTGTTCGAATGGAGTTATTATTCTGCTAACCCGAGTCAAATCATTAATATCCGTCAGGGTGGTCTAGCGATTCATGGCGGCTTAATTGGTGCAATGATAACCGGCATTGTTTTTGCGAGACTAAGAGGCGTGTCATTTTGGAAGCTGGTTGATATCGCGGCTCCGAGCATTTTGTTAGGGCAAGCAATAGGCCGCTGGGGCAATTTCATGAATCAGGAAGCGCACGGCGGAGAAGTGACGCGTGAGTTTTTGGAAGGTTTATACTTACCAGACTTTATTGTTAATCAAATGTATATTGAGGGTGTTTATTACCATCCGACCTTTTTATATGAATCGCTTTGGAATTTTGCAGGGGTCATTGTTTTATTATTATTACGAAAAGCCAATCTTCGCAGCGGCGAGCTGTTTTTAACGTATTTGATTTGGTATTCTGCTGGCCGCTTCTTTATTGAAGGGCTGCGAACGGATAGCTTAATGATGGGACCGCTTCGCATTGCACAGGTTATGTCCATCGCATTGATTGTTTTAGCGATTGTACTCATCTTTATTCGCAGGAAAATGGGGTACGCTAATAAACGCTACCTAGAGGCGTAGGCCCTCGGGTGATGCATTAGAGTGAGCATAGCGCCTTTTAAAGGTCGCTATGCTTTTTAAGGATTTTGCAGCGATTTTAGCTTCAATCATCTGGAGAAGAGTTGAACGAAAGGAATGGGCTTATGAAAATTAATACTGTGCTATTTGATTTGGATGGGACGTTAATTAATACAAATGAACTGATTATTGCTTCGTTTTTGCATACGTTGGACACATATTACCCGGACAAATATAAGAGAGAAGATGTGCTTGCATTTATCGGGCCTTCGCTGCGTGAAACTTTTTCAGCTATGGATGCGGAGCGTACGGATGAGATGATTCAGGCGTACCGCGAGTTTAATCATGCACATCATGATGAGCTAGTGCAAGAGTACGAGACGGTCTATGAAACAGTGGAGCAGCTTGCAAAGCAAGGCTATAAGCTGGGTATTGTTACAACAAAGGCGCGAAAAACGGTAGAAATGGGCTTGAACTTGACAAAGTTACATCAATTTTTTGATGTCATTGTCACGATTGATGATGTAGAGCATGTGAAACCACATCCGGAGCCGATTGAAAAGGCGCTTCGTCTTTTGGATGCTAATCCTGCTACTACGCTCATGGTTGGGGATAATCATCATGACGTTTTAGGAGGCAAAAACGCCGGCACAAAAACTGCAGGTGTAGCCTGGACAATTAAAGGGCGCGATTATTTAGCTGCGTATAAGCCGGATTATATGCTGGAGAAAATGAGCGACTTGTTGACTATTTTATAAAAGGAGAGAAAGCTGTGAGGCGGACGACGCGGTACCCCGTAACAGGTGCGAACTCGCTATGGCAGATATATCAAACTGTATCATTTTGGAAGGTGGTCAAAACCTTCATCATTATTCAAATAGCGCGGTATACGCCGTTTTTGAATATGAAAAACTGGCTGTACCGCACCTTTTTACGTATGGAAATTGGCGAGCAAACAGCCTTTGCGCTTATGGCCATGCCTGATACGATGTTTCCAGAAAAAATTAAGGTTGGGCGCAATACAATCATTGGCTACAATACGACGATTTTGGCGCATGAGTATTTAGTGACCGAATATCGTCTGGGCGATGTAATCATTGGTGATGAGGTAATGATTGGAGCAAATACAACGATTTTGCCAGGGGTCATGATTGGTGACGGCGCTGTTGTATCGGCAGGCACACTTGTACATAAGGATGTTCCGGCAGGAGCGTTTGTGGGCGGGAACCCGATGCGAATCATTTATACAAAGGAGATGGACAGGCATACGTAAGAAAGCAATCGGCAGGCGGTCGATTGCTTTGCTTTTTACACTGTAGGAAAGTATAAATTGCCAGCTAGAAGTGAATTCGACGTAGTCGGAAATTTTAGGAATACAGTAAAAGTGCAACTACGCCTCTGTCTTCGCCAAAGAGCGGGGCTCGCCAGTCGGCGAGTTTTCTTTATACTTTAAGAAAGTATAAATTTCTAGCTGGAAGTCAATTCGACGTAGTGAGAAATTTTAGGAATAAAGTATAAGTGCAACTACGCCTCTGTCTTCGCTCGGGGAGCAGGGCTCGCCAGTCGGCGAGTTTTCTTTACAAGATAAGAAAGTATAGCTTTTCGGGGTGATATCTAGCTCCCAAGGCCCAAAATGGCAGACTCCGGGCTGAACCTCCGCAAAAGGCAAAAAGCGCCTTTTACTCCGGCTCACCCCTACGCTGCCATAAAAGGCGGGCCTTGTCCGCTTTTCTTATGTAAACGATTGTGAGAATAAATACGCTGCTTTTCTGGATGTCTAGCTTCCGTGACCTGCTCGCTGTGAGGAAAAAAGCATCTCCTTGGAAAGAGAACTGTCCCTCTCACGAGTAATCCGGGTCGTGTCCGTTTTTCTAGGTACCTGCACGTATTGTATAAAACTCCATAATCTGTATATAATATATTGTTTTGTTTTTTAGGGAATCGTTTATACTTATAATTAAAGATATTATGGATTTCGTGTGGAACAAAGAGAAAAGTGGAGGTTTTATGGGGAAAAATGAAAGAGTGCGAGAAGTGAAGGGACAAGTTGTTACCTTCCATCAGTCTGCCGAATTTTTTTATGAAAGAGGCATGAGAGCATATCGGCGCAATAACCTGCAAGAGGCAGTTAAGTACTTAAAGAGAGCAGTAGATGTGAAAAGTGAGCCATTCATGTTATGTCAGTTGGCCATTACTTTATCCGAGGTTGGAGAGTACCATGAGTCTAATCAAATTTTCTCGGCTATTTTACGTGCGGATTCTACTATGAAGGAATGCCATTATTTTATGGCAAATAATTATGCATACCTTGGGTTGTTTCAGCAGGCAAAGAAATATGCCCAGCGTTATTTGGAGACAGCGGAAGAGGAAGAATTCGTCGAGGAAGCATTGGATTTGCTTGATTTGATTGCTGAGGAAGAAGGCGGAGCAGAGTTTGAGGACGAAGACGAGCTCATTCTCATGCAGGAAGAAGCAAATGGACATATCCGCAATGGAAGATTGGAGGAAGCTATTGCGGTTTTACAGGAGATTATCGCTGGATATCCGGAATTTTGGGCTGCTTATAACAATTTGGCAATCGTTCGCTTTCAGCTTGGAGATATTGAAGGAGCACTTCAAATTTGCGAGGAAGTATTGGAAAAAAGTCCAGGGAATTTGCATGCTTTGTGCAATAACGTTATTTTCTTTTATGCCATTGGCCGTCAAAAGCAGGTTGAGGAACTGGCCAAGGGGCTGGAGCGTGTGTACCCGATTTTGACGGAGCATCGCTTTAAATTAGGAACAACGTTTGCGACAATCGGTCATTTTGAGCTTGCGTATAAATGGTTGAAGCTTCTCAGACGTCGTGGTTATGAAGGAGATGTTAGCTATTATTACTGGCTTGCCTATTCCGCTTATATGGTTGGCGATGAGCAAATGGCCGAAAAGGTATGGAAGCAGGTGGTTGACCTGTATCCGGAAAGAGAAGGCAAGGAGCCTTGGAGAGCCGCGGATTTTACAGAGGACGGACCTCATCAACAAGCTTTGCTTATGCAGCTGAAGTATTCGTTTGAGGAAGAGGAAACGATGCAAGGGAAAATGCTTGCACTCTATTTAATGAATGAGCTGCAAACGGAAGAAAAGGCAGATGTTTTTTTACGTATTGCACAATTATCTTCTGAATTTGGAATTCTCTCTCGATGGGCGCGTTATTTCTTTTTAAAAACGGTTGATCAAACGATAGATAGAGATTTAGAAATGTTTGAGCAGTGCGCGCAGGTCGCAGATGCTTTATACAACTATACACGAAAAGATGACGAGTTAATCGAGGAGTGCTTGCAATTTTGGTTTTATACGTTTTTGCATCTTTATGAGAAGAGTACAAAGCTGTCGAATGCATCTGCTTGGTCAGCTGCTGTTGAGTATATGGTACGCAGTGACCAAAAGAAAAACATGACGCAAGCCGAAATTGGAAATATATATAATGTGTCAGTATCAACTGTCCGTAAATATGTGCAGGCGTTAAAACAGGTCTTTAGGGAGACAAATCAGTAGAAAAAAGACATGGTGAGACAGTATAATGAACCTGTAAATGGAGAGCACAAAACAAGTATATGACCTTGATGTTTGGAATAAGGAGTGAACAAAGTGGCTGAAGAAAAGATTTATGACGTTATTATTATCGGAGCTGGACCAGCAGGAATGACTGCTGCGCTGTATACGTCCCGGTCGAATTTGTCTACATTAATGATTGAACGCGGTATTCCGGGTGGACAAATGGCTAACACAGAGGAAGTGGAAAACTATCCTGGCTATGATCATATTTTAGGACCAGAGTTGTCAAACAAAATGTTCGAGCATGCGAAAAAATTCGGTGCGGAGTACGGCTATGGTGATGTGAAGGAAATTATCGACGGTAAGGAATATAAGACTGTAGTCGCAGGCAAGAAAGAATATAAGGCACGTGCGGTGATTATCACAAGTGGTGCAGAGTATAAGAAAATCGGTGTTCCTGGTGAAAAAGAGCTAGGAGGTCGCGGGGTATCGTATTGCGCAGTGTGTGACGGTGCGTTCTTTAAAGAAAAAGAGCTTGTTGTTGTTGGCGGTGGAGATTCTGCTGTTGAGGAAGGTGTGTACTTAACACGCTTTGCAACAAAGGTTACAATTGTACATCGCCGCGATAAGTTGCGTGCGCAAAAGATTTTGCAGGATCGTGCTTTTGCCAATGAAAAAATCTCCTTCATCTGGAATCATACCGTTAAGGAAATTAACGAAGAGGGCGGAAAGGTTGGCAGTCTCACATTAACAGATGTTAATACGGGAGAGGAACAAGAATTCAAGGCAGATGGTGTGTTTATCTATGTTGGCATGCTGCCGCTGTCCAAGCCGTTTGAAGCACTAGGTATTACGAATGAAAATGGCTACATCGAAACAAATGACCGTATGGAAACACGTGTACCTGGTATTTTTGCGGCAGGAGATGTGCGTGAGAAGGCGCTTCGTCAAATTGTAACAGCAACAGGTGATGGCAGCATTGCAGCACAGACAGCTCAGCATTATATTGAAGAGCTAAAGGAAGAATTAAAAGTAACAAAATAGTAATATATTGGTAATATCTCTTTCATCTTGCTGTAAATGTAACGCAATATAAATAGGGTATAGTATATATGGCAAGTACCCCCACTTATTTTAATCATATGCAGAGCATAGGCAATAAAGCTTATGCTCTTTTTTTTGCACTGAAGGAAAGTATAAATTTCTAGCTAGAAGCCAATTCGACGTAGTGAGAAATTTTAGGAATACAGTATAAGTGCAACTACGCCTCTGTCTTCGCCCAAAAGCAGGGCTCGCCAATCGACGAGTTTTCTTTATACTATCCCGTAATTTTATTAGGAAGCTTGCTTGAAAGTGAGTGATACAATTACATATTAAGCAGAAAATCTTTAATTTTTATATCTGTGTGCATTTTTTACTTATTCTCCCGGTACCCCCTCCATTCATTGTGACAAACCGGAATTGATAGTATAATGGAACATAAGCATAGGCAGAAAGCGGTGCGGTTTGCCGCTTATACAACTGAGGTGAATGAGTTTGCAAAGAGTAGCGAACTGCGTATTATTAAAGGACAATCAAATACTTTTGCTGCAAAAGCCGCGCCGCAACTGGTGGGTGGCTCCAGGAGGAAAGATGGAGCGCGGTGAAACCATTCGTGAAACTGTCGTGCGTGAATACAGGGAGGAAACTGGCATCTATTTAAAGAATCCTTCTTTAAAGGGTGTATTCACATTTGTTATCAAGGAGAACGATAAGGTTGTCTCGGAGTGGATGATGTTTTCCTTTCTTGCTACTGACTTTACTGGCGGGAATAAGCCGCAAAGCGAGGAAGGGATTCTGCAGTGGCATCTTTTGGATGATATCGACTCCTTGCCGATGGCTCCGGGTGATTATCATATTATTGATTACTTGCTTCAAGGAAACGGCATGATTTATGGAACATTTGTATATACGCCTAATTTTGAACTGTTGTCATATCGTTTAGACCCTAGTTGAGTCTAAAAAGGAGGGAATCGGTTATGAAACAGCAAAATGATATTAAAATGGTCATCATTACAGGCATGTCTGGCGCAGGAAAAACAGTAGCACTGCAAAGTTTCGAGGACTTAGGTTACTTTTGTGTAGACAATTTGCCGCCGGCGCTCCTTCCGAAATTTGTGGAGCTTATGAGCGAAACAACTAATAAAATGGATAAGGTAGCGCTTGGTGTGGATTTACGCGGTCGCGAGTTTTTTGACCACTTATGGGGAGCGCTTGATGACTTAACAGAACGCACGTGGATTATTCCCAACATTTTATTTCTTGAGGCAAAGGATAGCACTCTTGTATCACGCTATAAGGAAACGAGACGTTCCCATCCGCTTGCCCCTACAGGTCTTCCTTTAAAGGGAATCGAAATGGAGCGTAAGTTATTAGGTGATATGAAGGAACGTGCTAATTTGGTATTAGATACGTCTGATTTAAAGCCAAAGGAGCTGCGTGAAAAAATTGAAGGGCTGTTTTCTACAAATGATCAGCATACATTCCGTGTAAACGTAATGTCGTTCGGCTTCAAATATGGCATCCCTATTGATGCGGATCTTGTGTTTGATGTGCGTTTTTTACCAAATCCGTTCTATATTCCTAGCATGAAGCCGTTAACGGGACTCGATGAAGAAGTATCTTCCTATGTTCTCAAGTTTAATGAAACGCATAAGTTTTTAGAAAAGCTAACGGATTTACTTTCCTTTATGCTGCCGCATTATAAAAGAGAAGGAAAAAGCCAGCTTGTTATTGCTATCGGCTGTACTGGAGGACAGCACCGTTCCGTCACGCTCGCTGAATACATGGCGAAGAAATTGGGGAATGACTATAAAACGCATGTATCTCACCGTGATGTGGAAAAAAGAAAGGGACATTAATAGATGGAGAGAACGCGACATAGAAAGCCAAAAATTGTCATTATAGGCGGAGGTACAGGGCTATCTGTTTTGTTGAGAGGTTTAAAAAAGTATCCAGTCGATATTACAGCTATCGTCACGGTGGCAGATGACGGTGGAAGTTCTGGGCGTCTTCGCGATGAGCTGGAGATTCCGCCGCCCGGCGATGTGCGTAATGTACTTGTGGCATTGTCGGATGTTGAGCCTCTTGTGGAAGCGCTCTTTCAGCATCGTTTTAAGACTGGAGACGGTTTGTCTGGTCATGCGCTCGGTAATTTGCTGCTGGCAGGTATGATTTCCATTACAGGTGATTTTTTTCATGCGATTACAGAAATGAGTAAGGTACTCAATGTACGGGGGCGTGTGCTTCCTGCAGCAAATCAGAGTACTGTTCTGCATGCGGAGCTTGAGGATGGTCAAATTGTAACAGGGGAATCGAAAATTCCTTATTTTGGAAAACGTATTCATCGAGTATTTTTAACCCCAGAGCATGTCGAGCCCCTTAACGAAACATTGAATGAAATACAAAGAGCAGATTTAATCGTTTGTGGTCCGGGCAGTTTATATACGAGTATCTTGCCGAATCTGCTTGTTCAAAAGATCGGGCAGGCGGTCTTGAAAGCAAAAGCACAAAAGGTGTATGTATGCAATGTCATGACACAGGCAGGAGAAACACTTGGCTATACTGCAGCCGACCACGTTCAGGCGCTGCACGACCATCTTGGCACAAATTTTGTGAATACGATTATTGTAAATAATGGGGACATCCCGAAAGAATTGCTTGAGAAATATAAACAGGAATTATCAACGCCGGTTTTATGTGACGGCGAGCGTCTGCAGCAGCTTGGAATTGACATTATTGAAGCGGAGCTCGTGAAGTATGATGATGATGTTGTTCGTCATGACACGTTAAAGCTTGCATCTATTTTATGTTCGCTGCTATAGCATGCATCGCTGTCTCTCGTGTGTAATTCATAAGAGGCAGGAGGTAAGTGAGGTGTCCTTTGCATCTGAAACAAAAAAGGAATTAACAAATTTAGAAAGTAAGGGCTGCTGTGTGAAGGCGGAGCTATCGGCGTTAATTCGCATGAACGGTTCCCTTTCATTTTCCAACCGACACTTTGTGATTGATATCCAAACGGAAAATGCAGCTATTGCCCGCCGGATTTATACGCTCTTGAAAAAAAGTTACGAAGTCACGGTAGAATTGCTTGTTCGAAAGAAAATGCGTCTGAAGAAAAATAATGTCTATATCGTCCGTCTTGTTGAAAAGACGAAAGAGGTTTTGGAAGACTTGCATATTATCCACAACGATTTTACCCTCATCCATAATATCTCAAAGGAGCTTATTAAAAAGAAATGCTGCAAGCGTTCTTATTTGCGCGGCGCGTTTTTGGCGGGAGGATCGGTTAACAATCCGGAGACATCTTCTTATCACCTCGAAATCTTTTCCCTATACAAGGAACATAACGATGCGATATGTGAACTCATGAACGAGTTTGATTTAAATAGCAAGACGTTAGAGAGAAAAAAAGGTTATATTACGTATTTGAAGGAAGCAGAAAAAATTACAGAATTCCTGAATATTATTGGTGCGCATAATGCGCTGCTCCGTTTTGAGGACATTCGTATTGTACGTGATATGCGTAATTCTGTGAATCGTCTTGTAAATTGTGAGACAGCGAACCTAAATAAAACGATTGGAGCCGCATTGCGTCAGATTGAAAATATTCGTTATATTGATCGCACTGTCGGACTGGATTTTCTTCCAGGGAAACTGCGTGAAATTGCTGAGCTGCGAGTAAACTTTCAGGATGTAACTTTGAAGGAGCTCGGCGAAATGGTATCAGGTGGAAAAATTAGCAAATCAGGTATTAATCACCGCTTGCGCAAAATCGATGAGATTGCTGATAAATTGCGGGCTGGTGAAATATAAGGAAATGAATAAAGGGGGAGACAAAATTGGTTCAGAAGCAAGTAGAGGTTCTATTAAAATCCGGATTGCAGGCTCGTCCAGCTGCATTATTTGTTCAGGAAGCAAACCGTTTTCAATCAGATGTTTTTATTGAAAAAGACGGAAAGAAAGTAAATGCAAAAAGTATTATGGGTCTAATGAGCCTAGCTGTAAATGCCAAATCTACCATTACGATTGTAACAGAGGGATCTGATGAGGTGGAAGCATTAGATGCTCTCGTAAAATATGTGCAAAAAGAAGGGTAGCAAAAAAGAGAATTGAGACAGGTAAGAATTAAGAAAAAGTCCATGTTTTGCATGGGCTTTTTCTTTTTGCACTTGTAAGAAAGTATAAATTTCTGGCTGGAAGCACATTCGACGTAGTAAGAAATTTTAAAATAAAGTGTAAGTGCAACTACACCTCTGTCTTCGTCCAAGGGCAGGGCTCGCCAGTCGGCGAGTTTTCTTTATACTTTAAGAAAGTATAAATTTCTAGCTGAAAGCCCATTCGACGTAGCGAGAAATTTTAGGAACAAAGTATAAGTGCAACTACGTTTGTTTGTTAAAATATCCTGTCTGTTTAGATTGAAGATTTAGATATGGTCTTCTCCATAAATAAAAACAAGCAACCGAATTCGGTTGCTTGTTTTATATTATTTACGTTCAGAAACAATTTGGTCGATAAGACCATATTCCTTTGCTTTCTCAGCAGTCATAAAGTTATCACGTTCTGTATCACGTTCAATTACTTCAAGCGGCTGACCTGTTCTTTCAGCTAAAATCGTATTTAATTTATCACGCAAGAAAAGAATGCGCTTTGCTGCAATTTCGATTTCTGTCGCTTGTCCTTGTGCGCCGCCGAGCGGTTGGTGAATCATGACTTCACTGTTAGGAAGGGCCAAACGCTTGCCTTTTGCACCTGCCGCTAGCAAGAAAGCGCCCATAGACGCCGCCATGCCCATGCAGATAGTAGAAACTTGCGGCTTAATAAATTGCATCGTATCATAAATCGCCATGCCAGCTGTAATGGAACCACCCGGGCTGTTGATGTATAGATGGATGTCCTTCTCAGGATCTTGAGCTTCCAAGAACAGGAGCTGCGCAACAATGGAGTTTGCAACATTATCGTCAATTCCGCTTCCGAGCATAATAATACGGTCCTTTAAAAGACGGGAGTAAATGTCGTATGCACGTTCACCACGATTTGTTTGCTCAATAACTGTAGGAATTAAATTCATTATGTATTCCTCCTTTTTAGAACTTACTTTTTTATGATACAATTATGGTCAAGAAAGGTCAAATAAAACCACTTATGGTTCACTTGAAATAATTAAGTGATACTTTTTCTATTCGTTGTAAAAGGAAAATAACCTTCTTTATTGGACTTCAAGAAAGGATAAATTTCTAGCTGGATGCCGATTCGGCAAGTTTTCTTTAGAACACTTTTCATCATTGCCTGATCTATTTCTTTTTAATCAAAGATATACACACTATATGTATGAAGTTTTTAAACTTTTATATTACAGTGTTAAGAATATTTTTCCTACATGCCCCCCTTGCGTATAATGAGAAGAAAAGGTATAATATTTCATGTGTCACATGCGAACCTTTGTTGTTTGTAGTGTATCTAATATGCGCTCGTAGCTCAGTCGGATAGAGCGGTGGTTTCCGGTACCACGTCTTGCGGGGGTTCGAGTCCCTCCGAGCGCGTCCTTTGCCGTTTTGACGGCGTTTTAGTACGAAATTAACCGGAAGAGTTTTTTTGTTAGCTTATCCGTCTATACAACTCGGATGTAACGTGCTAATCGAATAGTTAATTACTTAGCGGAACCTCTCGTGTAAGAACGGGAGGTTTTTTATTTCCCTTTAAGAAAGGATAAATTTCTAGCTGGAAGACCATTCGACGTAGTAAGAAATTTTAAGAATAAAGTATAAGCGCAACTACGCCTCTGTCTTCGCCGAAGGGCGGGGCTCGCCAATCGGCGAGTTTTCTTTATGCGTAAAAGAGAGGAATCGTTAAACGGCGAGAAATCGACGTACGCCATAAACAAGCGGAAGGGAATCGGTTTACATCGGCTGCTTACCGAGCCAGATACGGACCAGGAGACGGTTTTTCTAAACGATAATTTTAGGGACTTCCGATTAGTTAATCTGATGAATATTCGTAAGGGTGACGCTCAGGCATTCGAAGAAAAAAGAAGAAGAATGCTCGATGGATAAGCCTTATCCCCTGCGAGTGAACCACGAAAGTAAAGAACGACCATTACCCGACGTATCAGCGTTGGACATTTTCCTCATGAAATATACGATATGCAATATGGAAAGTTCACCTCCCAACATTTAATCCTCCGTAATTTACCCCAGCTTGATTTACATTTAATGCGTCGATATATGTACGATGTCCTTTACGTTTATATAGCGCACTTTTCCTTTAATATCGACTATGCGAAGTTGACTCCGTTGTATATCGTAGTAATGCACATTCCCGCTAACGTGCGCTATATATCCATTTCGCCAGAAGTCGACGTACAGCAGGTCATTGTTCTCCATCGCATCGTCTACAATTGCATCTAATTGTTCTAGCGCTTGGTCATCCATTTGTGGCTGATTGACCTTCGTTTGTGTAGGAAGCAAACCATCTAGCCTGGCCGTCTGCTCCGATATAAACGTTGCTGGTCGCCATTCCTTCATTATGATAACCACCTCCAAAATAGAACTAATGTTCTCATTTTACCGCTACACACAAACAATATGCAAGTGAAGGTTAACCGAATACTTCCGAAAATAACGTATTTTCACCGTTCAAATGCCCAATTTCGCCCGATTTTATCAGGCGCAGGGTTGAGATAGATGCGCACCTCTGAAATCTCGGGTATTTAGTACTGCTGCTTTCGTAAGATTTCAGCGATAGTAGGGGGTCACAAATGCCCGTCGTTACGCATACGACTGATATCCTGATACCACTGAACTGCCTTGTTGGTGTCAATACTATTAAGTTTTGGCACTGTTTCTTTTGGATTTTTATCCAATAACCATATTGGGTGCACCTTTCGCGGACCTCGAAAAAACTCCCCAGCAACTGGGGAGTCAAGTTAACGAAACAAAATTAAAAATTGATGTTTTTAAGTTATGACACCATCCCAAATAAAAAACCTCGCGAGAGTCGATGCGAGGTTTTTTATAGTCTTTAGCAGAAGCCGTAGCCGCCGTGGCCGCCATAGCCGCCACAAAAACAAACTGCACCGATAATAATAAGTAGAATAAATAGAACAATGATTAGGGCAAATTCATGACCATGTCCATACCCGCAACCAGTTTCACAACCAACTCCAACATTACTCATACATATTTCCCTCCTTGATATTCAGGAAGGAGGTTCAACTAAGGTATTGCCTATGGGTTATTTCACTATATGCCCCTCTGCTGTATGTTGTTACATTTCGTGGGCAAATGATGAAATCGCCTATTTTCTTAACATTTCTATTGGTTGCCTACATAGTAAGGGATAAATTTTTGAAACTCGGCCATTAAAGCATAGGTATCGTTGGAATGGACCTTGAATATATACAGATAAGAAAAATTATAGGAGTGATCATATGTTTGAGAAGGTGATAGTAAAACCTAGATTATCTACTATTTTAAAGGAACGAGGCATTGATAGCGTAGAACTAGAACTTTTGACCGGAGTAAGTTTAGCAGTTATTCACCGCTTTGACCGATCTGTTGGCTTTGATATTAGAGATCTTATAAAGATTTCAAGAGCTCTGGATATGACTGTTGAGGAGATGTTCAATATACATACAGAGGAAGAAGTGAATGCTTAATACACGATACCTACAAAAGATGAGAAGACAAGCGTACTCAAGTGTTTAAATACGAGAGATTAAAGAAAACTCGCCGACTGGCGAGCCCTGCTCTTGGGCGAAGACAGAGGCGTAGTTGCCCTTATATTTTGTTCCTAAAATTTCTCGCTACGTTGAATGGTCTTCCTGCTAGAAATTTATACTTTCTTAAAGTGTAACAAAGGCCACCTAAAAGGGTGGCTTCTTTGTTATTGCCTTTTTATATCATTAAGAGCTTCGGTATTGGACTTTTTAGGAGCAAAATAACCTTCTGTATTTACAACAGCGGTTTGCTCCTGATGCTGACCATCAGCGTGTTTTTTCTTTTTTACATGCGGGTCTTGATTGTTTCCCATGTTTATCACCTCCATGGATAGTATGCTCTACCGCACGAAAAAAATCTCCGCAGAAGTGTCAAAACGCTCAGTTTCGTGTGGTATCTAATAGTGTAAGGCAACGATGAGCCTTGCGAGATGAGAAGCGAATGAAAATTATTTCGGATGAGGGTTTTTTGTTGCACTTTGATAAGGTGTAAAATTCCAGCTAGAAGCGAGTGCGTTTGCCGAATATAAGGCTGCTATCTTTAGGGTAATCTTTTTACATATTTTTGTCGTATTTCTTTTTCCTGCTTAATAAGAATAAAATAATCAGTTCTGTAGGGGAACTTTTTTACAGTCTGTTTGTGGAAATATATTGTACAATAGGAAGCAAGGGGGAGATGGAAGTGAAGATGGGGCTTTTACAGGAACAAACAATGCGTTTAGCGATGACACAAGAATTGAGACAAGCAATTACGATGCTGCAATATAATGCACAGGAATTAACAGAATTTTTATATGAACAATCGCTTGATAATCCTCTTATTGAATTGAAGAGCTTTGACCGTGATAAACGAAGAAAAACGCATAAGCAAATAGCGAATAGTATTGAAATTTATGGGGATGTTTCTGTAAGTATTCAGCAGCATTTGCTTGAGCAGCTTCATGATTGGAAATTAAGCTCCGCCGAGAAACGAATTGCTGCTTTTGTGATCTCTAATATCGATGAAAACGGCTATTTGCAAGAGGTAACAGACGAGATGGCGAAGTGGTTGTCTGTTTCTGTAGAAGAAATCGAGAATTGTATACAGCTTGTGCAGAAGTTGGAGCCGGCAGGGGTAGGTGCACGGACGCTGCAAGAGTGTCTTACAATTCAATTGAAGCGCTTACAAAATAGAAGTGAAATGGCTGAATGTATTATTGAAAACTACTTTAATCTTCTTGCAAAAAAGGATTGGAAGCAGTTGTTGCAAGCGTTAAAATGCACAACGGAGGATTTGCAGGGGGCAATACAATGTATAACGGCTCTTCAACCGAGGCCTGGGCTGGCGTTTTCAACAGAAAAGCCATTTTATATTGTACCTGACTTAAATGTAACAAAGACGAATAATCGACTTGTAATTCAATTGAATGAAGAGCACATGCCGAAGATTGAGGTGCATGCACAGTACAGTGCGTTGCTGCAGGAAGCGGAGCAAGAGGTGGCCTCTTACATATCAGAGAAGCATCAGCAGCTGCAATGGCTTGTACGCAGTTTGGAGCAACGCAAACGGACGCTGCTTCAGGTGATGGATGTAATTGTTGATAGGCAGCGTGAATTTTTTTTGAATGGTCCGCTTTTCTTAAAACCGTTGCAGTTAAAGGAAGTAGCTGAGGAGCTTGGGTTTCATGAATCGACGATTAGTCGAGCGACACGTGGCAAATACGTGCAAACCCCGTATGGTTTAATGGAGATGAAATATTTCTTCAGTAACGCTGTATCAGCAGGAGAAGAAGGTATTTCATCTAAGCGGGTAAAAGGGCTTATTCAGACGCTGATAGATGAAGAAAATAAGAAAAAGCCACTTTCTGATCAAAAAATTTGCGATTTGCTTGCACAGCAGTATGATATTTTAGTATCAAGAAGAACGGTAGCGAAGTACCGGGAACAGCTCCATATCCCCTCATCTTCGCTTCGAAAAACGATTGGATAGGTGTGTGACAAATGAAAGTGGTATTGTATTCAAAGGATGCGTGCTGTCTTTGTGATAACGCAAAGGCAATTTTGCAGGATTTGCAGAAGGAATTTTCATTTCAAATAGAAGAAGTAGATATTTATAAAGACGATACTCTGCTTGAAAAATATCAGATTATGATTCCTGTAGTCGAAATTGACGGGGAAGAAGTCCAATGTGGAATTATTCAGAAAGATATGATAAGAAAGCGCTTAACATAATTTTCAGGTGTTGAATAAATGTTTGCTTCCTGTTACAATACTATCTGTAGCAGGAATTATTTTTTTTATAGCTGGTGGGACATAATACGTCACCACGGGACGTATATTGACCAGTAAGCGAAGGTAAGTATTGCGAGGAAGAGAACATGAATTCATGGATTCAACATGCAAAAAAATTGTTGCCTGATCTGCTACCTGTTATGCAAACACGGATGCAAATTTTGCAGTATATACGGCTCACGCAGCCGATTGGACGAAGAAATTTATCTGCAAGCCTTGGCATGACAGAACGGGTCTTACGAAGTGAAGTTCAAGCTTTGAAGGAACAGAACTTGATTGAGATTGCATCTTCTGGTATGACTTTGACAACAGAAGGAATGGACCTCATTGTTGCTCTTGAGGATTTTATGAGAGAAATTTCAGGTCTAAAGGTTTTAGAAGAAAAGCTGAAGGAAACATTAAAGTTGAAAAATGTTTTCGTTGTAGCTGGGAACAGCGATGATTCGCCTTGGGTTAAACGGGAGCTGGGCCGCGCTTGTGTGTCCTGTATAAAGGAACGTTTGACTGTGAATAATATCGTTGCTGTAACCGGGGGAACCACACTTGCGGCTGTAGCAGACATGATGCAGATGGACTGTAAAAACTTACATACTCTGTTCGTGCCGGCGCGAGGCGGCGTTGGGGAAAGTGTTGAAAATGAGGCGAATACGATTTGCGCGAAAATGGCGCAGCATACAAATAGTAATTACCGTCTCTTATACGTACCCGATCAAGTAAGCAGTGAAGTGTATGCTTCCATCGTAACGGAGCCTTCTGTAAAAGAAATTCTAGACCTTATTAAGTCTTCTAGCATCGTCATTCATGGAATTGGAGATGCTGTTACAATGGCACGGAGACGAAGTACATCCGCTGCTGAGTGGGATGCGATTACAACAGGGCATGCAGCTGGTGAGGCCTTTGGATATTACTTCAACGAACAAGGAGAAGTTGTATGCAAGGTGCGAACAATCGGTATGCAGCTTGAGGATTTGCAGAATGTTTCCCACGTCATTGCCGTAGCGGGCGGTGCATCAAAGGCGAAAGCCATTCAGGCTGTTATCGGACAGGGACATACCTCGATATTGGTAACAGATGAAGGCGCAGCAAGAGAGTTACTTAAGAGCATTAGCTCTTAACCATATATTTCACCCATACACTGAGGAGGAAGTTAAAATGGCAGTTAAAGTTGGTATTAATGGTTTTGGACGTATTGGTCGTAACGTATTCCGTGCGGCTCTTAAAAATGAAAATGTAGAAATCGTAGCAATCAACGATTTAACAGATGCAGCAACATTGGCTCACTTATTAAAATATGATTCTGTACACGGTACATTGCAAGGAGAAATTTCTGCAAACGGCGACAGCATCGTTGTAAACGGAAAAGAAATCAAAATCATCGCTGAGCGTGATCCTGCTCAATTACCTTGGAGCGACTACGGCGTAGAAGTTGTTGTAGAATCTACAGGCCGTTTCACAAACAAAGCAGACGCTGAAAAGCATTTAGGCGGTTCTGTAAAGAAAGTTGTTATCTCTGCTCCTGCAAGCAACGAAGATATCACAATCGTTATGGGCGTAAACGAAGACAAATACGATGCAGCTAACCACAATGTTATCTCTAACGCATCTTGTACAACAAACTGCTTGGCTCCATTTGCAAAAGTTCTTCATGAGCAATTCGGAATCCGTCGCGGTATGATGACAACAGTTCACTCTTACACAAACGACCAACAAATTCTAGATTTACCGCACAAAGACTGGCGTCGTGCGCGTGCAGCTGCTGAAAACATGATTCCTTCTTCTACAGGTGCTGCAAAAGCAATCGGTCTTGTTCTTCCTGAATTAAAAGGAAAATTAAACGGTGGTGCGGTTCGCGTTCCAACTCCAAACGTATCTCTTGTTGACTTAGTTGCTGAGCTTGACAAAGAAGTAACAGCAGAAGAAGTAAATGCAGCGTTGAAAGCAGCTGCTGAAGGTCCATTAAAAGGAATTCTTGTATACAGCGACGAGCCACTAGTATCTCGTGACTACAATGGTTCTCCTGCATCTTCTTCTATCGATGCTCTTTCTACAATGGTAGTAGACGGCAACATGGTAAAAGTTCTTTCTTGGTACGATAACGAAACAGGCTACTCTAACCGTGTTGTAGACCTTGTTGACTACATCGCATCTAAAGGTCTTTAATTCGACTATTATATAAAAAAGAAAGGGGGGGAGAGGCAATATGCCCTCCTCCCCTTCTCTTTACATATAATTAACATGCGCCAAGGGCAAAATCTCCTTATATAAAGTTTCACTTTACCCTAAAATGTGGTAAGCTTTGGAGTGGGTTTTGTCAATCCATTTATAACACGGAGGGAAATCCAAATGAACAAGAAATCGATTCGCGATGTTGATGTAAAAGGAAAACGCGTATTTTGCCGCGTAGACTTCAACGTGCCAATGCAAGACGGCGTCATCACAGATGAAACGCGCATCCGCGCAGCTCTTCCGACTATCCAGTACTTGGCGGAGAACGGAGCAAAGGTTATTTTAGCAAGCCATTTCGGTCGTCCAAAAGGACAAGTAGTAGAAGAATTACGTTTAACGCCAGTAGCGAAACGCTTAGGTGAATTACTTGGCAAAAACGTAATTAAAACGGACGAGGCTTATGGTTCTGCTGTACAAGAAGCAGTTGCTGGCATGAGTGAAGGAGATGTTCTTCTTCTTGAGAACGTTCGTTTTTATGCGGGCGAAGAAAAGAACGATCCAACACTTGCGAAGGAATTTGCAGCTTTGGCTGACTTGTATGTAAACGATGCATTTGGTGCGGCACACCGCGCGCACGCTTCAACTGCAGGTATTGCTGAGTACATCCCAGCTGTATCTGGTTTCTTGATGGAAAAAGAGATTGAAGTATTAGGCAAAGCATTGTCTAATCCGGATCGTCCTTTTACAGCAATCATCGGGGGAGCGAAGGTACGAGACAAGATTGGCGTTATCCGCAACCTGCTTGATAAAGTGGACAACCTTATCATCGGCGGCGGACTTGCGTATACGTTCATCAAAGCGCAAGGGCATGACATTGGTAAATCCTTGTTAGAAGAAGACAAAATCGAGCTTGCAAAGGAATTCATGGAAATTGCAAAGCAAAAAGGCGTAAACTTCTACGTGCCAGTTGACGTTTTAGTGGGAGATGATTTCTCCAACGATGCGAACACACAAGAGGTATCGGCTGACGCTATCCCTAGTGATTGGGAAGGAATGGATATCGGTCCGAAAACACGTGAAATCTACGCAGATGTGATTCGTAACTCGAAGCTTGTTATTTGGAACGGACCTATGGGTGTGTTTGAAATGGACACATTCGCGAAGGGAACAAAAGCAGTGGCAGATGCTCTTGCTGAATCTCCGAATACATACTCTGTAATCGGTGGCGGCGACTCTGCAGCAGCAGTTGAAAAATTCGGCTTAGCAGACAAAATGAGCCATATCTCTACAGGCGGCGGCGCATCTCTTGAGTTCATGGAAGGAAAAGAACTTCCAGGCGTTGTACGTCTAAACGATAAGTAAGAAAAGCGAAAGCGGTCTGTTTAAGCTCTGTATATGAATTCTTATTGCATAGCAGTCTGGCTGTCATTGGTGAGAGGCCCTCTTTGGCAGCAGTCTGACTATCTTGAGAAATCAGAAATATGGAACAAATAGCCGCAAGAGCTACACTCAAATAAGGGATGGTGTACCAATGCGTAAACCTATTATTGCAGGAAACTGGAAAATGCATAAAACATTAGGCGAGGCGGTAAGCTTCGTAGAGGAAGTAAAAGGACAAATTCCTTCTTCTTCAGCAGTTGATGCTGTTGTTTGCTCTCCAGCTCTATTCCTAGAGCGTCTTGTAGCAGCAACGGAAGGCTCCGAGCTAAAAGTTGGCGCGCAAAACATGCACTTTGCAAACAGCGGTGCGTTCACAGGCGAAATCAGTCCAGTAGCGCTTGCTGATTTGAAAGTAAGCTATGTTGTGCTTGGACACTCTGAGCGCCGTGAAATGTTTGCGGAAACAGATGAATCAGTAAACAAGAAAACAGTGGCAGCATTTGCAAACGGCTTAACACCGATCGTATGCTGCGGTGAAACATTAGAAGAGCGCGAAAGCGGAAAAACGTTTGATCTTGTAGCAAATCAAGTAAAACAAGCGTTATCTGGATTAACAGAAGAGCAAGTAAAAGCAACTGTTATCGCGTACGAGCCAATTTGGGCAATTGGAACAGGAAAATCCTCCTCTGCGCAGGATGCAAACGAAGTGTGTGCGCATATCCGCAAGGTTGTAGCAGAAGCATTCTCTGCTGATGCAGCAGCAGCTGTTCGTATTCAATACGGCGGAAGCGTAAAGCCTGAAAATATCGCTGAGTACATGGCGCAGCCTGATATTGATGGCGCATTAGTGGGCGGCGCAAGCTTAGAGCCTGCATCCTTCTTAGGACTTTTGGAGGCAGTGAAGTAATGTCAAAGCAACCAACAGCTCTAATTATTTTAGACGGTTTTGCGTTACGTGAAGAAACATATGGTAACGCAATTGCACAAGCAAACAAACCGAACTTTGACCGATATTGGGAGCAATATCCGCATACGACATTAACGGCAAGCGGAGAAGCAGTCGGTTTGCCTGAAGGACAAATGGGGAATTCTGAGGTAGGGCACTTAAATATTGGTGCCGGCCGCACTGTGTATCAAAGCTTAACGCGTGTGAACGTTGCAATTCGCGAAGGTGAATTCCAACGCAATGAAACGTTCGTAAACGCGATAAATCATGTGAAACAAAAAGGTTCAAACCTTCACTTGTTTGGCTTGCTTTCTGACGGCGGTGTACATAGCCATATCAATCATATGTTTGCACTTCTTCGTTTAGCGGCGAAGGAAGGGATTGAGAACGTGTATATCCATGCGTTCTTAGACGGCCGAGACGTTGGTCCGCAAACAGCAAAAGGATATATTGAGCAAACGTACAAAGTGATCGAAGAAGCAGGAGTTGGACAGTTCGCAACAGTATCTGGCCGCTACTACTCTATGGACCGCGACAAGCGCTGGGATCGTGTTGAAAAGTGCTACCGCGCCATGGTATACGGTGAAGGCCCGACATACAAGAATGCGTACGAGTGTGTAGAAGATTCCTATGCAAACGGTATTTATGATGAATTCGTATTGCCGTCTGTAATTGTTCGTGAAGACGAAACGCCGGTTGCGACAATCAACGATGATGATGCAATCATTTTCTACAACTTCCGTCCAGACCGTGCGATTCAAATTGCGCGCGTGTTTACAAATGATGATTTCCGTGAATTTGACCGCGGCAGCAAAGTGCCGCATATTCCGGAGTTTGTTTGTATGACACAATTCAGTGAAACTGTCGGCGGTTATGTGGCATTTAAGCCGACAAACCTTGATAACACATTAGGAGAAGTCATTTCACAAGCAGGGTTAAAGCAGCTTCGTATTGCGGAAACTGAAAAATATCCGCATGTTACGTTCTTCTTTAGCGGTGGACGTGAAGCTGAATTCCCTGGTGAAGAGCGTATTCTGATCAATTCTCCAAAGGTTGCAACGTATGATTTACAACCAGAAATGAGCATCTATGAAGTAACCGATGCATTAGTAAAGGAAATTGAAGCGGACAAGCACGATGCAATCATTTTAAACTTTGCAAACTGCGACATGGTTGGTCACTCAGGTATGATGGAGCCTACAATTAAAGCAGTTGAAGCGACAGATGAGTGCTTAGGAAGAGTTGTTGAAGCCATTCTTGCAAAAGGTGGTACGGCGCTTATTACGGCGGACCATGGAAATGCTGATGAGGAATTAACAGCAGAGGGTCAACCGATGACAGCACATACGACGAACCCAGTTCCGTTCATCATTACAAAAGAAGCTGTTCAGCTTCGTGAGGACGGTATTTTAGGTGATATCGCTCCAACAATGCTGACTGTTTTAGGCTTAGAACAGCCGAAAGAAATGACAGGAAAAACATTACTTACACAATAAAAGGAGAGAAAACATATGCCATTCATTACTGATGTTTATGCACGCGAAGTATTAGATTCCCGCGGTAACCCTACTGTAGAGGTAGAAGTATATACAGAATCCGGTGCGTTCGGCCGCGCTTTAGTACCAAGTGGTGCTTCTACAGGTGAATACGAAGCAGTAGAGCTTCGTGACGGTGACAAATCCCGTTACCTTGGAAAAGGTGTTTTAAAAGCGGTTGAAAACGTAAATGAAGTAATTGCTCCTGAAATTGTTGGTCTTGACGTAACAGATCAAGTAGCAATCGACCGTACAATGATTGAATTAGACGGCACGCCAAACAAAGGTAAACTAGGAGCAAACGCAATCCTAGGTGTATCTATGGCAGTTGCTCACGCTGCAGCTGACCTAGTAGGTCTTCCGTTATACCGTTACCTTGGCGGTTTCAATGCGAAGCAGCTTCCAACTCCAATGATGAACATCATCAACGGCGGATCTCATGCGGACAACAACGTAGACTTCCAAGAATTTATGATTCTTCCTGTAGGCGCTCCTACATTCCGTGAAGCGCTTCGCACAGGTGCAGAAGTGTTCCACGCATTGAAATCTGTTCTTTCTGCAAAAGGCTTAAATACAGCTGTTGGTGACGAAGGCGGCTTTGCTCCAAACCTTGGTTCTAACCGTGAAGCATTAGAAGTTATCATGGAAGCAATCAAAAAAGCTGGCTATGAGCCAGGAAAAGACGTTCTTCTTGGAATGGACGTTGCATCTTCTGAATTCTTTAACAAAGAAACACGTAAATATGACCTTGCTGGCGAAGGCCGTACTGGCTTAAGCTCTGCTGAAATGGTTGATTTCTATGAGCAATTAGTAAATGAGTTCCCAATCGTTTCTATTGAAGACGGTCTTGACGAAAATGACTGGGAAGGTCATAAATTATTAACAGAGCGCCTTGGCGGCCGCGTTCAATTAGTAGGTGACGATTTATTCGTTACAAACACTGAGAAGCTTTCTGAAGGTATTGAAAAAGGCGTAGGCAACTCAATCCTAATCAAAGTAAACCAAATCGGTACTTTAACTGAAACATTTGAAGCGATCGAAATGGCGAAACGTGCAGGCTACACTGCTGTTGTATCTCACCGTTCTGGTGAAACAGAAGATGCAACAATTGCTGATATCGCAGTAGCAACAAATGCAGGTCAAATCAAAACTGGTTCTTTAAGCCGTACAGACCGCATCGCAAAATACAACCAATTGCTTCGCATCGAAGACGAGCTTGGCGCATTGGCTGTATATGATGGCGCGAAATCTTTCTACAACTTAAAGAAATAATCTAAGTAATTTTCTTGCGAAACAGCATGTGCAGATGCTGTAGCGGTTGTTTTACTATGGTATTGATTGAAAAATCAATACGGGATTCTGGAGCAGTGTGTGCAGACGTTGCTTCAGGATATTCTTCTTACTGACAAGACCTTTATAATGGCGATTGAAGCCCGAACAGTGTGTGCAGACATTGTTCGGGCTTTTTATATAGCAGGTACTCCCAATAATGCCAGTTTTCTTTTTTCTTTGCTGGCATTGCAAACATATAAAAAAAGAGGTATAATCGTATTAAGAAGAATATGCGTTAAACAAATTCACATATTATCAAGCATCAAAGGATGATATGAGTTACCTATGATACTTGATAATGTGTGAATTTTTTATTTCTTGTAACGGGAAAATAAGAACAGCATATTACTACATTTATTTCTTAAGGAGGAATTTTAATATGAAAGCAACTGGTAAAGTAAAATGGTTTAATGGTGAAAAAGGTTTCGGATTTATCGAAGTACCAGGTGGAAACGATGTATTCGTACATTTCTCTGCTATCCAAGGCGAAGGTTTCAAAACTCTTGATGAAGGTCAAGAAGTAAGCTTTGAAATCGAGCAAGGTAACCGTGGACCACAAGCAGTAAACGTTGTAAAACTGTAATTGACAAACGGGAAGGTTGTTAACAATAGAGTTAGCAACCTTTTTTTCTTTCCGCCGGTGCGATGGAAGGTTGTACGGAACGATTTTATATCGAATCGAAGGAGGAGTTAGGTATGTACTGGAGCAGAAAAAAGCAAGCGATGCAACAAGAAGCAGAACAGGTGAAGGCTGCTGTATGGGAATGTGAATCGGAGAATTGCCGTGGCTGGATGAGAAAGGATTTTTCTTTACAGGATCACCCGAAGTGTCCGTTATGCAGTGCGGGTATGAAAAGTGGAGAACGGATGCTGTCGATCCTATCAAATTAATAGTCAGCTTGTATAGAAGCGTCTTTTATAAGAGGTCTTGTTTTTATGATTTATCCTGCTTGCAGCCCTCATAAAGAGGGCTTTTTGCACCTTGGGAAAGCATAAATTTCCCGGCAGAAATACATTTGATGCAGTAGGGGTTTTTAGAGGTGAATTATCTACGAACCAAAAGCACAGCTGTTCCTGGTAAGGTATTTCTTTGAATAGTAAACGGATATATTAGCTAAAGTATAAAAATCCTATAAGAGATTTTTATTATGATTTTTTCGGAAAAGATATTGACGAATACTCCATGTAGGTGTATTATAGGTGATGTTGCTTCTGATAAAGAAGCTTTTGAAAAAGGGTGTTGACATTGGAAGTAAGAGATGTTAACATAAAAAAAAGTCGCTTTGATAGGCGATAACATAGTTCTTTGAAAACTGAACAAAACACAAAACGTCAATGTTTTATTTAAGAAGCTAGACAAACACTTTTATGGAGAGTTTGATCCTGGCTCAGGATGAACGCTGGCGGCGTGCCTAATACATGCAAGTCGAGCGAGGTTCTTCGGAACCTAGCGGCGGACGGGTGAGTAACACGTGG
>JBEPZN010000038.1:0-27624 GCA_041640875.1 Ectobacillus sp. | reverse complement strand
GTCATCCTTATCATTCTCTGTTGTTTTACCTTCACTTAAGAAATCTATGTATACACCTTTTCTTTTTAATTCCCTAACGCATTTGACAACATAGATATCCCTTGAAAATCTAGACAAGTTAGTTACCAAAATCCTCTTGAACTTTGGTTCTCTAGTCCTACTGTAGTTGAAATCTACATTCCCATTTTTAATCTCATAATCTACTCCAGCATCATAAATCATTTCTAAAAATTCTTTTCGTTTATTAAATGAAGTCGCGCTTAACCCCTTGTCTGCATATATCTTGACTAAATTATATTGTTCAATTTTAGATGCTTCATTTTCAAAATATGACCGTTGGTTTTCAAAGCTGTTCTCCTGGTCTTTAGAATCAGTCGAAACGCGACAATAGGCAACTACAGGAATCTTTTCCATTAAAACACGTCCTTGGTAATGTGTTATATAGAATTATAACACATTGGCAAAGATATGTAATTATGTTCAAACAAAAAAAAGACCCACTCATTTGAGCAGGTCTAAATAAAAAAGGAACATCAGCCGTATTAAACTGACGTCCCTATAAGTAGGTAAAATTAATCACTACAGATTATCATCTAAATCACTGTACCATCTAAAGCCTGAAGGCTTAGTAACTTTATAAGCATCTCTTTCAAAAAGATCAGGTTCATCATAATTTGTCCAACTATAATATTTTCTTGTTATTAAATCAACCTTCAAGTTGGGATATCTATACCAAGAATAATAGTATCCACCATAAAACTTTTTATCTGGCATAGCTTGTATTATTACCTTTGCAATCTCCTCTTGATGATCCCTAAGTTCTCTTTTAACTGTTTCTCTTTCGCTATCAGAAAGTTTATTTGAATAGCTTAAATCAGTAAAAAATCCAAGATTAAATTCCACATGAACCCAATAATCCCAAGGAAATAATGTGCTTGTATTTTCAGAGAATGTAAACTTGAATTTTGTCTTTCCTATCGAAGTATCTAGTTCAGAGTAATTTTGTTCTAAATATCTCTTTAAATCGGAAATAGTATTAATTTGATCAATATTTATTTTATCAGTACTGGGTTTAGAATTCTTCGCTATAAAATTAGCTAAGTCAACAGGATTACCATCTTTCCATTGACCTTCATACCAGACTTTTCCTTTTTCATCATATCCTTTTCCATAACCATTAGGTATTCTATTGTATATTTGTCCTTCATAAGCAAGTTTTTCATTCTCATCAAACATCTTACCTTGTCCCTCAGGAACCCCATTCTTAAATTCACCTTGATAAAATAATTTTCCATTTATATTTCTAATTTCACCCTCCCCATGTGGAACACCATTCATTATTTGCCCTTTATATTTCATGCCGTTATCGTAGGTGAATTCGGAGACTGGAGGAGTATTATTTTGATTCTGGGGCTGATCAACTGTAATTGTTCTTAACCGCTCATCCCAAGTTACATTACTATTACTTAACATTGCCAATGAACGTATCCAAACCAACGTGTTTCCATTAATCACTTTGGGTTTTCTTAACAATTCCTTTACTTGTCCATTAATAATTGCAGTATCTGAATTAATTTGAAATGTTGCAAGAAACCCTGGTTTACTTGCAGTAATAGTTTTAGAACTGTTATCCCAATTAACTGAGAACCCTAACTTTTCTAAAACAGGTCTAAACTGAACGTAAGTTGCTCCATTTTCAATAATCGGTTCACTTTTAAAATTTATTTTTTCTCCATTAATAAAAACTTTAATTGGCTCTTCAGCAAAACTATGTATTGGCATAATCAAAGATGTAAGTAAAATTACCATAAGCACAACTTTCCAAATCCTAGTCATTATTTCCCTCCTCATAATTTGATAGGACAATTATACTACTAAATTGGAAATATGTGTTTATATTTGTAATAATTTTCTATAAATAAACAAATAAGGGCATATCACTCAGCACTAAGCCAAAATGATATGCCCTATATACTTATGCTCTAGTTGCACGCTTGTAGCTATTTAAAGTCTGTTGCAAGCTTCTGAAGAATTGCTCCCCATCATTCGCTTGAACCGATAAATTGTGGAAGTGGTAAACAGTATCCCCTTGTTTCATTGCTTGTGGTTGAGGTTGTTGTTTAGTACCAGCACTAAAACCAGAATTAAGTTGATTACTCAATTGATAGAGTTTGTCTACTGTTGCTCTACTCAAAACCGCTTCCCCTATCTGCAATTTAGCCAATAATTCATCCGGTTTAAGATTAAACATGGATCTAAGCCAAGAAGGATTATCCCCACCTCCAACTAACCCACCATCATGATAGGTTGAATCTCTAAAGTCATAACTCACATTTCCATTAGGTGAATAAGTAATGACTCCTCCTCCGCTTGTACGCTCAATATAGGTACCAGCTCCACCGGATGAGCTACTAGAGGATGAACCTCCACCACCGGAAGAAGGAGAAGGCATATTAGCATATATTTGGCGAAGTCTGGCCATTTGAGCTTCAACACCATCAACATAACCTTTTAAGTCATTTGTTGCTGAAGCATACCAACCATTCATAAGTTCATCATGTGTTAAAGTTCCATCCTGAGCAGCTTTAATGAGTCCATCCCATCTCTTTTTAGCCTCTTCAATTTCCTGCTTATTTTTCTCTTTGACTGCATCCAATTCAGCTCTAAGGATTTGAACTTTCTCATCCTTGGCTTTCTGCAAACGATCAACTTCATTACTGATAGCTTGTTTTATGTCTTCCCTCTCGAATTGAGATTTCAATTCATCTCTTTGCTTCTCCAGTTCAGCAACCTTAGCACGATTATATGTAATGATCTTGTTTCCATGTTCATCGATAAATTCAAAACGTTTATCTGCTTTAACAGATTCAATCTCTGTATCAATATCCAATAAACGTTTAATTCTGTCTTCCTTCTGATATTGCTGATCCAACATTTTAAGCTTCTCTTGTTGTTGCTGGATTTGTCTATCATAGGATTCCTCAACAGATTTCAAACTTTGCTCTAATTGCTTGACTCTTTGCTCATGTCCTCTATGTAAATAGTCTAGATGAGTTTCTTTTTGCTCAGAGAGAATATCAGTAATACTCTTCATGGCATCTTCAATGGACTTGCTACCTTCCTCTAATCCAATAGCCCAACCTTCAGCTATGTTTTTACCTTGCTCTCTTGTCACCCTGGAAGGAGAACGAATCTGGAAGAAGCTTGTAATCGTATCCTTGATACCTGAAGCAATTTTCCCTACACTTTCTTTCACGGAATTAAACATACCACTTATTCCGTCCACTAAGCCCTGAATAATATCCTTACCCCATTGCTTGGCTGAATCGACTAATCCAGTGAACCAAGAGGAGATTTTTTCCTTTAATGCACTAAAGTAAATGCTTAGAATATTCCATGCACCGGAAAGGATTGCACCTATCCCTTCCCAAAGATTAGACCAAATTTTCTTTAGTCCATCCCCCATTTTTTGCCAATCACCTGTAAGAAGCCCAATCAGAGTATCAAGGAGACCGGAAAGGATTCCTGTTACATTCTTTAATACAGTGGTGACCGTATTCCATAAAATCTCAAAAATTGAAACCAGTTTATCTCCCCAAGCATCCCATAGAATCAAAGCTACTTCAGTAAATTTTTGAAGAATATCTTGGACATTCGCAATAACAGAGGTAATGGTTTCTTTAATAGAGGTAAAATTCTCATTCGAGGAGTCACCCATGAGGGAAAAATTAGACGTAAGATCCTTGATGATTTTAATTACTGGAGACATGACTTTTCCGATGATATCGATAGCTTGTTCAATCGTATCGACTACTATAGGTACATTATTAGTCACCCAAGTTAGGGCTTCAGTAATTGCTGGCATGAACTTCTCGCCCAATTCTTGTACTAGTCCACTAAATAATTTCTTTGTTAACTCTAGTTGAACATTAAAATTACTATCAAAAGCAGCGCTCGCATTAGCAACTGTACCTTCAGCCTCTTCCATTGTAATAAGGAAATCATCTAAACTTCTTGAACCATCAAGTGCATTAGCCATCGCTACTCCAGCTTTCGCACCAAAAACTTCAATACTTTTCGCTGTTCTTTCAGTAGGATCTTTAATGTTTTGGATGTCCTCTAACATTTTTTTAAATTCTTCAGGTGATTTCACTTTTTTGGCGGCAGCTTGGAAAGCAACAGTAGCTTGCCCAGCATCTAATCCAGCATCAGTAAATAAGTTTAAATAACCATTTGCTTCCTCAAATGACATAGATAATGTTTTTGCGGCTGGAGCAACATCCTGTAATGCATTTTGAATGGCAACAATATCTGTACCAAATTTCTCATTGGATAATTTCAGCATGTCTAGGGAGGCAGCATTTTCTTCAGCCGTTAATCCCCATGCCTTTCCTATACCAGCAATGCTATTTATGACTGAATCGTTAGCCTGTCCTGTAGTTTTCGCAAAATCCATATACCCTTGTTGGTATTCCTCTATTTGATCTACAGACATTTTCATTGTTTTCATCATAGCTTCTGATGTTTTCATGAGGTCTTCATATGAATCGGTATTTACTTTAAAAAGCTCTTGATTTAACTTTTTAAGCTTCTCTGTTTCTTCTGTTGTTGCACCTGTAGAACTTTTAAGCTGACTCATGAGTTGATCTAGTTCTGCTGTAGCTTTAACCCCTGTAACAATAGTAGCGCCTATAGCAGCACCTACCCCTGCCACTCCTGCTACAAATCCAGTTTTGAGGTAATCCCCCATATTACTCATTTTCGATTTGAAATTATCAGCTTGTTTCTCGGCATTACCCATGCCTTGGGTAAATCCTTTGTCATCTATAACTAAGTTATAACTGTACGTTGCTAAATCAATTACCGACATCTTCCCACTCCTTTCTATAGATACAAAAAAAATGGGGTAGAAGATAAATACGATGATTTATCTCCCACCCCTAAATGATTTGTTTTTGATAACCGTCCATGCCCCTGATTTTGGAAAAATCTGGCTGTGTTCTTCCTTTTGGTTTCACTTGTGCTTGCTCTAATTGCGCTTGCCCTTCAGGTGATTGTCTTAGTTGTTTGATATATGCTTGCCTTAACAAAGCTAGAAATATTTCATAGGGCAATTCCATCACATCCAGATAACCCATCTTCCCATAATCCATCACAATCGTAATTAGAGACATGAACTCAATTTGTGATTCACCCTGTTCCCCATAATCACTGGAAGAACCAGCAATTTGGGGGAATACTAGTTTGGGTCTGAAGCAATCTTCCTCAAGTGATTCCCAAACTCTCTAATAATCGCTTGAAGCATACGGATATCATCAAATTTATCTTGAACGTATTTCACAGTGACTTTCTTTGATGTATCCAAGCTCAGAATATCTGCCACCATTTCCTGCATCTTCTTAATACCATCCTCTGGAGTAGCAATTTTCTTTGCTTCCTGCTCAAAGTGGGAAAACTTAAGTACGAATTTTGTACTTACTTGTCCTGGAATGCTATATTCCGTTCCATCTAACCCTTTGAATACTAATGGTTCTTTTACAAATAGCCCCAAATCAATAATTTTACTCATATATAATAAACCTCCATTATTTTCGAATTAAAATAAATTAAATAAGAGGGTAGACTATGCCACCCTCAATTGAATATTACTCAGGGAATGTTTCCAAAATCTCCATGTAGCTATCACCAAAAGCAAGCGCTCTAAACTCATAGTTAGTGGTTGTTGCATTACGCTCTGCAAATGTAACGGATAAATCACCACTGAAAACAGCTTTATAAATATTTACAACCAATTCTCCACCGTCCAATTTTTTGTGAACAAATCGTAAGTAAACTTCAGGCATAGTATCATCAATACCAATTACTGATTTCTTTTCACCTGTCGTTGCATCTTCTGTGAAAGAAGAATTAAGTAGGAATTTAGATAAGTTATCTAATACCCATGTCATGATTCCACAGCTAAAAGTAACATTAGTATCAGCAGACAACACTTTAAGCAGTTTTCTATTAGCTGATCTTACATCAAATCTATCCTTTGCAATAACGATTTGAGCATCAGCTTCAATTGCACCGATATTCACTAATTTAGCCTCATCTGTTGTAGTAAGATTTGCAGGATTACTGATTTCATCGAATTTAGCGACAAACAACTCCCCTGATCCTACAATAATTGGTTCTGAAGTTTGATAATGTTGTGCCATATAAAAACAACTCCTTTAAATTTAATTAAATTGTGCATAAAAAAAACACGATTAACTCGAAGTTATTCGTGCTTGGATTCCTTAAAGTGCCTCCTCCATTGAGAAGCTTAATTTTGCGAATCCCTACTTCATTATTTTTTAAGTGATTGTACTCTCTTGGATTATCCAATAGATGAATCAATCTACTTTGAATGGCTGTAAGCTTGGATAAATCCTTACTAATCACTCTAAACTCAATCTGCCAATCCCTAATATAACCACCGGATAGAGGTTTGTTGAGGAAGACAATGTAAGTATCATTAACAATATCCTTTGGCTTCTCCACCTGATAGATAGCTGGCTTGTTATCCAAGAGAACCATTAATTGAGCATCAGAAAGTAAGTGTTGCCTAATGAGTGTCATCATGGTTTCAACACCTCTTCCATTTTTCGTTTAATGTTCTCCTGATTCATATCGACAGCAGCAGAGAGGTAAGGTTGATTCCTATCCGCCCAATAAGCATATTCTACATTAGATCCAACTGAACCCATTGTCTGGCTGTCATCTGACTTAACCTCATGAGTTATCGACCTTTTGAGCGTTCCTGTCTGAACTGGAGCCAATAACTTTGCATCAGCCTCTACCATAAGCAGAGCTTCCTTGACGGCTCTTTCCCTTCTCGCCTTAACATCATCAATTGCCTTTTGAAATGGACTAGACATTGTCTTTCACCATCCACTCTAAATGGTCATCCCAATCTATGACTTTGTTAATGATGAATCGCTTGCCTCTATAGCTGATTTTGGTCCCTACCTGGATTAAATTATCAACATCAGAGAAGATACGATATGTAACCTCTTCAGTAAACCCATAATCACGATAGGCAAGTTCTTTACTATATGGCTGTACATCAACCATTAACCGTTTCTTAATTCCTTCCTCTTGTCCTGGATGCCAAATCCCTGCATCATCAAGATATCCCTCTGTTTTACCGAGAATTTCAATCGGCTTATCATAAAACATGATTAACCTCTAATCCTAATCTTGCGATATGGAGCTATCATGTTTTGAATTTCGATAGGGATTTCATTCATAGCAGAGGCAGAACGTGAACCCTGAGACTGTGAGGAATAGCCATCAATGGGACGTTTCTTATAGTAGTAGGCAGCCAATTTAATTGCAGCATTTTCAAGTGATTTAGGAAAGGTATCCAAGAGGCAATATCCTTTGATATCGTCTTGAGCCATAGATAGGAGAAGTTCGAGTAGTTCATCCTGCATGAAATTGGATATGCCAAGATAGATTTTTAATTTCTCTATTAGTGGTATTTCCTCTAGCATGTCTATTCCTCCTTCTTTGGAGGAGTGGCTTTCTTCTTTGGTTGTTCTTCTTTGGTTACAACCTCATAATCATTATCATTTTCTAATCGTTTCTGTAGCTCTTTATCTTCTACTAGCCACTCAAGACCAGTCTTTTTATTTAGAAACCACATACAATCACCACCTTAATTAATACATTCCGTAATAACTGAAACTCTGTTCTCTATCCTCAAGTCCATATTTAGTCACTTTGAATTTCCATATAGGAATCTTGTCTATTACAAATGGCTGACAATATGGGAGAGGAATAAAGATGCCATCAGGATCATCATTTACATAGAGCATAAGTGGAAAATGAGCAGTTATGGAAAAATAGCTCACTGGATACTCAAGATGGATTTCTTTTTCCAAAGTTGAATCATCCATTACTATTTCACCATTAGATGACACAATATTTCCGTACATTACATCACCACCCTATAAAGACAAAGAAAAAGGGGAAGCCCCCTAATTCTATGCCTTATTTACAGTCATAACCGCAATGGCAGTAGGTTTGATGACCTTTGCACCATATACTTGAAGCCCCTTCATTGCATCGCTAAAGCTTTTTTCCGGTCTGTATGCTTCAATAGAATCAATTTGTTGAGCAAAGGTAATAGCAGAACGATGTCCAGCCATAATCTTATACTTTGTAGTAGAAGTGTTTGGAACATTGTTCGAAGTGTAAACGCTCATTCCATTTACATCTCCAATGTATCCTGTTGCCAATACTTCAGGATTCTTAGTAAAACGATCATCCTTTTGTAGCAATCCGTAGAAGAATTCAGGCACTACAACAAAGCGTCCAGCTTTAGGAACATTCTTCTCAGAAAGAAGCACTCCCAAATCAACTAAATGATCATAGGCGTTGGCTTTAGTTGGTACAATTGGACTAGCATCAGAACCAATGGTGTTTCCATTAGCTACAGCAGTATATAAACTTGCGATATACTGATCCATTACATCGGCTAAACCGTATGCAGCTTCACTCATGGCACCTGCCATTAAATTTACATTGGCCTGGGCAGCATCGATATCTTCAACTTTAAAGTTAAAATATTTCTGCTGGTCAATCAAAAGTGTAGTTTGAGTAGAATTTACTTCCTCAGGATCACCAGTTCCAGTAGCTTTATCATAATCACCAATAGTGATAGCGCCCACAGTATTGATTTTAACTGTGTTACCAAATTTAACGTCACCTTGATAATCACCGTTAACAACATTCCCGTAAACTAGGGATTTCTTAAGAGCCTCATTTAATTTTGCAGACCACACTGTAGGGATAAAATTTTGAATAGACATAAATAAAAACACTCCTTTTAATTTTTAAATTTAAAATAAAAAAATCTGCCTCTTAGCAGATTCAATAATTACTTTCCTCGTTTTAATACCTGTTGAACAGCTTCCCAATTCTTTTGAATATCAGCTTCAGACATGCCTTTGATCATATCTAAAGTTAAAGTTTTACCATCTAAATTTGCTGGAGGTGTATAACCACTTCCCTTAAGACGTTCTTCCACTAAACTCTGAGCATGTTTATTAAACACCTCTTCAAGTTTAGCTAAGTTGGCTGTTGTTTTTTCCTCATCCTCAGAGATAAAGAAATCCACCAAATCTAATGGAAGCTTCTTTTCATTAGCTACCTTGATAGCTTTATTAGTTAATGTCTCTTTAACTTTTTCAGCTTGTATCTTAGCTAATTCAGCTTTGATTTTATCTAGTTCCAGGTCTTTAGCATCCTTTTCGGGATACCGTTTCTTGATTTCCTTATCCAACTCCTCTTGAAGTTTTGTAGGATATGTCTTCTCAAGCCACGTTTTTAAACCCTTGTCAAAATGCTTATCCTTCTCTGAATCAAACCATTTTTTAGCATCCTGATTGTCAGATACAAACTTTTGAATCCCATCAAGTGTTGGTGTACTTAACCCTTGAAGGTATCCTTTTACATCGTCATTGTCCTTATTGCTTTCAAAAAATTGTTTCACTTGTTCTAATTCCATATAAAATAGCCTCCTTATGCCCTCTTAACACTTAGCAGCCCTAAGAGTGCAAATAAATTTTATAAAATATAAAAAAGACCGCCTTTAAGACCGCCTTAATCATCAATACCTTTAGATTCTTTCCATGCATTGTAGTTATCTCTAGCTGTTGGTTGCCATCCTTCCACTACAGGAATCAAACACGACCTGCAAAATGGGTGGGCGGGCAACTCTGGAGCATCATCAATATCATAGAGTTGTCCATGTCTCTCCTCGCATATCTCAGAAGTACGTTCATCTAGGGTAGAATCCCATAGAAGTTTTTGGACTAATCCAGATTCCTCATATGACTTTTTTTGGGCTTCAGATGTAACTCTCGCCACCTCTGTAAAAATTAAGCGCTTAGAATTAAAGGCTGAAGTTTCAAAAGTTGTTTGAATTTCCTTACTAAGTTTTCTCACATCTGTACCGTCTATCATAGCCCTCTCTACTTTGTTCCTTAACGAGTTGACCATATTTTCCTTAGATGCCCAGATGCGAGAACTAAAACGCTCTCCTTTAAACTCTGCATTCACGGCAGCTTCCACAAATTCCTTTTTGAGAATGGCAAAATTAACTTCTGACTTTAACCCTTTATCCAAAGTGTAAGCAGTCCTATAAAAGCTCTCTTCATATACATCTGATAGAATCTTTGTCGTATGCCCCACATCAATATGACCTAATTCTCTGGCCTGGGCTAACAATTGCTTCTCTAATTCCTTCAGTACCGTGTATCTTTGCCTCTTGCTAATTTGCAAAGTACCATCAGAAGTAGCGTGTTGAACATAGATTTGAGCAATTTCAGCACGAACACGGTCAAGGGAACGTTTATAGCCCTGTAGAATCGGCTTCATGTCCTTATCTGCTTTCTTCTCCATTAGAGAGCGAATGGATTGGATTTCTTTATCTAGGCTCATCTTCATCATCCTCTATGTCATCAAGAGAAATCCTTCCCTCTTCCTGCTCTTTGCGGAATTTCTCCAGCTCGACAGCAGGTGATTCAATAAACGGCAACAAACTAAGAAGAGTTTCTTGGCTTACTGTATCTCTAAGCTTGGAAATTGTATCAGCTAAAACCACTAAATCAGCAGGAATATTCATCGTTAGTCGAAGTTTGATTGTGCGATAATCATATTCCTTTCCATCTTTAATCTTGATGAAGTGCAAGAAATTCTTTAATCGCTTCTTAATCGCCATTTCCAACATGGATTGCATCATTACACATTTATTTTCCAATGCAATCATTCTGGATCTGAGAGCAGTACCGGATAGATTGGATTGCAATTTTTCATTAGTGTCAATATGAGAGGCAAGCTTAAATGTTTTCTCCTCTAAGTTCTGAAGCAAATTTTGAATAAAGGTATCGTTGATTGACTTAATCAAGAAATCAATATCAGCATTAGCAGGAACTTGGATAATCCCCATTGCTTTCATCTTCTTGGCTTCTTCCTCATCTAAAGTGGCTCCAGTAACCTTTAAAAACGCTTGTCTAAAATCACTGCATTCATTTACAAGATCACTTAAAACTGAGTTATAAGCATCATTTTCACTCTTAATATCATCCAACATGCTCCTTCTTTCACTATTGGCAGGACATACCACAACAGGAGGAGAAGGGAAAATGTGAGTGGTTTCACTGAGGAAAGTAGTTTTGTCTTGGTCACCTAATTCCAAATGGAGAATCTTGTTTTCTACATAGACATCCAATTTTTCCTTGTCGCTAAATCGATTCTCTTTGAATATATGGAGTGCCATTTTGACATCTTTTTCAACATTACCGGACTCTAGGACAAAGCAATTGAGGGGATTCAATACTGTTGCCTTGAATTCATTTGCCTGGGTAGTGTACTGAACTTCATAGGACTCACCAAAGATATTAGCTGTTTTGAGCAATTGCTGGTCATGCACCTTAGACCAATGAGAAAAGTTGAGGTCAATTAGTTCCAATAATTCTAAATCCCCTTTAGTGGAGATATAATTGATTGGATTTCCCAATGCATATGCAATTTCATCAGTAATGAACTTCTTGAAGAAATTCACGACAACCTTTTGATTTGATCTACTTTCATTCATGGCATAGTTGTAAAGAATATCATGTTGACCCCTATAATAGTTGTCATATTTCTTATAAGCTGCTTGATTTTTACGCAATTCTTTGAGGCATTGCTCAATCAATTGTTGATATTTTATATATGTTTCCATTGGTTCACCTACTTTCTAAAACAATAACGAACGGTCAAAAAATTTGATGGATTGGACTATGTTTAGATCATCTATCCTCATATCCAATTCACTAAGACAATCGGCTGCATCATCATGACCAATATTTGAACCCTGATACTGAAGGATTTGATTGTAAAATTGCTCATCTTCTTGGTTAAATATGATGAAACCATTATTGACCTTTCCAGCTATCACTCTGATTTTATTATCCTTATTTCTGTGTTGTCGCTCATTGATAATGACAATGTTTCTTCGCTTCAAGTCTGGATCATCTTCAATCCTTTTCCTGATTTCTTTAGCATCCACACCTTGATAAGTGTTCTTCTCGATGTAGATATGGGTAATATCATCATATCGATGGAGCAATTCCATGACCTTATCAATGTAGGTATCAAAATCCACCTTCATCAATAACCCTTTTCTTATGTATCGATGACCATTAATCCCTTTTGAGCCAACACAAATAGAGGTAAAATCGTTTCTTACCCCTGTTTCTACGGCACAGTCAATTGTCATCATGGTACGAGTGAATTCTGTTTCCTCCATCTCAGCAGGTGACATGGTTTTGATATTAAAGAAGCACTTGCCACCGGATAAGATTTCACTGGAATTCATCATCTCTTGCTTGAATCCAATAGGATCACTGAAATACTTTAGAGCTATTTCAATAGGATGCCATTTTTCTTCCCATAGAACAGGAAATTTCATCTCATCTTCATGATCATAATAATAATTTTTAGCCTCGATTTCAGCATATTGATTTTTACTATCGTAGAATAAGTCTCTGAAACGTGTCCAATGTTCATTAGAAAACAATGCATCAATATCATCCACTAGAACAGCACGTTTCACAATACTTTTATACGTCTTATCTTTGATGAGTTTAGATACGAAGCAATTGGGAGCCAAAATTGTACCGCATATCAAGAACTTGGATCCAGATTTAATCTTCTTCCCATTACGTAAAACTGCTTCATCACCAGCATAGAGAATATCCTTTTGAAAAGTTTCCATCTTCTTTTGCTTGGCCTGTTCGGTTATGACATCATCCAACCCTTGAATATCATCAAGGTAAAAGGCAGATATTCTCTTTCCAAGATGCTTCTTCCCTCTGACAGATGAGGTTGACGACACCGCATGTATTTTACAATTGTTGGTTAAATGAAGTTCATTTTTATTGACCGTGAATCTTCTGCTATCAATTAAATCTCCAAAGGTATGCTTGATATAAGGGTTCTCTTCAAGCTGCTTTCTCACATCAAAGATAAAGGTTTGTGCATCGGCTTCTGTCTTCCCCATAACCATCTGATAAAATCCTATAGGAGTACCATAGCAAGCTTGATGGAGTACTGTCGCAAAGGTAACAATAGTAGACTTGGCGAACCCTCTTGGTAGACAAAGAACCAGTTTATCAAATTGATCTTGAATCAGACAATCCTCTAGCAAATCCCACACCTCATAATGAGTAGGGGAAAGTTCTCTCGCTTGATTAGTTGGTTTGGGAACAAACGTATCTTGAAGCCAAAAGAGACAGAAGAAAGATATACTACGTTTACCGAGGGAATACGCTAATCCATGAGCACCAAATAGATTATCCTTGTGCTTGAGTATGAGGGACTTGGCTTTCTCTGATCCATAAAACTTGGAGAGATATTGGAAGAGGAGTTTTCTATTTTCGGCTGTGTTTATGATATCTGCTGCAATGGTTGGTCACCTCCTATGTGACGGATTAGAAATACTATAGATGAGATTTTGATACATATATGACACCCTAAATGGCATTTTTAGCGTTTTCTAGACGTTTAAATTAGGGCTGAGTGTGATTATAAGGGGTAATCAATTTTAGTGTATATAGTGCATATATAACACTCTAATCGGATACATCGACACCTAACATTTTCCTCATAGTACGCTTCTTATGATTGGGGATTAGATATTGCCTAGCGTAGATAAAACCATTGGATTCATACTCTGCCATGATGGGGAATGGATAGCTACGTTTTAGCTTGCGCATGATATGAGGATCTTCGGTATAGGCTGCTAGGTAATCGGAATTGATACGCCAAAGTTCATTCACATGTGATAACCTCCAGAACTAGAAAAATATTATAAAAAATTGTGATGCTTCCCTGCCCCCTAATCCACTTATCTGATTTAGAAGGTGGGGTGGTTATTCCATATTCAGCATAAATGTTATATGATGGATTTAACCAATAGAATATACACGATATGCATACTGATTGAATATAGGGTTATCAAATCTCTATTTTGTAACCCTATTTATTTCAAGTGTATCAAAGAGTTTGTTGATACCATTGCATTCTTTAATAACTCGCATTCAAATCAGTATGCATTGTTTTATACAGCGATTTCAATTGGTGCTTTAGCTTATAAAAGGATGCAGTCATATCAAGGGTTTTGAATCCTAAGACACCATTCTCTTCCCACCAAAACATGAATAAAATCCTGTATAAAATCTATTCCTCTTCCCCTGACTCCCACTCTTCAAACTCAGATTCAAGCACATCTTCATCAACCTTGGATTCCTTCATTCCAGCTTCAATATCAAGTTTAGATGTAGGTTTTCCAAGATTCCGGTTAATAAAATACTGGTATCCCTCAGCCTTAACACGGTCATTGTTTGTGGTTTCAATTAGTTCCCAATATCGTTTAACAGCTTCGGCTAATTTACCATGAATCATGTCTTGTCCAAAGACCTGAATCTCACGTTTGAGGCGGTCAATCTCACCCTTAAACAATTCGTTTTTCTCCCACTCCCATAGTGTCTGCCTACTCACTCCTACAATCTTTGCTATCTCCTGTTTTTCCAAGGCTCCACTAGCTATTAACTGAGCAGCAACTTGTTTATTTTGAGGTAACAATTCCATCATTTTCACCACCTAACTATCTTACATAATTTTTACATATTTTCTTATACATTCGTACAAATAACTAAACAAAAAAATCACCTACTTGCGCATTGTAGATGATTCATTAATCCTTAATAACCTTCTTTTATATACGTCCTTAAATGCTTATAATGAGTAGGTACACCAGTTTCTAATTCCTCATCATCAAAGGGATAGCCAAGATCCTTTCTAAGCTGATTATATTCTTTAATAACCAGTTTAGAGAATTCATGGAGAATTGGTATTTTTTCTTCCCCTAAGACTTTGCAATAACTCGTCCAAATATCAATAAACTCTCTTGATGCATATCCCATATTGGCTAATATCAATTCATCTCTATGCTTTTTATTTAACATTACATCGCCTTCCATATACATATGAATTATGTGGTCACGTCGGTATTCACTACCTAATTTACTCATAGTCATTATCATACTGTACAATGGAGCATAAAGATTTTTCAATTGGTCTTCTTTGAATTGCTTTTTTTGCTTTATTGGTTCAATCACAAAATGTAAAAATACAAATGTAAGTATTGATACAATTACCGATATGATACCGGATAGAACACCTATATCTAATTTCATTCCACATCCCTCCTACTTATACATTCGATAGGAGAACATGTTTTCCTTCACCTAATCCAAATCCATTGGATCAGCCATTTCCACACAGCTTATATGATTTGGATTAATCACTGTCCCGTCAGTAATTTTTATGAATGCATTTCTCACAATCCCCATATCATTGGTGATTCTTTTATGAAAGTCTAATAAATCCATTTCAAACTCATATTCCCTGCCACTATCCATTATGACTCTAATCATCTATATTCCTCCAAAATAAAAAGCACCCATAAAGGTGCAATTACTCACTTTCCTCATCTAAAAATCCAATCTTTATCTTAGGTTTTTCTGGGTCTAGCTTTTGTACTGCAATTAAAAGGAAGCTGATTTGGGAAACATGTTGGATTAATTGTACCTTCTGACCATTGTCCATTAATCCATAAAAAACTATTAAGCTTGGATTATAATATCCTAAATCTGTTACATGAAAAGTAACAGTCTGACCAAAAGAGGCTAATTTTACTCCAACTTCTTGGTTTTGATCTAATGACTCATCAAAATCTTTAATCATCTCAACCAGTCTCTTATAAAATTCACTGGCTAAATTAGGGTTTGTAAAATCTATTTTCTTTAAATCAATATCAGGTTGCATCATCTTACGCAAATCAGGTAAATTGTACATAAGTTCACCTCCTCTTGCCTAACCAATTCGACAGAAGGAAGGTTTTTCCTTGTTGCATTTTGTAAATTATGTATAACTTATAGGTGAAGCTTGTCGGACTTGCACCAACTCACAGCACTATGCAGCTCCAAAAAAGAAAAGCAAAAATAAAATTTTATATATCCTCCATGATAATCCGAATCTCTTTTACGTTATCCCAATAATCATCGAAATCTTCATCAGGACAAGGGTTCTCATTAAACAGCAACGAATCATAAATACTACTCTTTACAGACCTTGCTATCTGAGCCTCATAATTAATTTCTACGCTTTTCCCGTTATCTGCTCTTAATATAACTCTCATACTTCCTCCATGTCCCATTCATTTAGAGTATTAATCAATTCATCCTCGCTAATCTCTCCACCCAAGATCCCCTTCACTGGAACAAACTTAACTTTCTTCATGTCCCAATCTGAGAGCCTGCACTGTCCACACTCCCAATCAATCACATCATAATAATCAATTTTCAGTTTGCATACTCGGCAATCAAAGAAAATTTGCCCCTCTTTAATCTCGTTTAACATTTCATCACCTCAATAAAGCCTATCAAGCAACTTCCAGTAAATCGATGCATCACGGGAGTTACCTTCTATATCCAATTGATCCCTCAAAAATTGAACAATTTCCTCTTTCTTTTCCATATTGTCAAAGAATCTCAAAACAAGCTTTAAGGTTTCCTCAGTAATATCAAGATTCACTTTCATCTTAATAAGGTCTGTCCTATACGCTTGAGCAATTTGATTATCAGTCAACATCATGCTCTCCCCCATCCATTACATTGATCTCTATCTCTTTTGTCTGTCCGCCACATGGACAATCTATCATTTCACTGATTACCATACACCGCACACAATATCTCATTCTGAATCCCACTCATCCAGCAACTGTAATACCTTCTCAGTAGCATCATCTACATCTAAACTCCAAACCTCTTCAAGTGTGAGTCCATATCTATCTGCAATTAATTGAGCACCATGACGAGCATACATTTCAAGAATATTCATGATATCTCCCCTCTCACTATGCCAATCTTCTAAACGCCCTGGTCTGAGCTTCAAACGTAATATCATGCCCATTCATAGCTCCATAGTAGGTTTCATGGAGTTTACCAACATGAATTAATTCATTTTCATCCCGAACAATCCATGTCTCTTCATGAGCAATATCAATTGTCCTATGGAGAAATTTCTTCCATTGGTCATATGATTTAACAGTGTACTTTGAAATCCTATCATTTTGCCAACCAGACGGCTTAACTTTCAATTTTGCTAGTCCAATTTGCTCACTAAAAATCCGCTTCAGATTATCAATAATATGTTGTTTAACTGTCTGCTTAACGTATTGGATATAATCATGATTTGGTTTTTCCGCAATTCCTTCTCTAACGTATTCCTGAAATAGCTCCCCAATATATGTATTATCGAAGCAGCATTCTGGCTTACTGATTCCAGTTTCAACATTTTCAAAAATCAACTCACCAACTAAACTGTCATATCTTCTGACAGCCCATAGCTCAATTCCAATCTCATCGATTGCCAACATGATAGCTTGTTCTACTGAATCATTATGTTGTAATTTACTTTCAAAACTCTTCTTCAATCCCTCTAGGTTAAAATTGGTAGCTAGTCTCATTTTTTATCCTCCCAAATTAAAAAAAGCTGCTTGTACAGCAACTTCATGTGGTATCTCTATCTCTCTGATATGTACTTCTCGCCAATCCTCATCATATTGGGCGACGTATTTATATATGTGCTCCGGTAACTCATCAGTTTCTTCTCGCATGAACGCCCAAAAAGCATCACCCAAATCAGGATCATGCTTAAAGAAGTCTCTTATATTTTGCTTGTATGTATCATCTAGATATTTATTTATCTTGTCATCATCAAATTTACACTTTATTTGAATGTCCATCCTAGCAACTACATTGTATTCAAAATCCAAGGCAGCTTGGAACATATACCCCTTGTCATCACACCAAAACTTTTCACTGAGAGACATGTTGCATCCTCTATCCTGGACAAACTCTCTTAAGTCTGGAGATTGTCCCTCAAGCTCATAGTAATGGTTCCATGCCACTTCTTTTGAATCAGTAAAAACAGCCATAATATCATCTGGAGTATCATAATCAGCAGGAATAATTATAAATATCCTCATTACATCACCATGTATTTTCTATATATAGCCCTTAATATCTCAGCATCACTTTTGCGATTTTCTTGATAATGCCTTAATTTACCTTTAAGATAGATCATCTGCTTGATATTCTCTTCCAAAATATCAATTAAACCGCCAATATGTAGCCTAGCTTCTTCATCTGTCATTGTTTCTAATTCCTGAATAACTTTAGGAAAGGAAGCTTCGTAATGTTGCTTAAGACATTCTCTAAATAATTCTGTCTCTAATTTAATTAAGTGCTCCATTTTATCCTCCTATTTCTGCCCCAAAAGAAGCAGTAATTTCTTTTCTATGTATTCTTGACTTGCCTTTATCTCTCTAATTTCGTCCATCATCTCTCTATGGACACCAAGCCTCAAGCCATTGTAAAGCTGACCATTTGCAACACGTACATTAAAGTAAATTAAATCCTTTAGTTCATCATGGAGGATACTGGAGATTAATTCCCGAATCTCATCTTCAGAAAAAGACAATTTGCGTCTAGGCTTCTTAGTTTCAGTTTTGATTTCTTCTATCATCCTTTTTCTTCCTCCATTTCTGCTTTTCTAATTTATCTCGTTCACGTTTTTTAACTTGTTTATTCTTTTCTTTAGAATCCTTAAGGAATTGATTCATCATAGTATTTAGATCTTTCTTTTTCTTCATAAGTAATCACCTTTCACACGCCCACGACAAAAGGCAGATGAGAAATCATCTGCCTGTCATGAACTCAAGAGAAATTTAATTTATGATCGCACCTAATCGCTGGGTAAATACGATCAGCCTATCATATCTTTAACGTCCGTGAAAAGGCTGGGCGACAGCAACAAGGTCTGCCGATTCGGACAAAACTATTAAACTATCTCGTCTGTCTCAAATAGTTGAATAAGCTTACTATAAAGCTGTCTCCCAGGTTTCCGTTTCCCTGATTCAATCATCGACAAATAAGCTTGAGTGATATTTAACGCTTTTGCCACTTGATCTTGAGACCATTCTCGTTCTTGTCTTAGTGCCTTAAGTTTAGATCTTGCCAATTTACATCACACTCCTGCCCCCTTTAAAGTAAAGCGTTATATTTCATAACAATATAAGCAAAAAAATAAGACCTACCCAACTGGTAGACCTAAAGTGTTTTTTGGAGGTAAAAATAATCGAACTACCATCTAAAGTATATAAACTCTAGAGATATGAACTTAATCATCAACAACATTCGCAAAAAGCGAAACTGTGACAATTAAACAATTCTCGAATCGTAGAAGTATTCTCTGCTAAGAACCCCTCTACCCATATTAGTGTTAATTTAGTAAAATTAGTTAAAAAATAGTGTAATTAATTATTATATTATATTCCTTCATTAAGATGCAAGGATTTTTTTATTTTTCTTAGCACATTTTTTACAAATAGATTTTTTTCCGTTTTTCTTCCTGGAGTCATTGCCAAAGTGATGTTCCAACTTTACATCACCACAACTTGAACATTTACAATATTTTCCTTTTTCTTCAAAGTAGAAGTGTATCTCATCTATATATGTTTCAGCCAATTTAACCGGAATAGAACGATTAGATTCCCTAAGTATGTACCCAATGTCCTGAGCTGATTTCTTTATTTTATATTTTTCATTCACCATATCAGCCACAACTTGATATGTCACCTTACTAACATCTTTGTTAAATGGTTTCTTTTGCTGGACAACATTTATAATTTCTTTCTCAATTTCATCTATGTTGTTGAATTCCTTAGCAAGATTAATGACATCAGCCAATTCACCTAGAATTAGTCTCATTTCCTCTCGTCTCGATAACTCAAACCACATCTCTAGCATCAACTTAAGATGGAGAGGGTTTTTCAGGTCTATTAAATTGTCCAAATCATATTGGGTCGATCCCTGCATAATTTTCTGGAAGGAAATCGGTCGTCTAAGAACCCTTTTTACATCCTTCATCTCTCTATGTAAGCTGTTGCGAATTCGCTTCAATCGGTAATACTCTTTTCTCATGTTCCCTTCTGGCCTGATGTTCTTTAGATATTCATCAAGGGCAATAATACTCTTATGTAGTTCCCCAATAGGTTCATATAAATCATAATCAGTTGGTAGGATAACTTCATCTGTTTCAGGCTCTTTATGGGTCTTCATTTGGACTTCATCATTATACTCTGCTTCTTTTTTTGCATTTCGTTGCTCAGCGTATTTACTCATTAGTGGATAATCAGGATCAAATGTTTTATCATGAGTGATGGCATCCTTCTTGATAAGATAATCACCTATCATAGATATTCCATTATCCCAAGCTTGCTGCTCGGCTCGATAATCTGATTTTCGTTTTATCTGCTTCTGCCTGAAGCCATCACTACTTATGTACGCTTCATTTATCCCATCATCAAAGATATCTTGAACCAGTTCATTCCTTTGGCTGGCATATGGTAGCTCATAGTCCAGTTGAGACAAATAACCGCCAATAAGTTGTCTAGTATCTACATTCTCTAATTCTGGAAGCCATTGCTTGCTTTCAGCTTCAGGAATAGGATTATACAATTCCTCAAATTGATTTTTCCATTTATCCTCAACTTCCTGTAGTTCAAATTCATCCACACGTTCTAAGATTTCAAACTCGAAGCACTCTCCAGCGCAAGCATTCCAATCACGTTGTAGTTGCTTATGCTTCTTGGAAAGTAGATTAGAATTAAGTTTATTCCGAATAATCCCATACGTTTTATCTACATTCTTGGAGCCTTCAACAAACGCTGTGCCTGTATCCTTATGAATCAATGCAAATACTCCTGCTTTTTTAGCCATATATATTCTCCTCCATTATTTTATCTTTTTTAATTTAGGTGTTTTACGTCTTATTGCTATGTGGTATAATCCTCATAAGAAAATATGTACAAGATAATTTTTGGTTAAAATATACCGACAATAGGTATTAATATATTTACAGATTGGTATTGGGTTACCTAAGCATCACACAATACAGATACATAAGAGACATAGGGATAGAAATACAGTAAGATAAATACAATAATCAAGCAGACATAGACATTGATTTCCTATACTTCCTAAACTCTCTTAGTTGTTGTTCCTTGACCATATTCTTCAATTGCTTATTAGTGTAAAAAATACATACATTTTTGAAATAAGAATCTCTGCTATCCTTGCCACCATCAAGGATTGTGAACACAGGAGATTCTTTTTCTATTTCAGCAATCGTTAAAGTAATTTTGTATTCATTCGGCTTGCTATGACTGTATTCTCCATCACTTTTCTTGATAATTTGATTTCTAGCCACGATTTGGATAGCTCCCTGTGCCTCTAAATCATTAACATGATTCCTAACAGCCTTATCACTAATTCCAGTAACCTCTTCAATCTGCTCAAACGTCATATAAAAGACTCCATTTTCCCTTGCATATCGTTTACTATGTATGAGCATGGCATAAAGAATAATTTTGTCTAATTTATCTTCAAGAATCATAATTGCATCCATTTCAGCCTTAGTAACTGTTAAATCTCTAGGTTTTGATGTTGTTAGCCCGATATTTTTCCCATAAACCCATTCCACAATTTTTGATATGTCAAGTACGCAGTCATCCCTAGAAGTTGTATATTTGCTTTTGTCCTGCAATTCCATCCATTCAATCAGCGCCTTCTCACAATCGTCCGGTTCATATCTGAGGACAGATTTAAAATATTTTGCGATTTTTATTAGGATGTTGTGTCTGGTTCCTAACTTCTGTATTCCAACTCTGATTAGTTCCTCAATGGCTTCTACAGTTACTTCCTCATCTACATTTTGTCGATATGATTCTAGAGGTTTATGGCTTGCCTTTATATCTTCTGCTGAAGATTCATCTTTCTTCTTACTCTTCTTATCCTTCTTTGGCTTAGGTTTATCCTTTGGCTCCTCAATGATATCTTCATACTTCTCAATGACATCCAATAAAATTTGCTTATCTATCTGCTCAATAGACAAGATATAATCAAATTTCTTAATCAGCTTTAGGCCATCTTCATAACTCACATACCAGCAGCGATTAGTACTATCATCCTTATTCTTGAAATTGATCCCTAGAGGCAACTTTACGCCCAATCCTGCTTGAGGTCTTAATTCGATTTCCCCATCCTCAAACTCCAATAAATCTGCTTTTGTTAGTGCGATTTTATATAATTTTAAAATTAAATCGTTACTCACCATTGAAGAGAAGAAAATTTCTATATGATAACCCTTTGTTCCTGAGAAACTAATATGTATGTATCTTTCTGGAATCCCTAAATCTATCAAACTATGTACAAGCTTATACGTCACCCATTTTGCTTTTTCTAAATCTGGTACATCTGCATCAAAACACATGAACTTGCTAAAGAGGCTTCCTGCAAATACACCTATTGTCTCTTTGCCTCTAAGATGCTTTTTTAATTCTGAATCATTTAGTTTTCTCTTATCTATCTTTCCAGGTTCATATTCCCTGCCGTAGATTACAGATATATAACCCCCATACGGCTTCATAATTAAGTATTTTTTTCTTTCGGTTATGTACAGTTCATTGATTTTTTTTATAATTTTCTTCTCTAATTCAAAGTCAATTGCACTTCTAGATTTCGGTTTTGGTTTGGGCTTTCCCCAATCTCCTTTCGCATCAAATGCTTTTTTCATTTGGATTCCTCTCTGATTACAAAAATAACAGCTTAAACAGCTTTAGATTTCTTTAATTGTAAAAATTGACTTATGGCAGCTCTCAACTGTTCACTTTGCCAAAATTGCCAGTATTGCTTATGAGTTGTTGGATTTAATCCAGTTGAGATATAATCAAATCCCTTAAATTTCAAGAAGCGAAAAAGATGATAATCGTATGCATAAAAAAATTGATCTTGCTTCATTATGTAAGTCCTCCATAAAAAGATATATGTAGGTAGGGGATTCGGGTCCCCCACCGTGGTTATGATATGGTATGGTAATTATTGTCGTTTCTGATATGTACTACTGTTTCTTAATAAGACAAGTAATTGCTGCTCTAAGTAATCATTAATACTAAATTTGTCCAAGAAGACACGCTTCACATTCACCTTTGGTTCTCTCTGCTTCCCCATAGATATTTATATCTATATTTATTTCTTGATATCAGGAAAGTCTTTTCGAATATGAGATTGGAGATTTGCCATTTGTTGATACTTTATGTCTTCAGCATTTACTTTAAAAGTTGGAATCTTTCCAGCAAGCTCTTCTTTTAACTTTTCTATTTTGGTTTTATTGTTAACTTTGGAATCTTTGGCTTTCTCCAGCTCTCGTTGCCTCTTGTACTCCTCGTACTCTGCTTTTTCTTGCAAGTAATGATCCTCATAGCATCCAAGCATATGTTCTTTGTCTAAATCCTCATTGAACAACCTATGAAATTCTGCAACATACTCATCATATGGATAAGCGTACAATTCGCCATCATCACCATCCTGAGATTCCCTTAAAAATTTATATAGATCATAGGTATGGTCGTTAATAGTAATCCAAGTCCAAACAATGTCATGAAATTGGATGCGCTCTTCATTTGTCCAAGATCTAGGATTGTCAATTCTTTTCGTTTTCGGCATATCTGCTAGACGCTCTTCAATTTGCTTTTGTAGTTCCACCAATTCAAACTTACTCATTTTTGTTACATCGATTTTTTGCATTTTAAGTTCCTCCATATTTTTAATTTTTATTTCTGCAAGGGATGTCCCCTGCTGTAATTCAATAATATATCACTATCACAATTATTGCAATATAAATGTGATAAACTGCTTTTATATTTATTTTTGAGTAATAATCACTTTTATATTGCAATTTCGCATATTTTATAGTAAAATATTACAGAGAGGTGATATTAAATGACTAAAAGTAATATAGGTACTGTGATTAGAGAACGTCGTGAACAATTGGACTTGACTATGATTGAACTGGCTGAAAAGTCAGGTATAGCTCAGTCAAGTATTTCATTGATTGAGAATGGACAAAGAAATCCCAGCTCAAAAACAATTAAAAAATTAGCGACAGCACTTGAAATAGATCCAGAGGAATTATTAACTGAGATAAAAAGTAATGAAGGTTCTACTCAAGTTGAAGACAGCAGTAGCAACCTTTCTCCTGTTGAAAATGTTAATTTAAAATTTAACCTTCTAGATTTTACTGCTACATTAGAAGTAACTAAAACTAACTTTGATAACGAACTTGTACCTCAACATATGATTCAATTCTTAGGAGAGTCAATTAGCGAAGTACTTAAAGAGCAGGAAGTTGCAATCCTGATGAAATGCATTTCTAAACTACAAAAATCACGGGATGAGATAAAAAGAGCTGAAGAGGAATTGTATCAAAAAGTTAAGATGATTGATATGAAAATGAAAAATCTCGTAATGAAGGAACTTCTAATGACAGAAGAAGCAGCTGAAGAGGAAATGAAGAGAAGAATAATGGCACATGAAAAAAGTACCACAAGTGATTAAAATTTGTGGTACTTTTCACTTTCTACAAACAAAAGCCCCCACTATTGGAGGCTATGCTACTATCCGATATCCGCAATCAACAATATCTCCCTCTTCGTCTAACTCCTCATGCCACTGTACAATACCATCTGTAGTATGTATTAGTCCCTCGAATGGTTCAGCCACTCTAGCCCATTGATTTAAGTTGAACATAGAAGCTTGCACGAAATTTGGATCAAGTTGTTTTGCTGTAACCTTATCATCGACCAATTCAATTTGGCGTCCACTCTCATGTACCTTAGTAACACAAACATAAATCTTCTTCGCGTCAATTGTTTTCATTGTAAAACCTCTCCTCTAATGTATAAATTTTCTTTATTAACAAAATATACCATGCTACTTTATTCCTAGTCCAATGGGAATTATTTACTATCCCCTTCAAAAACAATAGTGACATTATTTCTTTTTGCCCATAGATCCAGCTCAAGCAGGATATTTAGCAACTCGTTTAGCGATTCTTCAGTTACCATTTTCTCGACTTGCTGAATGTCTCTGACATAGGTACTATCACCGTGTTGGAAAAGAGTGACTTTGCGTTCTGTGGTCATATCTATGCCTCCAACATTCTGACATAGTGGCGATATTGACTGTAGACCTCTGGTAATAACATCTCAAGATAGTCGGGGGATTGTTGTGCCTCTTGGATAAATGCTAATGTTTCTTCTCCTGGTTCAAGTTCGTTCTGTTGTGCATCGTCCTCTAAGACTTCTTTGAAGAATTGGAAGTGGTCAGGATTGAAACTAAAGAAATTTCTCATGGCTTCGTACTTAGTAACCATTCGTATCTCCTCCTAAGTGGTACGTTTTTCGTTCCTTGTGACTTAATAATATTATGGTACGATTATCGTGTCAAATAATATTCTGTACTTTTTTCGTACCATTAGTCATGATATAATTAACCAGTAAGGAGGTTGATGTTTTGTTAAAGGTAAGGATTAAACTAGCATCTTTATTAGAAGAACGAAATATGTCGCAACGTGAACTTTCTAGGTTAACAGAAGTTAGGAGACCAACTATTACGGACATGTGCAATCAGAACGCAACGCAAATACCACTTGATAACTTAGCTAAGATATGCGAAGTGCTTAAAGTGGACATAAGTCAAGTATTAGAACTGTATGAAGTCACTGAAGAAGACGACAAAGAGCCTACCGAATAAAGTAGGCTCTATTGTACGTTTTGGGCAAATCTGAGCGTGCTGGAGCGATTTTGTGAGGGAATGAAGGTAAGTAGTAGGGTTATAGTAAAAGTGGCTAGAAAACGGTTATAGGGTGGTTATTGTTCACTTACTGGTTTAGGTAAAGCTGTAATAAACCTAGCGTATCCATCTCTGTTCTTGATTAAGTTCATACCATGCCACTTAGGTAAGTTGAGTAAGTCCTCCAATTCAAATGGCTGCAACTCATCCTTCAGTTCAAAGAAATTCTTCTTGTCGCACCCACTGATTAACATATAGGAGGAGTTTGCGCTTCTTAGTTCATCCCTAATATGTTTCAATTGGTTCAAATAGTGACAGCTTATTATTGGCTTTAGATTAAACTTAGCAAGCCTTGATAGCTTCTCTGTAAGGAATTTTTCAGTATTATTGACTTGATAAATCTCATCAATGACTAGGTTAACCTTCTTTAGATCCTTTCTATCTGGATACTTCTGCCCACGAATCTGAAGTGCAAGCCATAATTTAGTAATCCAATAGGTTGTATAAACATCTCTTTCTCCATCTGTAGAGAACATAGTCTCTGGCATTTTTAAGCATATCAATTGATTCTTCTGGATCTCTTCCACAAGGTCAATATTATTGTTTGTATCCTTCTTTAGCATAAGTTCCATGTAGGTATTAGCCTTTAACTTATTCAAGCGGTCAATGATACCTACAATATGATGTGATTTAGTTCCGGTTAGATTACCTTCTTTGTCGTATGAGTCCAATTCTCTGAGACTTATAATATACTCGTTCAGATTATCCATTTGAGAAGCAGGAACCATAGAGATAAATTTGTTTCTTGTTGCTTCATCCGTAAGGACTTGGAACACATCACGGATACTACCTCCAGAAATAAAGACAACTAGACTGGCTGAGTTGAGATAGCGTTCCATTTTTGCGGAAAGCCTAGACTCCTCTACATTAATGGAATTGAGAAGTGTTGCAAGCTGTGTAGTTTGCCGTTTAGCGTTATCGTACTGAATAAATACATCATCAGAATGACCTACCTCATTGTAACCTAATCCTTGGAGTTTACTAAAGTCACCACATTCAATGTTAAGCACCTTATCTTTAGGAAACAAAGCGGATACTTCGTCACTCAGTTCACAGTTTTTTATGAAGTCAAAAATGACTACACATTCATCATTCTTAATGGCATCATAACTTAGATTACCTATTAAAGTACTCTTCCCTGCTCTTGTCGGTCCAATAAGAACTAAATTGAGGAAGCGATACTCTTTATCATTGCTCAAGTATGCCATTTGCTCGTGCCCTCTATAGCGATTGACACCAATCCTCATGACACCCTTCTGTAAATCCTCAGGTACTTCCGTTTCCTGAGTCTCTACTTTCTCAATGAAGTTATATTTCTCTAACACGTCACGTCCAGCAATAGCAATGAAGTTCTGCGCCTCCTCATCCCCAACCTTGTTGACCTCTGCTCCCTTAAGCATATAATCTTTGAAGTCAAAGTTACCTCTGTATGGTTTATGAACGAGTTTATTATCCTCACTAACAGCATCAAAACTTTGAGCCAAGGACTTCACATTATTCCTCTGCCGTATCTCATTTTCACTTTCACTCATGACAAGTATCTGAGACTGTAGAATTGTTGCCGTCCCTTTCTTTAGTGTAGCTTCAGATACCCTTTTTCCCCCATTCATTCGTTCTAATGCTTTCTCAAGGAGACTTAGAGTATGATCTTGCTTCTTCTTATCGCTTTCACCTCCAATAACCTCTCCTAAGCTATTCACTAAACCAAACACAAAGGACATACCAACCT
>JBEPZN010000037.1:0-27788 GCA_041640875.1 Ectobacillus sp. | reverse complement strand
TAAATAGGTCTAGTGATGATGGCGAAGAGGCCACACCCGTTCCCATACCGAACACGGAAGTTAAGCTCTTCAGCGCCGATGGTAGTTGGGGGTTTCCCCCTGTGAGAGTAGGACGTCGCTAGGCAAAAAAAGACTAAATCTGGATGATTTAGTCTTTTTTTGTGTATATTAATTATCGTTTGTTTCCTATCGATATACCTATGAAAACAAGTATAGGTTCGTGACGGATTGGAGAGAGGGGAAAAATAGATAATCTTTTGCTATAGATTTTAAACTATTTATGAGACAAATGAAATAGCTGGCAAAGGAATAGCGGCTTGAACACATTCATACCCAAAACGGGTTCTAATAATGCTATGTACTCTAGAACAGCCGGGATGATCAACTGCTATTTTTTGTCTGAATACCGTTTTTATTTATAGATGTTGTTTAAACGCTTTCTTCGGCATATTTTTCGCATTTAAATCTTGTTTTTTCCATTCAACTAACAAAAGACGAACAATATTTTTTTAGGGTATATAAATATTCGATTTTTAGTTGACACTTCTTTAAAAAGATTGGTAAGATAACGAAGGAGACAAGAAAACGAAAAATAACCTCATATAATCGCAGGGATATGGCCTGCAAGTTTCTACCTGATGACCGTAAATCATCGGACTATGAGGGAAAGCCGCTTAGTGTGTCTTATTTCGACAGAGTGAACACGCCTAAGTAGAGTACTTTCCCTCATAGTGGGAATACTTTGCTTAGGCTTTTTTATTTGGATGGGAGGCTCGGTATGAAACCGGTAATTGGAGTTATTATGGGAAGCACTTCGGATTGGGAAACGATGAAGCACGCATGTGATGTACTGGATGAGCTAGGGATTTCATATGAAAAACAAGTTGTATCAGCCCACCGTACTCCGGATTATATGTTTGAATATGCAGAGGCTGCAAGAGAAAAAGGACTTAAGGTCATTATTGCAGGGGCTGGAGGAGCCGCTCATTTACCAGGAATGGTAGCAGCGAAAACGACACTTCCTGTTATTGGTGTTCCTGTACAGTCAAAGGCGTTAAATGGGATGGACTCTTTATTATCAATCGTTCAAATGCCGGGAGGAGTTCCAGTTGCAACTGTAGCGATCGGAAAAGCTGGGGCAACTAATGCTGGCTTGCTGGCAGCAGAAATTCTCGGAGCATTTGATGAGACAATATATATGGCTTTGGAAAAACGAAGAGAAGAAACAAAAAGAACGGTATTAGAAGGCAGTGAACTCCTATGACAAAGAAGATTATACCTGGTCAAACGATAGGTATTATCGGGGGCGGTCAGCTTGGGCGAATGATGGCTATTTCTGCAAGAGAGATGGGTTATAATATCGCCGTATTAGAGCCAACTTCAAATGGTCCTTGTGCACAGATCGCGGATATAGAAATTGTTGCGCCTTATAATGATTTACAGGCTATTGAAGAATTAGCTAAAGTTAGTGACGTCATTACGTATGAATTTGAAAATATTGACTACGATTGTTTACGTTGGCTAGAGCAATATGCATATTTGCCGCAAGGAAGCAAGGTACTGAAGACTACTCAGAACAGATTTACAGAGAAGAATGCAATCTCTCAAGCAGGGATTCCTGTTGCTCCCTATGAGTTAGTTCGCAGCCAACAGGAGCTACTTTCTGCAGTTGAGAAGTTATCCTATCCTTGTGTGTTAAAAACAACAACGGGAGGGTATGACGGTAAGGGACAAGTCGTGATCCGAAATAAAGAAGGACTCGCTCCTGCAATCGAACTAGCGGAGCAAGCTGAATGTATTTTAGAGGCTTGGGTACCATTTGAAAAAGAAATTTCCGTTATTGTCGTGCGATCTGTTAGCGGAGAGACAAAGGTGTTCCCGGTAGCAGAAAATATCCATGTTGAGAATATTTTGCATGAAACGATTGTACCTGCTCGAATTTCGAAAGAAGTTGAACAAAAAGCGCTAGAGTGTGCGGAGCATTTGGCAAATGAGCTTGGATTAGTCGGTACGCTTGCTGTAGAAATGTTTGTAACTGCAGGCGGCGGGCTATATGTGAATGAATTGGCCCCAAGACCTCATAACTCAGGACACTATACAATTGATGCATGTGAGACAAGTCAATTTGAGCAGCATGTACGCGCGATTTGCAACTGGCCGCTTGGTGAAACAACCTTGTTAAAACCAGTTGTTATGGTGAACATTTTAGGAGAACATATAGAAGGAATCCTAAGCCAGATTGGGCAATTGTCAGACAGCAAATTACACTTGTACGGGAAAAAAGAAGCAAAGCATAAGCGCAAGATGGGACATTTAAACATTCTAGCAGATGATATAGATACAGCTTTACAAAAGGCACAAACACTAGGCATTTGGTGTAGGGAAGAACAAGTATTGGAGGGGACAAAATGATTAATCGTTATACACGCCCGGAAATGGGAGCAATTTGGACGGAAGAAAATAAGTTTCAAGCATGGCTTGAGGTAGAAATTTTAGCATGTGAAGCATGGGCCGAGCTTGGTGACATTCCAAAAGAAGATGTACAAAAGCTTCGTGCAAATGCATCTTTTGATATGAATCGCATTTATGAAATTGAAGAAGAAACACGTCATGATGTTGTTGCATTTACACGAGCAGTATCTGAAACACTTGGTGAAGAACGCAAGTGGGTGCACTATGGTTTAACATCTACAGACGTAGTAGACACAGCGTTATCTTATTTGCTTAGACAAGCAAATGAAATCCTTCTTAAGGATATTGAGCGTTTCGTTGAAATTTTGAAAGAAAAAGCTAAAGAACACAAATATACAGTAATGATGGGAAGAACACATGGTGTTCATGCAGAACCAACTACATTTGGTTTGAAATTGGCACTTTGGTATGAAGAAATGAAACGTAACTTGGAGCGTTTCAAGCAAGCAGCTGAGAGCGTACGCGTAGGTAAAATTTCTGGTGCTGTTGGTACGTATGCAAATATTGATCCGTTTGTTGAAAAATTTGTATGTGAGAAGCTTGGAATAGAAGCAGCTCCAATTTCAACACAAACATTACAGCGTGATCGTCATGCTCACTATATGGGAGCACTGGCTCTTGTTGCAACATCTATCGAAAAAATGGCTGTAGAGATTCGCGGTCTACAAAAAAGTGAAACACGTGAAGTAGAAGAGTTCTTCGCAAAAGGTCAAAAAGGTTCTTCTGCTATGCCTCATAAACGTAACCCAATCGGTTCTGAAAACATGACAGGATTAGCTCGTGTGATTCGTGGTTACATGATGACAGCATATGAGAACGTTCCGCTTTGGCATGAGCGTGATATTTCCCACTCATCTGCTGAGCGCGTTATTTTGCCGGATGCAACTATCGCCCTTAACTATATGTTAAACCGCTTCGGAAATATCGTGAAAAACTTAACGGTGTTCCCAGAAAACATGAAGCGCAACATGCAAAGAACATTTGGTCTTATCTATTCCCAACGTGTTATGCTTTCATTGATTGACAAAGGTCTTGTTCGTGAAGAAGCTTATGATATTGTACAGCCGAAAGCGATGGAAGCATGGGAGAAGCAAGTACAGTTCAAGGAGCTTGTAGAAAGTGATGAGCGCATCACAAGCAAGCTATCTCAAGAAGAAATTAACGAATGCTTTAACTATGAATATCATTTACAGCATGTAGATACAATCTTTGAACGTCTCGGCTTAAACTGATAACTGGATATGGCACAGAATATACGCGTTCTGTGCCATATTGTTTGGTCTGATGATTCTTATTATTCGAAATATAGGGGGCACTCGGGATGCAAAAATTAGATTTGCTCTATGAGGGAAAAGCAAAGAGAATTTACCGGACGGAGCAGGAAGGCATCGTTTGGGTAGAATATAAGGACAGTGCGACAGCATTTAATGGTGAGAAAAAGGCAAGCATTTCTGGTAAAGGACGCTTGAATAATGAAATCACAAGCTTGTTGTTCCAAAAGCTGCATGAAGCTGGAATTCCTAGTCATTTTATTGAGAAATTGTCTGATACAGAGCAGCTTGTGAAAGCAGTAAAAATTATTCCTCTTGAGGTAGTTGTTCGAAATATCGCTGCCGGCAGTCTTTCAAAGCGTCTTGGATTAGAAGAAGGCGTGCAGCTAAAATCGACAATTGTTGAATTTTATTATAAAGACGATAGCTTAGGCGACCCGCTTGTAACGGAGGATCACATTCATTTGTTAGAACTTGCTTCGTCAGAGCAGCTTGTGAATTTGCGTGAAGCGGCACTAAAGGTGAACGATGTTTTAACAGAGCATTTTTCAGCATGTGGTGTTAGATTAGTCGATTTTAAGCTTGAGTTTGGTGTAACAGAAGATGGCAGTATTTTATTAGCTGATGAAATTTCACCGGATACATGCCGTCTTTGGGATAAAGAAAGCAATGAAAAGTTTGATAAAGATGTATTCCGTCGTGATTTAGGAAACTTAACAGATGCTTATGAAGAAATTTTAAAACGATTAGGGGGAGCTTCACATGTATAAAGTAAAAGTTTATGTTACGTTACGCGAAAGCGTGCTTGATCCACAAGGAAATGCTGTAAAAGGTGCTCTGCACAGCTTATCTTTCAATGCTGTACAAGATGTACGTATCGGAAAATACTTGGAGTTGAAAATTGATCAAGATGTAGCGGATATCGATACATTTGTAAAAGAAATGTGTGAAAAGCTTCTAACGAATGTTGTAATTGAAGATTACCGTTATGATGTTGAGGAGGTAGTCGCACAGTGAAATTCGCCGTAATCGTTTTTCCTGGTTCCAACTGTGACGTGGATATGTACCATGCTGTGAAGGATGAGCTTGGGGAAGAAGCAGAATATGTTTGGCATAGTGCCGACAACTTAGATGAGTATGATGCAGTTCTATTGCCAGGCGGTTTCTCCTACGGTGATTACCTGCGCTGCGGAGCAATTGCCCATTATTCAAATGTAATGGCTGCTGTGAAAAAAGCAGCTGAAGCTGGCAAACCGGTTTTAGGTGTATGTAACGGATTCCAAATTCTAGTAGAGTCTGGTTTGCTGCCGGGTGCTTTAATTCGTAACCAAAACCTGAAGTTTATGTGCCGCCCGGTGGAGCTTCGTGTAGAAAACAACAATACGATGTTTACTTCACAATATGAGGCTGGAGAAATTATCACGATTCCGATTGCACATGGTGAGGGCAACTATTACTGTGATGAGGAAACTCTTAAGAAATTACAAGCAAATAACCAAATCGTGTTCACTTATGCTAGCAACCCGAACGGAAGCTTAGTTGATATTGCTGGTATTGTGAACGAAAAAGGAAATGTACTTGGAATGATGCCGCATCCTGAGCGCGCTGTAGACGAATTGTTAGGCGGAGCGGACGGATTGAAAATGTTCCGATCTATTTTGAAGCACTGGAGGGAAACGTATGTCGTTACAGCTTGAGCCAAATCCACAGCAAATTAAAGAAAAAAGAATATATGCCGAAATGGGATTATCTGATGAAGAATTCGGCATGGTCGAACGTATTCTCGGCCGCCTTCCAAACTACACAGAAATCGGTCTTTTCTCTGTTATGTGGTCTGAGCACTGCAGCTACAAAAACTCCAAGCCTGTACTTCGTAAGTTTCCAATAACAGGCGAGCGCGTATTGCAAGGTCCGGGAGAAGGCGCGGGTATTGTAGATATCGGAGACAATCAAGCCGTTGTATTTAAAATCGAGAGCCATAACCATCCATCTGCGATTGAGCCGTATCAAGGTGCAGCAACAGGGGTGGGCGGTATCATCCGTGACGTGTTCTCTATGGGAGCTCGTCCAATTGCTATTTTGAACTCTCTTCGCTTCGGAGAATTGAAAACTCCGCGCGTGAAATATTTATTTGAAGAAGTAGTTGCTGGTATCGCAGGCTACGGAAACTGTATTGGAATTCCGACAGTAGGCGGCGAAATTCAATTTGATGATTGCTATGAAGGCAACCCGCTTGTAAACGCAATGTGCGTAGGTTTAATTAACCATGAAGATATTAAAAAAGGTCAAGCACACGGCGAAGGCAATACAGTTATGTACGTTGGCGCAGCAACAGGACGTGATGGCATTCACGGTGCAACATTTGCATCTGAAGACCTTTCTGAAGAATCAGAATCCAAACGTACAGCTGTACAAGTAGGCGATCCATTTATGGAAAAGCTTTTACTTGAAGCATGTCTAGAGCTTGTGCACCTTGATTCACTTGTTGGTATTCAAGATATGGGTGCTGCAGGACTTACATCTTCTTCCGCTGAAATGGCAAGTAAAGCCGGCATGGGAATTGAGATGTACCTAGACGATGTACCACAGCGTGAAACAGGTATGACAGCATATGAAATGATGTTATCTGAATCTCAAGAGCGTATGCTTATCGTAGTTAAAAAAGGGCAGGAGCAGGAGATTGTCGATTTATTCCACAAGTATGGCTTAGAAGCTGTATCTATCGGTAAAGTAACAAGCGATAAAATGCTTCGCTTATATCATAACGGCGAAATCGTTGCAGATGTTCCTGCTGATGCATTAGCTGAAGAAGCGCCAGTGTATCATAAGCCATCTTCAGAACCTGCATACTTTGGTGAATTCCAAGGGATGGAATTAGAAACACCAGCAGTAAACGATTATAAAGAAACATTGCTTGCTCTCTTACAACAGCCAACAATCGCCAGCAAGGAATGGGTATATGACCAATACGATTATCAAGTTCGTACAAATACAGTTGTAACACCTGGTTCTGATGCTGCTGTTGTACGCGTACGCGGAACGAAAAAAGCGTTAGCGATGACAACAGATTGTAACTCCCGCTATATCTACCTAGATCCAGAAACAGGCGGAAAAATCGCTGTAGCTGAAGCAGCTCGTAATATTGTTTGTTCCGGAGCAGAGCCTCTTGCAATTACAGACTGCTTAAACTACGGAAATCCAGAAAAACCAGAAATCTTCTGGCAAATTGAGAAGTCTGTAGATGGCATGAGCGAAGCTTGCCGCACGTTAAGCACACCGGTTATCGGCGGAAACGTATCACTATACAATGAGCGTAGCGGTGAGGCAATTTATCCAACTCCTACTGTTGGTATGGTAGGTCTTGTACACGATTTAGGCCATATTACAACACAAGAGTTCAAGCAAGCTGGCGACTTAGTATATGTAATCGGAGAAACAAAAGCAGAATTTGGCGGAAGCGAACTGCAAAAACTATTGAATGATGGCCGAATCTTTGGACCAGCTCCAGCAATTGATTTAGATGTAGAATCAAAGCGCCAAAAGCAATTATTAAGCGCAATCCAAGATGGTCTTGTGCAATCTGCTCATGACGTGGCTGAAGGCGGTTTTGCAGTAGCAATTGCCGAAGCTCTAATTGGGACAAAAGGCCTTGGAGCAAATGTAAAAGTAACAGGCGAAGCGGTAGCTGCTTTATTTGCAGAAACACAATCACGTTTTGTTGTGTCAGTTAAGCCAGAAAATAAAGAAGCATTTGAACAAGCGGTTGAAGCGTATCTTATTGGAGAAGTGACAAACACAAACGAGCTTGTAATTCAAGGTGAAGAGGAGCAAGTGCTTGTACAAGCTTCAGTAGATGTGATGAGGGATGCTTGGAAAGGAGCAATTGCATGCTTGCTGAAATAAAAGGCTTAAATGAAGAATGCGGGATTTTCGGCATTTGGGGTCATGAAAATGCGGCGCAAATCACGTATTACGGTCTGCACAGTCTGCAGCACCGTGGGCAAGAAGGAGCCGGTATTGTTGTCAGCAACGGAGAGAAGCTAGTTGGCCATAAAGGTCTTGGGTTAGTGACAGAGGTGTTTTCGCAAGGGCAATTGGAAAAGCTAAACGGAAAAGCTGCTATTGGACATGTGCGCTACGCAACAGCGGGTGGAGGCGGTCACGAAAACGTGCAGCCGCTTCTGTTCCGCTCGCAGCTAGAAAGTCTTGCGCTTGCTCATAACGGAAACCTTGTGAATGCTAACAAATTAAAGCTTGAGCTTGAGATGCAAGGAAGTATTTTCCAAACAACATCTGATACAGAGGTTTTAGCGCATTTGTTAAAGCGTCACAATGAATTTCCATTATTAGATCGCGCTAAGGTAGCTTTAAACAAAATTGAAGGTGCATTCGCTTTCTTAATGATGACAGAAACACAGCTTCTTGTAGCGCTTGATCCAAATGGATTCCGTCCGCTTGCTCTTGGAGAAATGGACGGCGCGTATGTGGTTGCATCTGAAACATGTGCTTTTGATGTAGTAGGAGCACGCTATATTCGTGATGTTCTGCCAGGGGAATTGCTAGTTATTTCTGACGAAGGAATAGAGTCTCACACTTTTACAACACAAACAAGAGATGCGATTTGCAGCATGGAATATATTTATTTCTCCCGCCCAGACAGCAATATCTCTGGTATTAACGTGCACGCGGCACGCAAAAGCATGGGGAAAAAATTGGCGTATGAAGCACCGATTGAAGCAGATGTTGTAACAGGTGTTCCAGACTCCAGTATTTCTGCAGCAATTGGCTTTGCTGAAGTATCGGGTATTCCATACGAGATTGGTCTAATTAAAAATAGATATGTAGGCCGGACGTTTATTCAACCTTCACAAGAACTGCGTGAGCGCGGTGTGAAAATGAAGCTTTCTCCTGTTCGTGGTATCGTTGAAGGAAAACGCGTTGTTATGATTGATGATTCCATTGTACGCGGTACAACAAGCCGACGTATTGTACAAATGCTTCGTGATGCAGGGGCAACAGAGGTTCATGTTCGAATTGCTTCACCTCCTATTATGAATCCTTGCTATTATGGCATTGATACATCTACGCGCGAGGAACTGATTGCTTCGTCGCATTCTGTTGAGGAAATTCGTGAACTAATTGGGGCAGACTCATTAGCATTTTTGACCGAAGAGGGAATGCTTGAAGCAGTAGGTCGTCCAAACACAACAGAATCACGCGGACAGTGCACGGCGTGCTTTAATGGAAAGTATCCAACGCCGACTTATGAAGAAGAATTGGTGCATCAGCGCAGTTAACTTACAGGCTTCTACTTCGGTAGAAGCCGCGTTTCTTACATTAGGGAAAATATAAGATAAGTGGGGCTGTCTAGGCTACCGCAGCTTTCTCCCTTTCGTAATATAGCTCCCAGCATAAAAAGGAAAAATATTCTTCTATGTTGAGGAACATGCTACTACGGGAGTAAAAGCGGGCTGTGTCCGCTTTTCTTAAATAAGGAGGTAATTTATAGATGGCAAATGCATATAAACAAGCGGGCGTTGATATCGAAGCAGGCTATGAGGCTGTATCCCGTATGAAAAAGCATGTACAAAAAACAATAAGACCGGAAGTGCTTGGTGGATTAGGCGGCTTCGGCGGTATGTTTGATATTTCAAAGTTTGGTCTAAAAGAGCCTGTGCTTGTATCTGGTACGGATGGTGTTGGTACGAAGCTTATGGTCGCTTTTATTATGGATAAGCACGATACAATTGGCGTAGACGCAGTAGCAATGTGTGTGAATGACATTGTTGTACAAGGTGCGGAGCCTATTTTCTTCCTTGATTACATTGCATGTGGAAAGGCAGATCCTGCGAAGATTGAAAGCATCGTAAAAGGAGTAGCACAAGGCTGTGAACAAGCAGGCTGTTCATTAATTGGCGGAGAAACAGCAGAAATGCCAGGCATGTACACGGAAGAGGAGTATGACCTAGCTGGATTTACAGTAGGTATTGCTGATAAACAAAAGCTTGTAACAGGACAAAACATTGCAGCTGGTGATGTATTAATCGGTTTGGCTTCAAGCGGGATCCATAGTAACGGTTATTCTCTCGTACGTAAAGTTCTTTTTGAGGTTGGAAAGCTGTCTCTTCATGAGAAGCATGGCAAACTTGAGAATACACTTGGCGAAGAGCTGTTAGTTCCTACAAAAATTTATGTAAAACCAATTTTAGCGGCGCTCAAGCAATTTGAGATTAAAGGAATGGCTCACATTACTGGCGGCGGCTTTATTGAAAATATTCCACGTATGCTTCCTGAAGGAATTGGGGCGGAAATTGAGTACGGCTCTTGGCCTATCTTGCCGATTTTCGACTTACTGCAGGAAACAGGAAAGTTAGAACAACAGGAAATGTTTAACATTTTCAATATGGGTATCGGAATGGTGCTTGCGGTGAAGGAAGAGGATGTAGCTGGTATCACAGCCCTTCTAGAAGAGCAGGGAGAAAAAGCTTACGTAATCGGTCGTACAAAAGCAGGAGAAGGCATTACTTTTGGAGGCGCGTTTGCATGAATCGGATAGCAGTATTTGCATCGGGGAGCGGTACGAATTTTCAAGCGCTGGTCGATGCGGTGGAATGCGGTGCGTTAGATGTGAAAATTACCTTGCTAGTATGTGATAAGCCTGGTGCTAAGGTAATTGAACGTGCGAATAAGCATAACATTCCGGTGTTTGTTTTTTCTGCGAAGGATTACCCTTCTAAGGCTGCCTTTGAAACAGAAATTATAAAACATGTGCAGCAGGCAGGAGCGGATTGGATTATTCTAGCCGGCTATATGCGTTTAATTGGCGAAACCCTTTTATCTGCCTACAGTGGACGTATTGTGAACATCCATCCTTCTTTGCTTCCAAGCTTTCCAGGTAAAGATGCAATTGGACAGGCTTTAGACGCAGGCGTGAAGGAGACAGGTGTTACAGTTCACTATGTAGATGAAGGAATGGATACGGGCCCTATTATTGCTCAACAAGCAGTAAAGGTAGAGAATGACACATATGAAAGTCTGCAAAAGAAGATCCAAGCTGTCGAACATACTTTGTATGTGCAGACAATCCGAGATTTAGTACAGACAGGAGCGAAATTATAATGGCAACAAAACGCGCGCTAGTGAGCGTATCGAATAAAGAAGGCATTGTGGAATTCGTACAAGGTTTAATCGAGCAAGGAGTAGAGGTTATCTCTACAGGCGGAACGAAGAAGCTACTACAAGAAAAAGGCTTAAATGTAATCGGTATTTCAGACGTAACAGGGTTTCCTGAAATTATGGATGGTCGCGTGAAAACACTTCATCCGAATATTCATGGCGGCTTGCTTGCGGTTCGCGATAATGAGACACATATGGCGCAAGCAAATGAGCTTGGCATTCAGCCGATTGACTTCGTTGTTGTAAACCTATATCCGTTTAAAGAAACAGTTTCTAAGCCAGATGTTACATTTGAAGATGCGATTGAAAATATCGATATTGGCGGTCCAACAATGATTCGCTCTGCAGCGAAGAATCATGAGTATGTGACTGTTCTTGTAGATCCAGCTGATTATAGTGCTGTTTTAACAGAGCTAAAGGAAAACGGTGAAGTATCAAAAGGATTAAAACAAAAGTTAGCTGCGAAGGTATTCCGTCATACAGCAGCTTATGATGCATTGATCTCTGAGTATTTAACAAAGCAGGTTGGCGAAGAAAGCCCTGAATCAATTACAGTAACGTTTGAGAAGAAGCAGGATCTTCGCTACGGAGAAAATCCCCACCAAAAGGCTTCTTTCTATAAGAGCGCATTTGCAGCAGCATCTTCCATTGCCTATGCAGAGCAGCTTCATGGAAAAGAGCTTTCTTATAACAATATTAACGATGCGGACGCAGCTCTTAGCATTGTAAAGGAATTCACTGAGCCTGCAGTGGTAGCAGTGAAACATATGAATCCTTGCGGCGTTGGCGTTGGCAGCACGATTGAAGAAGCTTATGAGCGTGCATATACAGCAGATCCGGTATCTATTTTCGGCGGTATTGTAGCGGCAAACCGTGAAATCGATAAAGCGACAGCAGAAAAGCTGCATGAGATCTTCTTAGAAATCGTTATTGCTCCATCGTTCTCTAAAGAAGCATTAGAAGTTCTACAAGGAAAGAAAAATATTCGCCTTCTTACAGTTGATATTGCGAAAAGTGCTGCGGCAAGCAAGAAGCTTACATCTGTACAAGGCGGTTTGTTAGTACAGGAAGAGGACATTCTTTCTCTAGAAGATGCAAACGTAACAATTCCAACGAAGCGTCAGCCAACAGAGCAAGAGTGGGAAGACCTCAAGCTAGGCTGGAAGGTTGTTAAGCATGTAAAATCAAATGCGATTGTTGTAGCGAAGGACAACATGACAGTCGGTATCGGAGCAGGACAAATGAACCGTGTCGGCGCTGCGAACATCGCACTTACGCAAGCAGGAGATAAAGCAAAAGGCTCAGCTCTTGCATCTGATGCATTCTTCCCAATGGATGATACAGTAGAAGCGGCAGCAAAAGCAGGCGTAACGGCGATTATCCAGCCGGGTGGCTCTATCCGTGACGAAGATTCCATCAAAAAAGCGGATGAGTACGGCATTGCAATGGTGTTTACAGGAGTTCGTCACTTTAAACATTAATTCGGCAGGAGGAAAACCATGAACGTTTTAGTAATTGGCCGCGGCGGCCGTGAGCACGCATTGGCGTGGAAATTTGCACAATCGAAGCAAGTTGAGACAGTGTATGTTGCACCTGGCAATGAAGGAATGAAAGATGTTGCTACACCTGTAGCAATTGATGAAAATGATTTTGATGCACTTGTTGCGTTCGCAAAGGAAAATAACGTTGGCTTAACGATGGTTGGTCCTGAGGTTCCGTTAACAAACGGTGCTGTGGATGCGTTTGAAGCAGCTGGTCTTCGTGTATTTGGACCTCGTGCTAACGCGGCAGTTATTGAAGGCAGCAAAGCATTTACAAAAGAATTAATGAAGAAATATAGTGTTCCAACAGCAGCTTACGAAACATTTACAAATTACGAGGATGCAGCGGCTTATATTGAAAAAATCGGTGCGCCAATCGTTATTAAAGCAGATGGGCTAGCTGCTGGTAAAGGTGTAACAGTAGCGATGACACTTGAAGATGCGTTGTCTGCTGTAAAGGAAATGATGGTAGACGCAAAATTTGGTGATGCAAGCCAAAAGGTTGTTGTAGAAGAGTTCCTAGAAGGACAAGAGTTCTCCTTTATGGCATTCGTAAACGGCACAGCTGTGTACCCAATGATTATCTCACAGGATCATAAGCGTGCGTTTGACAACGATGAAGGTCCAAATACAGGTGGAATGGGTGCGTATTCTCCGGTTCCGCAAATCCCTCAAAGCGTGTTGGATGAGGCGGTTGAGACAATTCTACAACCTGTTGCAAATGCGATGGTACAGGAAGATCGCTCATTCACAGGCATTTTATATGCAGGGCTTATTTTAACAGCGCAAGGTCCAAAGGTTATCGAGTTCAACGCAAGATTCGGCGACCCAGAGACAGAGGTTTTACTGCCGCTGTTAGAAAGTGATCTTGTGGAAGTTATGATCGATGTATTAGACGGCAAAGAGCCGAAGCTAGAATGGTCAACAGATGCGCTTGTTGGTGTGTTCTTAGCGTCTAAAGGCTATCCGGAAGAGTATAAAAAGGGCTACCCAATCTTTGGATTGGATGCTTTAAGCAAAGATGTACTTGTGTTCCATGCAGGGACAGCTGTAAAAGACGGACAATTCGTCAATGACGGCGGCCGTGTGCTGTTTGTTGCTTGCAAGGGCAGCGATTTGCGTGAGGCAAAAGCAAAGGTTTATAAAGAGCTTCAAAATATTAAGAGCGAAGGCTTGTTCTACCGCTCTGATATCGGGCAAAAGGCAATTGACTTTGTGACAGTATAAAAGCAAAGGGGTGACTTTCAAAAGTGCTAGGTGCATTTTTGACGGTCATCCCTTTTTTGTACTGTGGGAAGGTGTAAATTTCCAGATAGAAACCATTCGACGTAGTCGGAAATTTTAGGATAAATAGGAAAAAAACTTAAATTGGATTAAATGTAAGCGCTTTACATTTTAGGGATTTTCTATTATACTAGTAATTGGGTTGGATGGCGCGCGTGGCCGTCACGGTATACAGCGTAGGTGGGGCTGGTACCAAGGAGTAAGGCATATCAATATAATGTCCTTTTATTTAATAAGTGAGAAGATAAATAGATGCAAAAAGTCTATCCGGATTCCGGATAGACTTTTTTATTTTTTGGAGCGTGATTTTATAATGTGTAAATAGATGAAGGATTTGGATACTTGGTTAAAGAATTCTTTATTATTGAGGATGTAATGAAAACTTCATCCTTTTGTAACCATGCGTTATGTTCGTTACGTTATAATAATCCAGATGATGTAGGGAACTCGATAAAATATTGCAAAGGGACCTACATTTATTTTTTAGACAAGCTTCTACTCATATTGAGAAATAGGAAGGAAGATTATCATGGCATTTCGATATATCTGTCCGCATTGTCAAGGAGACGGGCAAAAGTTTGGGTTTAGGCTGCTTTCCTTTATCAAATGTAAGGTTTGTAATGGGGAAGGGTATATATATGTGTCTGATTATTTAAAATCTGATAAGGCTGAGAGAGATGATCAGAATGCGGGGCAGCCGCTTAAGGACGAATCTCCATTATAGGGCTACCGCCCCATGCCCATCAAGATAACAATGGCTCAAGAGGATTTCTAAATAAAGCGTGTGCTGTTTTTGAGTAATAACATAGGAACTGCTTAAAAAGTCATATGACAAGTGATAATAACCCGTCTCAGATGAGACGGGTTATTATGTTTAACAGCAGGTTGAGAGCTAATAGAAATATGCTGATTCCTCTTCCGAAGTCATAATGATTTCGTACCCAGAACCATTTTTTCTATTGCTGTCTCTAGCTGTTTATCAGAAGCATCATAGCCGTTGTCGTTAGATGCACCTTCGCGCTTCTCATCGTTGCTGCTTGAGGCAGAATGGTGAGAAGCACTGTCGTTGCTGAACGGTCCGGCTTCTTGCTTTTTATCGTTAGCTTTATTTAGCATACTCATAGCTGGTAAATTCATGTATTTACCAAACTTCATTGCTTCCACTACCGGGCAGAACCTGACAATCCCCTCAGCCACCTTCATCGCTCCAAGGAAAATCAAAAGCTTGGAGGAGAAGCACCAAGGCTTTCTAACAAGCTTGGCTGACGATATGCTGATCATCGTTAGCCCGATTGTGATACGAATAAGCGCATTTACGATACCGATATTTTGTTTAAAATGAAACAATTGAATCAGCTCCTTTTTACATGAGCATTGAAGGGGGAAAATTCCGCTTCAATCTATAATGTCCCTCGTTTTTTTCACAATATACAATCTAATATTTCGGTATAGGCCAAAGATCGACGGTACGTGTTTCCATCATTTTTTGGTATAATGAAACGATGCATTAAGAAGAAAGAGGTGTTTTCATGGAGGAGTTTTTTGGATGGAAACATGTGTTTAAACTTGATCCAGCGAAGGAACTGAGCGAACGAGACCTAGAGCGTATTTGCGAGTCTGGAACAGATGCTGTCATTGTCGGTGGCAGCGATGATGTTACTCTAGACAATGTGCTCTATCTGCTCGCGAGCATTCGAAGATATAGTGTGCCATGCGTGCTTGAAGTATCAACAATTGATTCGGTTACGCCAGGGTTTGATTATTACTATATACCGACTGTGCTCAACAGTCAGAGAACGGAATGGATTACGGGGCTTCATCATGAGGCGCTGAAGGAGTTCGGTGACCTTATGAATTGGGATGAAATTTTTACAGAAGGCTATTGCATTCTAAATGCGGATGCAAAAGCAGCAAAGCTGTCAGAGGCACGATGTGATTTAACAACTGATGATGTCATTGCTTATGCACGTCTGGCAGACAAGCTATTTCGTTTGCCGATTTTTTATTTAGAGTACAGCGGTACTTACGGAGACCCGGAGCTTGTGAAGCAAGTAAAGGAAGAGCTCGAATATGCGAAGCTGTATTACGGAGGGGGCATTACAAGCGCCCAGCAGGCAGCAGAAATGGCACAGCACGCGGATACCGTTGTAGTCGGTAATGTTGTATATACAAACATTGAGGAGGCTTTACGAACGGTACAGGCGGTAAAAGGGAGGGAATAAAATGAATACAGCCGAAAACTTATTAACAGGATTGAACCGGGAGCAGCAGCAAGCGGTGAAGGCGACAGACGGACCGCTCCTTATTATGGCGGGAGCCGGCAGTGGAAAAACGCGTGTGTTAACACACCGCATTGCATATTTATTAGCGGAGAAAGGCGTGGCGCCTTGGAATGTATTGGCGATTACCTTTACGAATAAGGCGGCACGCGAAATGCGTGATCGTATCGATAAGCTTGTAGGACCGGAAGCGAGCGATATTTGGATTTCGACGTTCCACTCAATGTGCGTACGTATTTTGCGCCGTGATATCGACCGTGTCGGAATTAGCCGGAACTTCACAATTTTAGATGACAGTGATCAGCTTACGGTCATTAAAAATATTCTAAAAGAACGCAATGTGGATCCGAAGAAGTTTGAACCGCGAGCCTTACTAAGCAGCATTAGCAGCGCGAAAAATGAACTGCTTTCCTCAGCGGATTACGAAAAGCAAATTACACCGGGCGAGCCATTTGAGAAAATGGTTAGCGATGTGTATAAGGATTATCAAAGTCGTCTCTTAAAAAACAATGCACTGGACTTTGATGATTTAATTATGACAACGATTCGGTTATTTGAGCGTGTACCAGAAGTACTGGAATTTTATCAGCGGAAGTTTCAGTATATTCATGTGGATGAGTACCAGGACACGAACAAAGCTCAATATAAACTTGTGAATATGATGGCATCTCGCTTGAAAAACCTTTGTGTAGTGGGCGATTCTGACCAATCTATCTATCGCTGGCGTGGTGCCGATATTGCAAATATTCTGTCCTTTGAGAAGGATTATGCAAATGCACAAGTGATTTTGCTTGAGCAAAATTATCGTTCTACACAAAACATTTTAAAGGCTGCCAATGCAGTAATTGAAAACAACTTACAGCGCAAAGCAAAGAATCTTTGGACTAATAATGACCAAGGGAGCCATATTTCGTACTACCGAGCAGTAACGGAACAGGATGAAGCGTACTTTGTCGCGAAGAAGATACGGGAAGATGTACAAAAACGAACGCGTGATTATAGTAAATTTGCCGTATTATACCGGACGAATGCACAGTCCCGTGTTGTCGAGGAGGTTTTCTTAAAGTCAGGTATTCCATATAAAATTGTTGGGGGCACGAAGTTCTATGATCGAAAAGAGATTAAGGACTTATTGGCATACCTACGTTTAATCGCAAACCCAGATGATGAAATTAGCTTTGCCCGTATTATTAATGTTCCAAAGCGCGGCATTGGGGCTGCTTCTATTGATAAAATTGTTAACTACGGGCGCATGCATGATTTGTCGCTTGGTGAGGTGCTGGAGCGTATTGACCTTGTCGGGCTGACAGGCAAAACAGCTAAGATGGTAGAGGAGTTTTATAAAAACCTTAATGGCTGGGTGCAGATGCAAGAATACTTATCTGTTACCGAGCTTGTAGAGGATGTATTAGAGAGAACGGGATATCGTGAGGCGCTAAAAAATGACCGTACACTGGAATCAGAAGGCCGCTTAGAGAACTTGAACGAATTTCTATCAGTAACGCAAAGCTTTGAAGAACAGAGTGAGGACAAAAGTCTCGTGGCATTCCTGACAGACTTGGCGCTTGTTGCTGATATTGACCGCGTGGATGAGCAGGGCAACTCCGGTGAAGAAGTTATTATGATGACAATGCATGCGGCGAAAGGGTTGGAATTCCCGGTTGTATTTATTCTTGGCCTAGAGGAAGGAATTTTCCCGCATTTGCGAGCGTTAATGGATGAGACTGAGATGGAGGAAGAACGCCGCTTAGCCTATGTTGGCATTACTCGTGCGGAGGAAGAGCTGTATTTAACAAATGCACAAAGCCGTACATTATATGGAAGAACAAATGTAAATGCAGAATCCCGTTTTATAAGGGAAATTCCGCAGGACTTAATAGAGCCTCTTCATAAGGTTCCAAAACAACGCACATTGCCAAAAGCATCTCCGGTAAGGGCTGCTTCTGCTCCTGTCCGCAGCATGGTGCAAACGCCTAATTTACAAGCAACGGGCGGTGAACGGATGGATTGGAAGCCGGGTGACCGTGCTTCGCATGGAAAGTGGGGCATTGGAACGGTTGTAAGTGTGAAAGGCGCTGGAGATGGGAAGGAACTGGATATCGCATTCCCGAGTCCGACCGGAATTAAACGCCTGCTTGCAAAATTTGCACCAATTACAAAGGTGTAGGAAGGAAGTGAGAGGATGGCAAACGAAGCTGTGATAGCTCGCATTGAAGAACTTAGATCCACTTTAAATAAATTGAATTATGAGTATTACGTATTGGACAATCCGTCTGTTTCTGATGCAGAATACGATCGCTATATGCAGGAGCTGCTTCGTCTTGAGGAGGAGAACCCAGAGCTGATAACGGAAGATTCTCCAACTGTTCGTGTTGGCGGTCCGGTGCTTGATATGTTCCAAAAGGTGACGCATACAGCGCCGATGCTAAGTCTTGGCAATGCATATAACGAAGGGGATATAAAGGACTTTGACCGAAAAGTCCGACAGGGAACGGGCGCGGAGCATGTATCATATGTCTGTGAACTGAAAATCGATGGTCTTGCGGTTTCTCTTCATTATGAAAACGGGCGGTTTGTACAAGGTGCAACGCGTGGAGATGGAGTAACCGGAGAGGATATTACAAGCAATTTAAAAACAATCAAAGCGATTCCTCTTCGTCTGGCTGAGCAAATAGCACTAGAGGCACGCGGAGAAGCGTATATGCCAAAAAGCTCATTCCAAAGACTGAATGAGGAGAGGGAGAAAAGAGGGGAGACGCTATTTGCGAATCCGCGCAATGCCGCTGCGGGCTCGCTTAGACAGCTTGACCCAAAAATTGCGGCGCAGCGCAATCTTTCCTTCTTTGTTTACGGTCTTTCTAATTTGAAAGGAAGAACTGTTTTTTCTCATGGCGAGGCATTGAACCTTCTGGAAGAGCTTGGATTTAAGACAAATCCGCATCGTCGCGTATGCCAAACTATTGAAGAAGTAGTTGCTTTTGTGAAGGAATGGGAGGAGAAGCGTCATACTCTTGATTATGAAATTGATGGGATTGTAATTAAGGTGGATGACTTAGCCCTGCAGAAAGGCTTAGGAACAACTGCAAAAAGTCCGCGCTGGGCTGTTGCGTATAAGTTTGCGGAAGAGGAAGTTACAACAAAGCTAATTGATATAGAATTAAATGTAGGGCGCACAGGAGTTGTGACACCAACTGCAATTTTAGAGCCGGTTCGTGTGGCGGGTACAATTGTGAGACGAGCTTCTCTTCATAATGAAGATTTAATCCGCGAAAAGGATATTCGCATTGGTGATTACGTAATTGTGAAAAAGGCTGCTGAGATTATTCCAGAGGTAGTAGCTTCAATTAAGGAGCGCCGTACAGGGGATGAGCAGGAATTCCGCATGCCGACCCATTGTCCGGAGTGTAGCAGTGAACTTGTCCGGCTAGAGGAGGAGGTGGCGCTTCGCTGCATAAATCCTGTATGTTCGGCAAAGATTCGAGAGGGACTTATTCACTTTGTATCCCGCGATGCAATGAATATTGAGGGATTAGGAGAGCGAGTAATTACCCAGTTGTTTGATGGAAAGCTTATTCGTACATTTGCAGATTTATATACACTCACGAAGGAGCAGCTGCTTGCATTAGAGCGCTTTGGTGAGAAATCTGCTGCTAATTTAATTGCTTCCATTGAAGCGTCCAAGAGCAACTCGCTTGAAAAGCTATTGTTTGGTCTTGGTATTCGTCATGTTGGCTCAAAGGCAGCCCGTACTCTTGCGCAGCATTTCCAAACGATGGAGCGGCTGCAGGCAGCGTCTCAAGAGGAATTGACATCCATTAAAGAAATCGGGGAAAAGATGGCGCAATCTATCGTAGCATATTTTGAAAACGAAGAGGCGCAGGAGCTCATCACGCAGCTTCAGGAGCATGGCGTAAATATGATATATAAAGGTCCAAAGCCCGTGAAGATAGACGAGGTTGATTCCTATCTTGCTGGCAAAACAGTTGTGCTTACAGGAAAGATGGAGTCAATGGGACGAAGCGAGGCAAAGAAGAAAATTGAAGCTTTGGGCGCGAAGGTGACAGGAAGTGTAAGCAAAAGCACAGACCTAGTTATTGCAGGCGAAGCAGCGGGATCAAAGCTGGATCAGGCGCAAAAGAATAACATTGAGATTTGGGATGAAGAGAGATTTCTGCAGGAGCTTAACAAATAAGAGTAGGCGGTTGGGTATGAAAAAGTTAACATTACTTATCGGAAGTCTTTGGCTGCTCCTTAGCGGCTGCAGCACAGGCTTTCAGCAAGAAGAGAAAATTGTAAACGAAACGAATGATTCGAAGGAAAGCGCCGTTGCTCCAAAATATTCAATATCAGATGAATATTATAAAACCCTCATACCATTCCAAGAAGGAGCGGCACGCGGCTTAGTTGTGCAAGGGTTAAACAGCCGATTAGATATCGATGAGTTTGAAACAGGACTGATGCGTATTGCGCAAAAAACCTTCAGTACGAAAGATTATTTATTTCAAGAAGGTCAGTACTTGGACAAACGAACAGCGCAACTGCTTGTTGAGAGAAAGCGGACTGACGCTCAGCAGGCTGAAATTGAAGAGAGGTTAAATAAAAAAGTACCAAATATCGGATTGAACCCTGTACTTGAGGAAAATGCAGCGGGGACGGCTGAAGAAAAGAATGCGAAAAGCCCGATTTATATTTCCAACATTTTAGAACATAACTACCTTGTAGAGAAAAGCGGTAATAAGGCGGAGTTAAGCGGTGTTGTGATTGGGCTGGCGATGAATTCTGTACATTATTTCAATACAGAGCAAGGCTATCCGAGGGAGCAACAGATTTCGGTAGAAGAATCATTGGCGCAAGGGAAGAAAATGGCACAAACAGTGCTAGAACTCTTGCGTAAAGAGGCTGCGCTTAAAAATGTTCCCATTACTATTGCTATTTATCGTCAGGAGGCGAAGTCTTCGCTCGTGCCTGGTAATCTCCTCGCATACACAACAGCGGATAAGGGGGACGGGACAGCTGATGATTGGGAATCTGTAGATGAAAAGTATTACTTATTCCCATCCGAGGCGGCATCTCAAAATTACCGAGAGGATGCTATGAAGGTTGCTAATTTCCGTTCTGACCTTTCGGAGTATTTTCCAGATGATTTCACAGCTGTTGTAGGACGCGGCTTTTATAAGGACGGTCAGCTGCAGGAGCTAAAGATTAGTATTCCTGTACAATTTAATGGAAAGGCTGAGATTATTGGCTTTACTCAATATGTAACGGGTCTTGTGATGGAGCATTTCCCGAATTATATAAAGGTAGAAGTAAATATTTACTCTGTGAATAATCCAGAGGCGGTTATTACCCGTGATGTGGATCAGGAAGAACCGCTTGTTCATATTTTTAGTTAGGAATGGATGAATAGGATTTAAGGTGCTTGAGGTACCAATCAGTAGGGAAACTAGCTTTGATTTTGAAATGTTGTTGTATTTTAAAGAAAACTCGCCAACTCGCCGATTGGCGAGTTTTCTTTATACTTTAAGAAAGTATAAATTTCTAGCTGGAAGCCAATTCGACGTAGCGAGAAATTTTAGGAACAAAGTATAAGTAGGGCTACGCCTCTGTCTTCGTCCAAGAGCAGGGCTCGCCAGTCGGCGAGTTTTCTTTACAAGACAAGAAAGTATAACTTTTCGAGGTGATGTCTAGCTCCCAAGGCCCAAAATGGCAGACTCCGGACTGAACCTCCGCAAAAGGCAAAAAGCGCCTTTCACTCCGGTCCACCCCTACGCTGCCATAAAAGGCGGGCCTTGTTCGCTTTTCTTATACTTTAAGAAAGTATAAATTTCTAGCAGGAAGCCAATTCGACGTAGTAAGAAATTTTAGGAACAAAGTATAAGTGCAACTACGCCTCTGTCTTCGCCCAAGAGCAGGGCTCGCCAGTCGGCGAGTTTTCTTTATGGGAAAGGAGTGTTAGTGAGTAGGTGGTGGGTAGTTCAATACTATGAAACATCTAAACTGTGGGATTGATAAGGACATAAGCGGAAAAATAGAAGAATATATTAAAGTGAGGAGCTATCTCCAGCAAGGTACATTGATACAAGAAGCAGATCTTTTGGAGGAGCAATTACCCAAACCACATGGAGTCTATTGTATGGAGTAATCATGTAGTGATGCCAGCACTTGGAGAGGGGGAAGAATGATGGTAATACGTTATAATCATGAGCCGTTTACAGACTTTAATCTAGAGGAGAATCGTCTTGCATTTGAAGAAGGTCTTAAGATAGTGGACGCGTACCTTGGGCAGGATTATCCGTTACGGATTGGGAGTGAACGAGTTGTAACAGAAGATAAGATTGTATCTGTAAACCCGGCAAATAGAGAGCAGATTATTGGACGAGTTTCAAAGGCAAATCGTGAGCTGGCGGAGAAGGCTATGCAGGCTGCAGACAAAGTTTTTCAAACCTGGAGAAAGTCTAAACCGGAAATGAGGGCGGATATTTTATTTCGAGCGGCCGCAATTGTCCGGCGCAGAAAACATGAATTTTCTGCTCTACTAGTGAAGGAAGCAGGGAAGCCATGGAGGGAAGCGGATGCCGACACAGCGGAAGCTATTGATTTTATGGAGTATTATGGTCGTCAAATGCTGAAGTTGAAGGATGGTATGCCGATAAAGAGCCGTAAAATAGAATATAACCGTTTTACTTATATCCCATTAGGGGTAGGAGTCATTATTTCTCCTTGGAACTTTCCATTTGCGATTATGGCAGGAATGACAACAGCAGCAATTGTTTCTGGCAATACAGTATTGCTCAAGCCAGCAAGTACAACGCCTGTTGTGGCGGCAAAATTCATGGGGGTCTTAGAGGAAGCAGGATTGCCAGCAGGTGTTGTAAACTTTATTCCAGGAAGCGGTGCGGAAGTAGGTGATTATATCGTTGATCATCCTCGTACTCGATTCATCAGTTTCACAGGTTCAAAAGAAGTGGGAATCCGTATTTATGAGCGGGCTGCGAAAGTGAATCCAGGGCAAATCTGGTTAAAGCGTGTGATTGCAGAAATGGGCGGTAAAGATACAATTGTTGTCGATCGGGAGGCAGATTTAGAGCTTGCGGCACAATCGATTGTTGCATCGGCATTTGGATTTTCCGGTCAGAAGTGCTCCGCGTGTTCTCGTGCTGTCATTGTAGAGGGCGTGTATGATGCGGTACTGGAAAGAACGGTAGAATTGACGAAGCAGCTTATTGCCGGAGATCCTTCTCAATATGGAACATATATGGGGCCTGTAAATGATGAGGGAGCTTTTCAGAAGGTAATGAGTTATGTAGAGATTGGGAAGCAGGAAGGAAAGCTGATGGCGGGAGGAGAGGGAGACAATTCTAAAGGCTGGTTTATTCAGCCGACGATTTTTGCGGATGTAGCGGAGGATGCCCGTATTATGAAGGAAGAAATTTTTGGGCCGATTGTTGCGTTTTGCAAGGCAAAAGATTTCAATCATGCAATTGAGATTGCGAATAATACGGAATACGGATTAACAGGGGCGGTTATTTCAAATAATCGTGAACATATCGAGAAGGCGCGCGAGGATTTTCATGTCGGCAATTTGTATTTCAACCGCGGCTGTACGGGTGCAATTGTTGGATATCAGCCGTTTGGCGGATTTAATATGTCAGGTACAGATTCAAAGGCAGGCGGCCCGGACTATTTATTGCTTCATATGCAGGCAAAAACGACATCGGAAATGCTTTAGTAAGGAGTATAAAGGGGGGGAAGGGTGCAGCCTTTCCTTTTTTATACTTTAAGAAAGTATAAATTTCTAGCTGGAAGCCAATTCGACGTAGGGAGAAATTTTAGGAACAAAGTATAAGTGCAACTACGCCTCTGTCTTCGCCCAAGAGCAGGGCTCGCCAGTCGGCGAGTTTTCTTTATAAGATAAGAAAGTATAACTTTTCGGGGTGATGTCTAGCTCCCAAGGCCCAAAATGGCAGACTCCGGGCTGAACCTCCGCAAAAGGCAAAAAGCGCCTTTTACTCCGGCCCACCCCTACGCTGCCATACAAGGCGGGCCTTGTCCGCTTTTCTTACCGTTCAGTCTCGAAAATTAAAACTCTCTTCTAAAAGGATCAATCGCTTTCATTGGGAAAATGTGCTAATAGCTCCTTAGATTCTGCGTAAAAGTTGTGCAAGTATCGTGCCGCAGGTTGCTTAATATCTGAAAAGTTTGGTATCATCAATATTATTGCATAAAGAACGAGTTTTTCTGGAGGTGGATGAAACGTGTCAAGAATTTCTGTAGACACTGTAAAGCACGTAGCGAATTTAGCGCGTCTTGCAATTACGGAGCAGGAAGCGGAGAAGTTCTCCAAGCAATTGGATGCAATTTTAACGTTTGCTGAGCAATTAGAAGAGTTAGATACTCAAAATGTAAAACCAACATCCCATGTATTGGACATTAAAAATGTGATGCGTGAAGACGTTGCGGAAAAAGGCTTGCCTGTTGAAGAAGTATTGAAAAATGCACCGGACCATGACGAGAACCAAATTCGCGTGCCTGCCATTTTGGAATAGAGGAGAGAGAGCATGTCTTTATTTGATCACTCAATTTCGGAGCTGCACAAAAAGCTCCATAGCAAAGAGATTTCTGTTACGGACTTAGTTAATGAGTCCTATAAACGCATTGCACAAGTAGAGGACAAGGTACAGGCGTTTTTAACTTTGGATGAAGAAAACGCCCGTGCTAAAGCAAAGGAACTAGACGAAAAAGTAGGCAAGGCGGATGAGTACGGCTTGTTGTTTGGTTTGCCGATTGGTGTGAAAGACAATATTGTCACAAGAGGTCTTCGCACAACATGCGCAAGCAAAATTTTAGCTAACTTTGATCCAATCTATGATGCGACCGTTGTACAAAAGCTGCAAACTGCAGAGACAGTTACAATCGGTAAATTGAATATGGATGAGTTTGCGATGGGTTCCTCCAACGAAAACTCTGGATTTAAACCGACGAAAAACCCATGGAATATAGAATATGTACCAGGCGGCTCGAGCGGTGGATCTGCTGCGTCTGTTGCAGCAGGGGAAGTATTATTTTCTTTAGGCTCTGACACAGGCGGTTCGATCCGTCAGCCAGCAGCGTACTGCGGTGTTGTTGGTTTAAAACCTACATACGGACGTGTATCCCGATTCGGTCTTGTTGCGTTTGCTTCATCATTGGATCAAATCGGACCAATTACGCGCACTGTTGCAGATAATGCATACTTACTGCAAGCCATTGCCGGGGTCGACAAAATGGATGGAACTTCTGCTCCTGTAGATGTACCGGACTATTTGTCTGCTTTAACAGGTGATGTAAAAGGCCTGCGTATTGCTGTACCGAAAGAATACTTAGGAGAAGGCGTAGGAGAGGAAGCACGTCAATCTGTTCTTGCGGCTCTTAAGGTGCTTGAAGGCATGGGCGCGACGTGGGAGGAAGTATCTTTGCCGCATTCTAAATATGCGCTTGCTACATATTACCTGCTATCGTCTTCAGAAGCTTCTGCTAACCTAGCGCGCTTTGACGGTGTACGGTACGGCGTTCGTTCCGACAATGCATCCAGCTTAATCGAGCTGTACAAGCAAACACGCAGCGAAGGCTTCGGCGATGAAGTAAAACGCCGCATTATGCTTGGTACATTTGCGCTAAGCTCCGGCTATTATGATGCGTACTATAAAAAGGCGCAACAAGTGCGCACATTAATTAAAAACGATTTCGAAAATGTGTTTGAGAAGTATGACGTCATTATTGGACCAACTGCTCCATCCACTGCGTTTAAGATTGGTGAAAAAATTGATGATCCATTAACGATGTATGCAAACGATATTCTAACAATCCCAGTAAACCTTGCGGGTGTTCCAGGTATTTCTGTACCGTGCGGCTTTGGGACAAACGGCTTACCGCTTGGTCTGCAAATTATCGGAAAACATTTCGATGAATCAACTGTATATCGCGTTGCACATGCGTTTGAGCAAGCGACAAATTACCATAAACAAAAACCGGTGCTGTAAGGGGGCGAAAAGAGATGGAGTTTGAAACAGTCATAGGGTTAGAGGTTCACGTTGAGTTAAAAACAAACTCAAAAATTTTCTCCGCAAGTCCAAATGAATTCGGTGCGCCTCCAAACACGAATACGAGCGTAATTGAATTAGGATATCCGGGCGTATTGCCGGTAGTGAATAAAAAAGCGGTAGAATTTGCAATGAAGGCGGCAATGGCACTAAATTGTCAGGTTGCAGCAGAAACAAAATTTGACCGGAAAAATTACTTTTATCCGGACAATCCAAAGGCATATCAGATTTCCCAATATGACAAGCCAATTGGTGAACATGGCTGGATTGATATTGAAGTAAACGGTGAGAAAAAGCGAATTGGTATTACACGTCTTCATTTAGAAGAGGATGCAGGAAAATTAACACATACAGGCGACGGTTTCTCTCTAGTGGATTTAAACCGCCAAGGAACACCACTCATCGAAATCGTATCTGAGCCGGATATTCGTACGCCAGAGGAAGCATATGCATATTTAGAGAAGTTGAAATCTATTATCCAGTATACGGGCGTATCTGACTGTAAAATGGAAGAAGGCTCACTTCGCTGTGATGCAAATATTTCCCTTCGTCCAGTTGGGCAAAAGGAATTTGGTACAAAAACAGAGTTGAAAAACTTAAACTCCTTTGCCTTTGTACAAAAGGGCTTAGAGCATGAGGAAATCCGTCAGGCGGAAGTACTGCGTGCGGGTGGAGTAATCGAGCAAGAAACACGCCGCTACGATGAAGCGACAAAAACAACAATTTTGATGCGTGTAAAGGAAGGTTCTGATGATTACCGCTACTTCCCAGATCCTGATTTAGTAGACTTATACATTGATGATGAGTGGAAGGCGCGCATTCGTGCAGAGATTCCTGAGCTGCCGGATGCACGTAAAAAGCGCTATGTAGAAGAGCTTGGCCTTCCGGCTTACGACGCGGCGGTATTAACAGTAACAAAAGAAATGTCTGATTTCTTTGATGCTGCTGTCATAAGCGGTGCAGATGCAAAGCTTGCTTCGAACTGGTTAATGGGAGATGTATCGGCGTACCTTAACAAAAATAGTAAAGAGCTGGACGAAATTGCTTTAAAACCAGAAAGCCTTGCAGCGATGATTAAGCTAATCGAAAACGGCACAATTTCTTCTAAGATTGCGAAGCAAATCTTTGTTGATCTAGTTGAAAAGGGTGGGGACCCAGAAGCGATTGTAAAGGAAAAGGGTCTTGTGCAAATCTCTGATGAGGGAGAACTGCGCAGAATCATTAACGAAGCGCTAGACAAAGGTCCGCAATCGATTGAAGATTATAAGAATGGTAAAGAAAAAGCACTTGGTTTCTTTGTTGGTCAGGTTATGAAGGCAACGAAGGGACAAGCAAACCCGCCTCTTGTAAACAAGCTGTTGCTTGAGGAGATTGCGAAACGATAAGAAAAGTTAGGGCACTGGACAAGCCCAAAACCGCTATACGTTTCTCGCGTATAACAAAAAAACCAACGATTCCTGCTGTGCGAATCGTTGGTTTTTTCTCACTGTAAGAAAGTATAAATTCCCAGCTAGAAGTTCATTCGACGTAGTGGGGAATTTTAGGACTACAGTATAAGTGCAACTACGCCTCTGTCTTCGCCCAAGGGCAGGGCTCGCCAATCGGCGAGTTTTCTTTACACTGTAAGAAAGTATAAATTTCTAGCTAGAAGCCAATTCGACGTAGTAAGAAATTTTAGGACTACAG
>JBEPZN010000036.1:0-31017 GCA_041640875.1 Ectobacillus sp. | reverse complement strand
TTTGTATCAATTTCTAAATAGCGGTAGGAACGCCGCGAATGCAAGGCTATGGACATGAACCGTTAGGTTTGTGAGTGAAGTAGCAATAAAAGAGAAAGATGTTGTTTGTCTTTCGAAGCCCCCACTTTAAGACGCGCAGCGGATAAGTGGTGGGTAGTTCACTTAAGAGAGTAGGATTTCTGAGATTGTTGTCTCGTGCTTGCTTAGAGGAATGAGTGGATCATGGTTCGTCCGGGTGAGATAGAAGGTGAAACTGGTTTTATACCTTAGTGATAGACAGGCAATAAGGCTAGGAAGTCATTTGTAGGTATCAAGAAGGGGGACTCAAAAATAGTCCCCCTTCTTTTTTTGCTTTAAGAATAAAGTATAAGGGCAACTACGCCTCTGCCTTCGCCAATTGCCGAGTTTTCTTAAATTATCCCTATTATGCTACATCATTAAATAGACACGGGTTTCGTAAGGTCTTAGGGTGATACGCTTAGGCAGCTCCTTATCCGGAACTGCATAGTTATTAATAACGAGTTCCGAAAAAGAATGACTGAAACGATTTGGGACTTTAAAACTAGTTTCTGCCTCACTGAAATTGCAAATGATTAGTGCTTTTTGGTTTCCTAATGTGCGAGTGTATACAAATAGCTTCAGATGGTTTGGCACTAACAATTCATAAGTGCCGTATACCAACACCGGGTTTTCTTTTCGCACATGAATCAATCTTTTATAAAAATGTAAAATAGAGTCAGGATCTTTTAATTGCTCCGCTACGTTAATCTCTTTATAATTTGGATTTATACCTAACCAAGTTTGATCCGCTCTTGTAAATCCTCCCATGTTAGTTGAATCCCATTGCATCGGAGTACGGGAATTATCTCTGCCTTGTTTCCAAATGACTTCCATAATCTCCTCATGGGAACGTCCTTTTGCCATTTCGACCTTATAGTAGTTAATCATACCGACATCATTGTACTCGTTAATAGACGGAAATTGGACGTTCGTCATTCCGATTTCCTGCCCCTGATAAATAAATGGTGTGCCCTTCATGAGAAAATATAAAGTACCTAGCATTTTGGCACTTTCTTTCCAATACTCCTGATCATTTCCCCAGCTTGAAACCCTGCGTGGCTGATCATGGTTTTCGATGAATAGGGCGTTCCAGCCCCTACCTTCCAAACCAGTTTGCCATTTGGTTAATGCTTTTTTTAATGCACGCACATCGACAAGATCTTCCGAATCCTTATCCCAAAGACCTAGAAATTCAAACTGAAAAATCATATTAAAATAGCCGTTTTCTTCACCAACCCATTTTTCTGCATCATCAATTCTTACACCATTTGCTTCTCCAACCGTCATAACATCGTAGTTTTTGATCGTTTTTTGGGAAAGTTCCTTTAGCCATGTATCAATTCCCTTAACATTCATCATATAAGGAAAGCACGGAACGTAATCTAAGTCATTTGGGTTAGGCATATCTGGGAAGCCTGGCTTCTTTTTAATATGGGAAATTGCATCAACACGGAAACCATCAATCCCTTTTTCTAGCCACCAATTGACCATATCATATAAAGCATTTCTTACTTCAGGGTTCTCCCAATTTAAATCGGGCTGCCGTTCAGAGAAGATATGCATGAAATATTGTTCTGTTTTTTCATCGTATTTCCAAGCAGAACCACTGAAAATAGATTCCCAGTTGTTTGGTTCCTTGCCATTTTTGCCATCCCTCCAGATATACCAATCACGCTTTGGATTATCTTTAGAGGAGCGGGATTCAATAAACCAAGGGTGTTCATCACTTGTATGATTAATAACCAAATCAAGAATCAATTTCATCCCGCGTTGATGAACTTCTTCTAGCAATTCATCAAAATCCGCTAGCGTACCGAATTCCTCCATAATGTCCTGATAATCTGAAATATCATAGCCGTTATCGTCATTTGGAGACTTATACATAGGACATATCCAAATAACATCAATTCCTAACTCTTTTAAGTAATCTAATTTTGAAATAATCCCTTTTAGATCTCCGATTCCATCCCCATTACTATCCATAAAGCTTCGAGGGTAAATTTGATATACGACGCTTTCTTTCCACCACTTTTTCTCCATATTTAATCCCCTTTCCCTTATAAAAATAAATAGTTAACTTCCTTAGCTTCTCCTGAAATCCTTTTCTACAATTGGAGTGATGGTATTTCATTATTCTCTCTGCTGTAGGGCTGTTTTCCTTGGACATTTAACATAATTGCTGTATAAGGGACTAATTGCATTGCTCTTTTATTGGGTGTGTTGCATCCTTTTTGGTATCGCTTTCATAAGCGGGTATAAAAAGATATTTTAAACACTGGTAAAACATAAATTAGATAGGAGCTTCTTTATTTAATTAAACGCTGTTTTCTTAATTCAAACCTATTTTATTATTTTGTGGTATCGGTTTCAATAGTTTTTACAGTCTTATCTAAAAACAATATGGTATTTCCCGTTTAAATGTATATCGTACCTGCCCGCAATCTAAAAATTCTTGCAATGGATATGAGTACAAGCTAGACACTGAGACGTTATCTGCAGGCTTTCCCGGCACGGGTTCTATCGTGATGGGCACAAAATTTATCATTTTGTATATTATTTAGTATGAACGCCACATCAATGCAAGATGAGAATAAACTCATCATCCTTACAAACAATACAGTTGTATTATGCAATGTAGAGATATGGGGGATTGGGCATGGTATCCATACAGGATGTTTTCGCAGCACGGAAGAAAATGAAGGGAATTGTTCACGAAACTCCTTTAGATTACTCTCGTACATTCAGTGAATTTACAAACAATGAAGTATATTTAAAGCTAGAAAATTTACAGAAAACAGGGTCGTTTAAGGTAAGGGGTTCCTACAATAAGATTATGTCTTTGTCAGAGGAAGAGCTTAGAAAAGGGGTCATTGCTGCTTCTGCGGGTAATCATGCCCAAGGTGTAGCGTACTCAAGCAGCATGCTGCAAATTCCATGTACAATCGTGATGCCAAAAGGTGCACCGCTTAGCAAGGTTGCAGCAACAAAAGGATACGGTGCAAAGGTAGAGCTGCAGGGAAATGTCTTTGATGAGGCGCTCGCCTATGCGCTTCAGCTTAAAGAGCGAACAGGAGCAACATTTGTACATGCGTTTGATGATGCAGCAATTATTGCAGGACAAGGGACAGTCGGTCTAGAAATAATAGAGGGGATACCTGATGTTGAAGTTGTGTTGTGTCCGGCTGGAGGAGGGGGGCTTCTTGCGGGTGTGGCATTAGCTATCAAAGAGCAGAAACCTTCTGTTAAGGTATATGGTGTGCAAGCCGTAGCCTGTCCAAGTATAAAAACATCATGGGATGAAAAACAAGTGACAACAGTTGATGCACTTCCGACAATGGCAGATGGTATTGCTGTCAGAAGGCCGGGAGAATTAACCTTTCAATTAATTCAGAAATATGTAGATGATATCGTTACTGTTGATGAAATGGAGATCGCCCGTACGATGCTCATGGTATTAGAACGCAGCAAGCTGCTTGTAGAAGGGTCTGGTGCTAGTGCGCTTGCAGCGCTTCTATACAAAAAGCTTCCGATTGAAGGAAAAAAAATTGCTGTAATACTGAGTGGCGGTAACGTAGATGTGAATGTTATCGCTCGCATTATCGAGCGCGGCATGGTAGAAGCTGGCCGCTTTGTCCATTTTTCTACTACCTTGCCCGATAAGCCGGGACAACTGCAAAGGGTGCTGCAAATTATTGCGGAGGCTGGAGCAAACGTATTGAATGTTCATCATGAACGTATCGGCATGAAGGTATTTCCTGGTTACGCGGAGCTGCATCTTTCACTTGAGACAAAGGATCAGGCTCATATCAATCAGATTTTTGAAACGATGCAGCAAAAGGGCTATTGTATACAAATAATCGAGTAATGAATTAGAACCACATATTATTCAGAAAGCCGCTAGCAGCGGCTTCTGTGTTTGGAAACATAAAGAAGATGGAGGTTTTTAATATCTCCAGATAAACTTTTAACTTCAGCTACACATAGCTTCGCTGCGTTCTGAAATTCGTATTAAAATAGTGAAATGAATACATACATATGGAGGGGATAAGGATGAAACAATTCGAACAAATGCTTGAAAAATATGCTGATTTGGCAGTGCGTGTCGGAGTAAACATTCAACAAGGACAAACCCTTGTCTTAAATGCCCCGCTTCCAGCAGCAGAATTTGTACGCAAAATTGTTGCAAAGGCATATGAAGCAGGAGCCAAAAATGTACATGTAGAATTTCAAGATGAAAACATCACACGCATTAAATATGAAAAAGCACCCGATGAGGCATTCACAGAATATCCGATCTGGAGAGCCAAGGGTATGGAGGAAATGGCGGAAAATGGAGCTGCATTTTTGTCTATTTATTCTCCGAACCCTGAGCTTTTAAAAGGAATTGATCCGCAGCGTATTGCCACGTGGAATAAAACAGCTGGTACAGCGCTGAAAAAATATCGCAGCTATATGATGGCGGATCAAGCGCGCTGGTCATTGATTTCTGTTCCAACAGCAGAGTGGGCGGCGAAAGTGTTTCCTGATGTGGAGGAAGCAGAAGCCATAGAAAAGCTATGGGCTTCTATTTTTAAAATTGTACGTATTGATCAAGCAGACCCGATTGCGGCATGGCATGCACATAATGAAACATTAAAGCAAAAGGTAATGTACCTAAATGACAAGCAGTATGAGCAGCTTATATATGAAGCACAAGGGACGAACCTTACTGTAAATTTACCGGAGAATCATGTATGGCAGGGTGGAGGTTCTGTAGACCAAGGCGGCATACGATTTAATCCAAATATGCCGACGGAGGAAGTATACACAATGCCGCATAAGAATGGCGTAAATGGTACGGTGCGCAGCACGAAACCGCTGAATTATGGAGGCAACGTAATTAATAACTTTACGCTAACATTTAAAGATGGAGTTGTCGTCGATTTTACAGCAGAAACAGGCTATGAAACGCTAGAGCAGCTGCTAAATATGGATGAAGGTGCACGCCGGCTTGGAGAAGTAGCACTTGTTCCGCATCGTTCCCCGATTTCTAATTCTGGATTGACGTTTTATAATACGCTATTTGATGAGAATGCATCAAATCATCTTGCATTGGGCGAAGCATATCCGGTTAATCTGCAAAATGGAACAGCAATGACACCAGAGGAACTGTCGGAGCGCGGTGCAAACAAAAGTCTTGTACACGAAGATTTTATGATTGGATCTGCTGATATGAATATCTACGGTGTAACAGAAGATGGAAAGCGTGAACCGATTTTTAAAAGCGGCAACTGGGTATTTTAAAATAAAGAAGAGCAACGAGTATTTAGCTCGTTGCTTTTCTTTATGCGAATGAAGCTTAAGAAAAATAATTCTTCTTAATACTGCTGATATCATTGCTTTAGGCGGAAAGCATCGCTTTTGTGTCTAAGCTCTATATTTGATGCTTTGAGGTAGTGCCTGTTTATAGAAAAACATTTTCTATTGTTATACTATAGGAAAATATACAATTCCAGCTTGAAGTAATTCGACGCAGTCGAAAATTGTCGGAATACAGTGTAAGGCAACTACATCTCTGTCTTCGCCAATAATGAGTTTTTTTAGTTTTTGTAGTCCTTTTTTGCCTGTAATAATGAACATTTTCTAAAAAGGAAGCGTTTTTGTTAAGGAATTATCGAAATTTTGACCCATTTAGGAAAATTTTAACGAATAAAAGTTCAAAAAAGCTATTGAAAAGAACAAGTTGTTTAGATTATAATAAGCCTATGTTAAAAAATATGACGCGGAAATGAGAGGGAGAGTAACATGAGTCAAATTTCTCAAGCAAATAGCGGTACACTTACTCTTGAAAAAATTAAAGAAATCGTAGAGCAAAAAAATGTAGAGCTTCTTCACTTACAATTCGTAGATATCGAAGGAATCTTAAAGCACGTAACAGTTACAGTTGCACAATTAGAGGATGTAGTAGAAGGCAAAATGATGTTTGATGGTTCTTCTGTTACTGGATTTTCTCCAATCAACAAATCTGACTTGTATCTTCAACCAGATTTAAATACATTCGCTGTTCTTCCTTGGACAGTAGAAGAAGGCTATTCTGAAGCGCGTTTCCTTTGCAGCGCAGCTAACCCAGACGGCACTCCTTTCGAAGGTGACACTCGTAACGTATTGAAAAAAGTAGTAGAACAAGCAGGTGAAAAAGGCTACACAATTTCTGTAGGTCCTGAGCTTGAGTTCTTCTTATTCAAAACTGACGAAAACGGCAACCCAACACTTGCTGTACATGACAACGGCGGATACTTCGAGCCATCTCCAAAAGACTTTGGCGAGCGTGTTCGTTTAGAAATCTACCGTGCATTAAAAGCAATGGGCTTCACAATCGAAGCATCTCACCATGAGGTAGCTGAAGGTCAACATGAAATCAACTTCAAGTATGCAGATGCTTTAGGTGCTGCAGACAGTTCTACAACTTACAAATGGGTTGTAAAAACAATCGCAGCGAAATATGGTCTTCATGCGACATTTATGCCGAAACCAATTTTTGGTATTAATGGTTCTGGAATGCACGTAAACATGTCTTTCTTCAAAGATGGCCAAAATGCATTCTTCGATCCAGCTGATTCTCGCCAGCTTTCTCAAACTGCATACCAATTTATCGCTGGTCTAATCGCAAACGTAAAGAGCTTTGCTGCGGTTACAAACCCTCTAGTAAACTCTTACAAACGTCTTGTGCCTGGCTATGAAGCACCTTGCTACATCGCATGGTCTGCATCTAACCGTTCTGCATTGATTCGTATCCCTGCAAAACGTGGTCTTGCTACGCGCGTAGAGCTTCGTTGTCCAGATCCATCTGCGAACCCATACCTAACGTTTGCGGTAATCGCAGCAGCAGGTCTAGATGGCGTAGAAAAAGGCTTAACTCCTTCAGCTCCAGTTGATGAGGATATCTTCCACATGACTGATGCAGTTCGTGCTGAGTACGGTATCGACAACCTTCCTGGCAGCTTAGAAACAGCTGTAGCTGAGCTAGAGAACGGTACAATCGGTCGTGCTACATTAGGCGAGCACGTATTCAACGAATACGTTGCATTGAAAAAGGCTGAGTGGGATAGCTACCGTATCTCTGTACATTCTTGGGAAATCGAAAATTACCAAGCGAAATTCTAATATAAATGAAGAACCCTCGGTTTTTGAAACCGAGGGTTCTTTGTACTTTAAGAAAGTATAAATTTCTAGCTGGAAGACAATTCGACGTAGTGAGAATTTTAGGAATAAAGTATAAGTGCAACTACGCCTCTGTCTTCGTCCGAAGGCAGGGCTCGATTATGAACGAATAGCCTGGGAGCTGTAGGCAGTTTGTTCGTTCATAGATATAAAAAGTATATGAATAGGATATGTCGCTTATGTCTATGATTAAATAAATGTTATAAAATGATACTTAGATGTATTAAGTGTTTTTACAAAGCAGCGATAGTAGAGATAAAATGTAATGGAGGAAAATAAGTAACATTTGCAGGAAACAGATAGATAAGATTTTGAAATTGCAAGGGAGGCGAAACAATGGATATATTCTTAATTCTGGCGGAAGAACGCATTCGACAGTCAATACAAAATGGTGATTTTGAGAATTTGCCTGGTAAGGGTAAGCCATTAGAACTCGATGACTTATCTGGTGTGCCAGAAGACCTACGAATGGGATATAAGATTTTAAAGAATGCTGGAATGGTTCCAGAGGAGGTTCAGCTTAAAAAGGATATGCTGAAGCTTGAAGATTTGCTTGCCTGCTGCATAGATGAGCAGGAACGAACTTCATTGCAAAGCAAGTTAACGGAGAAGGAGCTTCGTTTCAATCAATTAATGGAAAAGCGAAAGATGCGAAGTACAGGTGCGTTTGGCATGTACCGGGAGAGGCTGCTTCGGAAGTTTCGGTAAGGAGAGCAGGATTTCTGCTCTCCTTTTGTGGATAGGAAGATCAATATATCTATTCCTTAATGCCTATTACGCGAATTCTTTTGTAATCAGCAATCCATTTTCCATCATGAAACAAGCTCTTGCCAAGATTCTCTTGAACTGCCATAATCATATGTTCTCTTACATCCTCAGGCACTCCGATAAAAAGTCCACTTCCAAACATATGCAGCCAATTCCGTATTCCGTCCTCCCCCTCTAAAGATGTCGGTCTATAAAAGTATTGGATATAAGCAACGGTAAAACCTGCCTCCTCCATAAGAGATGCATATTCACCAGTGCTCGGAAAATACCAAGGAAACTGTGCCATGTCGTATTCCAATCCATGAACTGCATATTGATTGATCACTTCATCTGTGATCATTTTAATATTGCCTTTACCGCCAAATTCCGCAATGAATCGGCCCCCTTGCTTTAGGCTCTGATATATACTGTGCAGAGCTTGTTTTTGAGGCTTGATCCAGTGAAGTGTCGCGTTGGAGAGTACTGCGTCAAACTCCTCTTGATAATCTAACGCAGTTGCATCACGAACATCAAATCGTATGTGCGGATATTTATGCTGTGCCTGCTGAATCATATTCCCTGATGCATCAATTCCTATAACCTGGGCTCCAAGCTCGTGAATTTTATTTGCCAAATCTCCTGTACCACAGCCGACGTCCAAAATCCGTTCAGCTTCTCTTGGAGCTAATGCAGTAATTAAGTCCTGACCGAATGTTGAAACGAAGGAGTGGTTTGTGTCATACAGTGTAGCGTTCCATGCATCTTGCCCAGCATACTTCATTTTTTATTCCCCCTTAGCATCTGTGGTGTACAAATCATATAATGTTTGTAATTGTATTGTACGAAAATGGATATATAATGAAAATTAACAAAAGAAAGGGATTTTGATAACGCATCGTTATCACGGGGGGATGATTTTGGAGATTAAGTGGTTAAAAACATTTATCGTTGCAGCCAAATACGAGAATTTTAGGAAAACGTCCGAAGAGCTTTTTCTAACACAGCCTGCTGTTACAAAGCATATTAAACGTCTCGAGGAGGAACTCCATATTGAGTTGTTTGAGAGAACAAAGAAAAAATCAGTTTTAACTGCTGCCGGCTATCAATTTCTTCCATACGCAAAGGGTATTGTAGATAAATATGAGGAAGGGAGAACCAGTCTTGAGTCATGGAGGCAGGGATATAAGCGGAAGTTAATAATTGCAGCGGCGCCGCAAATTGCATCCTCTATGTTTCCATCATTACTAAGGGCCTTTATGGATGAAAATCCTGATATAGACGTAGTTGTTCATATAATTTCTTCTTTTCAAGTAGGAGAGGAGGTTAGCTTAGGAAGAGCAGATTTGGGCTTAACACGAGTGGAAGCAGTGCAAACAAATATATATAGCGATGTTGTACATGAGGAATCTGTTATTTTGGTAGGTCCTTATAATGAGTATTGTCTTGAAGAACATATAGCACTCGGTACATATAGAGTAATTACAGATAATCATCCGGATTACTGGGATTATCTTTTGCCGCAGATTAAAAGCTATTATCCGAATGTGAGAACGATGGCTGTGAATCAAGTGGAGATTACAAAGCGTTTTATTGAACAGGGGCTTGGTGTATCTTATTTACCAATAACAATGGTCAGGGACGAAGTACAAAATGGCAGGCTGAGAGAGATAAGGGCAGAACAGGTTATAGCACCGAAATCGAAAACATATCTGTTGCAAAAGATAAAAACAGAGGAGGCAGAAGTCTTTAGGGTGTTTTTAAAAGAGGTACTTGCTAAATTTTAATTGGGAAAAGCATAAACAAAAAAAGCAGGTCATGTCACAGACAATTTGCTATAACATGACCTGCTTTTTTACACTGTCAGAAAGTATAAATTTCTAGCAGGAAGCCAATTCGACGTAGTGAGAAATTTTAGGAATACAGTATAAGTGCAACTACGCCTCTGTCTTCGCCCGGGGAGCAGGGCTCGCCAGTCGGCGAGTTTTCTTTACACTGTAAGAAAGTATAAATTTCTAGCAGGAAGCCAATTCGACGTAGTGAGAAATTTTAGGAATACAGTATAAGTGCAACTACGCCTCTGTCTTCGCCCGGGGAGCGAGGCTTGCCAATCGGCGAGTTTTCTTTACAGCTTTACAATTGTTCTTCCGCGCGTTTCAGCTTTTAAAGTTGAGGAAAGTGCCTGAGGCAATTCGTCCAATGTAACTTCTTGACCAATGTAATTTAGAAGTGCATCTGGCTTTAAATCTGTTGCCATACGTTCCCAGAGCGTTTTGCGCAGCTCCATTGGACAGTACACCGAATCGATGCCAAGCAGGTTTACCCCACGCAAAATAAAAGGATATACAGTTGTCGGCACATCTCCGCCACCTGTTAAGCCGCTGACTGCAACAGAGCCCCCATATTGCACCATACTTAATATGGAAGCGAGTGTTTTGCCTCCGACTGGATCAATTGCAGCTGCCCATCTTTGCTTGCCGAGTACTGGAATTGGGTCAATCATAATATCCTCACGAGACAGTATTTCAGCAGCACCAATTGCTTGTAAGTACTCATGCTCGGATGCCTTGCCTGTGCTGGCAACAACGTGATAACCGCGTTTTGCGAGCATTGCGATAGCTGTGCTTCCAACCCCGCCTGTTGCACCTGCTACGAGTACAGATCCCTTTTCTGGTGTAAGTCCATTTTCCTCTAAACGATGGATGGATAGAGCTGCCGTAAAGCCTGCAGTTCCAAATGCCATTGCTTCTTTTAACGTTAATCCTTTTGGAAGCGGGACAATCCAATCACCGGGGACGCGTGCATATTCGCTAAAACCGCCAAAATGGGATACCCCAAGCTCATAGCTGGTGACAATAACCTCATCTCCTGGCTGAAAGCGGGAATCATTTGATTCTGTTACTGTGCCGGCAAGGTCAATGCCCGGTATGAATGGATAGGATCGAACGATTTTCCCCTTTGGGATGCTTGCTAAGCCATCCTTGTAATTGACGCTTGAGTAAGCTGTGCGAATGGTTACATTCCCCTTAGGTAGATCAGCTAATGTCAAGTGTTGAATATCTGCAGAAAAATCGTCTTCTGTTTTGTTCACAACGAATGCACGAAATGAATGTGTCAAAAGCGTACCTCCTACGTATTTATATGGTTATAGTATACCTTCTTTTTGAGTTAGGCTAGAAAAAATAGAGGTAATTGGGTAAGGCGAGTTTTCTTTAAGAGCAACAGTTTTTGAATCAAAATATAAGTTTATTGTGATTCGTAGAACCTAAAATGACGGGATTTGTGTTACTTGTTTTACTTTGAAAGTGACTGTTTATCGTAAAGGGTTGAATTAGGATAAAACTTATTTGTATAGATACAATGAAAAACCTCACTAGCAAACAAAAAGGGCATCGATAATGAAAGTATTAAGCGAACGGAGGCGCTGTCCAAAGTTCCTTTTTTCTTTTACAAAGGATTAATAAGCTATTTACAAACCAATGCTACATTAGTAAGTGGGTGGGGCAGCGCGCGTGGCTGCCAAGGTATAGAGCGTAGGCGGGGCTGATACCAGGGACGGGGTTAATTATAACGTCCTGTTTCTTTTATGTTTTAAATCAGAATAGGAATAGGTTACTTCAAGAAGCTATCCAAATTATGGACAAGCTTTTTTTATTTTTAGGCTTATGTCTGCATATGGAGTGTTTGTCTGCCAGAAATAAGCAAGGCATCTGCATCTTTCTTCCCTATAAGTTTTATGGATGATTCTTAATATCGATTTAAACAAACGTTTGATTGACTAGGAATAGAAGCATATTTTGTTAAGAGGTGTTGTCGAAAATCCAAATTTTCCCGGGAAATAAGGAGAAGGGTGAACAATCTCGTGAAGAATTTGTCAAAGTATCTCGTCTGTGATAGGGATTTCTATGAAATGGAAGTAGAGAGATAACATCATTGAAAGTGATTAGGTAAAACTTTTACATTATGCTCAATAAGAAGGTGTAAACTTTTTACAAATTGTATAATGGAAAGATTTCAGAAAATTATTACAATAAGAACAAGTACAAAAGACGACCGGGAAATTTACATACATAAAAGGCATTAAGGTTAGGGAATGAATGCGGGGCGGAAGAGAACTGCAATACAAAATCAGCTTAGATAGAGATTTTTATTTGTTTCTGAAGATGAAATTATCACTCTTTTTTCATAGAATTCGTTTTTCCTATTTTCTAAAGGGGGCTGAGGGAGATTGAATAAAACGAAAAAAGTGACTCTTTCATTAACAGACTTGTGGTCAAACTTTGAGGAAATTCAGAGCGGGCTTTCGAATAGAGAAGCGGTTGAAGAGGCAAATCGTTGTTTGTATTGTTACAAAGCTCCTTGTATACAGGCCTGTCCAACGGAAATTGATATTCCGAAATTTATTAAAAAGATTGCTTCAGGAAACCTAAAGGGATCAGCAACAACGATTATGCTGTCAAATCCAGTTGGTGCAAGCTGCTCTCGTGTATGTCCAACGGAGGAGCTATGTGAAGGTGCGTGTGTGCTAAACGACTCTACTAAGCCGATTATGATTGGGAATTTGCAACGCTATGCAACAGATTGGGCGATTCGAAATGAACAGATATTGTTTGAAGCAGGAGAAAAGAAGGGGAAAACGGTAGCTGTCGTCGGTGGAGGGCCTGCAGGCTTATCGGCAGCAAGGGAGCTCGCTCGTCTCGGATATACTGTAACTATTTTTGAAGCGGAGGCCCAGGCAGGAGGATTGAATACGTACGGCATTGTTTCGTTCCGTCTGCCGCAGGCGGTGTCTTATTGGGAAGTAGATCAAGTGAGGAGCTTGAATGTGGAGATTCGAACCAATACACGTGTTGGCCAGGATATTTCAGCAGAAGAGCTTTTGGAACGCCATGATGTCGTTGTGCTTGCGATTGGTATGGGAAAGGTTCCGATGCTTGGCATTGATGGAGAAGAGCTGGATGGTGTGTATGACGCTATTGATTTTGTAAAACGGACAAAAACAAACGCGCTGACAAACGAATTCATTGGAAAACGAGTCGCGGTCATTGGTGCAGGAAATACGGCTATTGATGGTGCGACGTGCTCGATAAGACTTGGTGCGGAGAGTGTGAAGATTTTATATCGCCGTACGCGTGAGGAGATGAGTGCGTACGATTTTGAGTACGAGTTTGCTAAGCAAGATGGCGTAGAATTTCGGTGGCTGACTGCTCCTAAGCGTATTATTGGCGAGAATGGGAGGGTTACAGGTATCGAATGCGTGAAAATGGCGCTGGGTGATCCTGGTCAGGATGGCAGAAGACGTCCGGAGGCGGTAGCAGGCTCTGAATTTGTGATTCCTGTGGATGTTGTAATTAAAGCGATTGGTCAATCGCGTTATATAGAGATGATTGAGGGATTTGGCCTCACGCATAGCGATGGTGTTGTAATGATTACGAGGGGAACATTTCAAACATCAAACCCAAAGGTCTATGCATGTGGTGATGTGATATTTGGTAAAGGGCAAGGAGAGGCGATGGTCGTGACCGCAGCTCAACAAGGAAAGCTGACCGCTCATGAAATCCATAAGCAGTTTGCGTCTGTAACAGAAACTGTTTAATTCAGGAGAAGGGGGAACGGAAAATGGCAGATTTAAAAATAAATTTAGCAGGTATTGAATCTCCAAACCCGTTTTGGCTGGCGTCAGCGCCGCCTACGAATTCTGGTTATCAGGTACAGCGTGCATTTGAAGCAGGCTGGGGCGGAGCCGTATGGAAAACGCTTGGGGATCCAATTTTAAACGTTTCTTCCCGATTCGCAGCGGTCAGCTTTAATGGTCAGCGGGTAGCAGGTTTTAATAATATCGAATTGATTACAGATAGGCCGTTGGAGGTCAACTTAAAGGAGATTTATGAAACAAAAAAGAGATTTCCGAATCACGTAATCGTTGCCTCGCTTATGGTTGAACCAAAGCAGGATAAATGGCATGAAATTGTAAAGCGTGTCGAGGATGTTGGTGTGGATGGACTTGAGTTAAATTTTGGCTGTCCGCACGGTATGGCAGAACGGGGTATGGGATCTGCTTCCGGTCAGGTTCCTTCTCTTGTTGAAAGGCAAACATATTGGGTGAAGGAAGCCGCAAAAACACCGGTTATCGTAAAGCTTACGCCAAACATCACCGATATTACAGCGACAGCGGAGGCGGCAGTACAAGGTGGAGCCGACGCTGTTAGCATGATTAATACTATTAATAGCTTAATGGGTGTCGATCTTGATACATGGAATACAATTCCGCATGTTGATGGAAAAGGAGCACATGGCGGCTATTGTGGACCAGCGGTAAAGCCAATTGCGTTAAATATGGTGGCAGAATGCGCGCGTCATCCGCGTATCAATGTGCCGATTTCTGGTATTGGCGGTATTTCAAACTGGAAGGATGCTGCAGAATTTTTGCTTATGGGTGCGACAGGGGTTCAAGTTTGTACCGCTGCCATGCATCACGGTTTCCGGATTGTTGAGGATATGATTGATGGGCTCAATAACTATCTTGATAGTAAAGGAATTGCTTCTGTTAGAGAGATTATCGGAAAATCGGTTCCGCGTTACTCCGATTGGGGAGACCTTGACTTGAACTATAAGATAGTTGCCCGTATTGATACCGAAACGTGCATTAACTGCAATAAGTGCCATATTGCCTGCGAGGACACATCCCATCAATGTATTGATATGCTCACGGACACGGCAGGTAAAAGCTTTCTCCGTGTTCGTGAGGAGGATTGTGTGGGCTGTAATTTATGCTCTATCGTTTGTCCAGTGGACGGTGCGATTTCGATGGTAGAGCTTCCAAGTGAAATTGCACCAATGACGTGGAATGAGCGTCAAGCTGCATTGGGGGCTTTATCAAATTGTGAGACTAATATTACAAAGTAAGCGAATGGTGAATGGCAGGCAGAATAAACAGAAGGGTATCTAAGGGGGAATTTATACGATGAGAAAGCTGATTAAGAATGGGACAGTCGTAACGGCTGCTGATATATACGAAGCTGATGTGCTGATTGAAGACGGAAAGATAGCAGCTATTGGTACAGATTTAAAGACGGAGGATGTAGAGGTAATTGATGCAACAGGACGCTATCTGTTCCCAGGAGGTATCGATCCGCACACCCACTTGGATATGCCTTTTGGCGGGACAGTTACGAGGGATGATTTTGAGACAGGCACGATAGCAGCTGCATTCGGCGGAACGACTACTATCATTGATTTTTGCTTAACCAATAAGGGTGAGCCGCTAGGTAATGCAATTCAGACATGGCATGAGAAATCGCGGGATAAGGCGGTCATTGATTATAGCTTTCATTTAATGATTGGTGAAATAAATGATGATGTGCTCCGGGAGCTTCCGCAGGTTATTCATGAGGAAGGGATTACCTCATTTAAGGTATTTATGGCTTACAAAAATGTATTTCAGGCGGATGATGGGACGCTATACCGTACGCTGCTTGCAGCGAAGGAATTTGGCGCGCTTGTAATGGTTCATGCAGAAAATGGAGATGTGATTGATTACTTAACAAAACAAGCGCTCAAGGAAGGGAATACGGATCCTATCTATCACGCGTTAACAAGGCCGCCTGAAATAGAAGGTGAAGCAACAGGTCGTGCTTGCCAGCTGACAGGTCTGGCAAATTCGCAGCTCTATGTTGTACATGTTTCCTGTGCTGATGCGGTTGAGAAGATTGCGGAAGCGCGAAGTAAAGGTCTTGATGTGTGGGGAGAGACATGTCCGCAATATTTAGTACTGGACCGCTCTTATTTAGAAAGGCCGAATTTTGAAGGGGCAAAATATGTATGGTCACCGCCTCTGCGTGAGAAATGGCATCAGGATGTATTATGGAATGCGTTGAAAAATGGACAGCTGCAAACAATCGGATCTGATCAATGTTCCTTTGACTTTAAAGGACAAAAGGAGCTTGGGCGCGGAGATTTTACGAAAATTCCAAATGGTGGCCCAACAATTGAAGATCGTATTAGCATCTTGTTTTCTGAAGGTGTGAAAAAGGGAAGAATTACGCTCAATCAATTTGTTGACATTACCTCTACAAGAATTGCAAAGCTGTTTGGTTTATTTCCGCAAAAGGGAACAATTGCAGTTGGGTCAGATGCGGACGTTGTCATCTTTGATCCGAATGTAGAGCGTGTTATCTCCAGGGAAACGCATCATATGGCTGTGGATTATAACGCATTTGAAGGTATGAAGATAATAGGGGAGCCAATCAGTGTGCTATGCCGCGGAGAATTTGTTGTGCGAAACAGACAATTTGTTGGAAAGGCTGGCTACGGATCGTATCTGAAGAGAAAAAAATACGGTGAAGATATGAAAAAGCAGCAGGAGACAATCTCGATTCAATAATCTTACTTTCTAAAATTGAAAATTGTCCATGGAATAACCGGGAGCGCGAAGAAGGGGTGTGTGTATGTCTTATCAAGAGTTTTTAGCGGAGCGCGATAAAATTGATTTTCTTATTCAGAAGGGATATAGCATTCGGGCAATTCAGGAAAACTTGGACGGTGCTCTTGTACAATTTGAGAAAAAGGATAATGAGAAAAGCGAAACAGAAACACTGCATATTAAGACGGCGGATGGAAGGAAATATTTTTCTGCTTTTCTGCTTCGCCAAGGAACCGGAGGGTAGTATATGTAAAAGGGATTGACTGTGTGCAGTCAATCCCTTTTACATATACTGAAACGCTATACAAGTTGAATGTGTATCTAGCCCTTGAATACAGTAAGGAGAAATAGGGTCAGGTAATCTTACAAATCGGTAGCAAGGAGAATGTAAATAATTGTATAGTTGCCCATACATAAGGATGCTATAAAGGGAAAAGGGATAGGCTGCCAGAATAATATTAAAAAGATTATGTTTTCAAAAAAGGAGTGAGAATATGCAATATCATTTCCAGCTTACCGTAACGGACATATTGAAAAGGAAGCACTTTGAAAACATTCAATTCATTGCTGGGCAGGCGGGACTATATCGAGTTGTGAAATGGGTTCATGTTGTAGAGGTGGCAAAAATCAAATCACTGCTAAATGGAAATGAACTTATTCTATCAACTGGAGTTGGTTGGCGCAACGATCCGGAGGCATTTGTAGCTTTTCTGAAAGAGTTGATTGAAAGTAACGCCTCTGGTCTATGTATCGATATGGGGGCGTCAGTCTTTCCTCTCCCGCAGGAAGGGATTGCACTAGCTAATGAACATCAATTCCCTATTTTACTCTTTTTAAAAGAAGTTCCTTTCGTCGAAATTACCCACGATATCCACTCTCATTTAATTCATCAGCATTATCAAATGATTTCGAATCTAGAAGAGTATTCCCAGCAACTTAATAAGAAATTGTTGTCTATTCAGCATCATGAAGAGATTTTGTGGCTGCTGCACAATCATCTTGGTCATACGGTATTGTTTCAGATGAAGGGAAATAGTGTGCAGGTAATTCCAGCTAGCAGCGATGTTTCGTATGCCTTTTTGGTAGAATGTCAGGGGAAAGAGCTGTTAAAGAAGCGGGTTGCGCATCAAGCTATCCAAGTGTTAGGGCATAACTATGCTGATTTGTATATTTATTCTGAGGACGAGGAAATTGGCGAATATGATATGTTAATCTTAGACCGGACCTCCACCGCTGTAGCGCAGCATCTGTTACGGGATCTGTATGTGGAGGAAAAAAAACGGGTGGAAGAAGATGAATGGGTGAACAGCTGGCTTCTTGGAGAGCACACGGAGATTGAAATTGCAGATTTTTTAAAGAGCACCTATGCAAATGGAAAATGTAAGGGTGGAACAGTATGCATTTGTAAGTTCCACGAATTTCCACAATCCGGCTCCGATAAGACATATTTTAAGCTGCTGTTTCGAACCGTTTTTGAGCGGTTGGGCTTTTATACACTATTTACTGAAAAGAGAAATGAAGCGATCTTTATTTTATTAAACTACCGAGATACTCAAAATCAGAAGCAGCGTCTAGAGCTGGGGATTGAGAAACTGCTAAACTCAGAATTTATTAAGAAACGAAAGACAGCCGTGACAGTAGGGGTAGGGAAACTAATTGAACAGCTATCAGATATGCATAGAAGCTTTAAAACGGCAAAGGAAACAATAAGGGTACAACATAACCTGGCGAAGGTGTGTCATTTTTATGAGGATTTGCATATGTATCGCATCCTTTCTATGATGAACGAGCATAGTGATCTGAAGGGAATTGTTATGGAATATTTGGATCCAGTTGTTCGTTACGATAAGAAATATAATGGGAAGTTAATGGAAACACTTCGAGTGTATTTATCTTGCAATGGCTCTAAGCAAGAGACTGCAAATCGGCTGTTTGTTGTGCGCCAAACGCTATATCACCGGATTACAAAGCTGGAGGGCTTGCTTGGTAAGGATTTTATGAACTCAGAGAAACGTCTTGTTATCGAGTTTATGCTGCAGGCATATGATTATCTTGTTTCGACGAAGCAGATGAAACAATATCCTGTTGAAAGATAAATAAGCTGACCTGTATGTATAGGTCGGCTTTTTTCTGCTTTAAGAAAGTATAAATTTCTAGCTGGAAGACCATTCGACGTAGCGAGAAATGCTAGGAATAAAGTATAAGTGCAACTACGCCTTTGTTTTCGCCTAAGGGCAGGGCTCGCCAATTGGCGGGTTTTCTTTACAAGATAAGAAAGTATAACTTTTCGGGGTGATGTCTAGCTCCCAAGGCCCGCCTTGTCCGCTTTTCTTAGTGTGCGAAAACATTTGTCTATCCGATTCTGCTTACAAGGGATTGTAGTGCTTTTTCTAGTTGTGCAATGTGTAGAGGAAACTACCATAAAGGTTTAACGTTTTGTCTAATGAACATCGTAGTTTCGTGAGAGATAATGGAAAAAAGAGGATAATAGTTCGTGAGGGGGGATCAGATGGCAGCTGCTCAAAATGGTACGGTCATACTGAAAAACTTCATTAACGGTCAATGGGTAGAGGCAAGCGGCAAAGAAGTATTGGAAGTGCCGAACCCAGCAACAGGAAAGGTTTTGGCGAAGGTAGTTCTCTCTGCAAAGGAGGATGTACAAAGGGCAGTGCGAGCAGCGCAGCAGGCCTTTCAAAGCTGGAAGAATGTGCCGGTTCCAAAGCGTGCACGCATTTTATATAAATATCATCATTTATTAACAGAACATCATGAGGAACTAACACGGCTTATTGTACAGGAGAACGGAAAAGCGTATAAGGAAGCATACGGAGAGGTTCAGCGCGGTATCGAGTGCGTTGAGTTTGCATCCGGAGCACCAACCTTAATGATGGGTGAAACGTTGTCGTGTATTGCTGAAGAGATTGATTCTGAGATGTTCCGTTATCCGCTTGGTGTTGTCGGCGGTATTGCACCATTTAATTTTCCGATGATGGTACCGCTTTGGATGTTTCCGCTAGCTATTGCATGTGGGAATGCGTTCGTATTAAAGCCTTCTGAGCGTACACCAATTTTAGCCAACAGGCTTGCGGAGTTGTTTGCAGAGGCAGGAGCGCCAGCTGGTGTGCTAAATGTTGTCCATGGTGCGCATGACGTTGTAAACGGCTTAATTGAGCATGAGGATGTAAGGGCAATTTCATTCGTAGGTTCACAGCCGGTGGCGAAATATGTGTATGAGCGTGCGGCTAAAGAGGGGAAACGGGTTCAAGCACTTTCAGGTGCAAAGAATCATCATATCGTTATGCAAGATGCTGATATAGAAAAAGCAGTGCAGCATATTATTACCTCGGCGTTTGGAAGTGCAGGCCAGCGTTGTATGGCTTGCAGTGCCGTCGTTGTTGTCGGTGATAATGATAGCTTTGTGAGAGCATTAAAAGAGAAGGCGGATACACTTATTATCGGGGATGGGATGGAGGACGAAGTACTGCTTACACCAGTCATTCGCCAGTCACATCGAGAGAGGGTCATGCATTATATTGAAGCTGGTGTGAAGGAAGGGGCGGTTCTCATCCGTGATGGTCGTAAGGACATGATTGGGATGACAGAAGGCACCTTTATAGGACCGACAATTTTTGATCGTGTTACTCCTGAGATGACAATCGCAAAGGATGAAATTTTTGCACCTGTTTTAAGCTTACTTCATGCGGCTGATCTTGATGAGGCACTTTTATATATTCGAAAATCGCGTTATGGGAACGGTGCAACGATTTATTCAAAGGATGCGAAAGCAATTCGCCAGTTTCGCGAAGAAGCGGATGCGGGTATGCTTGGCGTCAATGTTGGGGTTCCGGCAACAATGGCCTTCTTCCCCTTCTCTGGCTGGAAAGATTCCTTCTACGGGGACTTGCATGTAAATGGAAAGGACGGCGTAAATTTCTTTACACGTAAAAAAATGATTACATCCCGTTTTGATTTTTAAGAAGGAGAGGTCATGATAATGGTGCAAACGAATCAAGGATACAATATTTTGGAAAATGACTCACAATATCTTTGGCATTCTATGAAGCCGTATAATCCTGAAGCGACCATGGTTGTGGAAAAGGCAGAAGGGTCATGGATTACGGATCATACAGGGAAGCGGTATTTAGATGCAATGGCAGGTCTTTGGTGTGTGAATGTCGGTTATGGACGGGAGGAGCTTGCAGATGCGGCGTATGAACAGCTGAAGTCACTCGCGTATTTTCCGCTTACGCAAAGTCACGTACCTGCCATTAAGCTTGCAGAAAAATTAAATGAATGGCTTGGAGATGAGTATGTTATCTTTTTCTCCAATAGCGGATCAGAAGCAAATGAAACTGCATTTAAAATTACGCGTCAATACCATCAGCAAAAGGGTGAGCATACACGCTATAAAATTGTATCCCGTTATCGTGCGTACCATGGCAATTCAATGGGGGCGTTGGCGGCAACAGGTCAGGCGCAGCGGAAATATAAGTATGAGCCCCTTGCATCAGGGTTTCTTCATGTTGCACCGCCGGACAGTTATCGCAGCAATGAGGATGGAAAAGAGCCTTGTGAGATGGAGTCCGTTAAAGCGATTGATAACGTGATGACGTGGGAATTAAGTGAGACGATTGCAGCGGTTATTATGGAACCTATCATTACAGGGGGCGGTATTCTCATTCCGCCGGACGGCTATATGAAGGGTGTTAAGGAAGTATGTGAAAAGCACGGTGCTTTGCTTATTGTAGATGAGGTTATTTGCGGCTTTGGGAGAACGGGGCAGCCGTTTGGTTTTATGAACTATGGTGTAAAGCCAGATATTATTACAATGGCAAAGGGACTTACGAGCGCATATTTGCCGCTTTCAGCAACAGCTGTAAAACGTGAAATTTACGAAGCATTTAGCGGAACAGAGGAATACGATTTTTTTCGGCATATTAATACGTTCGGAGGCAGTCCAGCATCATGTGCACTTGCATTAAAAAACTTGGAGATTATGGAAGGCGAAAATTTAATTGAGCGTTCCTGCAGAATGGGTGCTCAGTTGCTTGGAGAATTAAAGGAAGCATTAAAGAATCATCCGTTTGTCGGTGATGTACGAGGAAAAGGTTTGTTAATTGGGGTTGAGCTCGTCCGGGACCAGGCTTCAAAGGTACCGCTTGAGGTAAATCTTGTAAATAAAGTAATCTCAGCATGTAAGGAAAATGGCTTGCTTATCGGTAAAAATGGCGTAACGGTAGCGGGTTATAATAATGTATTAACATTGTCCCCGCCGCTAAACATTAAAGAGGAGGATTTACAGTTCCTTTTAAAAACATTACTAGGGGCGCTTGAGATAATTAGGTAGATGTGTGCATACAAGCAGTGCATGTAGTAGCTGTTTTATATTTTCTGGAAGTGAAATAAAACCTCTCCGGTGAATCGGAGAGGTTTTATTTGTGCGTCTAAGCAAAGTTATCTAAAATCTTCTGTATCTTTTTATTGATTTCATCTGGTGAGAGAAATATTTCAAGTTCTGCTGGGAATTTTAAAGTAGTTTTACTAAACTAAGTAATGGAGGGAGATGATAGAAAGGGTGCTTGTACACTTCTGATAAGATTAAATAGAAAAATGTGGTCATTTTACTTGTTTTTAGTAAAAATATAAAAAGGGGGATTGCGTTATCGCAATAAGAAAAGCCTATAATTAATATGTTTTTACTAATTTAATTATAATTTTACTTAAAATTTAGTAATAAATATATTGAAAGAGCTTTCATTGAATGGTATATTGTTATTAAGGGTTTAGTTAAATTTAGTTAACGAAAAGGGTTTTTACTAATGTTGAACATATAAGATTTGTAAGAAAGAGAGGATCAGTAGTTAATGGCGACAATAAAGGATATAGCACGTGAGGCAAATGTATCTACTGCAGCAGTCTCTCGCATATTAAATTACGATCAAACCCTTTCTGTTTCTGATGACACACGTCAAAGAGTGTTGGAAGTTGCACAGCAGTTAGATTATAAGCCTTCCAAAAGAAAATCAAGCGGGAAGGTAGCAAAGGAAGAAAAACGCACTTTCCAAATTGGGCTTGTTATAGCCCTAACGCCGCAGGATGAGGTAAATGATCCGTATTTTCTATCCATCCGTCAAGGGATAGAAAGGCGTTGCGAACAGATTGGGCTCAACATATCATCGGTAATCAGAATTAACGAAGAAACAATCTATAGTAATTTTCAAGAAATGGACGGTTTGATTGTAATAGGCAGTATTGATATAGCTGAAGGAAATCCGTTTTACCTTCAAAACACAAATGCTGTGTTTGTAAACAGTTCTCCGGATGAGGACCGGTTTGATTCTGTGATCTCTGATTATGAGAGAGCTACAGAGGGGGTGCTGCATCAATTGTTTGCTGCAGGACATGAACGTATCGGGTATATCGGCGGAAAAGAGATGGTAAAGCGGCTGAATGGAGAAGTATACCGTATGGAGGATACAAGGGAGAAAACCTTTCAAAGAATTATGAAGGAAAAGGGGTTATATAATCCTGAATATACCTTTATTGGTGAATGGAATTCTGCTGGAGGATATGAATTAATGAAAGAGGCCTTGGATAAGGGAAATCATCCTTCAGCATTTGTAGTGGCAAGTGATCCGATGGCGATCGGGACCATGCGTGCTCTTCATGAAGCTGGCATAAAGGTTCCGGAAGAAATGGCGCTGATAAGCTTTGATGATATCGAGGCCGCAGCTTTTCTTAATCCGCCTTTATCGAGTGTAAAGGTGCATACGGATGAAATGGGAGCTCTCGCTGTAGATACTTTACTGAGCCGGCTGAATGGACGACAGATTCCAATCAAAGTTGTGCTTCCTACAAAACTGATAGTCCGAGAAAGTTGTTAAATTAAATATACAGGGGGAACCTAGCTCCCCTTGTATCGAAGTAAACACTTTTCGTTAGCAATACTTTTATATATAAAAATTATAAATTATTAGGGGGTTTACGTATGAAAAAGGTAATACCGTTAATGATCACTGGAGCTTTATCAATCGCTGCACTGAGTGGATGCGGTAAGTCTGAAAGTTCCGCTTCCTCTGATGGAAAAGTAAAAATTGAATTTTTCGAGTATAAATCAGAAGCTAAGGGAACTTTCCAGGAGCTGGCTAAGAAGTTTGAAGAAGAAAATCCAAATATTGATGTAGTTGTTTCAAATCCAGCAGATTCTATGACTGTGTTAAAAACACGTGTTGCAAAACGCGATATTCCAGATATTATGGCGGTTGGCGCAGACTCTTCCTTTGTTGACCTCTCGAAAGCAGGCGTATTTACAGATGTTACGAAGGATGAAAGATTAGAAAAGATACAGCCATCCTATGTTCAGATGATGAAGGATGTAACCGCTTCAGATAAGGTATATGGAATTCCGTACGCTGCAAATGCAAACGCTGTTATTTACAACAAGGCGATTTTCAAGGAACTAGGATTAGAAGTTCCAAAAACTTGGGACGAGTTCATCGCTGTTGCGAAAAAGGTGCAAGATGCAGGAAAGACTCCGTTCTATTTCACATTTAAAGATGCATGGACTGCACTTCCAGCTTTCAACGTGCTTGCTGCGAATACACAGGGAGAGGATTTCTTTAAAAACTTAAATGCAGGAAAGACGACTTTTGCTGAAGGCTATAAAACAGCAGCAGATAAATTCGTTGAATTACTGAAATATGGCCATAAGGATATGATGGGTAAAGCCTATAACGATGGAAACGTAGCATTTGCAAAGGGTGAATCTGCTATGTACCTGCAAGGGGTTTGGGCAATTGCAGAAATCAAAAAAGCAAACCCAAATATTGATTTAGGAGTATTCCCATACCCTGTAACAAACAATCCGGCCGAAACAAAGGTAGTTTCTGGTATTGACTTGCTTTTAGGCTTATCTAGCCAAACGAAGCATCCGAAAGAAGCGCAAAAGTTTATTGACTTCCTTCTAGAAGAAGAAGCTTCAAAAGCATATATTGACGATCAAAAAGCTTTCTCTGCTTTAACGGGAGTAGAGCAGAACGATGCAAGTCTTGAAGGTCTGAAGGAAAGCTTTGCGAAGGGTGCGCTTGTTGACTTCCCAGATCATTATATTCCAATTGCTGTAGGTTTTGAGCAAATTCTTCAAGAGTTTACACAAAAGAAAGATACAAATGCTCTCTTAAACAAGTTAGATACTGAATGGCAAAAGGTGCAAGGTCGTAAATAGACGCATAGCTGAGAGGAGAGCGAGGGAGCGTTTGGTTTCCCTCTCCCTAATTATAAAGGAGGTAGCTGCATGAACAGTGTAGGTAAATTAAACGCTGAAAAGACAGAGTCTTCTGTTGTACCCAAAAGGAAAAAGCTAACGCAAGGCCACCTGGCGTATTATATTATGGCGATTCCAGCAGTGCTCTTATTTGCAATATTCCATACGTATCCTGCTCTGCAAGGGGTTTATTATTCCTTCACAAACTGGGATGGTCTTAGCTTAAGTTATGAATTTGTTGGCTTTAAAAATTACTTGAATTTATTTAAGGACGTCAATGTTCTTAACTCTTATTTATTTACGTTTAAGTTTGCTGTGTTAGCTACTATTTTGGTAAACGTGATCAGCTTGCTGATTGCCATGGGATTGAACGCTAAAATTAAGTATAAAAACTTTTTCCGCGGCGTATATTTCCTTCCTAATGTTTTAAGTGTGCTAATTGTTGGTTTTATCTTTAACTACTTATTTGCAAACGTTGTACCAGAGTTAGGGCAAAAGCTTGGAATTGCATTGTTTTCCACAAATATTTTGGGGAGTGAAGACTGGGCATGGATGGGTGTCGTAATTGTGGCGGTATGGCAAGCTTGTGCCTTCAACACGATTCTTTACCTTTCAGGTTTGCAAACTGTACCGTCTGAATTGTATGAAGCTTCTGGTTTGGATGGTGCGAATAAGTGGCAGGAATTTTGGCATATTACGTTTCCAATGATTGCGCCGTTCTTCACAATTAATATGGTGTTGGCTATGAAGAACTTTTTGCAGGTCTTCGATCATATCGTTGCTTTAACAGGCGGAGGACCTGGACGTGCTACGGAATCGATTTCCCTGCTCATTTATAAGGGTGGTTTCGCAGGCGGAGAATTTGCGTATCAGTCTGCAAACTCTGTCGTATATTTCATCATTATTGTAGTGATCTCTGTGTTGCAAATTAGATTTTTACAAAAACGAGAGGTGGATATGTAATGAGCAAACGCGTAAATTGGCCGATAACTACATTGATTGCTCTCGGATCTTTAGTGATTTTGTTCCCGCTGTATATAGCGGTCACGATTGCTTTCAAATCACCTGCTGAAACTGCGGAATCCGTATTTTCACTTCCGAAAACGTGGCATTTTGAAAACTTTACAGATGCAATTGAAGCGACTAACTTCTTTCAAGCATTTGGAAACAGTATGTATATTACTGTAATTACTGTTATTTTTACGATTTTAACAAATTCAATGGTTGCCTATGCCATTGCTCGAAATATGGATAAGAAGTTCTTCAAGGGTCTGTATTACTACTTTGTAAGTGCGCTTTTTATCCCATTTCCAATCATTATGCTTCCGATTGTTAAGCAAACAGCAGCATTGGGAATGGACAACCCAAATGGGCTGATCTTCCTTTATATCGTGTATGGGATTGCTTTTAATATCTTTTTGTATGTCGGTTATATTCGTTCGATTCCAAGAGAGCTTGAAGAAGCAGCGATTGTGGATGGCTGTAGCACGTGGGGCGTGTTCTGGAGGGTTATTTTCCCGCTTCTTGCTCCTATGAATGCAACGGTGGCGATTTTGACATGCTTGTGGGCTTGGAACGATTTCATCCTGCCGCTCATTTTGTTAAACGACGAGTCGCAAATGACGTTGCCGCTCGTGCAATATGTGTTCCAATCTGAATTTGGAACTGATTACAACTTAGCGTTTGCTTCTTATTTAATGGCATTATCTCCTATGATTATTGTGTATATCATTGCACAAAAATGGATCATCAGCGGGGTTACAAGAGGTGCAGTGAAATAGGATTGATTGAGAAACATATTAGAGAAAAAGGTGGTTTATCGTATGGGAATACAATTTGATTCAGCTACACAAACTTTTCATTTACAGGCAGGTAATACAAGCTATGTAATGCAAGTGAGATCAGGATACCTTGTTCATCTATACTGGGGAAGGAAGATTCGGAGTTTTTCTGGAACGAATGCACTTCAATTTCTCGATCGGGCATTCTCAGGGAATCCATACCCCTCTAAGGATCGGACGTTCTCACTTGATACACTGCCGCAGGAATACCCAAGCTACGGAGCAACAGATTTTCGGGTGCCGGCTTATCGGGTGCAGTTAGAAAATGGTACGACGGTAACAGATTTACGTTATCAATCTCACCGAATTGTTCAAGGGAAGCCATCTTTACCTGGTCTTCCGGCAACATATACAGAACAAGATAAAGAAGCGAGCACGCTAGAAGTGGAAATGAAGGATGAGCTTACAGGTTTAATCGTTACCCTTTCCTACACAGTCTATGAGGAAAGAAACGTGATTACGCGTTCGGTATCGTATCAAAATAAAGGAAACGAGAGCTTAAAGCTATTAAGTGCGTTAAGTGTAAATGTAGATTTTCGTACAGATAATTTTGATCTTGTTCACCTCTCTGGCGCTTGGGGGAGAGAGCGTTATCTGGAGCGTCATCCGTTAAGAGTAGGTATGCAATCTGTTGAGAGCCGCCGTGGAGCGAGCAGTCACCAACAGAATCCATTTCTAGCATTAGTGAGCAAAGATGCAACAGAGGATCATGGCGAAGTCTATGCTTTTAACTTCGTGTATAGCGGCAATTTTATTGCACAAGCAGAGGTTGATCAATTCCATAATACTCGTGTGTCAATGGGGATTAACCCGTTTGACTTTAGTTGGCAGCTAGAGCCAGGTGAAAGCTTCCAGTGTCCGGAGGCTGTCATGGTCTATGCGGCGGATGGGTTTGGTGAAATGTCTAAAACCTTCCATGACTTGTATCGAACACGCTTAGCGCGCGGTTCCTTCCGTGATAAAGAACGTCCAATCTTAATTAATAACTGGGAAGCGACGTATTTTGATTTTAACGCAGATAAGATTGAAGATATTGCAAAGGTTGGCAGCGAATTAGGAATTGAATTGTTTGTCTTAGATGATGGCTGGTTCGGTAAACGAGATGCTGATACAACCTCCCTTGGTGATTGGTTTGTAGATCGTGACAAGCTGCCAGAGGGACTTGATAATTTAGCGGAGCGTGTTCGAAACCTAGATATGCAATTTGGCTTATGGTTCGAGCCGGAAATGATTTCAGTAGATAGTGATCTATACCGCGAGCATCCAGATTGGTGCTTGCATGTTCCGAATCGCCCGCGTTCAGAAAGCCGTAACCAATTGGTTCTTGATTTCTCCCGCCCAGAAGTATGCGATGAAATTATTAAGCGTGTAAATGCAATTTTAGCTAGCGCCCCAATTACGTATGTGAAGTGGGATATGAACCGCCACATGACAGAAATCGGTTCGGCAGCTCTTCCGCCTGAGCGTCAACGGGAAACAGCACATCGTTATATGCTTGGGTTATACCGAGTGATGGAGGAGATTACAACAGCCTTCCCGCATGTACTATTTGAAAGCTGTTCAGGCGGTGGCGGACGATTTGATCCAGGTATCCTGCACTATATGCCGCAAACATGGACGAGCGACAATACAGATGCGATATCCCGTTTGAAAATTCAATATGGCACAAGTCTTGTATACCCAATTAGCTCCATGGGATCGCACGTATCAGCTGTTCCGAATCACCAGGTGCACCGTGAGACATCTCTTAAGATGCGCGGGGATGTTGCGATGAGCGGAAACTTCGGATATGAGCTTGATTTAACAAAGCTAACGGATCAGGAGAAAGAAGAGATTACAAAGCAGGTTCTTTTCTATAAGGAAAACCGTCGATTGATTCAGTTTGGGGATTTCTACCGCTTATGCAGCCCATTTGCAGGAAATGAAACAGCATGGATGTTTGTTTCTGAAGATAAAACAGAAGCACTAGTATTCTATTATCGAGTATTGGCTGAGGCGAACGCTCCTTTATCAGTTCTTCCTTTAAAAGGACTAAATCCTGATGTGAACTATACTTTGGACAATGCGGAGGTTCACGGAGGAGATGAGTTGATGTATAGCGGTTTAGCTATTCCTACAACAGTACACGGCGATTTCCAAAGTGTAGTTTGGAAATTGAAGGCTGAATAATTTGAGTAACACACCTTAATAGAAAGTTATTTGCCTTTGATAACTAAAACAACGATAGTACAAACAGCCCCTTTCCTCTCTTAGAAATGAAAGGGGCTGTTTTCTTTCACTGTAAGAAAGTATAAATTTCTAGCTGGAAGACAATTCGATGTAGTGAGAAATTTTAGAAATACAGTATAAGGGCAACTACGCCGCTGTCTTTGCCAATCGGCGAGTTTTTTTTAGTGTTCATATATGTTTTTCATGAGAAGCGGCCGCTCGCTCTGGTACACGTGCCAGTAATAGTCCCCCTAGGATAAACAGTACCACTAAATTGAATACGCCGCTGTTTGTATTTCCAGTCATTTGTGCTGTCACACCAACCAGTGCAGGGCCGATAATAGCTGCAAATTTTCCGCAAATATTATAAAAACCGAAAAATTCATTTGCTGTTTCTTTCGGAACAAGACGAGCAAAGTAAGCTCGGCTTAACGCTTGGATGCCGCCCTGAGAGGTGGCGACAAGCATAGCAAGAATCCAAAAATCTAATGTTGTTTTAAGAAAATATGCATAGATGCAAATGATTATATACACGATAATGCCAACATACAGCATTAGTTTTGTATTAAACCTTTCTGCAAGCTTCCCATATAATAATGCAAACGGACAAGCAACAACCTGTGTGACGAACAGGATAATTAATAGATTTGTAGAGCTGATCCCTAGGTCTGTTCCGTATGCGGTGGACATGGTAATGATGGTATGTAAACCGTCGATATAAAAGAAATAAGCGAGTAGGAAAAGAAAGAGGTCCCGATGTTGCTTTATATTCCGAAAGGTTCTAAATAATCGTCTAAAGCTATTTATAATGGGATTCGGCTCTTGCGCGATATAATGCCGCTGTTCGACATTTTTTAGCATGGGAATGGTGAATAGTCCCCACCAGAGCGCAGTAATAGCAAATGCTGCTTGACTTGCAATGGTAACACTTAATGGGAGTACTCCTTTTTGTGACAGGATAATGAGGGCGATTGATAAAATAAATGGAATTGTGCTCCCGATGTAGCCCATCGCAAATCCTCTAGCGGAAATTCGATTCATCCGTTCCTCACTCGTTACATCAACAAGAAATGCATCATAGAAAATATTAGCACCTGCAAAACCAATCACAGCGCACATGTAACAAAGCAGCAGCACAATCCACTGTTTTCCCGGGACGATTGCCAGTAGTGTTGTGAAGATTATTCCTAAGGAAAAGAAGAAGGTGAAGAACCTTTTCTTAAAATGACGATAGTCAGCAATTGTTCCTAATATAGGAGCGAGAATTGATACAAGCAACGTGGCAATTGAATTGGCGTATCCCCAGTATGCAGTAGAGTTTGCAGCCGTTACCCCTGCGTTCTTCGCTGCTGCCTTAAAGTATATGGGGAAGATAGCTGTTGTGATAATGAGGGAGTAAGCTGAATTTGCCCAATCGTAGAAAATCCAGCTTTTTTCTTGCTTAGATATTCCTTTCATAAAAGAACACCTCACTTCTTCTGTTTTGAGTGTAACGTTATTCAGTATTTTTTACACTTTAAGAAAGTATAAATTTCTAGCTGGAAGACAATTCGACGTAGTTAGAAATTTTAGGAACAAAGTATAAGTGCAACTACGCCTCTGTCTTCGCCCAAGGGAAGGGCTCGCCAATCGGCGAGTTTTCTTTATTTCATCTGATCAGGTTGTTCTTTTTGTGAAGTGCACCAACCTGGCGAAGGAAGATTGAGTGGCAGTAAGTTGAATCATCAGGAGCTGTCGGATAAGTAAAATTGTACTATGCCCCTCGAAAAGAAAATAGCTCTTTTACAAAAGTATTACAGGACCTTAATACTCCTACGAGTAAATAAGTGATGGAGGGCAGGGGTCTAGGAACTGTATATATAGAAGCAAAGAACGTAAAGCTTGTTACATCTTAATTAATAGAAGATAGCGTAGCGTTTTAAGCAGATAGCTTCGCTAAATTTACAAAGGTGAGAAACCGGCTCCCTTATTCTATGAGAGGGGGGCTTTAAAAATGAAGAGTGTTTTGGTGTAGAGATATGTGAACTTCTGTTACTTGGAATTTTTTTATTGAAAGATATTGCATAAGTAATAAAGATATGATAAATTATATTCCTGTCATCGGTGAGACATACAAGCAGCGGTGAAAAAAAGATAAAAAATATGTTTACAAAGCAAAACATATTTGGTATATTAAGAAAGTCGCTTTTGAGCGATGGACAAGTTCTTTGAAAACTGAACAAAACACAAAACGTCAATGTTTTATTTAAAAAGCTAGACAAACACTTTTATGGAGAGTT
>JBEPZN010000035.1:0-31796 GCA_041640875.1 Ectobacillus sp. | reverse complement strand
GAAGCCAATTCGACGTAGCTAGAAATTTTAGGAACAAAGTATAAGTGCAACTACGCCTCTGTCTTCGCCCAAGAGCAGGGCTCGCCAATCGGCGAGTTTTCTTTATACTTTAAGAGGGTATAAATTTCTAGCTGGAAGCCAATTCGACGTAGCGAGAAATTTTAGGAACAAAGTATAAGTGCAACTACGCCTCTGTCTTCGCTCAAGGGCAAGGCTCGCCAATCGGCGAGTTTTCTTTCTACTTTAAGAAGGTATAAATTTCTAGCTGGAAGCCAATTCGACGTAGCGAGAAATTTTAGGAACAAAGTATAAGTGCAACTACGCCTCTGTCTTCGCCCAAGAGCAGGGCTCGCCAATCGGCGAGTTTTCTTTATGGAAAATAGAAACAGTTTATAATTCAAGAGGAATCATGTCGTTTTAAGTCGAATATACATGTATATTCGACAACATAGAAAGAGTTAGGTGGTAAACAGGAATGAAGATTTTGATTGTAACCGAACAGGTGGAGAGCAGAAACCTGATCTTACAAGCGGTCGGGGAAGTAAATAAAAAAGAGATCTTAGAAGCGGCTACTGCATTTGATGCAATTAAGCTTATGAAGAGACACGATCCAGAGTTTTTATTTCTTGATGTGCAACTTTCTGATGGAAGCGGTTTTGAGGTTGCTGAGTTAATCAAGCAGCTTGATTTAACAGCACAGATCATATTGATGGGAGAGGATGTACAATATGCAGTAGATGCATTTCGTATGCGTGCGTTCTATTACTTGCTCAAGCCGCTTCAAACTGAAGAGCTTTCCTATCTTGCTTCTCTCATAGAAAAAGAGAGAAAGAAGCAATGTGCGAATGTCCTCCAAAAGCTTCCCATTGAAAACCACGAAGGAATTTCTTATATTTTTCCTAATGAAATTATATATGTTAGTAAGAATAAGGAAAATAAAACAGTCTCTATCTATACAAAGGAAGCCCAGTTTACATCAGCCTATACCCTGCAGGAACTAGAGGATAAGCTCATCTCGCATCATTTTTTACGAGTACATAAAAGCTACCTCGTGAATCTGTTATATATAAAAGGATTGAGGCCATATTATAACGGAACATACAACTTATACTTAGCAGGCTGTATGGACTGCCCGATTCCAGTAAGCCGGAATTATGTAAAGCGTCTGAGAAATAAGATAGAGATATAAATAGGTTCAGGATACTCTTGTTTGTTAAGAAGTATGGCATTAACAAAGCCCTTATTGTTCTTAAAATAAGGGCTTTTCGAATTGATAGATAAGGTATATAAATATAGTAAAATGTATTCATAAATCCGATAACTTTTCTACACATATTTGTAAAAAGCAGGCGGTTCACACAACTGATTATAACGTACAATGTTATCAGTCTTTTTCACGCTTACATCTAGCTGCCTTATTGTCTTTGGAAGCTGAATAATATATGTAGTTTTGTTATAAGGAAAACAAATAGTTATAATAATGATAATAAGTAAGTTCTTATAAGGGGGTGTGGAATGGAGCAGCAATTAGATGTATTTGTAAAGGTTGTGGAGCTGAAAAATTTCTCTCTTGCGGCAAAGGAGCTACATATGACGCAGCCAGCAGTAAGTCAGCATATTCAAATGCTGGAAAGGGATATGGGAGCAAAGCTATTAGAGCGAAATAATAAATTTATTCGTCTTACACATACCGGTGATATTGTATATTATCATGCCAAGGAGATTTTGGGGCTATATTCGAGAATGAAGGATTTAGTAGAAGATGCGATGCATGAGGCAAGAGGAAAGCTGCTCATTGGCGCGAGCTACACATTTGGGGAGTATATCTTGCCACATGTCATTGCTAGGCTGAGAGATGCATATCCATCTATTCAGCCATCCATTACGATTGCCAATACACAGGAGATTGTCCATCTTGTGAAAAGCTATCAGCTTGATGTTGGCATCATTGAAGGAGATTTGAATGAACCGAAGCTTCACACTGAGCCATTTGCGAAGGATGAAATGCTTTTGTTTATTTCCCCAAAGCATCCGCTTTCCCAGAAAAAGGATGTTTCGATGGTGGATTTACAGGATGAAACATGGATTGTTCGTGAAATTGGATCTGGCACACGGGAGGCTGCAGAGAAGCTGTTTGATGTTTCTCAAATTAGACCGGAGCACATGATGGAGTTTGGAAGTAATCAAGTGATTAAGGAGTCAGTAGAAGCAGGGCTTGGGATTACGCTTCTGTCAAAATCAGCAGTGCGGAAGGAACAAAAGCTAGGTACGCTTATCGCTCTGCAGATTGATGGACTTCCGCTTGTGAGGAACTTTTCTATTATTACGAAGCCAACGAAATTTCAGCCTCGTTCAGTGGATGTGTTTTTGCAGCTGCTGCGGGTAGAACGATAGAAAGGACAAGGGGGAGAAATTCTTGTCCTTTTTCTTACACTGTAAGAAAGTATAAATTTCCAGCTGGAAGTGAATTCGATGTAGTTGGAAATTTTAGGAATATAGTATAAGTGCAACTACGCCTCTGTCTTCGCCCAAGAGCAGGGCTCGCCAATCGGCGAGTTTTCTTTATGTAATCTTTCTTAGGGAAGACTGTTTTCCTAATTTCTTGAACCATGTAATAACGAGGAGCAGAATAGGAATTCCTATTTGAAAGGGAAGATGCAAGTAATAAGGAACCTGCTGCAGGCCTGCTTCAATATGACTTGTAAAGCTGCTTGCCATATTGACCGAATAAGTTGCAATAACTACAGCGAAGCCCGCTACTAGGAATAGAATATGTTTCTTTTTTTCAATTGAAAATAATTCTTTCATACCGCTTACCCCTGCATAGAAAAAAATACTTATTTTAAAAAAACCACCAAGTATTAAAGCTGATAAAGCAACGGCATCTACCCGCTGAATGAAATTCCCGACGTTAATTTTCCCGACTGTAGTCAGGAGAGGAAACTGCTCTGAGCTTGCTTGTGAAACTCCTAATACAGCAATATTTGTTACAACGGTGACTGTCAAAATCAAGCCGCTGATAAGAATAGCTTTTAATCCTGTTTTCCTGCTATGAGATTTCGCGCTTACGTATGGCAAAATCATTGAAAAAACAATAGTTTCTCCAAAGGGGAAGGTTACTGTAAGAGGAAAAGCGGCCGTAATCACTGGTTTCCAGCCTTTTTCTAATACAGGGAGTAAGTTTTCAATATGAAAAATTTCAGAAAATGAAATAGAGATTGCTGTTATCAAAGCTAAAAGGGTCATAAAGGGGAGAATGATTTCCCCTGTTCTTCCGATAACCTCTAGACCGTAATATACAGCCCCGCCAATCACAATCATTAATATACCATTTATAACAAACATAGGCGTTTTTTCCAAGGTGGATGATAACAGAAGATCTCCAAAGTCTCTCAGTACCCGGGCAGCTAAATAAAAAAAATAAAAAATGTACAGAAGTGCCAGGAGAGAGCCGATGTATTTTCCGAATATGATTCGTACATATTGTGTCAAAGGACGCTCATCATATTGATGACATAAATGATCGTAAACAAGGAACATACATACTCCTGTTCCTGTACCAAGAAGAATGGCTAACCAAGCATCCTGCTTTGCCTGCATCCCAAGATTTACAACAATGGAACTCCCCATTTCAAATAAGAGTATAAGGACAAAAAGCTGCTTTGTACTAATCCTACTTCTTTCCATACATACACTCCTCGAATGTTTTGGCTGAATTGGACCGTCTTTTTTCTTGTACTGGTTACAAGGAATGTATCCGGCATTGCAAGGACAATCAAGTTCCCTCCCTATATAGTGGAGGTGTATTTCAGATATTACAGGCAGAAGAACAGAAATAAAAATAGAAGAGGAACCATTGACGTTTCTATCATTAGGATGAGTTTCAACTACTGATAATGTGATGCTCTCTCCTTTTTTGGAGCCAAATTATAAGCAGTAGAAAGCAAGGAAGAAAAATTTGAAAAAAGGGATGACCATAAATAGTATATTGAACACCTAGCCAACGTTGAAATACAATGCTTGGAAACAAAGCAAGGCTAAATCCAAGCAAGCATACTCCAGCAGGGAACATAATCCATGTAAGTTTTTTTATTTTCAGTAAGGATTGCAATAGTAAAATAGATGCATAAAAATTTAGTGTCATTTTAAAAAAGCCACCGATAAAAAAGGTAACAAATGCCAGTACATCAAGACGTTGCGCAAAGCCTTTGATTTGAATTGTTCCGATTACCTTTTGAAGGGGAACGGAGGAAAGGGAGGTTCCCTCTACTCCTAATCTCATAATCATAATGACAACCGATAGTATGATGACGGCCCCTGCAATACTAACAGCTGGAAAGGTTGTTTTTACCAAATTTTTTTTATCATTCATGTAATTCCAATAGACCAGAAAAACAATGATTTCTCCGAAAGGAAAGCTTACTATTTTAGGGATAGCAGTCTGAATAACAGGCTTAATCCCATTTTCTAATATGGGCTGTAGGTGATGGGGGCTTGCTTGATTAGATGTAAGCCCAAAAATAAAAATGAGGATAAAAAAACCTAAAAAATAGGGGAGCAGAATTGTACCTGCTCTAGCTATTGTTTCAAATCCTAGAAGGATTACATACCACATCAGAAACAGTGTGATAAGTAGGATCACTACTAATGGCGTTCGGGATAGGGCGAGAAGAACTGTAATCTCTCCAAATTCCCAAAAATTAAATGATGAATTCACAAAAAAATAAAGGGCGTAAAGAAAAACTAAAGGGGGACCAATCCACTTTCCACATACAGCTGGTAAAATTACAGCTAAACTCTTGTCTATGTATGCTTGTTGGATTTTAATGTATATCCAAAGCAGGATGAAGCCTATTAGCATAGCTATTATAATAGCGATCCAAGCATCTTGCTTTACTTCAATCCCTATTGCAAATAAAGTAGTGGTTCCGATTTCATATAAAACCATGAGACTTACTAGTTGAAATTTATCAATTTTAAACATAAAAAAAACAGTCCCCTTTTGGTAGTAGCATGTAACTATTTGCTAGTATAACCTACCAATCGAGGATATATGTTTTAGATTACTGTACTTGTATTATTGTATACGAGGGTGCACTTATTTGATTTAGATAGTCCAGTTTCCATTACGGAATAGGGGCTCACGTTTTCCATCCGCTGTGATGCCATCAATACTTAACTCTGCAGAGCCTATCATAAAATCTACATGTGTAATGCTCGTATTGGCGCCGTTTTTCTCAAGCTCCTCTTTCGTCATTGTTTTGCCGCCCTCTAGGTTAAAGGCATAAGCGCTTCCGATTGCAAAATGACAAGATGCATTTTCATCAAATAATGTATTGTAAAAGATAATATCCGTATCAGAAATCGGTGACTTGTGCGGTACTAGTGCAACCTCTCCTAAATAATGAGAGCCTTCGTCAGTATCAATAAGGTGTTGTAATATGTCTTCACCTGTTTCGGCTGTACATTCAACGATTCGACCATCTTTAAATGTTAAGGTAAAGTTATTGATTATATTACCACCATAATTTAATGGCTTTGTGCTTGTTACATATCCGTTTACACCAGTTTTTAGGGGCATTGTAAATACTTCCTCAGTCGGGATATTTGCAATAAACAGTATACCATTTTCATTTTCACTGCCGCCGCCTACCCATAGATGCTTCTCTACAAGCTCTACTGTTAGGTCAGTGCCCGGGGCCTTATAGTATAAAGCTGCATAGTGCTTTTGATTGAGATAGTCAACCTTGCTTTGCAAATGAGCACGATGCTCGCGCCATGCCTGTACTGGGTCTGCTAGGTTTGCGCGCGTTGCATAAAAAATCGCATCCCATAGTTTAGCTACTTGTTCCTCTTCCTTTACCTCAGGGAATACCTTTGCCGCCCATTCTTTCGTCGGAACAGCAAGAACAGTCCAGCTTACTTTATCAGATTGGATATAACGGCGGAATGTTTCCAATGCCTGACCCGTTGCTTTTGTCATATTGGCGATCCGCTCTGAAGGAACCCCTTTTAGCAAATCAGGATTTACTGCATGAATAGATAAAAAGGCTGCGCCCTGCTCTGCTAATTCTTCATTTGCCTGTGCCTTCCATGCTGGAAACTCAAGAAATGCTTCATCGGGAGCTAAATCGTATTTCGTGCGTGTAAGTATCTCGTCTGTCCAATCTACATATACATGCTTTGCCCCTGCTTCATATGCCTTTTTCACAGCAAGACGCACGAAGTCCAAAGCCGCAATCGGCGCATTGATCTGTAAGGTTTGTCCTTTTTGAATATTCACGCCTACTTTTACTGCTAAGTCAGCATACTTTTCTAAATATGTTTCGAATGACATAGGCACTCTCCTCTATGTAAAAAAATGGGTTTCTCCTATTGTACTAAAAAAGATATGAAATAAGAAATGATTTGCAGGGAAAGCTTTTATTGAACCGTTTCTACTTTTATCTTATACTTAGAGAAAATGATTCAACTATTGAACTATTTCATAATTGAACAAAAAGGAGAGGAGAACAGTGAATCCAAACAAAATCGACAGTCTGATTCGCCGTTATGAAGACATCTTCGTGTTTGCAAATCGTAAAATTCATGCGTTGTTTGCGGAGCAGCTGAGCGATGATATTACAGCTGAGCAGTTTTTTACACTTCGTCTTATCAAGGAGCATGGCCCTTGTACGTCAAGTTTGCTATCAGAATGGAATTGTGTGAACCGCAGTGCCATAACAGCAATGGTTGACCGCTTGGTTGCTAAGGGCTATGTTACGCGCCAGCCAGATTCCCAGGATCGTCGCGTTATCCTGCTTCAGGCAACGGAAGAGGCAGAACAGGTGCTGCAAGCGGGGCAGGAAAAATTGCGTCAGTTTGTTAGAACGTACCTAGATGAACTAGAGGAAGGAGAATTGGAAAGTTTTATCTCGGTTTATGAAAGGATTTGGAATATTATTCAAGAGAAAGAAGGGAAGTAACAGGCGATGCGAATATTACTTAAGCTTCGATGGTTTTTCCTCCTCTTCTGGATTGCCCTTTTGGCTGTGCTGCTTGGCTTTCAGCCTAGTATGGAGCAGCTTGTCCGTGATAAAGGCGGCATTACAGTCCCGAAAGGCTATTCCTCAGTAAATGCAAACGAAATCTTGCAGAGGCATAATTCAGAAGAGAAAAATAGTATCTCTGCTGTTCTTGTGTTCCATGATAAGAAAGGGATTAGTGAACAAGATAAGACAGAGATTGACAAGGTACTTGACACTTTAAAGAGTCAAAAGGAAACGCTCGGAATTACCGAGATGACCACATATTTAGATAGTGAAGAAGTGAAAAAGCAGGTTGTTTCTGAAGATAATAAAACAATCTTAACACCTATTTCAATAGATCCAAAGAAACGAACTGTTGGAGAGGTGCGCGAGGAATTACAGAAGGCAATTGGAAAAACGAAGGTAGAACACTACTTAACCGGTGAGAGCTTTATTGGTGAAGATGTTGTCGTTAGCTCGCAAAATGGACTGCATAAAACAGAGAAAATTACTGTTGTATTCATTCTGCTTGTATTGGTTCTTGTATTTCGTTCTGCTATCGCGCCGCTCATTCCTCTTATTACGGTGGGGATTTCGTATGCAGCAAGCGCTGCGATTGTAGCATATTTGGTAGAGTGGTTTAACTTCCCTCTCTCAAACTTTACACAAATTTTCATGGTAGCCGTATTATTTGGAATTGGAACAGATTACTGCATCCTGCTGCTAAGCCGCTTTAAAGAGGAATTGCCGCAGCATGAAACAGTAACGGAGGCGATTATCCGAACCTATCAAACAGCGGGGAGAACAGTATTCTTCAGTGCTCTTGCTGTTTTGATCGGTTTTGCATCGATCGGTCTTTCACAGTTTTCTTTATATCGCTCCGCAACAGGTGTGGCGATTGGGATCGCCGTCTTGCTTGTAGCGTTTGTAACGATTGTGCCGTTCTTTATGGCGGTGCTCGGGCCGCGCCTGTTCTGGCCGGCTAAATCTGTTGGCGGTCACGGCGAAAGCAAAATGTGGGGAGCACTTGGACAATTTTCATTAACAAAGCCGTTTCGTGCACTTTTGTTTGTTGCAATTATTGTAGTGCCGCTTCTTGTAAGCTACAACGGCAAGCTGTCATTTAACTCATTAAGTGAAATCGGTGAAAGCTACGAATCTGTAAAAGGCTTTAATACGATTGCGGACAGCTTCGGGCCGGGTGAAGTAATGCCGGTACAGGTTGTCATTGAAAGTGAGAAAAATTTAGATTCCGCAGAGGGCTTGGCGGCAATTGAAAAGGTAAGCCGTGAACTGGCAGGCATGTCTGCGGTGGACAAGGTGCGAAGCGCAACGCGGCCGCTTGGCGAGCCGGTGAAGGAGTTTACGGTTGCGGATCAAGCGAAAACATTACAGGACGGCCTTGGTGAGGGCGCTGACGGCATTAACCAAATTGGTGATGGTTTAGATCAAGCGAAAACATCTCTTGCCTCTTCTGAACCGCAGCTTGATGCAGCAGTAACAGGCATCGGCGAGCTGGCGGACGGTACGAAGGAGCTGAAGGATGGCTTCACTCAAATACAGGACGCGCTATCGCAGCTTGAGGCAGGAATGCGCGATGGCTCTATCGGTGCTGGACAGCTAAGGGAGGGTTTGGCACAAATTCAGGTACAAATCCAACAATCAAGCGGTGGTACTGCGCAAATGATTGAGGAATATAAAAAGTTAGCAGACAGTCTGCAGCAATTGAGCAGGGGCTATGCCGGTATAGAAGAGGGATTAGAACAGCTTTCTGCTGGTCTTGATGCGGTGCTGGGAGATAAAGCCGGCTTTGCTGTACTTGAGAAAAACTCGGATTATGCCTCCTTTGTTGCTGATCCGAATTATAAAATGATTAAAGAGGTTGTAATTGGCACCAAGCAAGGTGCTGAAAGCTTGAGTATTAATTTGAAGAAACTAAATCAAGGAATTAGCGCTGCAGCTGCAGGTGTAAATGCTGGCAGCAAGCAAATAGAGCAGGCTGCCGAAGGCCAAAAAGCCTTGCTTGCCGGTTTGGCAGAGCTTGAGAAGGGCGCGGCTGCTTTAGAAACAGGGATTGGTCAGGCAGCTGATGGACAAGGTCAGGTTGTCAGCAAGCTTCCACAATTCTCAAACGGCCTATCCCAAATCGAAGACGGGCAGCGCCAGGCGCAGGAAGGCTTTGCAGCTATGGCTTCCCAGCTGGAATCTCTGACGGACGGCCTTGGTCAAAGTGTGGCTGGCTTACAGGAAGTATCCAAAGGACTCGGCTCTGCACAGGATTACTTAGGGCAGCTGACAACCAATACTGATCCGGAAATGAGCGGTTTTTATGTACCGAGCGAAGCGCTTGAAAGCAGCGACTTCCAGCAAGTATTTGACCGTTACTTATCAACTGATAAAAAGGTTGCAAAATTTGAAGTAGTATTAAAACACAATCCGTATTCCGACCAAGCATTAAACGCAGCGCGTGAGGTGAAAACAACTGTAGAACGGGCAATTGCCGGAACTGAATTAAAGGGTGCAGATTACGGGGTATCCGGTATGTCGGCTTCTTCCGCTGATATGCTTGCTGCTTCTGACAAAGACTACTCACAAACGGTTATTTACATGATTATCGGTGTTTCGATCATTTTGATTATTTTGCTTCGTTCTATCGTTATGCCTCTTTACTTAGTTGTATCGCTGCTGCTTTGCTTCTATAGCTCACTGGCGATCAATGAAGTAATTTTCGTGGACATTCTCGGCTATGATGGAATCAATTGGACAATGCCATTCTTTGGCTTCGTGCTTCTCATGGCACTTGGCGTTGATTACAGCATTTTCTTGATGGATCGCTTTAATGAGTACAAGGGGATGCCGGTAGGAGAAGCAATTTTAACAGCAATGCGAAACATGGGAACAGTGATTTTCTCAGCTGTTATCATCTTGGGAGGAACATTCGCGGCAATGTATCCGGCTGGTGTATTGTCTCTTGCTCAAATTGCGACTATTGTATTGGCTGGACTCGTATTGTATGCATTCGTTTTCCTGCCATTCTTTGTACCAGTAATGGTGAAAGTCTTCGGACGTGCAAACTGGTTTCCATTTGATAGAAATCAAGAGACGTATAAAAATAACAACCAAGATATTTCCGGATAATTATTTCCTGAGAAAAGAGCAGTCTGCAATATGCAGACTGCTCTTTTCTTAATTTTCTTCTTCATTTTTAAGCATAGTATGCAGCGCAAGGAAAACAGTACCTTGTATGTCCAAGCACAGCCTGAATGGTTTTTTCCAACTCATGTGCAGTTTTGGCTCTATGCTTTTATTCAGGAAAGAAATGGAATGCGCCCTTTGTACATCTCGATTAACCGTTTGTTGTGCTCATCTGCTCCTTCAGTATTTCCGCTAAAAAAGATGGGAGGCTCGAAGCCTTGATCTGCCATAATTTCAATAGCCTTAACAAAGATGCTGTTCAATATAGTGGCTCCTATGATTGTCGAGCCAGATCCGAACTTCATGGGCAGCGCAGCATGTGTTATGAGTGCATCGCCTTTAGGAGCGTGATTATCAATTACTAAATCGGCAACATCATATAAATGCTGCCCGCTTTTATGTCTAGAAGGACGGCTTTGCGAATATTCAAGTGATGTGAGCGCAATTACAAAGGCGCCTTTTTTCTTAGCGATTTTTGCAGCATCAATTGGAACCGGATTGATTCCAGAAGTGGAAATAACAATGAATATGTCATCTTTGCGGATATCTTGGTTTTCCATGAATGATTGTGCGAAGTCATTTTGCCGTTCGAGCTGCGATGAACGGGCAGCTCCTTTATGAAGCATTAATTCTTCAACAAGGATGGGATGAATAGGTGCTAAGCCGCCCGCTCTGTAAAATACTTCTTCTGTTAGAAGATGGGAGTGCCCACAGCCAAATAAATGCACAATACCGTTTGCTTGAATGCATTGCGCGGCTTCTTCGGCTGCCTTCATGAGCTTTGTATGCTCTTGCTTCCTGGCTTGTTCAATAGCTGTTATGATTTCATCAAAATAAAGCTGTAGCATATGAATAACCTCATTATCGTTTAATATGAATGGTAAATGTGTAACGATCAGCTCGATAGGAGGATTTTACAAATTCCAGCGGTGCCCCATCTTCTAAATACGTATTGCGCTGCAGCAACAGGATAGGGGACCCTTTACGAATATTTAAATGTTCACCCTCAATTTCAGATGCAATGGATGCTTCCACAGATTGTGTTGCATGTCCAATTTTTAAATGTAATTGCTCTTCAATATATTGATATAATGAATGGTTAACCTTTTCCTCTGTGAGTCCTTTAATGAGATTTGCTGAAGCATACACGATTTCTAGCGCCATTGGCACCTGATCAGCAAACCGAATCCGTTTGATTTCATAAATAGGTGCATATTCTTTTATTTGCAGTTGATTTGCGATTTTCTGTGGTGCTGGAATGATTTCAAAGCTCAGCAGTTTACTGCTTGGTACCAGCCCTCTCGCTTTCATATCTTCTGTAAAACTTGTTAAACTGCCAAGCTCTTGTTCCACCTTTTTTTCAGCGACAAACGTACCTCTTCCTTTTTGACGATATAAATAGCCATCATCTACTAAATTGTTCATTGCTTGGCGAACGGTCATACGACTGATATTAATAAGCTCCGCATATTCCCGCTCAGATGGAAGCATGTCGCCAGGCTGTAACTCACCGCTTTCAATTTGCTTTTTGATTTTTTCTTCCAGTTGATAATAGATTGGAAGGGGCGAGCTTTTATCAATCATAGCTTATTTCTCTCCTTTTAGGGGCTTACTAGCACACCTGATAGTGCCTTCTGGTCTGCTATAATTGTAACATGACTATGTCTTTTTAACACAGAGGCAGGAAAGTCTTCGCTTACTTCTCCATGAAGCAGTTTTTGCATTGCATCAGCTTTTTCTTCTCCTGATACTAAGAGTAGAATCTCCTTACTATTCATAATGGAGGAGATCCCCATTGTAATAGCATGTGTTGGCACATCGTCCAATGTGTTAAAATAGCGAGCATTCGCTTTTCGCGTAGATTCTTCTAGTGTAACGATATGGGTAGATGATTGAAAAGACGTCCCGGGCTCATTAAATCCAATATGCCCATTTTGTCCGATTCCTAATACTTGAAGATCAATACCGCCTAGCGTTTTAATGAGTCGATCGTAACGTTCACATTCATGATTGTAATCATCTTCCAGCCCGTTTGGAAGATAGGTTTGGAATTTTGGTATATCGATATGATTAAATAAAGATTCCGCCATATAATAATGATAACTATTTGGATCTTGTTCTTTCAAACCGATATATTCATCTAGATTAAATGTTGTGACATGTTGATAAGAGGTACCATTCTTTCGGTGATCTTCAATCATTGCTTCATATAAGCCTTTTGGCGTACCTCCCGTTGCTAATCCAAGATTTATACGATTTTCTTGTTTCACTTTCTGAATGATAACCTCAGCAGCTTTTTGGCTCATTTCCTTATAGTCCTTCACTTGAACAATTTTCATTATTTTTCCTCCTTTTGATAAGCAAGCTTTCCTCGGCAAAATGTCATTACAACTTCTAAATGTTCGTCTAATATCACAAGGTCTGCATCTTTTCCGGCAGCAATGCTTCCTTTCCTATCAAAAATATTCAATTGTTTCGCGGGGTTGACGGCTGTCATCTCGATAATGTTTTCTAGTTTGCAATGTGTATAGGAAATCATATTTTTGACTGCGTCTTTCATTTTTAAGATACTGCCCGCAAGTGTTCCGTCTGCAAGGGTTGCCTTTGTATCATCCACACGTACTGCTTGTCCGCCTAAATCATATGTTCCATTTTTTAAGCATTTTGCACGGAGTGAATCTGTAATCAAAATCATTCGTTTACTCGTTTTTTGTCGATAGGCGAGCTGTATCATTTCAGGTCTGGCATGAATGCCGTCAGCAATGATTTCAGCAAACAGCTCATGGCGTAATAATGCGGCACCAAGGACACCTGGTTCACGATGATGTAATCCGCGCATTCCATTAAAGAGATGGGTAACATGCGAAGCGCCTGCATGGATTGCTTCATCAACCTCTTGATAGGTTGCATCAGAATGGCCAATTGAGGCTGTGACACCCGTTTGTTTTAAATAGGAAGTTAAGGCTAATCCATTCTTTTCTTCAGGAGCTAATGTAACAAGCTTAATGTGCCCTTTTGCTAGCTCTTGCCACCTTTTAAATAAGGCGAGATCAGGTTCTATAATGTAATCAGGCGGCTGGGCTCCTGCGCGTTTTGGAGAAATAAAAGGACCTTCGAGATGAATGCCTACTATTTCTGCCTTTCCCGCTTCCTGCTTTTCCTCGATAAATTGTGCCGCATTTGTTAATGCTTTTTCGATAGCATTCTTAGTTTGTGTTATTGTAGTTGCGAGAAAGCTGGTTGTTCCTTCCTGAGGAAGGGCAGCTGCCATCGTTTCTAGAGCTTCCTCGGTTGCATCCATAGTATCCGCACCAGCAGCACCATGAATATGAACATCAATCATGCCTGGGAGTAAGCTGAATCTGGGAGAAAGCATTATGTTCCGGATTGTATCTTCTTCTATTAGTTCGTTTATAGGTCCAACTTCAACAATTCTGCCATTGCTTACTTTGACATAGCCGTTTTGATATGTGTGGTTTTCTGCATAAACGGTTATATTACTAATAATAAATTCTTCACTATTAGACATCGTTTAAGCTCCTTTAATTTTTGTAAATGCTTTACTACAGTGTACACAAATGAAATATAGTTGTCTATACCAATTTGGTTATTTTTTAAGTGGATTCAGATAAAAAATCGGAATTTTCGAAGGGTTTAACGTAATGATTAAAGGATGAGAGTTGTTTTTAGGGATATTTTCCTTTTGATTTGGTATAGACAACTATATTTTTAGATGCTAGTATGTATTCGTGGAAAGCGTTTTCTAATATTATCGTCAAAGGAGCCAAAATCTATGTTGAACTTCTTACAAAGGATTGGAAAAGCATTGATGCTACCGATAGCTGTTTTACCAGCAGCAGCATTATTGCTTCGTTTAGGACAAAAAGATCTATTAAACATTCCGTTTATGGCATCAGCGGGAGATGCCGTGTTTGCAAATCTAGCATTATTATTTGCACTTGGAATTGCTGTTGGGCTGGCGAAGGACGGGAATGGCGCAGCGGCACTTGCGGGAGCTGTTGGATACTTTGTCCTCACAAAAGGAACAGCCGCTATTAATGAAGACATTGATATGGCGGTTTTCGGAGGGATTATCTCCGGGTCGGTTGCCGGTGTCTTATATAATCGTTTTCATGATATGAAGCTTCCTGAATGGCTTGGATTTTTTGCCGGGAAACGTTTTGTTCCAATCATAACATCGCTTGTTATGTTGATATTAGCTGGAGTCTTTGGGGTCATTTGGCCGCCTATCCAATCGGGTATTAATGCTCTTGGCGACTGGATTACGGGGGCAGGGGCATTAGGAGCAGGAGCTTTCGGATTATTAAATCGATTACTGATTCCAATTGGTTTACACCATGTACTAAATAGCTTAGTTTGGTTTGTATTTGGTGAATACCAAGGGGCAACAGGGGATTTACATCGCTTTTTTGCAGGGGACCCAACTGCTGGAACCTTCATGACAGGCTTCTTTCCTATCATGATGTTTGGATTGCCTGCTGCCGCCCTGGCAATGATTGCCGCGGCGAAAAAAGAAAGAAGAAAAGCAGTTACAGGGATGCTAATAGGACTTGCTTTTACCTCCTTTTTGACAGGGATTACAGAACCGATTGAATTCTTATTTATGTTTATTGCACCAGTGCTTTATGGAATTCATGCTGTTTTAACAGGTATCTCTATGGGGCTTATGGTAGCCTTGGATATTCATCATGGCTTTGGGTTTTCAGCTGGCGCAATTGATTACATCCTAAATTTCGGAATCGCTCAAAAACCATTGTTAATCTTACTTATTGGTGTGATCTATGCAGTACTCTATTTTGGAATTTTCTATTTCTTAATTAAAAAGCTTGATATTAAAACACCTGGACGTGAAGAGGAAGCTGAGGAAGATGAAGTTGGGCATGAAGAGGTAATTCAGACTGGTGATAAACATACAGACATGGGTGCTTATTTTATTGAAGATCTTGGCGGAAAGGAAAATATCACATCTATAGACAATTGTGCAACACGTTTGCGTTTAACTATAGCTGATATGACAAAAGTAAATGAAGCAGCATTGAAAAGACATGGTGCTCGCGGTGTTATGAAGCTGAATAAGGCAAGCCTGCAGGTTATTGTGGGAACGAATGTTCAATTTGTTGCGGAGGCAATGAAGCAGCTTGTAAAAAATGGGGGCAGAAGAGAAGCTGCTGTCACTACTGAAGAAAAGAATACTGCTTCTGTTCCTAGTAAGAAGGATATCGCTAACCTAGGAGAGTCTGATTTTATCCTTCCTTTCGCAGGAAACGTTATGCCATTAAGTAATGTGCCTGACGAAGTATTCTCATCTAAAATGATGGGAGATGGTTTTGCGATTGAACCGACTAATGATATTTTAATTTCGCCAATCGATGGTGAGGTTGTAAATGTCTTTCCAACTAAACATGCTATTGGTTTAAAAACAAAGGACGGATATGAAATTCTCATTCATATTGGATTGGATACAGTGAAATTGGGCGGTGCAGGATTTACGGTGTTTGTCGAGGCTGGTCAAAAAGTAACAAAAGGCAAACAGCTTATAAAAATTGACCGTGCCTATTTACAACAAAACGCTCCTTCTATTGTGACACCAATTGTGTTTACAAACTTAACAGATGACAAAAAACTCAGCTTGCAGAAATTAGGGGAACAAAAACAAGGAACAACAGGCATTATTACTATTTCTAATAGAGAAGCAGTAGCTAATTCTTGATGTTTTGAAATATAGCTATGTGACCACTGACGTAAAGGCGGCAGTGGTCATTAGCAAGTAAAAGCAATGGTTTGTTTTGGTTTGGGGGATTTATGGTACCGCACTATGGGGAGGAAAAACTGTGAAAAAGAGCTGGATAGTCTCTCTGGTTTGCGCTATCCTTTTCTCTGCTTTCATCGGCTATATGGGGAAATCTTTTGAAAAAGATGATAAGCCTAAAGTTGTTGTCATTTTGAAATCGTTAAACACGGATTATTGGAAATCCATGAAGGCAGGGGCGGATAAGGCATTTGCTGACTTCAAGGATAAATTTCTAACCGAGAGACCATTCGACATAGTGAGAAATTTTAGAAATAAAGTAGCAGCGTAACTACGCCTCTATCCTCGCCAATCAGCGAGTTTTTTTAGGTTTGTGGCTGTTTTCTGTGAAAGCCTCGTTTCCGAAGATTGATCCTTTAACGAGTCCCGTCGAAAAATTAGTGTTTTTGTTATAATGTGTAACGGGTTTCATATCGCTTTATTCATGAATATAAAAGGTTTGCTAGGCAAGGCTTCTGCCTGACTTTCTGAGCAAGTTATAGTACGTGCATTTCTTGCATATGTCCCTTTGACTAACAGGTAGACTCGCCTCTAAGAGTATACATCTATAAAGACAAGCGCAAAACAGCATCCTGATGGGAGATGCTGTTTTGTATAAAATATATTCTACAGGATTCGTACATAATCTGCCGAAACCCAGCCGGAAACACCGTTTGCTGATATGTGATACCAACCATTTCTTGTTTCTGAGATACTGATAGTGGTTCCAGACTGCAGTGTTGTAATGCGCGGGTTGGTAGTACCTGGCGCAGTACGCACATTTAATGCAGCTGTCGTTTTTCCGCTCTTTCCGTTAGGTGTGGTATTTGTGTTTGATACGGTTATATATTGAGAGGAAACCCAGCCGGAAACACTGTTAGCTGTAACGCGGTACCATCCATTCCTTGTCTCATAAATAGTAACGGTTGTGTTTTGTGGTAATGTTGTAATACGTGTTGCTGTAATATTTGGCGCAGTACGAACGTTTAATGATACAGTTGTTTTTCCAGTGCCTGAGCCATTAGATATAGGCGGTGAGACCACTGGAGCAGATGAATTGAGCGCAATACCATATGAGGAAGCAATCGCTTCGTAGGAGGTTTGTGCACGTTTAATGAGGACGGTTGCACCTGTACTTAGACGATCATATAGCCAACGAATGTCAGCATTGTGCATACGAACACATCCGCCGGTAATCCATTTTCCAATAGAACTTTCATTATTATTACCGTGAATAGCATATGTATCGCCAGCTGTTCCATTTATATTTAGACCCATCCAGCGATCTCCGAGCGGGTTGTTTGGAGCGCCTCCTTTAATTCCTCCTGTATAGTACGGACGATTCGTAATTTTGTTTACAACGGTGAACTTTCCTGACGGGGTGGGAGTGCTGCTCTTTCCAGTTCCGACTGAAAATTCACGAACTAGACTTCCATTTTCATAAAATGCAAGCTTGTTTGTTGCAGTATTAACGATTACCACTTGAGCAGATGTAGAGGCAGCTTGAGTCGGCTCTTGGGGGATGAAAATAGCGAGCAGTAAGACAAGGATAAACAATAAACGTTTCAAAATGACCCCTCCTAAACATATGTATGAATAGATTTGGAAAAGGCATGAGGTGTATGATTTGAGCGCAGGATAATAACCTATAGAATTTGTTTTTCTTTAAAGAAAGTAGACGTGATGTATGAATAGATTACTGGGGTTTAGGAATATGTAGAGTAATTTCAGAAACATGATTTTTTATACTTATGAGAAGAGTATATTCAATAGTCATTTGAAGACTTCCTCCCTTTATTTTGGATTATTTTGGTAAAAAATAGAAATTTTGATCATTGATTAAAAATTCTATCTATTATAATATTTTCTTAAACAAATAAGAGACAAAGGTAAACCCTATAGAAGCGGGTATGTAGGAACGAGACGAGTTTTTAGTGTTATTTCTTTATGTGTAGAATTATTGATATCTTTGACTCACAACCAAAGGTCCAGAGAAAAATGAGTATGAGCAAGATTGAGAACCCTGAGCAAACGATGCCTTCGTTTGCTTTCTTTTTACACTTGAAGAAAGTATAGATTTCCAGCCAGAAGCGAATTCGACGTATCAGGAAGTTTTAGAAACAAAATGTAAGTGGGACTACGCTTCTGTCTTCGTCCAAGGACAGGGCTCGCCAGTCGGCGAGTTTTCTTTACAAGATAAGAAGGTATAACCTTTCGGGGTGATGTCTAGCTCCCGAGGCCCAAAATGGCAGACTCCGGGCTGAACCTCCGCAAAAGGCAAAAAGCGCCTTTTACTCCGGCCCACCCCTACGCTGCCATAAAAGGCGGACCTTGTCCGCTTTTCTTATAATAAGTAGAATATAATCTGTCGAATTACAATGCTTCTATTGCGTTTGCGGCTGGATGATATAATTAAAGAAGGCTAAGATGTGAGCAGTAAATTTTACAGTTGGGACAGCGGTCATATTGATGATATGCAGTCTTCGATTAAATAGTATAAGCCTTAAAAAACATGTTGACAGTACCAATTAATTTCGATACAATCAGCACTAATGAATGCATACGACTTATCAAGAACAGGCAGAGGGAACAGGCCCTATGAAGCCTTGGCAACAGCCGTGAAACGGAATTGTGCCAAATCCTGCAGGTATATTTCCTGAGAGATAAGAGAGGTATGAGCCGGATGATTTTGGACATAACTGCTTCTTTTACCTGCGGGGAAAAGGAGCAGTTTTTTTATACTTTTAAAAACGTGTATATCGAGGAAAGAAGGGTGCGGGAATGGGGGAAGCATGGAAGCAAGGAACGATTCACCCGGCGAGCATAATGCACTGCCAAACGGTCGAGGAGCAGCAGCTTCTTGCTGGAGTCACACCTGACTTCATTCATTTATCCATCGGTATTCAAGAGGTGGAAGAGTTAATTGCAGATTTACATCAAGCATTATCCGGAGGAAAAGAATATGCCTATCATCGTGAATAAAGACTTGCCAGCTGGCAAAGTCCTACAGAAGGAAAATATTTTTGTTATGACGAAGGAACGTGCGGAGAATCAGGATATCCGTGCGCTCAAGATTGCTATTTTGAATCTTATGCCGACAAAGCAGGAAACAGAAGCGCAGCTGTTGCGTCTTCTTGGCAATACACCGCTGCAGGTTGATGTTCATCTTCTTCATATGGAGTCACATACGTCAAAAAATGTGTCGCAGGAGCATCTTACAAGTTTTTACAGAACGTTCAGTGAAGTAGAGGGAGAGAAATTCGACGGCTTCATAATCACCGGGGCTCCGGTAGAGACGATGGAGTTTGAAGACGTGAATTATTGGGAAGAGCTAAAACGTATTATGGATTATACACAAACTCATGTAACATCTACTCTTCACATTTGCTGGGGCGCACAAGCTGGTATTTATTATCATTATGGCATTCCGAAATATCCGCTTGAAGAGAAAACCTTTGGTATTTTTGAGCACGAGGTAAAGGTGCAGCATACGCAGCTCGTTCGCGGATTTGATGAATACTTTTGGGCTCCTCATTCCCGGCATACAGAAGTACGGAAAGAGGATATTATAAAAGTGCCCGAGTTGCAGATTTTGGCAGAGTCAGACGAAGCAGGTGTCCACATTGCCGCTGATGCAAAAGGGAAGAATATTTTTGTGTTTGGCCATAGTGAATACGGACGTGATACGTTAAAGAATGAGTATGATCGTGATATAAGCAGGGGATTAGAAATTGAAATTCCGAAAAATTATTATCGGAATAATGATCCAGCTAAGGACCCGATCGTGAAATGGAGAAGTCATGGGAATTTATTATTTTCTAATTGGCTTAATTATTATGTATATCAGGAAACACCATTCGTTTTATGAAAGGGTAACGTTTTCTTAGGGCTAAAATTATAAAACGTATTCAGAATGTTGACAATATATTGTTTTTTACGACATGAAATTATATAATTGCACATAAATATCATTTTGTAAAAAAGGGGTGGACTACAGTGGAAGAAATTCGGGTTGGTTTACTAGGGCTCGGCACAGTTGGCAGTGGGGTGGTCAAGATCATTAGTGATCATCAAGACCGTCTCATTCATCAAATCGGTTGTCCTGTCAAAGTTACGAAAATTTTAGTACAGAACTTAGAAAAAGAAAGAGATGTCCAAATTACCCCTGATATGCTCACTAAGGATGCAACGGAAATCATCGACAATGAGAATATTGATATAGTTATTGAGGTAATGGGCGGACTTGAGGAAGCAAGAGCGCACATTTTACGCGCATTGCAAAACGGCAAGCATGTTGTGACAGCCAACAAGGACTTAATGGCTGTATATGGCGCTGAGCTGCTTTCTGTAGCAAAGGAAAATCAATGTGATTTATTTTACGAGGCAAGCGTAGCTGGCGGTATCCCGATTCTTCGCACCATTGTGGACGGACTTTCCTCTGATCGAATTACGAAAATGATGGGAATTGTGAACGGAACAACAAACTTCATCTTGACAAAGATGTCAAATGAAGGAAGGGCATATGAGGATGTATTAAAGGAAGCGCAGGAGCTTGGGTTTGCAGAAGCAGATCCAACTTCAGATGTAGAGGGCTTAGATGCGGCGCGTAAGATGACAATCCTTGCAACGCTTGGCTTTTCCACAAATGTGGAGCTAAAGGATGTTAGCGTAAAAGGAATTTCATCTATCACAGAGGAAGATTTAGAGTACAGCCAAGGACTTGGCTATACAATGAAGCTAATTGGACTTGCGAAGCGCGATGGCGAAAAGCTTGAGGTGAGTGTAGAACCAACACTTCTTCCAAACACGCACCCGCTTGCAGCTGTACAAAATGAATTCAATGCTGTGTATGTGTACGGAGCGGCAGTCGGAGAGACAATGTTCTATGGCCCTGGGGCAGGAAGCCTTCCAACAGCAACATCAATCGTTTCTGACTTAGTAGCGGTGATGAGAAATATGAGATTGGGTGTAAACGGCAATAATACTGTAACGCCGCAATACCCAAAAGTACTCAAGAGCGAAGACGAAATTACAGCGAAATATTTCCTTCGCATCCATGTGAAAGATGAAGTAGGTGTATTTGCGCAGATTACATCATTATTCTCTGAATATGGGGCAAGCTTTGAAAAAATCATTCAAACGCCTCTTGAGGAAAAAGGAACTGCAGAAATCGTTCTTGTTACGCACCGCACTTCTCTTACAAGCTACAAATCCATCTTACAGCGTCTAGAAGGCTTAAACGTTGTACAAAGTGTGAAGGCAAGCTATCGTATTGAGGGAGAAGGAAAGTAATAAAGAAAACTCGCCGATTGGCGAGCCCTGCCCTTGGGCGAAGACAGAGGTGTAGTTGCACTTATACTTTGTTCCTAAAATTTCTCACTACGCCGAATTGGCTTCCAGCTAGAAATTTATACTTTCTTAAAGTATAAGGAAAACTCGCCAATTGGCGAAGACAAAGGCGCAGTTGCACGTATGCTTCCTACTATATCGAAGTAGCTTCTAGCTGGAAATTTATATTTTCTTAACGTGTAGAAAAAGAAATGCTAGCGCAGTCTTCTCAAAAGGGAAGGTTGTTCAAAGAACAGCCTGCTGCGCGTTTTATGTATTATTAAATAAGGTATAAATATGCGAAATCGAAAATGGATAGCTATGTTATAGCTATCCCAACAAGAGCTATCGCATAAATTATAAAGAAAATTGAACCAAGCGTATTGCCGAACGATGGAGGAATTTTGTTCGAGCATGCCGAAGGAGTTGTTTTCCAATGACAGCAAACGGTCCCATGTTTACCGTTCAAGTACCGGCAAGCACAGCCAATCTTGGTCCAGGCTTTGATTCTATCGGCCTTGCGGTAAGTAAATATTTAATGGTTGATGTGTATGAAGATAATGTATGGCGCTGCGTAGCAAAATCACCAGCGTTAGAAGGAACACCTACTGATGAAAGTAATCTGTTATTTCAGACTGCTTTAGAGGTTGCGTACGAATATAACAAAACATTGCCGTATTGCCGCCTAGAGGTAGAAAGTGATATTCCGCTGACGCGCGGTCTTGGCAGCAGTGCTTCTGCAATTATTGCAGGAATTGAGATTGCGAATATACTTTGCGGTTTGCAATTGTCCATGCAGGAAAAGTTAGAAATTGCATGCGTTATGGAAGGGCATATTGATAATGTTGGAGCTTCATTATATGGCGGGCTTGTCATCGGTACATATGACGGGCAATATGCAGCTCTTGTACAGCAGTCCATTACAGATATGGAGCTTGTAGCTATTATCCCTTCTTATGAACTGAAAACATCTGATGCGCGTAACGTACTTCCAGGGCAGCTTTCCTATGCGGAAGCAATTCAGGGCAGCGGTGTTAGCAATTTGCTTGTAGCCGCACTTCTGAAGGAAGATTGGAAGCTTGCAGGAGAGGCAATGAAGCGTGATTTATTTCATGAGCCGTACCGTACGCCGCTTGTAGCTGAGCTGCAGCTGCTTAAAACGCTTCCGAGCCATCCGGATATATATGGCTATGCGCTAAGCGGTGCAGGTCCGACTGTACTTTGCTTCGTTCGCAAGGGTGCAGGAGATCTTATCAGCAAGGAGCTGAAGGAGCACTTTCCAAGCTGCGCTGTAGAAGCGCTTCAGGTTGTAAACGAAGGCGTACAGGTTATTTTTAATACAGTAACACACCTTAAAGGCTAATGCTTTTAAGGTGTTTTTTTGTATTTTAAGAAAGTATAAATTTCCAGCTGGAAGTGAATTCGACGTAGTCGGAAATTTTAGGAATACAGTGTAAGTGCAACTACGCCTCTGTCTTCGCTCAAGAGCAGGGCTCACCAATCAGCGAGTTTTCTTTATATCATCACATTGTTTTGTTTCTTTTTTGCAGTTTGCTATAATTACGGTAATTGGCAATGTTTGCATTATATAGAAAAATGGAGTCGATGAAGCATGAGACCTATCATAATTAAAGTGCTGCTCGCAGTTATGGCTGCATCCTTTGGGTTGTTTTTGTACGGATTCTTAGTTGGCGCAAATGATGTGCTAAACCCGAAGGCTTCCAGTATGCCAAAAGCTAGTGAAGAAGCAACAAAGGTAAAGAAAAATGATGAGAATCTGCAGCTTGTTAGTCTGGGGGATTCTCTAACACGCGGTGTTGGTGATAAAGAAGCAATAGGTTATATTGGTCGTGTGCGTAATCATTTAGAGAACGAGTATCAACAAAAGACTTCGCTGGCAAATCTTGCAGTAAGCGGTGCCAAAATGCCGGATTTGCTACAGCAGCTATCTAATACAGGTGTACAGTATTCTTTAGGAAAAGCAGATGTGATTGTCCTTACGATAGGTGGAAATGATTTATTCCCAGGTTGGGAAGCGCTTGGAAATTTAGATTTAACGAAATATAGACCAGATGAAGCAACCTTCCAAGCAAATGCAAAGAAAATTGTAGAGACGATTCGTAAAGTAAATCCAGACAGTCCAATTTTTTGGATTGGTTTATATAATCCATTTGAGGATGTACCGGAATTGAGCGGCTCCTCTGCTGTTGTTGTGAATTGGAATGCCTCATTGGGACAAACAGCGCTTGAATATCAAAATGTACATATTGTTCCGGTATTTGACCTGTTCCACAGCCGCGGAAAGGAATTGTTGTATTCTGACCATTTCCACCCGAATGAAAAGGGATATTCTTTAGTAGCGGATCGTTTGCTGCAAAATCTTGTAAGTCAGTTAGGTATTGATGGAAAGGAAGGGACAGATCAATGACAGCGGTACTTTCTGTAAAAGGTCTCAAAAAGGTAATTGGGAAGAAAACGCTAGTAGAGAATATTTCCTTTGAAGTGCAGCAAGGGGAGGTATTCGGGTTTTTGGGACCGAACGGAGCTGGGAAAACAACGACAATTCGTATGCTTGTCGGGCTTATTAAGCCAACGGAGGGCACGATTGCGATTGCGGGTTATGATGTACGCAGGGAATTCCGGAAAGCGATGCGGCAAGTTGGAAGTATTGTAGAAAACCCAGAGCTGTATACATATTTGACAGGCTGGGAGAACTTAAAGCAGTTTGCACGTATGCTTGGAGATGTAACAGATGAGAGAATTCATGAGATTGTTCGCATGGTGCATTTGGACAAGCGTATTCACGATAAAGTCAAAACATATTCACTTGGGATGAAGCAGCGGCTTGGCATTGCGCAGGCGTTGCTTAGCAACCCTAAGCTGTTAATTTTAGACGAGCCGACAAATGGTTTAGACCCAGCCGGTATCCGGGAATTGCGCGAATTTGTTCATCATCTTGTACAAGAAGAACATATGAGTGTGTTTATCTCCAGTCATTTGTTAAGCGAGGTGCAAATGATGTGCGATAGAGTTGCGATCATTAACCATGGAAAAATGATTACAGTAGCCACCATTGAGGATTTAGTGAAAAAAGCAGCTGATAGAGTAGAGTGGATTGTAACACCAGTTGAAAAAGCAGAAGGTGTTTTAAGAGGTTTAGCAGAAGTAAGGGAGCTTACAGTGGAACAGAATATCATCACATGCCGCATGCCAATTGAACGAATTAGCATGTACAATAAGCAGCTCATTGAGAATGGTATAGATGTCCGTAGTGTACGTGAGGTTGCATTTACATTGGAGGATCTGTTTATGGAGCTGACGGGAGCTGAAGGAATTGCGTGAGTTTTTGCATCTAATTTATAACGAGTCAGAGAAGATTTATCGAAAAAAGAGGGTCTTTGTAATCATGCTGATTTTGCTTGTGCTAATCCCTATTTTTGTATATGCCCAATATAGGGAGGTACAAACAACAATGAAGCGCCTCGGTACAAGTGATTGGCGAGTGTCGCTGCAGCAGCAAATTGTCGATACACAAAACCGCTTGAACAATTCCCGGCTGCCAGAGGAGTGGAGGGAGTGGCTCAAGGTGCGTGTTGAGCAGCAGCAATACTATTTGGATCATAATATTAATCCAAATGCGCCGGGAGCCCCAACCTTTACAAGAGCCTTCATTGAACAGGGCATTACCTTATTTGTTCCGCTGCTTGTCATGATTGTTGCAATTGATATTGTTTCAGGAGAGCGGAGTGATGGGACGATTAAAATGCTTTTGACCAGACCGATTCGAAGGTGGAAGGTGCTTCTCAGCAAATATGTGACGATGGTGCTATTTGTTTCACTTATTTTGCTGCTTGTCGGCATTATCTCTTATCTTCTATCGGGGATTGTGTTTGGTTACTCCGGGTGGACCCTTCCTGTCCTAACCGGATTTGTAATCGAAAACGATAGCTTGAATACAAATTTCGTTCATCTCGTTCCGCAGTGGATGTACATTCTGATGGCATATGGGCTGGCTTGGTTTGTAGCGGTCGTGATTGGGACGATTTCTTTTATGATTTCGGTGCTTATCCGTAATACACCAGCCGGCATGGGAGTGATGCTTGCCGGCTTAATTGCTGGGAATATTTTAAGTAACTTTGCGACGTCCTGGGAGGGAGCGAAGTATATTTTCAGTGTTAACTTATCGCTTACTGATTACTTGTCTGGACAGCTTCCGGCATTAAAGGGATTATCTATGAGCTTTTCCTTACTGAATTTAACGGCTTGGGCGGCCATCTCGCTATTTGTTTCATTTTTTGTATTTACGAAGCAGGATATGACAAGTTAGGCAAGGAATTAAGGAACTCGTCCATGTCTTACAGGTAAGCTTGTTCATATAATATACTATTCGGATCATACGAGAAGGCCTATTCATAACGAGGGGAAAGCGATGCAATATCAGAGCTATCATCATGAATAGGACTTATGCTAGAGCATCTTCTTTGCCGCCGTTCGGTATAAACAGAGGATGCATGTTCATCTAAGCGATGCACGTAGACCCGAATGCAGCATCTGCCCTTATTTATGGAAGCCGAACCAATTTGGGCGAATTTAGATAGAAAGGTCGATCACTTGGAGTCGGCCTTTTCTTTACGTTTTAAGAATGCTTAGATTTCTAGCCTGGAGATCATTCGACGTAGCGTGAGTTTAGGAATATGGTATAGGTGCAACTATGCCTCTGTCTGCGCTCAAGGACAGGGCTCGCCAATCGTCGAGTATACGATACATATGTAGAAATACCTAGTTTTTATCATCTTTCTTTTGATTAACAACTAAAACATGTACTATGAAAAGTATGGGTAAAATAATGAAAAAAGACTAGGAAAGGAAGTAGTTAGGGTGGAAAAAATCTTAAAAAATGACTGGGAACCACTTTTACAAGAAGAGTTTGAAAAGCCATATTACAAAAGCCTTCGTGAATTTTTAAAGGAGGAGTACCGCACAAGTGTTGTATATCCAAGACCGGAGGAGATTTTTAACGCATTGCATTACACGGATTATGATGATGTAAAGGTTGTTATTCTTGGCCAGGATCCGTACCATGGTCCAAATCAAGCGCAAGGTCTAAGCTTCTCTGTGAATCCAGGTATACGTATTCCGCCGTCACTGAAAAATATGTTCAAGGAGCTGCAAGATGATCTTGGCTGTCATATTCCAAATCACGGTTCTTTAGTGAAATGGGCAGAGCAGGGTGTTCTTTTGCTAAATACAGTCTTAACAGTGCGGCAAGGCGAACCGAACTCTCATAAGGGAAAGGGATGGGAAACGTTCACGGACCGCGTCATACAGCTGTTAAATGAGAGGGAAAAGCCGGTTGTGTTTGTATTATGGGGCAAGCATGCACAGGCAAAAGCTCCGCTCATTACAAATAGCCGTCATTATATCATTGAGGCTCCGCATCCGAGTCCATTTTCAGCAAATCGAGGCTTTTTTGGAAGCAAGCCGTTTTCGAAGGTAAATGCATTTTTACGAAGCGTTCATGAGGCAGAGATTGATTGGGAAATACCGGATATTTCATAACCGTTAGAAGAATGGAACTAATTTTTATCAATTACAAGGAAGCTCTTTCGCGATGGATGGGTCTCTAGGCTTCTCTTTTCTGTGATTTTATAAGGGGAATTAAGGAAATACATATTGATTCACAAAGCAGGAAAGTTATTGTAGACTAAAAGGATGGAAAAGGGAAGCGGGAAGCCGTTCTTCCCTTTTTTCCATCTTAGTAGTGAAGAGGGGAATGAAGGTGTCAAAATCAAAAATATATAGCCTGCTATTATTTGTCATGTTGATTTGGGGAATGAACGTAATTGCTACAAAAATATTGGTTACGAGCTTTATGCCGGTTACGATGACAGCCTTTCGGATTTTTACAGCCGGATGTATAGTATTTCTCATTCTTGGCTTTTTAAAAGCAGTGCGTCTGCCAAAGGGAAAAGAATGGTTTTATATTTTCATAGGAAGCCTATTTAATGTTGTAGGGCATCATTATTTTTTAGCTGTAGGTTTAACGAAAACATCCGCAACGAATACCGGTTTGATTTTGGGAATGGCGCCGCTCCTGACAGCTATCCTTGCTATGTTGTTTTTAAAGGATAAAGCGACTGTTCTGAAGGTGGTAGGAGTGTTGCTTGGTTTCTTTGGAGTGGCGTTTGTTATTTTAGGGAATGGTGAGAGCCTTCACCATATTTCTTCCGGTGATATAGATATCTTTTTATCCATCTTGTCACAATCGATTAGCTTTATTACCATTAAAAAGGCTTCCAAGACAATCGATCCGCGCCTTATGACGGGCTATATGCTAGTCTTTGGTTCATCGCTTTTATTTGTCATCAGCCTCATTATGGAACCAAGCGGGCTTTCTAGCATGACAGAAGGGTCTATAGGTGCCTGGAGTCTCTTCTTGCTATCAGCTCTTCTTGCGACGGCTTTTGGCCATATGATCTACAATTATAGTGTTGGAAAAATTGGAGCAGCGGAAGCGTCAATTTTTATTAATCTCAACCCATTTTTTGCGTTAATTGGCTCACTTCTCTTTCTCGGAGAAACAATTGTATGGAAGCAGCTGCTTGGATTTGTATTTATCATCCTAGGGGTTACCCTTGGTTCAGGTGCGTACGAGGAGTTAATGAGACGGTTTGCACGCAAGAGACATGTATATATGAAGTAATAAAAAAGCTCCCTCTTATATTTCTAAGAAGGGAGCTTTCTTGCACTGTAAGAAAGTATAAACTTCTAGCTGGAAGATCATTCGACGTAGCGAGAAATTTTAGGAATACAGTATAAGTACAACTACGCCTCTGTCTTCGCTCAAGAGCAAGGGCAGACTGAGTATTAAACACGTACAGTCAGTACAAATTCCTCAACAACTTTTGCCACGCCATCATTCATATTTGTATCTGTTACATAGTCCGCTATAGCCTTAATATCATCAGGTGCATTACCCATAGCAACGCCAAGACCCGCAAATTCAATCATGGCTTGGTCATTGTAGCTGTCACCCATCGCGATGACTTCTTCACGCTTAATATCAAGCTTTTGAATCAGATAGTCGAGGCTTGTCCCCTTGGTTACTCCAGCTTCCGTAAATTCAAGGAAAAATGGTTTAGAACGCATAACGGATAACTTCCCGGCAAATTCAGCCTGCAGCTTCTTTTCTAGTCCAATTAGGCGCTCCGGAGCCTCTACCATTAATACTTTTACAACTGGCTCATCAACTGCATCTGTGAAGCTGCCAACTTCCTCGATTGGCAGTCCGGTAATCTCGGATTCAATGTCGGTATATTGATTGTTTGCTTCAGTTACAATCGTGTCGCCAACATACGTGTGAATCCAAACATCCTCACGGCGGCTCACTTCATATAGGTGATGAGCTGTTTCTGGCGGCAGAGTGCTGCTGAACAGTTCTTCATCTGTTTTACAGTTTATAATTTTTGCTCCGTTAAAGGAGAGAATATAGCTTCCATACTCCTCTAAATGAAGTTCCTTTGCAATATCAAGCATCGCATATGTGGGACGTCCAGAAGCGAGTACAACCTTCACACCAAGCTCCTGTGCATCCATAAGGGCTTTTTTCGTACGCTCAGAAATGGTATGGTCATCGCGCAGCAGTGTATCATCTAAATCCAGTACAATCATTTTGTAAGACATCTTATTCATCCCTTTCCATCATTCGTGTTATCTACTATCCTAACAACAATAGTTGTAGGCTGCAAGGTTAGAAGTTTTCCATATAAAAAGGAGGGCTGATAGGGCCCTCCTGAATGATTTATTTATACAGAATTAGTTTTTCTTTTTATGCTTTAACAGCTTCACGTGCTTTTGTAAAAGGGAGCTTAGAATCTAATGATAGGAAGGAGCTTCCATTTAAAGCAAGGTGAAGAGCCATTACCATTAAAGCGATATCTAGCTCGTAGCCAGCTCCTTGTCCATTCCCTAAGAATCCAGCTGCTAATTTCACTTTTAGGGTAGCAACCAACATAATGGCAACAAGCAGAGCTGAAATAATTCTCGTCCCAAGACCTAAGATTAAGGCAATTCCGCCCACTAACTCAATTGTACCGACAGCATATGCCATGAAGCCAGGTATGCCCATGCTTTGGAACCATCCTACAAGGCCTCCTAGACCATTTTGAAACTTCACTAGGCCATGTGCAAAGAAGGTGATTCCCAATACTACCCTTAAAATAAATGCTCCAATTTCTTGATAATTTTTCATTGTTTATCTCTCCTCTCTTTTTACACTACTCTATGTAGTGGTGGAAGGTAAAAAAATTTTTAAGTCATTGTCACTAGGACCATGCCCATAAAAAGGAATAGCATATGGATAGAAACTACAATAGATGTCGTTGTAAGCCTCACCGGTATTGCTTTCTGAGGATTCACCAGCTGCTGCAATCTGTAGTTTACAGATTCATCCGAGAAGTGAACTAAGACAGGGCCTATGCCTGGGTGAAACTCATTTTTAATGAGCTTTAACAAGGCGCTTCCAAGACCTAGTTCAGAACCTGTCCTTTGGATTGCATATCCATCAGCTAACACTTCACTCATAATTTTATAATTCTGGTAAGCCCATTTGGTTACTGGAATAAACCAGAGCGATTGCGAGATTAATTGCAGGATGAAAACCTTTAGCGGATCGCGGTTCCTTTGATGAAAGGTTTCATGCTCAATTACTGCTTCAAGCTCGTGATCTTCCAGCATTTCGATTAAACCGCTCGAGAGAACGATATACGGTTTCATGCATCCTATTGTAAACGCTAGTGACTGATTGTGATGAACAACCATAATATCTTGACTTTGCCGGTTATATCCCTGATTCAAGATATTGGTTAATTCTGTGTTTTTAAGCTGGACTAGCTTCTGTTTAAACTTTTTAGCTAAAATATACTGTTCTGTGACCTTAATAAGTGTTACAAGCACAGTGTAGGCAATAAATGCATTTAATAGCACGATCATAAGAAAGTAGTAAAATGACCTTTCCTTGAACAAGCTGATGCAAAACTTAAAAAAATTCACTCGAATATTTACTCCAAACAAGAGATGTGCCAGGTACATTCCTATCTGGCCCCACACAAAAACCGCAATCAGGAGACTTAATCCCAGGATAAAGGCGGACTTCTTTTTACACCACATCATAGGTTATCCTTTTTTAATTGCTGAATTTTATGTTCTAATTGATCTAACAGGTTTTTGTCTACATCTTTCAATGCATCAAGCATATGGGTGATTACGACACCGCCAAACTCATCAAGCAAGTTCTCTGTGATCTTCTTAGATTGCTCTTCGATAAAGCAATCCTTTGATTGAACCGGCTGAAATAATGAAAGTCTTCCCTGTAATCTCTTTTTTAGAATTCCTTTCTCTACCAGTCGATTCATGACAGTCATAACGGTGTTAAAATTTACAGGTTTATCCTGCTCAAGGCGTTGCTGAACATCCTTAATACTAAGCTCATCGGCATTCCAGAGAAGCTCCATAATTTTGGCTTCTAACGGTCCAAAAAAACGAGATAGCCCCACCTCATCGTATTTGAAGTTTTTGATATTCATGTTTTCACCTTCCACTACGTATTGTAGTGCATTAGTTGTCCAATTTCAAGTATAAGGTTTGGAGTATATACGCAATCGATGGCTGCTGTGGCAAAAGAAATTACATTATAATAATAATGAAAAGATAAAAACAGGGAACCGATATGAATGCATATAAACAATTAAGGATGGTTTTGATGTCATCGTTTTAGCTGTGTTTCGAAATAATATTGTTATTCATAACCTAACAAGAGAGGAAAAGCTTCTTGAACATGATATGATAATAGTGTTTGGACTGATAACAAAGCTAAAACTAATGGAAAAGGCATATCAATATAGAAATGATGAGGTGAACAATGATGCAAGTGTCTGTAGAGGCAGTATTAAACAAATTAACGAGTGAGCTTGCGGCTGCAAGGCAGCAGCATAACACAGCAAAGGTTCGGGAGCATTTAGCTGCCATCCGTGCCTTATGTGACCTGGTGCTGGAGGAGCAACAAGAGGTACAGGCTGCGCCAACAACAGTGTTGGAGCAAAGACCTGTCCATACATCTCCTTCTTTTTCCCCTGCACCGGTGCTTTTAAAGGAAGAAGGCGCAAACGGAGGTTCCCTATTAGATTTCTAGCACTGTAAGAAAGTATAAATTCCCAGCTGGAAGCCAATTCGACGTGGTGGGGAATTTTGGGAACACAGTATAAGTGCAACTACACCTCTGTCTTCACCCAAGGGCAGGGCTCGCTAATCGGCGAGTTTTCTTTACACTTTAAGAAAGTATAAATTTCTAGCAGGAGGAAAATTCGACGCAGCGAGAAATTTTAGGAACAAAGTGTAAGTGCAACTACGCCTCTGTCTTCGCCCAAGGGCAGGGCTCGCCAGTCGGCGAGTTTTCTTTA
>JBEPZN010000034.1:0-36767 GCA_041640875.1 Ectobacillus sp. | reverse complement strand
AAATAGGTCTAGTGATGATGGCGAAGAGGTCACACCCGTTCCCATACCGAACACGGAAGTTAAGCTCTTCAGCGCCGATGGTAGTTGGGGGTTTCCCCCTGTGAGAGTAGGACGTCGCTAGGCAATGTGGAGGATTAGCTCAGCTGGGAGAGCATCTGCCTTACAAGCAGAGGGTCGGCGGTTCGAGCCCGTCATCCTCCACCATATATTCGGAGGGGTAGCGAAGTGGCTAAACGCGGCGGACTGTAAATCCGCTCCCTCGGGGTTCGGCGGTTCGAATCCGTCCCCCTCCACCATTTATCTTGTTGAATTCAGGATGATTGAAGAAGATATATAATAGAAGATATTGGAATATTTATCTTTTATACAACATTAAGTTTCATCGATGGGCTATAGCCAAGCGGTAAGGCAACGGACTTTGACTCCGTCATTCGTTGGTTCGAATCCAGCTAGCCCAGCCATTTTATGAGCCATTAGCTCAGTCGGTAGAGCATCTGACTTTTAATCAGAGGGTCGAAGGTTCGAGTCCTTCATGGCTCACATTTGCGGGTGTGGCGGAATTGGCAGACGCACCAGACTTAGGATCTGGCGCCTTTGGCGTGGGGGTTCGAGTCCCTTCACCCGCACCATTTATAATTGTATATGATACAGTGTTTGTCATGCGGAAGTAGTTCAGTGGTAGAATACAACCTTGCCAAGGTTGGGGTCGCGGGTTCGAATCCCGTCTTCCGCTTTTATGATGCCGGGGTGGCGGAATTGGCAGACGCACAGGACTTAAAATCCTGCGGTAGGTGACTACCGTGCCGGTTCGAGCCCGGCCCTCGGCACTGTTCATATAATATATTTCATAATATGCGCCCGTAGCTCAATTGGATAGAGCGTCTGACTACGGATCAGAAGGTTATGGGTTCGAGTCCTTTCGGGCGCGTTTTATGGGGCCTTAGCTCAGCTGGGAGAGCGCCTGCTTTGCACGCAGGAGGTCAGCGGTTCGATCCCGCTAGGCTCCACTTTATAATGGAGGGTTGGTAGAGCGGCTTAATACACCGGTCTTGAAAACCGGAGACGGTAACACGTCCGTGGGTTCAAATCCCACACCCTCCTCCATATTCATCTAAATATTTTATCATCGCGGGGTGGAGCAGTCTGGTAGCTCGTCGGGCTCATAACCCGAAGGTCGCAGGTTCAAATCCTGTCCCCGCAACCAAAAACGGTTCCGTGGTGTAGCGGTTAACATGCCTGCCTGTCACGCAGGAGATCGCGGGTTCGATCCCCGTCGGGACCGCCATGATGGCTCGGTAGCTCAGTCGGTAGAGCAGAGGACTGAAAATCCTCGTGTCGGCGGTTCGATTCCGTCCCGAGCCACTTTTACTTTTTTACGAACAAAAAAGTCTATTATGCCGGCTTAGCTCAATTGGTAGAGCAACTGACTTGTAATCAGTAGGTTGGGGGTTCAAGTCCTCTAGCCGGCATATTCTTAGGGGCATAGTTTAAAGGTAGAACTGAGGTCTCCAAAACCTCCAGTGTGGGTTCGATTCCTACTGCCCCTGCCAAAATGGGCCTATAGCTCAGCTGGTTAGAGCGCACGCCTGATAAGCGTGAGGTCGATGGTTCGAGTCCATTTAGGCCCATCATATATTCTGAATAGAACTATATCTTGATTATTCCGCAATAGCTCAGCGGTAGAGCAATCGGCTGTTAACCGATAGGTCGTAGGTTCGAATCCTACTTGCGGAGCCATACGGCCCGTTGGTCAAGCGGTTAAGACACCGCCCTTTCACGGCGGTAACACGGGTTCGAATCCCGTACGGGTCATTAAAAAATCCAGCAAATATTTGCTGGATTTTTTTGTGCTTTAGGAAAGTATAAATTCCCAGCTAGAGGTCAATTCGACGTAGTGGGGAATTTATACTTTCCTACAGTGTAAAAAGAACTGATATTTCATCAGTTCTTTTTATTTAGAAAAGGGGAAATAAAGTAAAAAAAAGAATATTTTATATAAGATTTTCTTTGAGACAGGTACATATAATGGAATTGGTATGGACAGCTAGGTCGGAGGCTCAGGGAGATGGAGAAGAAGTATTTGGGAAAGTTGAATTAATAATCATAAATTCAACAAATGAATAATTTTTTTCAAGGTTATTGCTCAATAAAGCTTTTCCAATCTCATAAAGGAGTGTGGGAAGTATGCAAGATACAGTCATTCAGCAGCAACCAATAAAAAGAAAATGGGTTCGGTTTCTCACTATATTCATCGTTTCTATTCTATTGCTCCTGACAGTTGCTTATGCGGGTGGAACACTATACGTAAAAAGAAGCTTGCCTGTTATTAAGGGAGAAATCTCTTTAAGAGGACTGCAGGATTCGGTAACGGTCACGCGAGATCAAAAAGGAATACCGCATATTGAAGCGAAAAACTTGCACGATTTATATGTGTCACAAGGGTATGTAACAGCACAGGATAGACTATTCCAAATGGATTTGAGCCGCCGGCAGGCATCTGGTGAGTTAAGTGAAGTAATGGGTGAAAAAACAATAGAACAAGATCGTTTTTTTTTAGCACTTGGTTTGCGAAGAGCGGCTGAAGCATCCTATAACCTATATTCAAATGAAGCAAAGCAGGCGTTAAAGTGGTATGCAGAGGGTGTGAATTTATACATAGATGAGGTGCGAAAAACAAATAAATGGCCACTTGAATTTACACTTCTTGGTTATAAGGCAATGCCATGGACACCAGTAGATTCTTTAACAATTGGAAAATCTATGGCTTTTGATCTAAGCGGACACTGGAAGAGTCTAGCATTTCGCCAATATATATTAAATACAGTATCGGAAGAAAAAGCACTCGATTTGTTTCCAGCATATTCAAAGGACGCATCTGAAATTATAGGTGCAATCAAAGAATCACATTTAGATTTATCAAAGCTGCTTCCGGAGAATGTAGTGCTGAACGAACTAAGTGGAAGCAATTGGGTTGTCAGTGGAAGTAAGACAAAGTCTGGAAAACCGATTTTAGCTAACAATGTGTCTGCGGCCCTTACAACTCCGTCTCTTTGGTATGAAACGCATTTGCAGTCTCCTGAGGTAAATGTAAGCGGAGAAGCAATGGCAGGCATACCGGGCATTGCTGTCGGTCATAATGAATTTATTGCATGGGGAATCACGAATGTCGATGCCGATGTGCAGGATTTATATATAGAAAAGCGAAATCCAAATAATCAGTATGAATTTTTGCATAACGATACGTGGGAGAGGGCACAGGTTATTACGAATGCGATTCGTGTAAAGGATAAACCTGCGGTGGATTCGAAAACTGTCATTACAAGACATGGACCAATTATTTCAGGAATTGAGAATAGGGAAACTGCACTGGCTCTCAAATGGACAGCATCTGAGCCGTCTACAGAGCTTGAAGCAATCCTTCGTATAAATAGTGCAAGGGACTGGAACTCCTTTAAGGAGGCACTTACATATTTTCATGCACCAGCACAAAATTTTATATTCGCTGCAAAGGATGGAACTATTGCGTATCAAATGAATGGCAAAATTCCGATTCGGAAAAAAGGGGATAGTCTCTTACCCGTGCCTGGGTGGAATGATGAATATGAATGGACTGGTTATATTCCTTGGGAAGAGCTTCCAACGATTGTGAATCCGCAAGAAGGATTTATTGTAGCTGCCAGTAATCCAAGAACAGACCAATCTTATCCATATCACATAAATAACACAGGAATACAATCATACCAATCTACTCGTATTCAGGAAGTACTGCAGCAAAAAAATACGATTACAGTTGAGGATATGAAAAATCTACAGATGGACCAAATGAATCTTAAGGCACGCTCATTGGTTCCGATTTTTCTGCAGCATATAAAAGAAGATGAACTAACAATGAAAGAGAAGGAAGCGATTTCTCTTTTGAGAAAGTGGGACTTTAGAGATGACCGAAACTTAGGAGCACCACTTCTATTTCATACATGGATGCAGGAGATTGGGAATGTTTTATTTGAAAAGGATATTTCAGAGGATATGCAGAGATTGTTTGAAGAAAAGGAACAAGTTACTGATGAATTGCTTCAAAAAGCACATAATGGTCAGCCTGGACCATGGATACAAGAACAGGGTGGTTTGGATAAGGTGCTCAAGAAATCCCTAGCGAAGGCGGTACAAAGCATTATGGAGAGACAAGGAGCAGGTGTAACGGGTTGGAAATGGGGTGATTTTCACCGCCTTGTTTTTACCCATCCATTGTCTCACATAAATCCTTACAACTATTTATTTAATCCGGAAACACCTATTCCAATTGGAGGAAGCAACGTTACGGTACAATCATCGAGCTTTCATGCTGAAGGTCTTTCTTATCATGGAGTATCATCATATTTTACGATAGATCTAAATGATATAACAACAGGCTATCATCTTGTTGCTCCTGGTCAGTCTAGTCATATCCAGAGTGAATGGTATCATGATCAAATGAAGGACTGGGTGAAGGGGACATATCATACAACGTCTCTTACTGAGAAATCTGGAAGCATCCTCCACCTTCTTCCTGCTCGATAAATACATGAAGGCAGTGAAGTTGGTTACAATAATGATTGCAAGGAGGGATTGCGATGACAACAGTAAGAGAGCTAATGAGTACGGATCTTTCATACTGTACTCCAGTGGATAATGTGTATGAGGCAGCTTTAAAAATGAAGCAAGAGGATATTGGGATTATCCCAATTGTAGAAAACAATCGCTTAGTCGGGATTGTTACTGACCGTGATCTAGTAGTTCGCGGCATTGCTGATAAGAACCCTGGTTCTAACAAGATTACAGAGGTAATGACAACGGACATTGTTAGTGTATCTCCGTCAGATCCAGTTGAAAAGGCGACCGAATTAATGGCCCGTCATCAAATTCGTCGTCTTCCAGTTGTAGAAAATGGGCAGTTAGTAGGGATGCTCTCACTCGGAGATTTAGCGATTGAAAAATATGCAGATGATCAAGCTGGCTACGCATTGAGTGAAATTTCAGAGCATCATGAATAAGAAAACATGAGACAGCTCGAATAGAAGAAATATCTGTTTGGGTTATCTTATACAGTGGACCGCTATCATACACTCAGTAGAACTGAGCGTTATGGCAGCGGTCTATTTTGCACTTTAAGAAAGCATAAATTCCCAAAAGTTTTTCCATATTTTTGTATAGTAAAGAAAAAAAGGTAAGTTTGTATATTTTTTTACAAAATAGAGGGTTACCTAGATGCTGCATTTTTAAAATTTCTGGTAAACCTCTTGCTGCATTGTGTAACTGGGTGCTATACTAAACAATGTTAATAATAAATTGTGCTAGGGGAGCTGGTATGGCCGGCTGAGAGTAAGACCGATAGTCTTTTACCCTTTTACCTGATCTGGATAATTCCAGCGTAGGAAAGCGAAAACGGATGATGAACGTATTAGCCCGATTTCCCCTTACCTGGAAATCGGGCTTTTTGATATATGTATATTTCCACTGGGGGTGCTAGCGACGCTGAGAAAGGGAAACTTTAACCCTTATTTACTTGACCTGGATAATTCCAGCGTAAGGAAGTGGCAAGCAGCAACCATTCTAAATGATTGTATGTGGCCGCTTCTTATAAGAAGTGGTTTTTTACATTTGTTAAGGAAGGATGAATTTCCAGCTAGAATCGAATTCGGCGCAGAAGGAAATTTTAGAAATTAAGTGCAATTGCGCTTCTGTCTTCGCCTAACGGCTTGTCAGTCAGCAAGTTTTCTTTAATTAAGTTTCAATTCAGCATCTGAAGGAGGAACAAGAGTGAAATTTTGTGACAGATTATTTCAAAATGTACAGCCTATTTGGGAGAAAAGTCATCAGCATCCGTTTGTGAAGGGGATTGGGAATGGGGAGCTGGAATTAGATAAGTTTCAATTTTATATTATACAAGACTATTTATACCTAATTGAATACGCAAAGGTATATGCTCTAGGGGTTGTGAAAGCAAAAGATTTGCAAGTAATGAGCAAGTTTGCTCGGCAAATTGATGGCATATTAAACGGCGAGATGAACATCCATAAGGAATATGCAAAGCGTCTCGGTATTTCAATAGAGGAAATGGAACAGGCAAAGCCAGCATCAATGAATCTTGCTTACACGAACTATATGCTGTCTGTATCACAAAGCGGGACGCTGGCCGAGCTTGTAGCTTCTCTTTTACCGTGCATGTGGAGCTATTGGGAGATTGGAAAACGTCTCAATGATGTGCCGGGCGCGAGTGATCATGAGTTTTATGGAGAATGGATTCGGGGCTACAGTTCAGAGGAGTATGCGGAGCTTTGCATATGGGTTATTGATTTAATGAATGAACTGGCGGAAGGAAAGTCAGAGAAGGAATTGGCACATCTAGAAGAGATTTTTATGACAACAAGCCGTTTTGAATACTTATTCTGGGATATGGCTTACCGCAAGGAGACGTGGAGCTTCGATGAGCAGTGTTTTACAATTTCATAACGTTTCGTTCTCTTATCCAGGGGACGGGAAAAATGTTTTGAAAGAGTTGGATCTTACGATTCAAAAAGGAGAATTTGTCAGTTTAGTTGGGCCAAGCGGCTCTGGGAAAAGTACCATTTTACGCCTTGTTACAGGACTTGAGGAAGTACAGCAGGGAAAAGTCATGGTGAATGGGAAAAGCATTCAGCCGAGAGATGGAGCAGTTGGTTATATGCCACAGCAGGATTTGCTGCTGCCTTGGCGGACAATTGAAGAAAATGCCGCTCTTCCGTTAGAATGCCGCGGAATGAAGCGGAAAAATGCTTACGCAAAGGTTCGTGAATATCTTCCTGTTTTCGGGCTAGAGGGCTATGAGCAGAAGCATCCAAAGGACTTGTCGGGGGGAATGCGTCAACGTGTGTCCTTTCTGCGAACCTTCCTAACTGGGGCGGATGTACTTCTGCTGGATGAACCGTTCAGTGCGCTTGATGCAATTACCAAGGTGAATATGCAGGAATGGCTGTATGAGCAATGGAGAAAATGGGGAAAAACGATTGTATTTATTACCCATGACGTAGAGGAAGCTTTGTTTCTCTCCAATCGTGTGCTCATTGTTACAGAGCAGCCAATTTGCTCTCTTACTGAGCTGACCGTTCCGCTTGGAAAAGAGAGAACGCGTCGTGACTTGACGAGACCCGAATTGCTAGAGCTAAAAGAAGATCTGATTGGCATGCTAAAAGGGAGGGTGCCGGTATGAAGCTGACTTCTTATTTACCGGCATTGATTGTTGCTATTGTTCTTCTTACCGGCTGGGAAGCTGGAGCACGTATTGTAAATGAAATGTATATTTTGCCGTCTCCAAGTGCGATTGTGCAGAAGCTATGGGATTTGCGAGACATTTTATTTACGGTTCATCTTCCCGCTACGCTTCTTGTCGTCTTAATCGGCCTTGTGATTTCTATCGTGCTTGGGGTGGGACTTGCTGTTATGATGAGCGTAAGTTCATTCGCCGAGAAGGCGTTTTACCCGCTGCTCGTTGCATCGCAAACGATTCCAACTACTGCTCTGGCACCGTTATTTGTGCTTTGGTTCGGTTATTCCATCTGGAGCAAAGTCATTGTCACAGTTTTGATTGCCTTTTTTCCAATTGCGGTGAATACGTATGATGGCTTTCGGTCTACGAAGAAGGAATGGGAAGAGCTGCTATTCACATATGGAGCAAGCAAACGAGATATTTTTTTAAAGCTGCGCATCCCAGCATCGCTTCCATACTTTTTTTCAGCACTCAAGGTCGCAGTACCGATGAGTGTGATTGGAGCGGCGATTGGAGAGTGGCTTGGGGCACAGGCAGGGCTTGGTTATTTTAGTAAAAGAATGATGACACAGCTAGACGGAGCTGGCGTATTCGCTCCTATTCTTCTTTTATCCTTGTTGGCAATCTTATTTGTAGTTATTGTATCGCTACTAGAAAAGAAATTCATCAGCTGGAGGAAACACTTATGAGATGGTTTATTCGTTTAATCGTTGCTGCCTTGCTTGTAACAGTAATGGCGGGCTGTTCAAACGGGAAAGAAAGCGCTCAGAATACTGAGGAAAAAGAAACAAAAGAAGTAACGGTGATGCTTGATTGGTACCCAAATGCAGTGCATAGCTTTATTTATACAGCAATTGAAAAAGGGTATTTCAAGGAAGAGGGCATTAACGTGAAAGTGCAATTTCCATCTAATCCAACAGACCCACTTACGTTAACTGCTGCTGGAAAAGCAACAGTAGGTCTTTATTATCAACCGGATGTTGTCATCGCGAAAGCAAATGAAGATATTCCAGTAAAATCAATTGGAGCAGTTGTGCGTTCTCCATTAAATCACATTGTTTCCTTGAAGGAATCAGGTATTGCGTCTCCAAAAGACTTAGAAGGAAAGACGGTTGGTTTTCCTGGTACTGAGCTTAGTAAGGAATACGTAAAGACGATGGTGGAAGCGGATGGCGGAAACCCAGATAAAGTAAACATTGTTGATGTTGGATTTGATCTTGTTCCTGCATTGATTACGAAGAAAACAGCGGCGGTAACGGGTGCTTATATTAATCATGAGGTTCCAGTGCTGCGGGATAAAGGCTATGAGCCAGCTTATTTCAGCCCTGCTGATTACGGTGTTCCAAACTACTATGAGCTTGTTTTTGTAGCAGGAGAGAAAACAATTAAAGATGACAAAGCAACATTGCAGGCTTTCCTTCGCGGCGCGCAAAAAGGGTATGAATTTATGAAGAAAAACCCGGACGAGGCTTTGCAAATTCTATTAAAGCATGAGGAAAAGGAAAGCTTCCCGCTTATCCCTGAAGTGGAAAAAGAAAGTCTTGCTATTTTGCTAGATAAAATGGAAGCAGCGAATGAGCCGTTTTTATCACAAACCTCAAAGTCATGGGAGGAGCAAAGCAAGTGGCTGAAGGAAAAGGGAATGGCGCAGAAGGAAGTTGCTCCAGAAGAATTATATGAGAATTTGTTAAAGTAGAGGTCAGCAGCAGATGAAACGGGAGCTTCACGTCATTTCAAATGGAAAGCTATCATTTTCACAAATGGCTACTATTGCAGCAGAGATTGTGGACTACGTGGATTACATTCATATTCGCGAACGCAATAAAACTACGAAAGAGTTATATGAGGGAGTGATGCTTCTTATGCGAAGCGGCATCCCCCCCTCTAAGCTTGTTATAAACGATCGAATAGATATTGCATTATTGACTGGTGTGAACCGTGTACAGTTAGGGTATACAAGCGTTGATGTTCGGATTATAAAGGATCGTTTTCCGCAGCTTCATGTAGGGTGCTCTGTCCATTCCTTAGAGGAAGCTTTGTGTAAGCAGCAGGAGGGGACAGATTCTGTATTATACGGTCATATATTTGCAACACGTTCTAAGGATGGAGTTCCTCCAAGAGGATTGGAAGAGCTGCAAGAGATTGCAACAATGCTTACAATTCCTGTAACGGCCATCGGCGGGATTATACCAGCTCGTGTCAAAGCAGTATTTTGCACCAGCGCGAGTGGGGTTGCGGTAATGTCAAGTATTTGGGATGCAAACCATCCTTTAGAGGCAGTAAAGGAGTATGAAAAACAGATTCAAAGGTGGGGAGAAGGGCAATGAGCAAAGGATATGATGTTATTATTATTGGTGGTGGAGTAATCGGCTGCTCCGTTGCGCATTCTCTTTCTGAAAGAGGACATAGTGTAGCGGTGTTTGAGAAAGGGACGATTTCTGGAGAGGCATCTAAAGCAGCAGCTGGACTTCTTGGTGTACAAGCAGAATGGAACGAGTACGATCCATTGTTTGAGCTCGCCAGAAAAAGCCGTGCTTTATTTCCAAAGCTAGCAGATCGACTGCGCGAGAAAACAGGCATTGATATTGCATATGAAGAGAAGGGCATTTATCGGGTTGCCGAAAATGAAGAGGAAGCAAAGCGCTTAGAGTACATTCTGAAATGGCAGCTACAAACAGGTGAAGAGACGCATTTGTTAAGCGGTGAACAGCTGCGTGAACAAGAGCCCGAGCTTGCGCTTCATATTATAAGCGCCTTGTATTGTCCGAAGGATGGGCATGTTATTGCTCCTGAATTAACGCGTGCTTTGGCACATTCTGCAGCTCTGTCAGGTACAGCGATTTACGAGGGAACAGAGGTTACTGAGATTTTGCAGGAGCAGGATCGTGTAACGGGTGTTGTGACAACGGAAGGAACTTTTTCATGCAGCAAGGTTATTGTTGCTTCTGGGGCATGGAGCACAAAGTTTTTACAGAATTTTCACTCTACATGGGGAACGTATCCGGTTATGGGAGAGATGCTTTCCGTCAAGAGCTATAAGCCTCTGCTAAAGGTGCCAATTTTTCAAGATGGATTTTATGTTGTACCAAAGCGCGGTGGCCAGTATTTGATTGGTGCTACTGTTAAACAGCATACATACAACAAAACCGTATGTGCGAAGGGCATCAATTACCTGATGGAGCGTGCGTTTCGTCTTGTACCAGCTCTGCAGGAAGCTGAGTGGGATACTGCGTGGGCTGGTCTGCGTCCGCAATCAAACCACGGCATGCCTTATATGGGGGAACATCCGGAGGTAGCAGGCTTATATGCATGCGCAGGGCATTATCGCAATGGAATTTTGCTAAGCCCGATTACCGGTGAGTATATGGCTGACCTGATCGAAGGGAAGCCTGTGCAAAGCTTGTTGGAATCTCTTTTGAGTAAGGAGGAATTTGTTTGATTTTACAAATTAATGGGCGAAAAGTAGATGTCCCAGAATCAGTTTCCACAGTAGAGCAATTATTGTCCCATTTAGGGTTGGAAGGCAAAATTGTGGTTGTCGAGAAGAATAATGAGATTTTGGAGAAGTCGATGCACCCTGGTGCATCAGTATTTGATGGAGATCAAATTGAAATTGTGACATTTGTAGGAGGCGGCTGAACATGTTAAAAATTGGATCATTTTCATTTCAATCACGTTTATTATTAGGTACAGGAAAATTTAGCGATTATGATGTGCAACGACAAGCAATTGAAGTATCAGAGGCAGAAATTTTAACTTTTGCAGTGCGACGCATGGATATCTTTGATGCAAGCCAGCCAAATTTGCTAGAAAAAATCGATGTTACAAAGTATACGCTTCTGCCTAATACAGCTGGCGCAAAAAACGCAGAAGAGGCAGTTCGAATTGCTAAACTCGCAAAAGCTTCCGGTCTTTGTGATATGGTGAAGGTTGAGGTAATCGGGGACTGGAAAACACTTCTTCCGGATCCGGTTGAGACATTAAAGGCAAGTGAAGAGCTACTGAAGGAAGGATTCACAGTGCTTCCATATACATCGGATGATGTGGTACTAGCTAGAAAGCTTCAGGAGCTAGGCGTACATGCAATTATGCCGGGTGCTGCACCAATTGGTTCTGGCCTTGGAATTGTAAATCCGCTTAACTTAAGCTTTATCATTGAACAGGCAACGGTACCTGTTATTGTGGATGCGGGGATCGGCGGACCGGCTGATGCTGCGCTGGCAATGGAGCTAGGAGCTGATGGCGTACTGTTAAACACTGCTGTTTCCGGCGCTAAGGATCCAGTAAAGATGGCTAAGGCAATGAAACTTGCTATTGAGGCGGGTCAACTTGGTTATGAAGCTGGACGAATTGCACGTAAGCGATATGCAACGGCAAGCAGTCCGATTGAAGGAATGAGCGTTCTTGAATAGTCGGTACTCCCGTCAAATATTGTTTTCGCCAATTGGTGCGCAAGGTCAGCAGATGCTTCAACAGAAGCATGTTCTTATCATCGGTGCGGGTGCACTTGGCAGTGGAAGCGCTGAAATGCTTGCTCGCGCCGGTGTTGGCCGGATTACGATTATAGACCGTGACTATGTGGATTGGAGCAATTTACAAAGGCAGCAATTGTACTCTGAACAAGATGTAGAAGAACATCTGCCTAAGGCGATTGCTGCTCAAAAGCGATTGCATGCAATCAATAAAGAAATTGAAGTTGTTGCTCACATACAAGATGTAACAGCTTTAGAGCTGGAACAGCTTGTTCACGATGTGGATTTACTAATTGATGCGACGGATAATTTCGAAACGCGTTTTCTTATTAATGATGTAGCTCAAAAATACAACATTCCGTGGATATATGGAGCGTGTGTGGGCAGCTATGGCTTAACGTATACGATACTGCCGGGCGAAACACCTTGCTTGTCTTGCTTGCTGGAGTCGATTCCGCTTGGCATAGCTACATGTGATACGGCAGGCATTATTTCTCCAGCAGTGAGTATGGTTGTTTCACATCAAGTGACTGAAGCATTAAAGCTTCTAACGGATAACAAGGAGTCCCTGCAAAAAAGGCTTATATCTTTTGATGTTTGGCAGAATGAATACTCCACCATGAATGTACAGCCGCTGAAAAAGCCGCGCTGCCCATCTTGTGGAGAAGGAGCGGTTTATCCATATTTGCAGCAGGAAAACCAAACGAAAACAACCGTTTTGTGCGGTCGGGACACAGTCCAAATTCGTATGCCATTCTCTGGGGAGATACAGACAGAGGAGTATGCGAAGTTGCTTGAGGGCAAGGTGGAACAGTTGTTTGTGAATCCGTACTTACTATCGTTTACGGCGGATGACAAGCGTCTTGTCTTATTTCGAGATGGGCGTGTACTTGTGCACGGCACAAAGCATGTTGCAGAGGCAAAATCTTTGTACCACCGCTATTTTGGATAGATGAGTTAAAAAACAGTTTGCTTTTAATTATTTAAAATTACTCATATATATTTAAAAAACTTGCTTATTTTGAAACACTTCACTTAAAAAAGTGAGGTGTTTCTTTTTGTATACAGTACGGGAAGCGTACAGTGTAATGTCTTCGCCTAACAACTGATGATTGTTTCGCTTATTTTGAGAAATTTCGTACATCCTAAAGGTGATAGAATATAGGAGGGATGTACCAATGACTCAACAACAGCCTAAGAAGGTGCTGCCAGCGCAGCATCAGGACAAGCAGCCGGGAGTGGAATCGCTCATGAATCCAAAGCCCGTATTTGAGGATGCTTCGTATAAAGGAAGCGGAAAACTGCAAGAGAAAATTGCGATTATTACCGGCGGAGATAGTGGGATTGGAAAAGCGGCGGCCATTGCATTTGCAAAGGAAGGAGCGCATGTAGCTATCGCCTATTTGGATGAACATGAGGATGCAAACGAGACGAAGCAGCTTGTAGAGCGTCATGGTGTCAAATGTTTGCTCCTTGCTGGAGATCTAGGACAAGAAGAGCATGCCAAATATGTAGTAGAAGAAACTGTAAAGCAGCTTGGCGGCTTACATATCGTAGTAAATAACATCGCACAGCAATATCCGCAGCAGCGTCTGGAGGATATTACAGCAGAGCAGTGGGAGCGGACGTTCCGTATGAATATCTTTTCGTATTTTTACGTTACAAAGGCAGCCCTCCCTCATTTGAAGAAAGGGGATTGTATTATTAATACAGCTTCAGTTGTTGCATATGAGGGGAATGAACAGCTGCTTGATTATGCTGCTACAAAGGGAGCGATTGTAGCGTTTACTCGTTCATTAGCCAAGTCGCTTGTAAAAAAAGGTATTCGCGTCAATGGTGTGGCACCTGGTCCGATTTGGACACCTCTTATTCCTTCAACATTTGATAGCCAACAGGTCGCGGAATTCGGCTCCAACGTGCCGATGGGGCGTCCTGGCCAGCCGTGGGAATTGGCAGCTTCATACGTATACTTGGCGTCCAATGATTCTACGTATGTTACAGGACAAATGCTGCATGTCAACGGCGGTGCTTCAGTCAACTGATGAGCAAGCATATGTACCTCGTTCCATATAAACGCGGCGTCATAACATAAAGAAAACTCGCCGACTGGCAAGCCCTGCTCTTGGGCGAAGACAGAGGCGCAGCCCTACTTATACTTTATTCCTAAAATTTCTCGCTACGTCGAATGGTCTTCCAGCTAGAAATTTATCCTTTCTTAAAGTGTAAAGAAAACTCGCCGACTGGCGAGCCCTGTCCTTGAGGGAAGACAGAAGAGCAGTTGCGTTTATGCTCTCTGATGAAATAAAAAAGTTCCACTAATACTTTTGACACTCTTACAAAAGATAAAATTACATTCTATCTTTTGCGGGGGTATTGTATGAAGAGTGTTATTAAGGTTTGTTTATTTTGTTTGCTGTTTTCAACTGCTCCATATGCAAAAGCAGCGGCTGAAACGGATCAGCTTATTTTAATTAATATTGCCGTAAATCAGCTTTCGTTTTTCGAAAACGGCCATTATATCCGTACGTTCTCTATTTCAAGCGGAAAGCCCCAAACACCTACTCCGGAAGGTACATTTTGTGTGATTAACAAATATAAAAACAAAAAGTACCATAGAAAGAATATACCAGGAGGAGCCCCAAATAATCCGCTTGGTGCGCGTTGGCTAGGATTGAATAAAGCGCAATATGCAATCCATGGAACGAGTAAGGAATGGTCGATTGGCACGTATGAATCGAACGGCTGTATTCGTATGCATAACCGCGATGTACAATGGTTATACGATCGGGCTCCATTACAGACAAAGGTTATCATTGCTAAGTTTTATGAGTCGCCCGAGCACGCGGCGCATCGCTATGGTTATCGTATCACGAGTTGGAATGGTCAGCCTGTACAAGAGGAGCAGGTTGGAAGGTTGTTGATTATTGACAAAACTTCGATGTACTGGAAAGAGCCGCATGGTAAGCTGATACCTGTTCAAGAGGTCTTGCCTAATCAGAAGTTTGCTATATTTTCACATAATGGAGAAGGGATGTATGATCTTGGAAACAATTTCTACATTCTTGATCAAATGGGCAAAAGTACACGTTATGAGCAAGTACCTCTCCATATTATCGCTAACCAATATAAACGAAAGCATAATGTGCCGTGAAAATTTTACAACTTCCTAAAGTGTAAAAAAGAAGCCCTGAGAAAAGGGCTTCTTTTACATATTCACTAGTATGCAGGTCGAAATGTTTGACAACATGTTTCCTCACTTTGTCCAACATTACTTTCCATTGTTTGACCTTCTAGTACGGCAGTAAAGTGTCCATCGTCTTGTAGGTTTGTGTACGCCTTTCCATCAGGCTGAACAACAATTGCCTGTGCCTGACAGAAGTTTCCTTGCCCCCAAAATGAGCAGTTTGAAACAGAACATCTGACCTCTGGCATTGAAAAACCCCCCTTCTGTCCTATTTTAGGCACTTTGGGCAGGATTCATGTACGAGAGGATGTTCCTTATTTTAGATATGCTATTTATTGCTTTCAAACCATTTTTTAAAGTCAGTCTCAGACTGTTCACCGACAATACGGCTTACTTCCTTGCCTTCTTTGTAACGCACGATAGTTGGAGTTCCTTCAATGCTAAATGCATCCCAACCGTTTTCATCTGTTTGCAAATCCAGAACCTTCATATCAACTCCTAGTTCTTTTGCCAGCGGTACTACGATAGGAGAGACCTTCATACAGTGCGTACAAGATGTTTGATAAAAATAAACAGTTGCATCGTTTTTAGCATCGAGCTGCTTCCCTAGCTCGCTAGAAGAAATTTTATTTGTATAATACGTTTCCTGCTTTTTTTGTTCTTCAGCGGAAAGCTCATTGTCGCTAATGCCTTGCGTTGTTTCAGCTCGATTGACGAATGCGATAGCACCAAAAAGAACGATAAGAATTGCTGCAAAGATAAGCATTTTTTTCATAAATTATTTTGCCTCCTTAAAATTACGGATGAGAATAATACTGCAGATAATAATAATTGTGAAAGCAGTTAGTGCAAGAAAAGGAATGGTAATAAACCCGAGCCAGTTGATGTACTCCCCTGTGCATGGAATTCTTCCGCACGCTGCCCCGCCGCTGGATAAAGCAGGAATTTTTTGCATGGAGTAATGGTACAATGAGATAGCTGAACCGATTATAGCCAAAGGAAGGCTGTACCGGGCTATAAAGTAGTCTTTGCGGACGACAGCAATCCCAAGCAGCACGACAAATGGATACATAAGGATGCGTTGATACCAGCAAAGAGTACAAGGCTCATACTTCATAACTTCGGAAAAGTACAAACTGCCCAGCATAGCTGTCAATGAGGCAGCCCAAGCGGTGAATAGAGCGTACTCAAGCTTTTTTTCTTTGTTCATTGTTTAATCCCTCTTTCGTGTCAATCCAATTTAAATTATAGTATGGTCTCGTCTATATTGTAAAATTATAGAGAATAATATAAGGCTGTATTATAAAGGGGGTTGGAGTAAGGCGTAAAACATGATAAAATTTACATATTTCTAACAAAAATAAAGTAGAATTATGAAGCTTAGTAGCAGGAAAGATGTACAAATGTACCGAATAATGTCTAATGGAAAAATGTTTATTTTAAACATCTAGAAATTTTTTATACAGGAGAGGATAAAATGAGCTGGAAGCAAACATATGAACGTTGGGTAAATACTTCTTTTTTAGACGAGGAGTTACAGGAAGTATTGAACGAAATGGAAGGTAATGAAAAAGCGCTTGAGGATTGTTTTTATAAAAATCTAGAGTTCGGTACAGGCGGTATGCGCGGTGAGATTGGTGCCGGTACAAATCGGATGAACTTGTATACAGTTCGTAAAGCATCGGAAGGTCTAGCGCGTTTTATTGAGCTGTACGGCGAAGATGCGAAGAAACGCGGTGTGGCCATTGCGTACGATTCTCGTCACAAATCACCTGAATTTGCGATGGAAGCAGCAAAAACGCTTGCGACACACGGTATTCAAACATATGTATTTGAAGAACTAAGACCTACGCCTGAGTTGTCATTTGCGGTGCGCGAGCTAAACGCATTTTCAGGGATTGTGGTAACGGCAAGCCATAATCCTCCTGAATATAATGGATATAAGGTGTATGGTGAAGATGGTGGGCAGCTTCCTCCGAAAGAAGCAGATATGGTAATCGAGAAGGTAAACGAAGTTGAAAACGAACTAGAGATTATTGTTGAATCGGAAGAAGCATTAAAGGCAAAAGGTCTAATTCGCATGCTTGGCGCGGAAATGGACGTGAAGTATGTAGAGCGCTTGAAAACAATTTCGGTAAATCCGGAGCTTGCAACTGAGATGGGCGAAGAACTAAAAATCGTTTTCACACCGTTGCATGGAACATCTAATAAGCCGGTTCGCCAAGCTTTACAAGCGCTTGGTTATACAAACGTTACAGTTGTCACGGAACAGGAGCTTCCTGATCCAAACTTCTCAACTGTAAAATCACCGAACCCAGAAGAGCATGAAGCATTTGAATTGGCTATCCGTTATGGTAAAGAAATAGATGCTGACTTGCTTGTAGCAACGGATCCGGATGCTGACCGTTTAGGAATTGCTGTGAAGGATTTAGCGGGTGAGTACACTGTATTAACAGGAAACCAAACAGGAGCGCTTTTCCTTGAGTACCTACTTTCTCAAAAGAAAGAAAAAGGTGTGCTCCCAGCAAATGGTGTTGTACTCAAAACAATCGTTACCTCTGAAATCGGCAGAGCAATTGCAAAAGCATATGGGTTGGACACAATCGATACACTAACAGGCTTTAAGTTTATTGGGGAAAAAATTAAGGAATATGAAACAACAGGTCAATATGCATTCCAATTTGGTTATGAAGAAAGCTACGGCTATTTAATTGGTGATTTTGTACGCGATAAAGATGCTGTACAGGCTTCTATTTTTGGCGTAGAGGTAGCTGCTTATTATAAAAAGCGCGGAATGACATTATATGAAGGCTTGCTTGAGGTTTTCGAGAAATATGGCTTCTATCGAGAAGGTTTGAAATCCTTAACGTTAAAAGGAAAAGACGGAGCAGAGCAAATTGCAGCGCTGCTTACATCATTCCGTAATGATTCGCCAACTGCTTTTGGCAAGTATGCGGTAGCCATTTCAGAGGACTACAAAACAAGCATTAAAACAGAGAATGGAAAGACAGAAGATATCTTATTACCAAAGTCAAATGTTTTAAAATATTACCTTGAGGATGGCTCTTGGGTATGCTTGCGTCCATCAGGTACAGAACCTAAGGTAAAGTTTTACTTTGGTGTAAAAGGTACGAGTCTTGCTGATAGCGAGCAAAAGCTAGAGCAAGTATCCGCTGCTTTTATGGAGAAGGTAAACGACAGCTTGTTAAAGAAAGCATAAAAAAAAAGCAAGGTCAAACGACCTTGCTTTTTTTTATGGGGAAATTACTTAACCTCATTAATCTGTGCTTCTGCCTTCGTCCAAGGGCAGGGCTCGCCAATCGGTGAGTTTTCTTTACAAGATAAGAAAGTATAATTTTTCGGGGTGATGTCTAGCTCCCAAGACCCAAAATGGCAGGCCTTGTCCGCTTTTCTTATTCATTCACCGGTTTTGGGTCGTGGATAAAAAATTCTTTTAACGCTTCTTTATTTTTTTGAAAATCCAACTGTAACACTGCGCCAGCATGTTCATAAAACTTATCCTCGTAGCCAGCATCGACAGGAATGCGCATCGTCTCAACATCTTCAACGGGATTGAGAAGCAAGCTTCCGCCAACTGTTAACATCGTTTGTATATCCATATCTGTGTCTATGTACTTTAGCAGCTCCTGTCCAATGCCCGGAAGCTGGAACATGCCATCAAGCGAGCTTACTTTATTTGCGAAAGCATCTTTGAGTGCCTGCAGTACTTCCTGCTGCCTTTTTACACGACCAAAATCACTTTCTGCGTCATGACGAAATCTCGCATATGCAAGTAAGTCCTTTCCGTGAAGGAGTTGTCGTCCAGGTTGCAGCGCAAGTCCCATATCATCGATGATTTGTTGTTTAATGTTCACTTCAATGCCTTCTGGAGCAACGGTATCTACAACGTGCACGAATCCCTCAAAATCAATTGCGACAAAGTGTTCAACATCCATCCCGAAGTTTTGCTGAATGGTTTTGCGCAGTAACTCAGGACCGCCAAAATAATATGCCATATTAATTTTATTGGAATTCATACTGTAATTTGGGATAGTAACATAGCTATCGCGCATAATAGAAGCAATTCTTACTTTTTTTGCTTTCGGATCGTACTGGGCAATCATAATGGAATCGGAGCGTGCTTGTTCTTCACCGTGCGAGTCGACTCCTAACACAAGAATATTCAACTGTCCTTGTTCACTTTTCACACCTTGAAATGGACTATTGTGCTGTAGAGGTGTGCGATTAGCAGGAGGGTCAGCAGGAGTTTGTATTTTATCCGTCTTACAGCCTGTAAGAGAGAACAATAGACAAAAAACAATGATAGATAATCGCTTCAAGCCTATCACACCTTTGCATTCATGTTTTGTATGTATAGTATAGACAGAGCTTCCTTATTTATACAAAAAGGCATCCGCTTTAAAAGCGAATGCCTTCAATGACAGTATGGGCTCTCCAGCTCTGTTTTGCATTTTCTTATATTGTAACAGTTTCTTCATTTGCATATTCGGAGTATGCTTTTTGGGAAGCATGATCAATATATTGAAACATGAGCTGAAGTTGCTTATCCACTTCTGACAAATTTCTTGCGTATTTATAGGCATGGAGGAAATGCTCAATACGTTTAGAGAACACCTCGTCCTGTGTTTGAACCATCAAAATGAGTAACTCATCCCAATTACAACAATATGTGTAGTATAATGCTTTGTCATAATCTGTGTACGTATCGTACATGTTATCCCTCCTTGCTGAGGAGTTATAAATAGTGTGTGACAGAAAGCTGATGCTTAAGCCTGAAAGAATTTGTTAAGAAACTGGATTTGTCCGCGAAAAGGAGTTATATGGATGATACACATGATGTATACGCTGTTTATGTGGCTTGCGGCACATGTTATCCCATACTTCATTTTCCTTTTTATCAGTAAATAGAAAAATACGCTCTATCGTTTAGCGGTAAAGAAAACTCGCCGATTGGCGAGCCCTGCTCTTGGGCGAAGACAGAGGCGCAGCCCTACTTATACTTTGTTCCTAAAATTTCTCACTACGTCGAATTCGCTTCCAGCTAGAAATTTATACTTTCTTAAAGTGTAAAGAAAACTCGCCGATTGGCGAGCCCTGCTCTTGGGCGAAGACAGAGGCACAGCCCTACTTATACTTTGTTCCTAAAATTTCTCACTACGTCGAATTCGCTTCCAGCTAGAAATTTATACTTTCTTAAGGTGTAAAGAAAACTCGCCGATTGGCGAGCCCTGCTCTTGGGCGAAGACAGAGGCATAGCCCTACTTATACTGTATTCCTAAAATTTCTCACTACGTCGAATTCACTTCCAGCTGGAAATTTATACTTTCTTACAGTGTAAAAAATAGAGAAATGCACATCGTGTATTACAAGTCCTTCATGAAATGCTCTGTTTCCTCATACATTGTGGTAATAGGAAGAAAAGGGGGAGCTGAAGTGAGAATAGAGGACCAAAAAGCGTTAGCATATGCAATTGATGAGATTACTGAAATTGCACAAGGATTTGGGTTGGATTTTTACCCGATGCGGTACGAAATTTGTCCGGCTGATATTATTTATACATTTGGAGCATATGGGATGCCGACCCGTTTTTCGCATTGGAGTTTTGGGAAGCAATTTTTTAAAATGAAGCTGCATTATGACTTAGGCTTAAGCAAAATTTATGAGCTTGTTATTAACTCTGACCCGTGTTATGCCTTTTTATTGGAAACAAATTCATTGATTCAAAACAAATTGATTGTAGCTCACGTGCTCGCACACTGTGACTTCTTTAAAAATAATGCACGCTTTAGCAATACGAAGCGAGATATGGTCGAAAGCATGGCTGCCACTGCTGAGCGCATTAAAGCATATGAGCATAAATATGGTAAGCAGCAAGTTGAAACCTTCTTGGATGCTGTGCTTGCCATTCAAGAGCATATTGATCCATCTTTAATGCGCCCGAAGCTTGCATGGAACTTAGATGAGGTAGAGGAAGAGAGTGAAGGAACGAAGCGGCCTTCTCCTTATGATGATTTATGGAATTTGGAAAATAGAAGTCAAAAGCAGGATGTGTCGCACTTTCAAAAGAAAAAGAAATTTCCGCCTCAGCCGGAGAAGGATATTTTACTATTTATTGAAGAATATAGCCGTGAGCTTGAGGAATGGCAACGTGATATTTTAACGATGATGCGTGAAGAAATGCTTTATTTTTGGCCGCAGCTTGAGACAAAAATCATGAATGAGGGTTGGGCGAGCTACTGGCATCAACGTATTTTACGGGAAATGGATTTAACAAGCGATGAAGCTGTTGAATTTGCAAAGCTAAACGCTGGAGTTGTACAGCCTTCACGTACTAGCATCAATCCATATTACCTCGGTCTCAAAATTTTTGAAGATATTGAGGAGCGCTACAATAATCCAACAGAAAGTATGAAGCGTGATGGTATTTTGCCAGGATCGGGACGCGAGAAGATGTTTGAGGTGCGGGAGATCGAATCCGATATTTCCTTTTTGCGAAATTATCTGAATAAGGATCTTGTCATGCGTGAGGATATGTATTTGTTCCAAAAGCAAGGAAAGGAATATAAAATTGTTGATAAGGGATGGGAGCAGGTTCGAGATCAGCTTGTTAGTATGCGTGTTAATGGAGGCTTCCCATATATCACAGTAAACGATGGGGATTATATGAAGAATGGGGAGTTGTACTTAAAGCATTGGTATGAAGGAATTGAACTCGATGTAAAATACTTGGAAAAGGTGATTCCGTATGTTCATCAGATTTGGGGACGATCCACACATTTAGAAACAGTGATTGAAAATAAACCAGTACTGTTTTCGTTCGATGGAAAGGTGCTGCATCGAAAGTATTTATAATGAAGGGATTCTTCAAACCTGGAATGTAGGGTTTGTATGAGAGGAAGTATTGATATTCTGTCTAGAAAACAGGAATTGTTTTCAGTGGTTTGTCATCATTATGAATGAGCTGAATAAAATAAAGAGTAAGGAGATTTTCAGCGTACACAAAATTTTTCTGTTGACTGTTTTTCAGAAAAGTCTTAAGATAATTATATAAGAAAATATATAGTGTATTCCTAAAGGGGAGTAGCTTTTACAGCAAAGTCGTCATTACAGGGGAATCCCTCGGCTTTGTTGGCAACTATGACGTTGTTAGCAAGACCTTTACCAAGAGCGGTAAAGGTCTTTTATGTGCAAAAATGACCTGTCCGTTCTTGGACAGGTCATTTTTTATGTGGAAATTTAAGAAAGTTTCACTACTGGGAGGAGGTATTGGCTGTTTTAATCTTATATAAAGGGGGAGATAGACGTGAAAAAGCTTTGGAGTCGAATGCGTTTGATGCTGCGTGTACGACGCTTTATTCCATTTTTGAAGGAGTTCTTTTTATCCAGTGAAGTACCTGTTAGGAAAAAAGTATTATCTGCTGTAATTATAGTGGGGTATTGGCTGCTGCCATTTGATATAGTACCGGACTTCCTCTTCTTCTTTGGTTTTATTGATGATGTTGCTATTTTCATGCTGTTGCTTCGGCAAATTGTCAAAATGGCACCAGCTTCTATGAGGGAGCGTTACGAAATTTCAGCGTAGCAGTAAGATTTGAGAATGTGTTTCCGTGTTGACATTTAACGGATGGTATTTACTTTTGCGAGTTGGAAACACAAATTACAAATAAGTTCAGGAATTCAGTTTATCATAATGAGTGGGGGGATTTTAAAATGGAGCTATTTTCTACAGAGTTTTTCTCGGCTTTGTTGGCTATTATTGTAATTGACTTGGTGTTGGCCGGAGATAATGCAATCGTAATTGGCCTTGCGGCAAGAAGGCTGCCAAAGGATCAACAAACAAAGGTTATTATTTGGGGTACAGTCGGTGCGATAGGTATTCGCGCTTTAGCAACATTAGTTGTAGTATGGTTATTAAAAATTCCGGGTTTGCTGCTTGTCGGGGGTCTGTTGCTTCTTTGGATCGCATATAAGCTGCTTACAGATGAAAAAGGGCACGATGTAAAAGAAGGGAACAATTTTTGGGAAGCAATTCGTACAATTATTATAGCTGATGCATTAATGGGCTTAGATAATGTGCTTGCAGTTGCAGGAGCTGCACACGGAAGCTTCTTGCTCGTAATTCTCGGACTGATTATTTCCGTTCCGATTGTTGTATGGGGAAGCACGCTTATCCTGAAGTTTGTCGAGCGTTTTCCGATTATTATTACACTCGGTGCTGCCGTCCTTGCTTGGACAGCATCCAAAATGATTGTGGGAGAACCTTTCTTGAAACCGTATTTTGCTAATCCTGTTATCAAGTATGGTTTTGAACTTCTCGTCGTTGCTGCTATTGTATTGGCAGGAACACTGAAAAAAAAGAGTAATCACAAAAATGAACAGACAGCAGAGAGAGCATCAGTATAAATAAACTAAAAAAGCCTTGCGATAAGCAAGGCTTTTTTAGTTTATTTATATTCCATTTTTTTCTTATATTGGTTTATTTAACAAATTATCTTGCTTTGTATGCATACAAAAAACCTAATATTTTCAAAAAAATGAAAAGGCTAACATTGAGGAGAGAGAAGGATAAGCATAGAGTTTGAAATACCAAAAATTATACTATGAGAAAGCATTGACTTTCTTTTTTAATACGTTATAATTTGTATCAGTTGCTGTTAGAAAACCTAACAACAAAGGGGTTGATCGTGATGAAGAAAATAGAAGCCATTATTAGACCGCAGCGTTTAACGGAAACAATTAGTGCTTTAAAAGCAATTGGTATAACTGGTTTTACTGTTTCACAAGTAGTTGGCAGAGGAAAGCAAAAGGATGCAAAGGGTGTGTATCGCGGTAAAAATTATACGGTAACATTGCATCCGAAAGTGAAGCTGGAAATTGTTTTGTCGGATTATATGGTAGAACGCACAATTCAAGCAGTGATTGAAGCAGCTCAAACAGGAACGGATGGAGATGGCAAAATTTATGTGTATCCTATTTTTGAAGCCTACAACATTCGAACGGGTTTAGTGGATGAGGATATTGATGATTTAGCACAGTAAGAGGGGTGATGAAAAGATGGAGCTTATGTACTTAAATACGGTATGGATTGTAATTGCGGCGGCGATGGTTCTCTTTATGGAGGGCGGCTTTAGCTTGCTGGAGGCTGGTCTAGTACGGACAAAAAATGCAGTCAATGTAACGATGAAAATTTTTGTTGATTTAACCATTGGTGTTCTTGCTTTTTGGTTAATTGGTTTTGGAATTATGTTTGGTGAAGGTGCGTTTGGTATCACTGGCACAAGCTTGTTCGGACACCCAGAAAATATCGATCTTGGCGGTATTCCTTTACCTAGTGCAGCATATGTATTATTTCAAATCGGCTTTGCCATTGCATGTATCTCCATTATTTCTGGAGCGGTAGCGGAACGTATGAATTTTAAAGCTTATATTTTAACAGCAGCACTTATGACTCTTATTATTTATCCTTTATCTGGCCACTGGATTTGGAACAGTGATGGATGGCTTGCAAAGCTTGGTATGAAGGATTTTGCCGGCTCGGCTGTTATTCATGCGATGGGGGGCTTCGCGGCATTAGCGATAGCAAAGCTGCTTGGACCAAGAAAGGGACGCTTTAACTCTGATGGAAGCGCAAATGTATTTGCGCCAAGTAATATTCCTTTGGCATCCTGCGGTGCTTTCGTTTTATGGTTTGGCTGGTTTGGCTTTAATGCAGGAAGCACACTTGACGCATCTAATGCTATGCTTGCACCTATTGCTTTAAATACATTGCTTGCAGGAGCTGCCGGTGGTGCGGTGGCACTGTTGCTCACAATGAACAAGTACGGCAAGGCTGATCCAAGTATGACAATTAACGGTATTTTGTCTGGACTTGTAGCGGTAACGGCAGGCTGTGCGTTCGTGTCACAATGGAGTGCAATTATCATTGGTGCAATTAGTGGTGTAATTGTGATTTATGCAACATTATTTGTTGATAATATGAAAATTGATGATCCTGTTGGCGCGGTTGCAGTGCATGGTGCAAATGGTATATTTGGAACCATCGCTGTTGGTTTGTTTGATATGCAGGAAGGCTTACTTACAACGGGTCATACATCATTGCTTCTTGTACAATTACTTGGCGCTATTGTTGTTGCGGTTTGGGGATTAGCAGGTGGCGCTTTCATCGCGAAGCTGGCGGAGAAAACAGTTGGTCTTCGTGTGAGCGAAGAGGACGAAGAAGAAGGTCTCGATATGTCTCACCATGGAATTCCAGCTTACAACGATTTGGAACGTTTCACAGATACTCCTGTTAATCTGTACGATTTTCAAGAAACAACAGGTATTGTAGTAGCGCAGCCAAAAAGCACTGTAAGTAGCAATTAAATAAAACGGTATAGAGATATGTAAAAAAACGCAACAGAATCGATTCCTTCTGTTGCGTTTTTTAGTTCCACTGTAAGAAAGTATAAATTTCTAGCTAGGAGACAATTCGACGTAGTGAGAAATTTTAGGAATACAGTATAAGTAGGGCTACGCCTCTGTCTTCGCCCAAGGGCAGGGCTCGCCAATCGGCGAGTTTTCTTTAACTTTAAGAAAGTGCAAATTTTCAGCTAGAAGCGAGTTCAACATAGCAGGAAAACAGAGCCGTCTACAATAAAAAGGTAGTAGCAGCTTAATTTGCTGTATAGTATGATAGTAGCCATTACGGTGAGGTTTTACAATAAAGGAGGGGCAAATGTGAAGAAGAAAATCGCTTGGATTACAGACAGTACAGCATACTTATCTGAGGAACTGCGACAGCATCCAGATGTGTACGTTGTTCCCTTGGTCATTATGTTTGGGGACGAAACATATGAGGACGGTGTAACAATTAACGAGCAGCAAATTTATGAAAAGATGAAGCAGCATAACGCTGTTCCGACAACCTCACAGCCATCAGTCGGTAAATTTGCACAGTTGTATGAACAGCTGAAGGACACATATGAGCATTTTATTATACTTCATATATCTCAGAAGCTAAGCGGTACTTATTCAGCAAGTAAGCAGGGGGCCGACATAGCAGGCATTTCTTATGATCTCATTGATACGAGAGTGACAACAGCGGGGATGACGCATTTGCTCGAGGAAGGCCTACATATGGAGCAGCAAGGAAAAACAAGTGCTGAGATTGTAAGCCGTCTAGAGGAGCTTGTTCCTGCACTAGAAAACTACATTTTAATTGGGAATTTAGCGCAGCTTCATAGGGGCGGCCGTTTAAGCAACGCCCAGTTTGTTCTAGGTACTTTATTAAATATTAAACCAATTTTACAAATTCACGATGGCATCGTTGATATATTTGAGAAGGTGCGTTCAGAGAAAAAAGCGACAAAGCTGATTATGGAGAAATGCCGTGAAGCTTTTGCAAAGCATGATATAACAAGACTGGCAGTAATTCACGGCAATCGCGAGGAGGATGCACTTCGGTGGAAGGAGATGCTTCTAGAGATGCATCCGCACCTGCGCGTGGATGTTGTTCCTATTACTTCTACATTAAGTGTCCATGCGGGAGAAGGAACACTTGCGGTTATGTGGTATAATGCGCATTTACATGGTTAGATTTATGTGTATTGGAGCTTCTTTACACGACGATAGAGAAGCAAAGGGGTCAGCACCATTCCGCTGCAAAAGGATAGAAGAATATAGGAAGGATTTGGAATAGTTGCTGCGATTACGATAGAGAAAATTGTATTGCTAAATAGTGTGAGTACAAGCAGAAAGGTAAAAAATGATTGCCTTCTACTGTTGCGCGTCAGCGGATATAGCTCTAGTATGCTATGCGCATAGAAATGTTTCCAAAGAGCTAACATTTGCAGGCTAGAGAAATATAGAAATACAAGGGCAGCGGCATATTTTCCAGGAAAACCTTGTATATAAGCTAATAAAATAGAAGTAATAAGTAAAAAGCGTACGTACAATCCTAGGTAGTCATTCCCTCTTATAAAGGCAAGCGTATACACATATAAAAACGGCGTTTTTGTTTGTTCGATCGGTTTTTTGATGAGAGTTGCCAAAATCATACGAGGCTTTACTTTTCGTATAACTTGTGGAATATCCGTAAAAATGTTAAGGAAGCGGTAAAATATGAGATCTTGTTCGTGCTCTTGTTGGATAAGGCGCTCCCAATGAATCGATAACTGTTTTGTTCGTCTGGAATATAGCCAAGTAAGCAGCATAAGCAGCAGGATAACCATAAGTAAATAAAAGGATGATCGCTGCAAGAGAAAATAAGAAAAGGCCATGTTTAGCACGAAGCGTATCATGTACCGTATGCTGCTTTTTTCTGCGTGATGATACCAAAGCCAGTGTATAAATACATTCCATCCTTTTACAACAGAAAGCAAGAATAAGGCATTCCAGAAAAAGAACAGATCTGTTGTACCGATCTTCTTATAAAGAGGAACGGCTAGTAGTACTGTAATACAGAGAGACAGCCATTGTATTAAAAAGCTGTAAAGAAGACTATTTCTAAAATAGGGAGCTAGATGATGTTCTGCCGCCAATAAGAATACAAGATCGGCATCCTTTACAAATGTACGAAGGCGAACACGTGTTAATATAAATGAGAGCAGCAGGCTAAGACAGAGGATAGAGGTCTCTTTAGACGGAGGTGCCTGAAGCAGTTTCGCATAATAGTAGCCGCCCATACCAAGTACGCAAAGAAATGCATAAAACAAACTCCCTGCAATGAGTGAGAGGTATTTTGCGTTTCTTTGTATATGGCGGTGAAACCGTTCCAACCAAAGCTGATGTCCATCCATTGAAATCTCTCCTTGTATTCTAATTATTTTAGTTATTAGTTCTTTGTACTGTATCTATCTCCTGCTTTGGAAGTAGGGTTTTCTAACAGCAAAAAGGAATGAAAATCAGAAAGGTCTCGGCTTTTGCTGGGATCTTTTTCAGTTTGTTGAGAAACCATTTGAAATATAGTTTATCTTTTAGAAGAAATGTAGAGACAATAAGCTGAAACAGAATTGCCCTAATCTTCTTTAGTTTTGATACGCTGTCGTAAGAAATTTCTGTACTTGGAAATACTTCCCCTCGAACCAGACTTTTATTTCACTTTAAGAAAGTATAAATTTCTAGCCGGGAGACCATTCGACGTGGCGAGAAATTTTAGGAATAAAGTATAAGTGCAACTACGCCTCTGTCTTCGCCCAAGAGCAGGGCTTGCCAGTCGGCGAGTTTTCTTTATTAAAGAATATTGAATATTTTATAATTTAGTGATAAGATCGCTTACAAAGGTCTGACGTCCTACCTTGAGCGGAAGGTGACTCAGGTCGACAATTCAAATAATCTAGAAGTGATAGTGCAGGCATTAGCAGAGGAAAAGCGTGAATTAATGAAGATGGATGTAAAGGTGAATTGAGTTATTAAAAAGACTTCTTCACGAGAGAGGTAATAATATGTTCACGGATGCAATGATGGGTACAAATATATTTTTGGGTTAGGGTTACCAATAACAAAGTATAAGAGGTGTGAAAATAACTAAGCGCCTTTTAAGCCTTAGCTGCTTTCATATTTAGAAATTATTTTCAGTATTCCGGATGGAACTCTTTCCGGACTAAGAGAGGGGCATTTATATGGTTTATCGAGTAGTTGTAATTACAGGAGCTGGGAGTGGCTTAGGAGCTTCTTTAGCTGAAAAATATTCCAGACAAGGTGTGCACGTTGTCCTTTTAGGAAGGAATGAGGAAAAGCTTTTCAAAGTAACAGACGCGTTATCTTCTAATCATTCTGTTTATGTAGTAGATGTTTCCTGTAAAAAGGAGATACAAAAGGTTTTTAATTCTATCCGGAAGGAAGTTGGACCAGTGGATCTATTAATCAATAATGCTGGGATAGGCTCATTTGATCTTGCGGAAAATATTAGCGAGGAATCCATTCATGAAATGATTGATATTAATTTAAAAGGAACTATTTTTTGTACTCAACAGGTACTGAGCCAAATGAAGGCAAGAAATCAAGGATGCATTATTAATATTGTATCTACAGCAGGAAAACAAGGGAAAGCACGTGAATCAGTATACTGTGCTAGCAAATTTGGGGTAAGAGGATTTACGGAAAGTTTGACATTAGAACTACAGGAAACCTCCATCCAAGTGGTCGGTGTCTATATGGGAGGTATGAAAACAAAATTTTGGAACGGGATTTTTACTTCAGAACAGATGAAGAATTTGATGGATCCGGATGATGTGGCGGATATCATTATGGAAAATATACAGCCGCGAAAATATTTGACAGTCGAAGAAATGATAATTAAAAACAAAAAAAGTTTTTTGTGCTAAGCTTCTAGATGGTTTTGATATAAATATGATTTTTATAAGCATAGGACCTTAACATTCTTCTCCAACTAATTTATGTATGAATTGAATCCACCTTGGACGGACTTCACCCTTTGTTGAAGTTGTGTTTTTTAGCATATGTATCACTTCCATTGGAATACATGTTTCTTTTCCACATTAATCATACCTTTTGTAGAGTTGTATCAGTATGTCCTAGTTTTGGGGATTGTCTGTAAAATGCACGAGGTTTTGTACCAGATCCATCTTTTTTGTTAAGGAACTAATTTAAACCGAAGAATAAGGGGCTGTAGCTGCTCGGTTATCTTAGTTAGCTCAGACGCTTAATGATAACCTCATCCACAGAGAAAACCTTTCAGAACTCAGTTGTTTAGTGTTACCTGGTTGTTTTTAATAAGCTATGAATTTCCAGGTAAGAAACCATTCGGTGTAGTGGGGATTTTAAGGATAAAGTATGAGTATAACTAGGCCATAGCCAAACTTTCCAAGGTCTACACCTGCCAAATTTTTTTGTAAGCGTTGAAAGGGGAGAAGAATAGTTGAGAAAAAAGGTATTATTCTTTGGTGATGTTGGGATTGACGATACAGTAGCTCTAATATATGCCCTTTTAAAGGATAAAATTGATATTGTAGGAATTGTGGCAGACTACGGGAATGCTCCTAGAATGGAAACTACCAGAAACGTTCGATATATACTTCAAAGGATGGGAAGAGGAGATATAAAAATTTTTGGGGGAGCGGAACACCCCATGACAGGTGAAGTTCCAACTTTTTATCTGGAGGTCCATGGGCCGTTTGGATTAGGCCCAATCAAACCGGGTCTAGAGCCCAAAGAACTTGAAAATTTCTTTGAGGTTATTAGTCTTATCGAAAAGTACAAAAATGAACTGATTATCGTTAATACAGGGAGACTTACTTCACTTGCAACCTTATTTATCCTTTATGAAGGTCATATGAAAAATGTTCAATCTTATTATATTATGGGAGGATCATTTCTTTATCCTGGTAATGTTACACCAGTGGCAGAGGCAAATTTTCATGGTGATCCAGTAGCAGCCAATATTGTAATGAAGTATGCCAAGAATGTTTCTATTTATCCTTTAAATGTAACACAAACTGCTATCGTAACACCTGAAATGGTCAATTACATTCACTCTAAGGGGAAAACTCAGCTTTTAAAACCCCTTTTGGATTACTACTATTTTCAGTTTTACCAAAAAAAAGTTCCTGGGATACAAGGTAGTCCGGTTCATGATGCACTCACTCTTATGGCGATTGACCGAGATGACATATTTACATACTATAGATCAGCTGTCGTAATCGATACAACCGATGTTGCAAGGGGACAAAGCATTGGAGATTTTCGATTGATCGATGCCCCTGAATCTTTTGATGGGAGACCAAAACATCGGATTGCAATAAACTTAGATTATAAGGAATTTTATAAGGAGTTTATGACAGTAATGACAGGTGAACAATTCTAGTTTTGAAATACTTGTTATTTCTTACTTTATTTATGAGTAGCATTGAGCTCATCTATATAATCAAAAAGGGCAACTTCTTTTACGGGAGAAGGTTGGCCAGAATTGGAAAATTATATAATTTTATTGTTGTGATTAACAGATTTAATTAAAGTTTAATTAGAGATCTAAATAATTTTTGAAAATTCTTATTGATTTTGTCCTATAACCATCAATTCTCAGCGGGAAAATCATTATTTTGAATAAATTGTTAAAGATTACAAATGCTAAAAAAGCTTTAGCTTTTGCTTAGAAGTAACAGTAGAGGAGTTGTATAGTATGGTTTTAAAAAAAGGGGAGGAGGGGATTTTTGGAATAACGAATGCGGATACGCAATCCTTTACCGAATTAATGAAGAAATTAAAAACATCGACTGATTTTACCTCCTTTCAGCTTTCAAAATCATATCCCTTTTCGTTGTCGTATTATAAAACCTTAGTAAACCAAGAGCTTATACATCGCGATATTCTTCCAGTTTTAGTAAATGAGACGTTCCAAACATTAGAGGATATTAAAAAGAATTTGCCTATAGAAAATATGCTAATAACCAGTAATCTGAAGGAAATCGAAGAAGGACTATTAAGTGGTTCTCTTATGATTTCTATTAATCAACAATTTCAAAACTGTGTTCTCCTCATCCCATCGGTTCCTAATGAAAGACGACAAGTAACCATACCTGAGGTAGAGTCCGGTATTATTGGACCGAAAGAGGCGTTTATTGAATCATTGGATACTAATCTTAGTCTGGTACGTAAGCGAATCCCACTTATAGAACTGAACGTAAAAGAAGTTAAGGTTGGAAAAATATCAAAGACAAGGGTTGCTATTCTATACATAGCTGGAATCGCGAACAGTGAGTATGTTAATACAGCTCTACAAAGGATTAATGATATTGAATACGATCAAATTATCGATAGTTCTTATATCTCGCAGATGATTACTGATAACCCAAACTCATTGTTTCCCCAAATATTTGATACAGAACGGCCTGACCGTGTAGCAAGCCTTTTATCGGAAGGGAAGATCGCTGTTTTAGTGGATGGATCACCTCACGCTTTAATCATCCCTGTAAACATTTTTGAGTTCTTTTCATCGTTCGATGATTACTTTTTCAATTGGCAGGCAGCGTCGTTCTTCCGTTTAATGCGATTAATGGCGGTAATTTTATCAACCTTAATGACACCAATTTATGTTGCTGTTTTAACATACCATTATGAAATGATTCCAGATGAATTATTAATTTCATTAGTATCATCAAGAAAGGAGGTTCCTTTCCCACCGATTATCGAAGTGCTTATTTTAGAATTTGCGATCGCACTGCTTCGAGAGTCAGCAAAAAGACTCCCTACAAAAATTGGTCAAACAATGGGTATCGTGGGCGGTATTGTAATTGGGACTGCGTCCGTGGAAGCTGCAATTACAAGTAATGTCTTAATTATTATTGTTGCGCTTGCGGCATTAGCTGCCTTTACTATACCAGCATTTCAAATGAGTAATACGATGATACTCATTCGGCTTCCAATGCTTATTTCTGCCCAAATCTTAGGGTTGTTGGGTATGTCTATCTGTACTGCCTTCTTTCTTGGTCATCTTTTACGAGTGACCTCATTGGGATGCCCATATTTAGAACCCATTTATCCTGTTCGGAGTCAAGATATGAAAGACGTGATGTACCGATTGCCTTTTCATCGCCAGACGACCCGACCGATTTTTTTACGAACGGGAAATCCTACTCGAATGGTTACAGAACGTGTAAAGGAAAAGCATGAGATTGATGAATAAAGCTATAAGAGGGTGAATTATATGATGTTAGATCCAAAACAAAAGAATAAAGTCTCCCCCTATTTTACCTTTTACCTTATTTGTTCATCACAAGTTAATGTAGGGCTTTTCGGTTTTCAACGATATATTGCTAAAGAGGCTGGGCAGGATGCATGGGTTGCGGTGATTCTTGTAGGTTTATCTATTCATCTTCTTGTTTGGATTTGTTATCAGATTCTAAATAAGGGTAAAAACGATATTATAGGCATTCATCATGATCTTTTTGGAAAATGGCTTGGTGGCTTGTTGAGTTTTATTTTAGCTGCTTATTTTCTTGCATTGGTTATAATTTGGACAAGAACGTATGTAGAGGTTATTCAAGTCTGGCTGGTCACTTTTATTGATAGCCGGTGGATAATAGCTCTAATTCTTGCATTGGTCTATTATTATGCATCAGGTGGTTTTCGAATTATTACAGGAATTTCTTTCTTTTCAGGAATTATAATAATTATTATGCTTTTTACATTATATTTTCCTCTAAAAGATGTTCATTTTTATAATTTAATACCCGTGTTTGATCATTCTATCAACGATCAGTTCAAGGCAATGAAGGAAATGGTTTATAGCTATTTAGGCTTCGAATTTATATTGATATTTTATCCATTTTTGGATCAAGTAGGAAAATCAAGAAAGTGGGCTCATCTTGGTGTATCATTTACGATGTTTATTTATCTTGCCTTCACTATTGTCTCATTAGCTTATTTTAATATCGATCAATTAGTTTATACCGTTTGGCCAACGTTAACTTTATGGCAAAAAATTGAGTTACCTTTCATTGAAAGATTTGAATTTATAGGTATTTCTCTTTGGTTATTTCTTGTATTACCAGGTATTTGTCTCGGACTATGGGCATCCAGCCGTACAATCAAAAAAATTTTTCATATTAATCAGCGCATAATTCTTTTACTAATGATAGGTATTGTTTTTATTAGCAACAATTTAATTGTAGATCGCCAACAAGTCAATCTATATACTAAATTGATTAATAATATAGGCAGCTGTGTCATGTATATTTACATACCCTTACTGTTTTTGTCTCAAATCATAATCTATAGGGTGAGGAAAAATGAAACATGATAAATAGGCTAATTCTTTGTCTAAGTCTTTTCTTGATGGTAGGATGCACCAAAAATCCAATTATCCTTGAGGATATTCAATTTGTTCAATCTATTGGCTATGATTATGTTGATGGCGATTCTATTCTAGGCAGTTTTTCTGTCCCTCTTATTCAATCAGGAACGGATGGGCAAACACAGAGCGGAATTTTTAAAGCTGTGGCCCCTACAAATAAAGACTTAGGCAGGATTATACAAGGTCAATCACCAAAGCCTGTCGAGTTAGGAAGATTAGGCATCGTATTATATGGGAGAGAATTGGCAAATAAAACAGGCGTATTTGAAATGTTGGACTCTATCTATCGTGATACCAGGATAAATAAAGGGGTCTATTTGGCTACAATTGACGGTAGGGCTTATGAAATACTTGACCATAAGTACCCGATTAATGATACAACTTCTAAGTATTTCATAGAACTGATTGAACAGAATACAAGAGGGTATATTCCGAAAATGGACGTCCATACTTTTATGTATCGATACTTGGGCAAAGGGATGGATCCATTTATGCCTCTGTTAGAAAGAAAAGAAGATAAAGTGCAGGTAAAGGGTATGGCTTTATTTAAAAATGACCAGTATATCGATTATATTGGACTTAAACAAGCATTTGTATTTAAAATGCTATATGAAGACACTAGGACAGGTTATTTTAGCATAAAACTAAAGAATGGACCGTATGTAAATATTGAAAACATTTCGTCATCAGTCGATTATAAAATTAAAAATGCAAATACCGACCCGCGAGTATTTATTTATCTGAAGTTAAAGGCAAGAATTGTCGAAGGAGCCAGAGTAGCGTTGGGTCAAAAAAAAATAATTGATCGTGTTGAAAAAGAAGTGAAAAATGATATTGAGAGAAACGCACGAAGGATGGTTAGTAAATTTCAAGCACTTAAGATTGACCCATTGGGTATTGGGGATCGAGCAAGAAGTCAAACACGAAAATTTAATTTTAAAAGATGGGAAAATCACTATTCCGAGATTCCCGTTGAATTTAACATTGATGTACAGATTACGCAAACCATGAGCGTAGAGTAAACAAATTTAGTATAAAAACATTCATTAGAAATATAAAGCGATTCATTTTATTACTTTTGAGTTCAAGAATTAGAGACATAAGAAATAGCCAAGGCTTTTGAAAAAAGCGCTTGGCTATTATTTTTTTCTTCAAGCAATCAATTTCTTCAAATAAGTTTTGAACGCACGTGGAAATGCTCCCCTTAATCCTTCTTCATTAAGTCCAATCAACGGATTTTGGGAAGTTAAATTGAGATAGTCTTGGATGCTCATCAAATCACTCGGTTTAAAAGTTGAGGCTGCATTCGTTACAATAATTTGCTTAATTCTAATCGCTTTTATGACACGGGGGGAGGTAACAACCTCAAATGTATACCCTTCACAAATAATGATTTATTGTTACACTTAGCAGGCCAGCATCATGGGAGAGATTCGTTTATAAATTTTATTTGAAAAAATATTGAATAATAGATAATTGAATGATAGAATCAGCCTAAGTGCTATGTTGTCGGACGTCCAACCTATGAGGGCGTAGAAATACTTTTTAATAAATGTATATAGACGTACTATTTACATGGCCGAAAAATAGAAAGGAGTTTAAGTTTTTGAGAGATGATCCTTCTTGCCTTAGGATAAGGGAAACTTATATGATTCATCACGTAATTGTAATCACAGGTGCTGGAAGTGAGTTAGAGGCTTCTTTAATAAAAAATATTCTCACTAAGGTACGCGTGGCGTCTTTTTAGAGAAACTATTAAAAGCAATATGCACAAATTTGGGTCTTTGAACAAGGTTCAATTACTGCTGATGTTCCTAAAAACGAATAAGGTGAAGATTCAAGTCATGGGGTAATGCAGTCGCAAGAGGATAGGAGGAAGAAGAATGAGAGTAGCCATTGCATCTGATCATGGTGGCAGAACGATTCGTAAAGAAATCATTTTATTAATGAAAGAAATGAATATTGAATATGTTGATTTAGGTTGTGAATGTAGTACTTCTGTTGACTATCCAGATTACGCGATTGCAGTAGCTGAGAAAGTAGCAAATGGGGAAGTAGAACGAGGTATTTTAATTTGCGGAACAGGCATTGGTATGAGTATTGCGGCAAACAAAGTAAAGGGAATTCGCTGTGCGCTTGTGCACGATATGTTTAGTGCTAAGGCAACAAGACAACATAATGATACTAATATATTAGCAATGGGAGAACGTGTCATTGGTCCGGGCTTAGCTCGTGAAATTGTGAAAATATGGTTAGCAACCCCATGTGAAGGTGGAAGGCATAAAGGCCGTATCAATAAAATTGCAGCATATGAAGCAATTGATGAGCAGAAAAAATAAAGTTATTTCGAAAAAAGGTAACCACTACATGATAGAGATATGAGGTTTGGGTTATAAACAATAAGATTTTTTATAATTAGATTCCACTGTAAGCATTTTCATATGGGATAGTCAAGTTTTGGACAAATGTAAATGCATCTTTCTAATCGTCATCGACTCTGTCGGTATTGGTGATGCACCAGATCTAAAAAAGTATGGGGACGAAGGAGCAGACAAGTTTGACCATGCCGCAGAGCATATGAATGAACTATATTTTACTAGGAGGACATAAAACGTATGAACCATGATATTGAAACACTCGCTGTAAATACTATTCGAACTTTATCAATAGATGCTATTAATCGTGCTAACTCCGGGCATCCGGGTCTCCCTATGGGAGCGGCTCCAATGGCTTATGCACTATGGACGAATCACCTACAGCATAATCCTGAAAATGCAAAATGGTTTAACCGGGACCGATTTGTTCTGTCTGCGGGACATGGCTCTAGCTTGTTATATAGCTTGCTTCATCTAGCTGGGTATGATGTATCATTAGAAGATTTGAAGAGCTTTCGAAAGCTAAACAGCAAAACACCAGGACACCCAGAATTTGGACATACAGACGGAGTCGAAGCGACGACAGGTCCTTTGGGGCAAGGAATCGCGAATGCGGTCGGGATGGCAATGGCTGAAGCGCATT
>JBEPZN010000033.1:0-37186 GCA_041640875.1 Ectobacillus sp. | reverse complement strand
GCCAGATCCTAAGTCTGGTGCGTCTGCCAATTCCGCCACACCCGCAAATGTGAGCCATGAAGGACTCGAACCTTCGACCCTCTGATTAAAAGTCAGATGCTCTACCGACTGAGCTAATGGCTCATAATGGCTGGGCTAGCTGGATTCGAACCAACGAATGACGGAGTCAAAGTCCGTTGCCTTACCGCTTGGCTATAGCCCACTGATGAAACTTCATGTTATACGTCCATAAAAAACAACTTCTATTCACTAGAAGTTTTAGTGGCGGTCCCGACGGGGATCGAACCCGCGATCTCCTGCGTGACAGGCAGGCATGTTAACCACTACACCACGGAACCAAGTATGGTGGAGGATGACGGGCTCGAACCGCCGACCCTCTGCTTGTAAGGCAGATGCTCTCCCAGCTGAGCTAATCCTCCATTATGTTGGTGACCCGTACGGGATTCGAACCCGTGTTACCGCCGTGAAAGGGCGGTGTCTTAACCGCTTGACCAACGGGCCATATGGCAGAGAAGAAGGGATTCGAACCCTCGCGCCGGTTACCCGACCTACTCCCTTAGCAGGGGAGCCCCTTGAGCCACTTGGGTACTTCTCTAGATGGCTCCGCAAGTAGGATTCGAACCTACGACCTATCGGTTAACAGCCGATTGCTCTACCGCTGAGCTATTGCGGAATATTGAAATACATCTCTATACAATAAAGATCATCTCGTTGAGACTTCTTATATTCTACATTTTTCAATATAAGATGTCAACATGTAATTCAACTTAATTTTTCGATCACTTTCGTTGTGACACGTTTATAATAATACTCTATCGAAACTTAGGTGTCAACATGTTTTTTGATCTCAGCCAGATTACCTTTGCATTTTCCACACCTATACCGATTTGTATCTACCCTTCTTTTTCGTGCATATTGAAGCTTGCATAATGTACATTCATATATATATGACGAAAGCCTTCTCTTCGATACTGCACCCGGAATCGTTTTACAAAAGCGAGGCGCTCCCACTTCTGCCAGCAGCCTGCGAAAATCAGCATCCCGGTGTTTATAACCCTTGCCTTCCAAATGCAAATGATAATGGCAAAGCTCATGCTTAATCACTTCAATAAGTTCCTCTTTCCCGAACGCTTCGTAATAATTATAGCTTAGCTCAATATGATGACTTTGCAGCAAATACCTTCCGCCAGTTGTACGAAGACGCTTATTGAACAATGCTTTATGACAAAATGGAAGCTTGAAGTATTGAAGGGATACCTCCTCCACAAGATGTTGTAATTCTTCTTCCTTCATTTCTTAACACCCTCTCTTTGTCCCGTGCATATACTTTTCATATATCCACCCTATCTTACATTTAGAGGAGGGATATTCATGCCAACCTGGCTGCAAAATCAAATTCGCCGCGCCTATTTTGAAAAAAACCGTTATCAGATTAGAATATTAAATGAGTGTTGGTTTTTCTATAAAAAGCTTCAACGTTAATCAAGGGAGTGTCCCGTATTCACTCCCTTGATTGTTTTATTCCGACAGCGGCAGCATAGACAAAGAAACACGTCCTTTTTTCATATCTACACCATCTACCCACACCTTCACGATTTGTCCAACTGAAACAACATCGAGAGGGTGCTTAACAAAACCCTTTTTCAGTTTAGAGATATGAACAAGCCCGTCCTGTTTTACACCAATATCAATAAATGCTCCAAAGTCCACTACATTGCGCACAGTTCCTTCTAATTCCATACCGCGCTTTAAATCCTCTAATTGAAGAACGTCCTTCTTTAAAAGCGGCTTTTGGAACTCCTCACGCAAGTCGCGTTCTGGACGAATGAGAGCATCAATAATATCACGCAAAGTCGGTTCTCCTATACCGGTTTTCTCCGACAGATCGGATACATTTACTTCCTCTAGCGCTTGTTTCAATTGTGACTCACCTAAATCATTTACTGTAAATCCAAGCTGCTTCAGCAAATTTACAACATCCTCATAACGCTCAGGGTGAATGCTTGTCTTGTCTAAGTCATTCTCTCCCTCTAAAACACGCAAAAATCCGATGCACTGCTCGTATGTTTTTGCCCCTAAGCGTGGAATCTTTTTCAACTGGGAGCGACTTGTAAATTTCCCGTTCTCTTCACGCTGCTTTACAATATTTTTAGCTACCGTCTTTGTCAAACCCGATACATATTGTAAGAGAGAAATAGAGGCTGTATTCACGTTTACCCCTACCTGATTGACTGCTGTTTCCACAACAAATGTAAGTGACTCACTTAAACGTTTTTGAGACACATCGTGCTGATACTGCCCGACACCTACCGATTTCGGATCAATTTTCACCAATTCGGCCAAAGGATCTTGAAGACGGCGGGCAATAGAGACTGCACTGCGCTCTTCCACTTGTAATTCAGGGAATTCCTCACGTGCTAAATCAGAAGCGGAGTAGACACTTGCTCCAGCTTCATTAACGATAATATAGAAAATATCCCGGTCCATTGTTTTTAAAATATCAGCCACAAATTGTTCCGTCTCACGAGATGCTGTGCCATTTCCGATTGCGACAACCTCGATATTGTATGTATGTAAAACCGAAATGAATGATTCTCTCGCTTCAGCTGGTTTTGCCTTCGGTGGATGTGGGTAAATTACTCCAATATGCATTACCTTTCCCGTCTCATCCACAACCGCAAGCTTACAGCCTGTGCGATATGCTGGGTCTACAGCGAGAACAACCTTTCCTTTCATAGGCGGCTGCAGCAGCAAGTTGCGAAGGTTCTCCGAGAAAATATGGATCGCCTGCTCTTCAGCTCTCTCTGTTAACTCCTTGCGAATCTCTCTTTCAATGGAAGGTTCGATGAGGCGCTTATAAGCATCCTCTGCCGCCTCTGCCACGTATTGTGCCGCTGGTGAAGCAGGGGATTTTACCGTACGCTTATATAAATACCGCACAACCTCTTCACTCGGGGGCATCACAGCTACCTTTAAAATCCCTTCGCTCTCACCACGATTCATTGCCAAAATACGGTGCGGGACAATTTTTGGAATGGGCTCTGTGTAGCTATAATACATCTCATATACCTTTTTATCGTCTTTTTCTTCATCCTTAACCGAAGAAGAAATGCCTCCATTTCGAAACGTAGCATCACGAATCCATTTTCGATAGGACGCCTCATCAGAGATTTGCTCGGCAATAATATCCTTTGCTCCCTGCAACGCCTCTTCCTCTGTTTGCACAGCCTTCTCCACGTCGATATATTCCCGCGCTCTCGCCAGAACGTCACCATGCACCGGAAAAGACAGCAGCCAATCAGCTAATGGCTCTAATCCCTTCTCCTTCGCAATTGCTGCTTTTGTTCGTCTTTTCTCCTTATACGGGCGGTATAGATCTTCTATCTCCTGCAGCTTTACTGCTGCTTCAATATTGCGGCGAAGCTCGTCTGTCAGCTTTCCTTTTTCCTCAATAAGACGAAGAACCTCGGCTTTTCTTGCTTCCAAGTTTACGATATACTGCCATTTCTCCAAAATGGTACGGATCTGCACTTCATCTAAGGACCCTGTCATCTCCTTACGATAACGAGCAATAAATGGCACCGTGTTGCCTTCCTCAGTCAGATTGATAACGCTAGCCACATACTTCCTTGCAATTCCAAGCTCCTTTGAAATATCTGTAATGAATACGTTACGCCCTTCTATTGCTTCTGCTTGCAAAAAACACGCCTCCCTATTCAGCAAATTGTATATAACCTTATTTCCTACAATATACAATAATACACTCATGAAAAAAGCTGCTCCGATAAGAGAGCAGCTTCGTGATGGTTTAAAAATCTATCAGTCCTAAACTAATCTGTACCGCTTCGTCCACACGGTCCATCATTTCCTCATCCAAATGAGTAATTTTATCCGTTAAACGTTGCTTATCGATCGTCCGGATTTGTTCAAGCAAAATGACGGAGTCTCTCTCGAATCCGTATCTCTTCGCATCAATTTCTACATGAGTCGGCAGCTTTGCTTTCTGAATTTGTGCTGTGATGGCTGCTACAATGACAGTAGGGCTAAATCGGTTCCCGATGTCGTTTTGGATAACAAGAACAGGACGAACGCCACCTTGCTCAGAACCAACAACCGGGGAAAGATCTGCAAAATACACGTCGCCGCGCTTTACAATCAAAGGATTACCCCCCGCTAACTAAGCGTTCTACTGTATGCTCTGCTTCGTATTCTGCTAAGAAAGCTTCAGATGCGATGCCCAGATTAATCTTACCCATCTCAATATATCCACGTCTCATAGACTCGTGCTGATAGCGTTTCTTTGTCTTATGTTGACGCAATAATAATTGAGTTGCTTGACAAATTAAATCATTACGATTTCTATTCTCTTGCTTTCCGATTCCATCTAGCTCATTTACCATTTGTTTCGGCAGACGAACAACTATTTCTGTAGTAGTTACACTCGATTCGGACACAAAAATACACCTCCACCATCAACTACACACACCGATATATATTGACACCTATTTTCATAATACCATTGTATGGGCTCTGTTGCAAAGACTTCCTGATTCCTTGCTTATGTTTTCCATCTAAAATGAAAAACATTCACCGCTCTAAAACTTTTCTGATTCGACTAATATATTATCTGTATGGAATACTGCACCATTTTTTATATAGACTCGCGGGACTCGAAAGCTAATCAGGCACGGAATCTCGTAGTTAATCGTCTCTGCGTGCGCAGCTGCATCGTCAATGCTAACACATTCTTTATTTTGCTTTCCGAGCAGTGTAATCTGTGTACCGACAGGCAGCTCGTGTGGAAGGCGGATCATAAACTGATCCATACAAACGCGACCCACAATTGGAACATGTTGGCCATCCGCAAGAACCTCAAATCCTTGCATTTTTCGAATCCAACCATCTGCATACCCGACCGGTACAGTTGCAATCCATTCCTTCTCCTTAGCTTTATAGGTTGCACCATAACTAATGCCACTCCCTATTTCCACCTGCTTCACATGTGTAATTTTACTGTGGAGGGAAAAAGCTTCCTGTAACGGATAAGGGAGAAGATGATTAATTTCAGGAGATGGTGTCAAACCGTACATAGCAATCCCGATGCGGACTGCATTGAAAATACACTGCGAAAAACGTAAGCTTGCTGCACTGTTTGCGCAATGTATGAGCGGCGGATGTACATCGCGCTCCTTCATCCATTCCAACTGTTGTAAAAATCGTGCATACTGCCCTTCAAAATAGGAAACATCCACACTATCAGCTGTCGCGAAATGTGTATATGCCCCTTCCAAAAAAAGGAAAGGCGAATCCTCGATAGCACCGAGACAGCTTGCCAATTCTTCCTCCGTTTGAATACCGAGGCGTCCCATGCCGGTGTCAAACTTAAAATGTAAAGAGAGCGGACTAGAAAAATCCTTCCCTTGCTTCACCTGCTCTAGCCATTCAGAACGAAATACCGTTAAAGCAATGTTATACTCGGCTGCAATTGCCGCATCTTCAGGACGCGAAGCTCCTAATACAATAATTGGGGCTGTAATGCCTTCTTTTCGTAATAAAAGCGCCTCATCCAAAAATGCAACCGCAAGCCGACTTGCCCCTGCCTCCAAAGCCGTCTTCGCTACAGGTACGTAGCCATGACCGTAGGCATTTGCCTTAACAGCCGCGATAACTTCAGTCCCTTCCCCTACATGATGCTTGGCGTTGGCTACATTGGTATATATAGCATCCAAATTTACCTCCACCCATGTATCGCGGTAAAACATTGACCCTTTCATTCAAAGAACACTTCCCTTATACGATATGCAATGCTTATTCTTATATATTCACGTTTTTTTGCATTTGTAATTCCTCCTTGATTATCGACCTGCTACGCAGCGGTTGTCAATGATATTGCTGACAAAAAAGGAAAAGATTTGGATTTTGGAATACAGAAATATTTATAAAATAGGATGATGATCTTTTCCTTTTTTGTCTTGAATACAATAGCTTGTCTAGGCTAAACTCCTTCAAAAAAGCGCGGCAAGTTATCCCTGCCGCGTGTTTTTCTTCTCTATTTCGATGACTTTTCATAGACGGAACGCGCCACCATAAGAAGCTCTTCCTGCGTCAATCCTTTGGCTGCAAGCATATAATCTACCCCATTATACGACCATGTTACGGAATCCTCCGTCAATGCTCCTACAGTAAAGCCTAAATCTACCGGCTCGCCGCTTACAGAAATAGCCGTACCAGTTGCAGATACTCGTGCCTTTTCTTGAATTAAAGTAAAGGACTTTTTATTGCCGTCATACGTGACAATAACACGTTTACCGCTAGAGGTTTGCAGTTCTTTTTCTTCTTTGCGTTCCATTCCTTGCGGTACATCGCTTGGATATAGGACAGAGAATGGTTTATCCTGCTCCGCTGTTGTCGGTACCTCCATTTGTGCACTAGACATGTTGCGTTTCGTATCAAATGCACCCTTGTCAAACTTTGCATCAAACTTTACGTTTGAAAAGTCTACCTGCACAAGTACATTTTGATCAGGATCCATCAGCTTGACTGAAACAGGCGCTAAATCCTTTTTGTTGAAGGTAATCTCTTGCTTTGGAATCATATTATTATTTTGATAATTTGTTTTTGTTTCAAACACGTAGGCTTTGTCTGTGCTTTTAAATACTGCATCGTTGTCTTTTAACACATCTCGAACAAGGGACTCAAATAAGTAAGCCTGACTGCTATTTTGCGGCCAATCGCTTTGAAAACGGAAGCTTTTGTTTAAAGCCGGTGTTAATACAAACACACCTTCATCGTTACGCAAAATAATTTGACTTTGATCCTTTTTCGCATTCTTTAGGTTTACGCGATAATACGAAGGCTTGCTGTGCCAAATCTCCACACTATATACCTGCGGCTCTGTACCAGTTTTGATTGATAGTTCCGCCTCCGCCCGATAGCTCTCCATATTCTCTACCTTTGCTTTTAAATCTGAGATAACATCCTCCTTGGTTTTCTGTCCACAGCCAGCCAAAGCAACAATCAGCAAAAGTCCAAGTAGTAATGGTAACAGCTGTTTTCTCATTCCCTCAACCCCTTTGTCTCATAAGTAACTGGAAGGCTATGCCTCCCCTGCCGCTACTCAAATATATGAGACAAGAATAGGGAATATGCAGACTAGCTTGACGGGCTTTCGATAATCACCTGCGCCACAGCAAATTGGTTACTGTGGCTAATAGATACATGAACCGTACAGGGAGAAGCAGCATGCAGCACTGGCTTTCCCCGCTCATCATTATAAATTTCAATATCTAAAAAACTAAGGTCCCTGCCAAAGCCGGTTCCAACTGCTTTCGCGTACGCCTCCTTAGCAGCAAAACGTCCTGCAACAAACTCCGTTCTCCGCTGACCACGCAGCTGCTCTGCCTTCTCTCGCTCCCGTCCCGTTAAAATCCGATCCAAAAACTTCGGCTGCACCTCTATCAGCTTTGCAATTCGGTCCAGTTCAATAATATCGATTCCCGTTCCGATAACCATGGTTGTACCTTCCTTCTTCTAATTCTCTTTTTCCACTCATACTGTAGAATAGCAGAGACAAACAGCTTGCGCAAAAGGAGGTTGGAACTTGATTTGATTGTACAGTCCCGTTATCTGCCGATTCGTCTTCCCCCCGTCACTGTCACCATACTAGCAATACAGATAATCACTTGGTGCTTTTCTCGTCTGCTGATTCCGCTTGGGGCCGGCTGTAACTCTTGTATAGCTGCGGGGGAATGGTGGCGGTTCCTAACACCAGTATTCCTTCATACAGATCTTTCTCATTTGCTTTCCAATTGTCTAAGTTTATTGCTACTGGGAGCATATCTTGAACCTCAGCAGGGTAAGTTGCGATTCTGTTCCCTTTTTCTTTTTACAGGGATTTGCGGTAATATAGCTACCTATTTTCTCATGCCTCTATCCTTTATACATATAGGAGCATCCGGCGCCATTTTTGGTTTGCTAGGAATGCAACTGTATCTCTTCTACCTGCAAAAACAGCACTATACAAAACAACATCTGACCGTATTCATTCTGCTGCTTCTGTTCTTAGTTTCTATGACCTTCTTGGAAAATTCGGTAAACATTGCTGCTCATTTAGGCGGGCTACTCTCCGGGGGAATTCTATCGCCGTTTTTTACAAAAAAATAGGGCTAGCTCTATTTGAGATAAAAGCTGGCCCCATCTACTATTTCAATATCATTCTGCTTTTGCATATCATGCATAAGCTGAAACAAAGCCTCATCCTTTTGCTTTGCTTCAATCATACAGTCAATCTGCGGAACACTCCCTTTTACTTCACGTAAAAAAGTTAAAAACATGGCAGGGTCAATATAATCAGCATGAGCACGCGGATCTCTTTCATCACGCGGACTTGAGATGTGCATCTTAATCGGCAATGCAGAATGTTTCCATGTCTCAACAACCCGAGGCCAATTCTCACGCCAATCCAAACCGCCATCATTCATAAGATGATGGTGATAATCAAAAATCACCGGAACAGCAAGCTTTTCCCCAAGATACAATGTCTCATGAAGAGTAAATGTTGTATCATCATTTTCAAGCATAATCATTTCCTGTATCCGCCTCGGAACATCGCCCCAGTTCATAATAAATTGCTCTAGCGCCATCTCTTTGTCAGAGTAGCCACCGCCTACATGAAGAACACAACGGTGCTTCGGATCAATACGCATTCCTCTTAAAAGGCGATAATGCATACGCAATGTTTTTAAGGATTGCTTTAAAATATCTTCATCTGGAGAATTCAGCACAACAAAATGATCTGGATGAAAATCAACACGCATATTATGTTCCTTAATATATGATGCTAGCGTAAGCAAATTATCCTTTAACGGTAAGATGTAATCCCAATCTGGCAGTTCCTCGTGATTAGCTAAAGGAATAAGCTTCGAACTAAAGCGAAAAAACGCAATATCATAACCAGAATTATGCTTTAACAGCCGTAAACAGTTCTCTAAATTCGAGTTTGCAATCCGTTCAAGCTTCCGGATAGCTGCATCCCGATCCTTCAAACGCTGAAATTGTGCAAATGTCATCGTTTGAGATGGTGAGGCATTTTGAAGATGAACACTCATAGCCACATAACCAAGTCGTACGAGCATACAATCCCTCTTTTCTTAACGGAGTGTATGTAGTATTCCCAAAATACAAAGAAAACTTGCCGATTGGCGAGCCCCACCCTTGGGCGAAGACAGAGGCGTAGTTGCACTTATACTTTGTTCCTAAAACTTCCTCCTACGTCGAATTGTCTGCCAGCTAGAAATTTATACTTCCCCCTAAAGTAAAAAAAGAAACCCATACGAATCGTACAGGTTCCCTTCATAACATTCTATCTTACAGTTGCTTCGCTGCAGGCGATTTACGGCTGCGCCCGTCACCGCTGCGTCCATCATTGCGGTCTCTTGAAAACTCCTTACGAGGACCGCCTTTACGGTTTCTTGCTCCACGATCTCCGCCACGGTCTCCGCCTCTATTGCGATCTCCACCGCCTCTATTGCGATCTCCGCCGCCACGGTTACGATCTCCGCCTCTGCCACGGTTTCTATCTCTTGAAACGACAGGTGGCTCATCAGTTAATTGAACCGGTGTTGTATCCGGCTCCTTTGTCATAAGCTTTAACGCAGCAGCTACTACTGCTACAGAATCATTTTCCTCTAACAGTTCTTCAGCCATACGTTTGTAGTAAGAAAGATTTTCCGTTTCTAACACGCTCGCCAGTTTCTCGGCAATCAGACGTTGTTGTCCTTCTAACGCCTCGTCTAATGTCGGCGGGGTCATACGGTCAATCTTACGGTTTGTTGTACGTTCGATATTTTTCAGCTGTCCGAATTCACGTGGCGTTACAAACAGCATCGCAATTCCTGTTTTTCCAGCGCGTCCTGTACGGCCAATACGGTGTACATATGATTCTGGATCTTGCGGGATATCAAAGTTATATACATGTGTAACTCCTGAAATGTCTAAGCCGCGAGCAGCTACATCAGTTGCTACAAGCACTTCAATGGAGCCTTCCTTAAACTTCTTCAAGACAGAAAGGCGCTTAGCTTGAGACAAGTCACCATGAATTCCTTCAGCAGCATATCCACGCAGGTTTAGCGCCTCAGATAATTCATCTACACGACGCTTCGTGCGGCCAAAAATAATAGCTAATTCTGGAGATTGAATATCCAGTAAACGAGTTAAAATATCAAATTTCTTCTTCTCTTGCACTTCTAGATAGAACTGCTGAATGTTTGGCATTGTTACTTCTTTTGCCTTAACTTTAATAATCTTAGGCTCTTTCATGAAACGCTCAGCAATGCGGCGAATCGGCTCTGGCATTGTAGCCGAGAACAATAATGTTTGATGCTCTTCTGGAACATCACTTAAAATAGACTCAATATCTTCGATAAAGCCCATGTTCAGCATTTCATCTGCTTCATCTAGGACAACTGTTTCAATATTTTGCAAACGAAGTGTTTTGCGATTAATATGGTCTAAAATACGTCCTGGCGTTCCGACGATAATATGAGGGTATTTCTTTAAAGAGCGAATTTGGCGGTTAATGTCCTGCCCACCGTAAATCGGTAAAATGCGTACGCGCTTATGGTAGCCGATTTTATATAACTCTTCAGATACTTGAATTGCAAGTTCACGTGTAGGGGCAATAACAATCCCTTGAATTGTATCAGATCTTGTATCTATTTTATCTAAGAGCGGCAATCCAAAAGCCGCTGTTTTTCCCGTTCCTGTTTGTGCCTGACCGATAATATCTGACCCTTCAAGCGCTGTTGGGATTGTTTGTGCCTGAATTGGCGTCGCTTCTTCAAAACCCATTTTTTCTACGGATTTGAGCAGTTGTTCACTTAATCCTAATTCTCTAAATGTTGTCAATGTTTACTTCTCCTTTTCTCTTTCGTATTGCTGTCTACTGAAAAAAGACATTCCCCGCGCCGCAGAAAATGCCCTTAGCTGATATTTCCCAAAGTCGAACTTTTCACTTATGATAACGGGCGAACTTCATTTATAAATTAAATATTGGAAAATACGAACTCTCATGTACTTTACCCATTATAAGTTTTGCCGTTGGAAAAAGCAAACTCCTTCTTCCATTATTTCGAATAAGGGCATATTAATCCGCTTTTCAGTCCCTGAATAATCTCAGGTAGCTTCTTTACTAAGTATTGTCTCGTTTCATATTTATAATCCATCCATCGTATTCTTTTTACAAACTAAAATAAGGAATAAAGAAAACTCGCCGATTGGCGAGCCCTGCCTTTGGGGCGAAGACAGAGGCGTAGCCCTACTTATACTGTATTCCTAAAATTTCTCACTACGTCGAATTGACTTCCTGCTAGAAATTTATACTTTCTTACAGTCCAAGTATATGGTCTATCCAGAAACGACTATTTCATTAGACAGATCGCCCATTTTTATAGGCAGGGATGCTTATATCGTGCTCACAATATCCTCTCTTTATGTATATACGAAAGAAAGCATATCATGCCTATAAAGCTCGCCGATTGGCGAAACACGCCTTTGGACGAGGACAGAGCGTAATTGCATTTACACTTTGTTCCTAAAATTTCTCGATACGTCGAATTGTCTGCCAGCTAAAAACTTATATTTTCTCAAATCGGGACTCAAAAACAGCAAGACCTTAGTAAAGCCTTGCTGTTTCCTGTCCTATTGCAACCCCGCAATCACTTCTTCAAGCCGCATGCCGCGAGATGCCTTCACTAACACAACATCCTTCGCATCCACAAGCTCTTTTAGGTCTTTCGCTAAAGCTTCTTTATCATCATAAGCCTTCACACGATTACTGCCAAGGCGTTCAGCCGCTCCCTTTGCGATATATCTCCCTAAATCACCGTACGTAAATACATAATCAATACAAGCGGGGTTAATACTTTGACCAATTTCATAGTGAAACTCCACCTCTTGATTACCAAGTTCTAGCATATCGCCAAGAACAGCAATTTTATGAGAAAAGCCTTGCAGCTCATCCATCAGCAATAGCGCTGCTCTCATCGATGTTGGGCTTGCATTATAGGCATCGTTAATAACAGTCAAGCCGTTGTTTGTCTTGATAACCTCCATACGCATGCCTGTCAGTTGCAACTGCTCTAACCCTTGCTTCATCTCTTCCCATGTTACACCAAAAAATTCCGCAACTGCCATGCATGCTAATGCGTTGTACACATTATGCTTGCCGAGCACAGGGAGGAAAAAGGACAGAGCAGGGGCACGATTGATTGTAAACGTCGTACCTGTTGCGTCTAGAGCAATAGAAGTGGGATAATAATCATTTACTTTTTGATTACCAAAGGCTGCTTTGGTCACTGGTAAATCTATCATCTCATTCACTCTTGATGTGAGCAGCGGTTCATCACCGTTATAGACAAGCAAGCCGCCCTCCTGCAAGCCGAGCACAATTTCTAGCTTTGCCTCCGCAATGCCAGCACGTGAACCCAACTCCATCAAGTGTGATTCTCCAATATTTGTAATAATAGCAGCGTTTGGACGAGCCAATTTAGACAAAAATTCAATCTCACCGCGCGCCGACATGCCCATCTCAAGCACAGCCATCTCCGTATCCTCTTTTAGGCGCAAAATCGTAAGCGGGAGACCAATATGATTATTGAAGTTCCCTTCCGTTTTTTGCACCTTAAATTTCGTGCTCAATAAGCTCGTAACGATATCCTTTGCCGATGTTTTCCCGTTGCTTCCTGTTACCCCAATGATTTTGACGTCTAATTGATCTCGATAACTTCTTGCCAGCTGCTGCAGTGCTGCTAATGTATCATCTACAAAAATAACCGGCACATTTTCAGGGGGATCCTGTACATCCTGCTGCCAAAGGAGTGCAGGTGCACCATTCTCTAACGCAGCCTGCGCAAAAGCATGCCCATCAAAGCGTTCACCTTGAATAGGGACATATAAATTACCGCCGCTTATTTTACGCGAATCAATAGACACTCCCTGTATACGTACATCTTCCCATTTTTCATCTAAACCATTTCCGTTTACCATTTTCTGAACCTGAGATAACGATCGTTCAATCATAGAAACTCTCCTTACAGAAAGGAAGCACTGCGAGCAGGGCTTCCTTGTTTTTAAATAGTATATTTAATTTTTTGCTTTTCCTCATACCGTTCAATTGCCAGTTGTACGAGCCTTTCGATCAGTTCTGGATAAGACATGCCGGACTGCTGCCAAAGGAGCGGGAACATGCTGAATGGAGTAAAGCCAGGCATTGTATTTACTTCATTAATATATACGTTTCCTTCCTTTGTTAAGAAGAAATCTGCTCTCGTTAATCCTGCTCCATCAAGTGCTTTAAAAGCTCGAATTGCATATTCTCGGATTGTCTCATATTCCTCCTGCGTTACCTCTGCTGGAATCATAAGAGCTGTATCACCATCTATATATTTTGCCTTATAATCGTAAAATTCCTTCTTCGGCGCAATCTCCCCAACAACAGAGCATTGCGGGTCATCGTTACCAAGTACGCCAATTTCGACTTCACGGCCTGTAATATTTTCTTCAATAATAATCTTCCGGTCAAATTGAAATGCTTCTTCAAACGCAGCCTCTAGCTCTTCGCGATTTTTACATTTGCTAATCCCTACGCTAGATCCTAAGTTGGCTGGCTTTACAAAGCATGGATAGCCTAAAGCCTCCTCAACCTTGATATAAGCAGCATCGCGCTCCTTTTCCCATTCGCTGCGAATAAATGAAACATAATCCGCTTGCGGAAGACCTTCCTGCGCAAAAATATTCTTCATCACAATCTTATCCATACCAGCTGCGGACGCTAGTACACCATTTCCAACATAAGGAACATTTAAAAGTTCTAATAAACCTTGTACTGTACCATCTTCTCCATTTGGACCGTGAAGCAACGGAAACACAACATCAACTGCATCTGCTTCCGCAGAAGATGGTGCAAGCTCACGACTCAGTGAAAATGGAGATACCTTCTGACCTGTATCTTCCATTTTAAGAACATTTACACTTTCAACTTCCCCTTGTAAACGCTCACCCTTGATCCAAGCTCCTTGCTCTGTAATATAAATAGGATATACCTCGAATTTTTCTGTATCCAGCGCTTTCGTAACAGCAAGAGCCGTTTGCAGCGAAACTTGATGCTCTGCAGATTTGCCTCCATATAACAAACCTAACTTGATTTTCATACAAAAACCACCTTAATCATTTTTTTCATCTTTCTATTGTAGCACTTTTTAGGAAAATAGATAGCAACTGTTTCAAAGGGAGCAATTGATTTTACATTTCGACCTGGTCATCCACCTATGTCAGTATATGAGCATGCGCCCTTATCGGTTCCCTCTTCTTGATGATGCGCTTTGCCTGTGCCCCTTGATATTTCACCACATTTTACCTATGACATTTTTCAAAAGATAACGCATACAATAGAGATAATTTACAAAGGAGTAGTTACTATCTGAAAAACTATCATGTATGATAGGTAAGTAAGGAGTGATTACTATGAAACTAATAGCTATTGATATGGATGGCACCCTGCTCTCTCACGATTTACAAATTTCAGAACGCAGCATGAATGCTATTGAACAAGCCCAGCAGGAGGGAAATATCGTAATGATTTGCTCTGGACGGGCAAAGGATGATCTTTCGGGGCTGCTACAGCGCTATAATCTATCCCTTCCTCTTGGGACAAGCAATGGAGCTGTTGTATATGTAAACGACACATTGCTCCAAGCTTCCTATATAAACAAAACAATCGCGCTGCAGACAGCGCTGCACCTTGAAGCAGAAGGTTTTCCGTATAAAGTGTACACAAATCAAGGGATTTATGTACCAACCAATTGGAACGAAAATGTAATGCGTGCATGGCAAGCGGCTGGCTCACAATCTTATAACTTTACAATAGAAGATTTACAGAAAGTGACTGAGCAGCAGCTAGAATCTAATGTGATTCGTTCCTTTGATGACATATCCACCCTTCTTTCATCTGATGAATTGCAGGTAGAAAAGTTTTTCATTCTAACATTAGGTGACCAAACGCGAACACAGCTTCTAGAGCATCTACAAACAACTGAAGAAATTGGTATTACTGCATCTGCACCAACAAACCTAGAAGTAATGAATCAAAATGCCCATAAAGGGAATGGCTTACGAGCAATGGCTAACCACTTCGGCATCCCAATGGAACATACCGTTGCGATCGGCGATAATTTTAATGATGTTCCAATGATGCAGGCAGCCGGCTTTTCTATTGCAATGGGCAACGCAGAACAAGAAGTAAAGGATTTATGTGATGCTGTCACCCTTACCAATGAAGAGCATGGTGTGGCACATGCAATTGAAACGTATATCTTGCAAAAAACAAAACAATTGTAAGTAAGAAAAGCCTTTTATGAGGGTAACAGGTTCTCTTTTCAAAGAAAAAATGATATTTCGTAATACAAAAGACAACATGTTTTGCATATAAATTTACAAACTATAAAATTATAACGGAATTAACAAAAGGCTTGGCAGTATGCCAAGCCTTTTGTGTTTTTATCTTATTTTTTTGATTTGTACCTTTTGCTGATCCTTTAAAAGGGTTAATTTCGTATGTTAAATCTCTTCCAGCTTTCTTTTATTCCTGAGCCGTTAGCAATAACGGCCCTTCCTCTGTTATTGCAATCGTATGCTCATACTGTGCGGACAACGACCCGTCTACTGTTCTGGCCGTCCAATTATTATCATCCATTTTCGATTGCCATGCACCAATATTAATCATCGGCTCAATCGTAATAACCATACCTTCTTTTAATCGAACACCTTTCCCAGGCAAACCAAAATGCGGAATATGCGGCCCTTCATGAATTGTTGGACCAATGCCATGCCCCGTAAAATCTCTTACGACAGAATAGCCCTTTGGCTCCACATAGGATTGAATCGCATGACCAATATCTCCAATACGGTTCCCTGACAGCGCCTGTTCAATTCCTTTATATAGAGCTTCCTTTGTTACCTGCAGCAATCCCTCTGCCTCTTCGGAAATACGACCGACTCCATAGGACCAAGCAGAATCCGCCAATGCACCTCCTAGGTTCACAACCATATCAATTGTCACAATATCCCCTTCTCGCAAAGGTGTTTTTCGCGGAAAGCCATGACAAATTTCATCATTAATAGAGGCACAAGTCGCATACGGGTAGCCCTTATATCCCTTTTGCTCCGGCTTGGCTCCATGCTGAAGCAAAAACTTCTCTGCTATGCGGTCCAGCTCCATTGTTGTAATACCAGGCTCAATAATCTTTGCCAACTGCTGATGACAAGCAGCCAGCAGCTTCCCAGCTTCATGCATAAGAGCAATTTCTCGTTTTGTTTTTAATGTAATCACACAAACACTTCCTAACAAATTTTTACTTCTATCTCTCTTTGGACAAGCATAACATAGTACAAAATAAGAGAAAAGCAGGAGGAAACGATGGAGAATGTCTTTTCCTATGTCGCAGGTGCATTTGCGATTATTTTTGTCGTATTGGTAACACTACTGCTATTCCCCTTCTTTCCCATGCTGGCATTATGCTTCGTGATGGCCTGCATGCTTGCCACCGCGATTATCGTAACCCTCACCCCCGAAGCAAACAAAGAAAACGGAGTTGAACGCATGAAGGCGTAGACTCCGTTTTCTCCATTTCAACAATTAGTCTAATTCTCTTACTTCAAACGGTAAAATCACCCGCTCAATCTGTTCTCTATGCGGTTCATATTGTTCAGGCAGCATCAATTTTTCTCCCATAGTCGCTTGTGATTCGTCATGAGCAAATCCTGGAGGGTCAGTTGCAATTTCAAATAAAATTTCTCCATGCTCTCTAAAATAAATCGCATTAAAATAATTTCTGTCCCGTACAGGAGTTACACCATATCCGTAACCTTCAACATGCCGTTTCCAATCCAATTGATCCTGATCATCGATAGCTCGCCATGCGATATGGTGAACTGTGCCGACACCCATTTGTCCCCGGCCGATAGGAGTTAGTTTTAGATCAATGATATTTCCGATTTCAGCTGAAGAACGAAAACGAACAAAGTCTCCTTCTTCCCCGATTCGTTCAAGTCCCATTACCGTTTCTAACAATTCGGCAGTTTTGTTAGGTTGAGCGGATAAAAGGGTTGCTCCACCAAATCCTTTGATGGCAACTTCAGATGTTATCCCGCCGAAGCTCCACGTATTGGCCTCCCCTTCTTCTCTTTCAACGATTTCCAAATGAAGTCCATGCGGATCATCAAATGTCAAATACCGCTCTCCAAAACGTTCCATTTTCACAAACGTAATATTGAACTTTTCTAATCTGCTTTCCCAAAAGCCTATAGCACCTTTCGGAACAACGTAAGAAGTTACTCCTACCTGACCATCTCCAATTACTCCTTGGCGAGCACCTGCCCATGGGAAAAATGTGATGATGGTTCCTGGTTTTCCTCCTTCGTTGCCAAAATAAAGATGATACGTACCTGGGTCATCAAAATTTACAGTTCGTTTGACTAAACGCAATCCTAAAACTCCTGCATAGAAATCTACATTTTCCTGTGGGTGACCTACAATCGCTGTGATATGGTGAATGCCCATTGTTTTTTTACTCATTTTGTACACTCCTTTTTTCTTCAAATGTTTTAGTAGCCTACTTTATTCATTTGATACAGTTAAACCCTTATCAGCCCTATTAATTTCTAATTAAACATTCTCGAATTCGAGATATATTAGAACAAAAAAGCATCTAAAGCATATTGACCAGGACCTATTAAAGCTATGCTAATTGCTACTACTAGTAACGTTAAGTTATATTCATAACCGTTCTGTGTTGCCCATAGTCCATTTGGACCATGTACCTTAACAATTGCCATTACCATTGTCCCAGCAATCATAATACCAGCAAGAGGTGTCAAGAATCCTGCAGCAAATAACAGTCCTCCGATAAGTTCAGCTAATCCTGCAAAAAGAGCCATTGCCACACCTGGTTTAATACCAATGGATTCCATCCAACCTCCTGTTCCTTTTAACCCATAACCACCGAACCAACCGAACAATTTTTGCGCTCCATGACCAATGAATAACACACCAATTACCAATCGAATCATTAATAAACCAACATCCATCATTTTTATAGCCTCCTTATTTTTTATCTCGAATTCGAGATTTTATACCTAAAAAATCAAAATTCTGCGACTTTATTTACTTTTTTAAGTTTGACTATAGTTTGCATCTTATCATTGTTTAATGACCCAAACACATAATCAACTACATTCTGATATTTTGTAATGATTGTATTCAGTTTCAGTACCATTTATCACCTCCTTCGTTATTTACCTTTAATCATTTTATCACTAAATAATATATTACCAATTAGAGGTATTTGTTAAAAATTTTTTATACTTTAAGAAAGTATAAATTTCTAGCAGGAAGCGAATTCGACGTAGTGAGAAATTTTAGGAACAAAGTATAAGTGCAACTACGCCTCTGTCTTCGCCCAAAGGCAGGGCTCGCCAGTCGGCGAGTTTTCTTTATAGTTCTTGCGCATAATATCCTAATTTTTTCAACTGTTCGATCATCGTTTCTTTTTCAGCAGAATCTAGACCACCAAATATTTGTTGAATCGCCTCTCTATGCTTAGGAAAAATAGTATTCATCAATTCAGTACCTTCTGAAGTAATTGATGCATATGTGACACGGCGATCTTTAGAACATGGTTTTCGTACTAACAATTGCTTCTTTTCCAACTTATCAACCACATACGTAATACTGCTGCTTGCAAGTAATATTTTATCACCAATTTTTTGTATAGGCTGATCGCCTTTACTAAATAGCAACTCCAGAACTGCAAATTCAGTTGGATTAAGTCCATAACGTTTTATATCTTCTTCAATACGCTTTGTGATTGACTGTACTGCTCGCGATAATACAACAAATAACTTTAAAGATACGTCTTGTTCATGAGTTGAATTCATTATTATCAATCCTTTTTAAATTATCTCGAATTCGAGATTTATTATATAATTATCGAGTTCGTATGTCAACAAGTCAGTTTAAGCTTATTAAAGTATCCTGTTGTACTATTCAAATTCATTATTATCAATTCTTTTTTAAATTATCTCGAATTCGAGATTTATTATATAATCATTGAATTCGTATGTCAACAAGTCCTTTAAATTTCTTGAAATGTAATAAAAGCAAAGAAGTGTAATCGCTTTAATTTATGAGTGTATGCAAAAACCCAAAATAATCGATTACACTTCTAAGTATATGGCACTCTAGTATAGATTCCTTATCTTAATAACATATATTTTTGTTTTTATGGAGACATCTTGTTCAATAGTTATAAATTATGAATTTACTTTACTGAAGCTTCAACCGTACTTAAATCGTTCTGGTTATCTCGATTATCGTAGTTACGGAAGTAATGTTCTAGCTCTTCAAGTGTACGTCCCTTAGTTTCCGGCAAGTATTTCTTCACAAAAGCGATAGCTACAAATCCTATAGCCGCAAAGGAGAAGAATGTTGCGGACAAGCCAATCTTATCGAGTAATATCGGGAACATCAGACCAATACAGAAATTCGTTATCCAGAGGAAAAACACGCTAATGCCCATACCTAATCCGCGTAACCGCAACGGGAATATCTCCGAAAGCGTAACCCATAATACCGGTCCAATGGCTCCCTGCATAAAAGCTAGAAACGTGACTGTCAGGGTAAGCATAACATATGGAAGCGCATCCGACCCTTTAAGCATGAATGAAAATATCCCAATAAGCAAGAGTACTGTCGTTGTTCCTGTCAGACCAGTCAGCATCATTGGTCGACGGCCAACCTTGTCAAGGAGCCAGATGCCGACAAGAGTTGCCAAAACCGAAATCAAACCATTAGCAGTATTGCCGATTAATGCAGCAGATGTCTCAAATCCGGCATCTCTAAGAATTTCAGTTCCATAGTACATGATCGAGTTGACACCTGTAACTTGCGATACAACAGCAACTCCAATTCCGATAAACACAATGCGACGCATCCACGGTACGGATAAATCCTTAAAAGTTGCTTCCTTCCTTTGTGATTTCTCAGCTAAAGCAGCCTTAATCTCATTGAATTCCGATTTAGCTTGGTTTTCATCTCGTATCTGTCTTAGAATATAAAGGGCCTCATCATTTCTCCCCTTTGAAATAAGCCAACGTGGGCTTTCCGGTACTCTGATCATACCAAAGAACAGGAACACCGCTGGAAGTGCTGCAATGACCAACATGTAGCGCCAAACATCTACGTTATCAGCCATTGTGTTGCCTAAGATTGCATTAAAAACGAAAGCTAATAGTTGTCCACTTACAATCATCAATTCATTCTGGGTTACTATTTGACCACGTCTCTCTGCAGGTGACATTTCTGCTAAATAAGTTGGAACTGTTACTGATGCACCTCCCACAGCAAGTCCAAGCAAGAACCGGAAGATGATCATAACAGTAACGTTCGGAGCAAGGGCACATCCCATTGTAGCAACAAAAAACAATACCGCAAGATAAAGAATGTTTTTCCGGCGACCACTATAATCAGATAACCGACCACCGAATACCGCACCCATCGCAGCTCCGAAAAGCAGTGAACTTGCTATAAGACCTTGAGTAAATGAATTGAGACCGAGAGCTTCAGACATAGAAGGCAAGGCGCCATTGATAACACCCGTATCGTATCCGAAAAGGAGCCCTCCGAATGTTGAGATTATGATAATCGTGCGTAAAAACGAACTTGGGTTTCCGTGTTTACTCATGTTAATTTCTCCCCTCTTTCTGTTGAAAGATATATAAATACTTTTTTCTTTATATGTTTTCGTTTCAACCAAACACCTTCCACTGTTAACGCGTTCAGAATACGCTTACATTATTAGACCAAAACAATTTATACAGATGAATTTTATGGATTGCTTGTTTAGTTGATCATTTATATTTACAAAAAATAGTTACTATTCAAAACGTTTTCTTCGGTTAATCATCAACTAAAGAAAACGTTTTGAATTTCCAATAAAATAGCTACTTTTTGTGAAACAGATTTTTCAAAGAAATGTGTTAAACCTTTACCTTACTTTATTCCAATCAAAAAGGTGATCCGTTGTCCTGATAACTTTACCTATCATAATTAAATAAGATTGCTATTCTTTACACTGCAAGAAAGTATAAATTTCCAGCTGGAAGCCAATTCGACGCAGTCGGAAATTTTAGGAATACAGTGTAAGTGCAACTACGCCTCTGTCTTCGCCTAACGGCTTGCCAATCGGCGAGTTTTCTTTATTGTAAAACATATTGCTTGCTGTAAAATGCCGGACGTTCTGGCATAGAAATTGGAACAATCTGACCTGTACGCTTGGCTTCCACACAAGCATCTGCTGTCACTGCTACAACATAACCATCCCAAGCTGATGGTCCATTCATTTCACCTTTTACAGTACAATTAATCCATTCTTGCAGTTCAACATCATAAGAATCAATGAAACGATCTTTCCAATCTACTAGAATTTCCGTTGAAAGCTTCGCTTCGCTTCGCAGAAGTACACTGGATGGCTCAGGTAAGTTGGCTGTACCTGTTTCTCCAACAACCTGACATTGAATATCATATCCATATTGACAATTTACAAATATTTCAGTGTCAATTCGGATTCCTTGTTTAGTTTCCAGTAAGACGATATGCGGATCCTGTACCCCTTCAGCTGCAAAACGTGTGTTTCTTGGCAGGATTACCTGGGCAGAAACATAATCGTCATTGAGTAACCAACGCAAAACATCTATTTCATGAGGAAAAGAATCAGTAAGTGCCATATCACCAGTGCAGCCTGGAGCTGAAGGAGCTCGGTGTGCACAATGCACCATTAACGGCTCACCGATTCTTCCATTATCAACAACACGTTTCAATGCACGATACCCCTTATCGTAACGTCGCATAAATCCTACTTGAACCAACTGTTTACCGTGCGCAATCTCTGCATCAACGATTCTCTTACATCCCTCAGCAGTTGTCGCAAGTGGTTTTTCGCAGAAAACCGGTTTACCCGCAGCAATGGAAGCCAAAACAAATTCTTCATGAGTAGGGCCCCAAGAGGTTACGATAACTGCATCAACGTCGTTGGAGTTAATAACTTCATGTCCACTTTCGTAAACCTTTGCATCAAGATTTTCATTGTTAACAACAGCGTGAGCTTGTTCTGCATTCACATCTGTCACTGCAACAATTTTAGCTCCCGATAAAGTGTTGGATATTCTTCGAATATGATCTTGACCAATAGCACCTGTACCGATAACACCTATTTTTAACACCATACAATATATGCCTCCTTGTTTTATTTACTGGTTAACAATTGAATAAAGGTTTGAGCTTTTATTCTTAAAATCTCTAGGTAACGCTTCTTTGAGAACATCCATGGATTTTTTAACACCCGTAAGCGGTTCCATTGTTAGATCTTCCATTTCAAGAACTACCGGTCCCTCGTATCCTGTCATTTTCACGACAGTGAAGAACTCCTTCCAATAACTAACATCGTGTCCGTATCCAAGTGCCACATAATTCCATGAACGATCAGCAAAACTTTCCATTGGTTTCACGTCGATAAGTCCATGTATATCATTTACTCCTCTTTCTATCCGTACATCTTTAGCATGGACATGATAGATTGCACTTCCTAACGCTCTTGCTGCTGCAATCGGATCTCCACCCATCCAAAATAGATGACTTGGGTCAAAATTCATGCCAACCATGTCTCCAACTTCATTTCTTAATTTGAAAAGTGTTTCTGGATTATGCACTAAATTACAGCCAAGATTCTCGATGGCAATTTTTTTGACGCCGCGTTCTTTCGCAATTTTCACGGCTTTTTCCCAGTATGGAAAGGCTACTTCATTCCATTGCCATTCTAGGATTTTAAAATGCGGAGGTAAAATAGGATGTGTAAGCCAATTAGGTGTCACATCATTTGGACCCGCACTAGGACAACCCGACATCATAACAACTGTTTCTACTCCTAAAAGACCTGCAAGTTGAAATGTTTTTTCAACTACTGCTTTATGAGCCTCTCCCTCTTCCGTTGGTTCGAGTTGATTTCCTGAACAATTTAAAGCTGCAATTTCAAGCCCTCTGCTTTTAATAGCATCTAAGAACTTCTCGCGTTTAACAGCACTCTCCAGCAAACCATCTAAATCAACATGTGGCGCTTTAGACCAATTACCGCACCCTAATTCTAGAACTTCAAATCCCAAATCTACACATGTATCAAGCATTTCTTCCAGCGGCATGTATCCTAAAATATCAGTAACTAAGCCGGCTTTCATCATAATCAATACCTCCATATATAATAATTAAACATTGAAAGATATGCCATTTCATTTTAAAGACATACAATTAAAGAGAAATTGGTTCATGATCTTCAATATTAGCTTACCTTTTAAGTTACTATTCGGCAGGAAATCTCTAGTGTAATCGCTATCATCCCCACTAAACATGAATGAAAATTTCTCATTTACAATTATGATTATAGGGCATTACACAATACGTGTATTTAGCGTATCAAGACGCGTTTTTATACTTTTCAGACACGATCTTTCTAAGGAAACCATTGACTCATCGTATACTTATCTTTTTAGAAAAAAATCCCCCACGTTAGTGCCTAGTATTAAGTGGATGGAATTTATTCCTCTGTATATTCAGTTGTTTTTGGGTCTATATAAAGCAAACGAAAGATCCCTGGTGGACTCCCCATCACAGAATGAAAAACACGGGTAAAATAGTGAACTGTTTTAAAACCAGTTTGTTTTGCAATATCCTTGATGGATAAATCTGTTGTTTTAAGTAATGCGGCAGCTCGCTGGATTCTCTCATTTTGAACAAACTCTGAGTAACTTACACCTAATTCTGATACAAACTTTCTTGACAGATGCCGACCAGATATGTGGAACTGACTAGCTACATCGTTAAGTTTTAAAGGACTTGCTATATTATCATTAATGTATAACTTTGCTTGACTAAGAAGTGGAGAAATTATTTCAACAGGTTTGTTTTGATGCTCACTGTGTGAGTAAGGAACAAAAATTTGTAGTAATGAAAGAATAAGAGAGTAAGCAAGGTTTGTTAGCATTTCTTCATAAAAACCTTGTTCAAACTTTGTTGTTTGGATAAGAAGGGATTTCCAAAGCAGCACAGCGATTGTGTCGTCGCTTACAGGTACAATTACTTTGGAACATTTCCTAGCTTCCTTTATTATTCCTATCCATTCTTCACTTGATTCTGATTCTGTTAATTCAAATGCTACATAAAGGAGGGCTAATCCATCCTCACTTTTTATTTGGTGTGAAACATCTGGTCTTGAAAGGAACATCATATTTTTTTGTAGAGAGTAAGTACAATCATCTTCTATATAATACCCTTCACCATCAACCACAAAACATATCTCAAAAAAGGAATGTTTATGCGGTACAACATCATAATGCTTTGGCATGACCCCCCAATAATGTACATGAAAAGCTGATCCATTTTGTACTAAACGATGAACATATTGATTCAAATAAAATTTGCCTGATATAAATTTACTTAAATCCAAAAAAACCCCTCCAGTTAAGCGTGAGTTGAACCCCTAACTTTTTACCCACTTGTGTTGAATACTTTTGTTATTCCTTCTGAATAGAAGGGTTCTCTTTATATTTTTCGTGCACCTCTTGCTTACCAATACTTGCATCGCCATCATGTGAAAATCAAAGGATTTTCAATTACTTTTTTTATATATTACACTTTCTTTAGTATAGGAATCTAGATATTACAAAGACATCTTGTTATCTTTTAAAGACATCTTATTTCCATAGCATGACAAGTTTTATCTTATGAGTTCATATTTTTATCTTTTAGAGACATCTTGTTCAATAATTATAAATTGGGGACATGTACCTCCCTAAAGTACAATGACGAGAACAGAGGTGCTGCTGTTGGCGAATTGGTTTGCAGATGGAAATTTATATTTTTTAGTATAAAGAAAACTCGCCGACTGGCGTGCCCTGCTCTTGGGCGAAGACAGAGGCGTAGTTGCACTTACACTGTGTTCCTAAAATTTCTCACTACGTCGAATGAGCTTCCTGCTAGAAATTTATACTTTCTTACAGTGTAAAATACGAAGAATCCTCCCTTTTATAAAGTGAGAGGATTTCAATCAGGCTCGTATTTAGTTGTTTTTCGGTTCATATAGAGGGAACGAAAATGACCAGGGGAGTTGCCTAACGCAGAGGTGAAAACGCGATTAAAGTACTGAACCGTTGCAAAACCGGTTTCTTCAGCAATCTCCTTAATCGATAAATTTGTTGTTTTGAGTAGTGCAGCCGCTCGTTGGATTCTCTCATTTTGAACAAATCCGGAGTAGTTTATACCAAGCTCAGATACAAACATTCGCGACAAGTGCCGACCAGATATATGAAATTGTTTAGCGACTTCAGCAAGCTTTAAGGAGTTGGATAGATTGTCTTTAATATACAGTTTTACGTGGCTCAGGAGTGGAGAGGATGTTTCAATCAGGTTCCTATGCTTCTCATGACGTGAATATTGAACAAACACTTGCAGTAATGAAACAACTAGTGAATGAGCCAAACTTGTTAGTATTTCCTCAACAAAAGCATCTTCAGATTTTGTCGCATGAATCAGCAACGACTTCCAAAGCAGTGTGGCAGCTGTATCACCTTGTAGCTGTATCATTACTTCAGAGCAGTGCCGAGCTTTTTCAAATATTCTAATCCATTCTTCATTTGACTCAGACTCTATTAATTCAAACCCAACATAGAGCAGGAAAAGTCCTCTTTCACTTTTGATTTGGTGTAAAACATCAGGTCTTGAAAAAAACATTGTATTTTTTTGTAAGGAGTAGGTATAGTCATTATCAATATAATAACCTGTCCCCTCAAGCACATAACACACCTCAAAAAAAGAATGCTTATGCAATGTATTATCATAATGTCTTTGCATAGCTCCCCAATAATGGATACGAAAGGCCGCGCCATTTTGTGTTACACGATGAACGGATTGATTTAAAGTGATTTTTCCTAGTGTAAGCTCATGTAAATCCACAACCATTCCTCCTTAACTCTAAAAGCTGTAAAACACAAAAGATAATACCGCTTACATACTTTATCTTCCTAAATATAAGATATTGTTTCATGTAAGTCTAGAGGATTTTCCTATGCACACCATATCCATCAGGTGTTGATGAAATAGCAACAGCAGGAGATTGTGTCCCCTGCCATTTTTCTTATATATGCATGTTTTTATACAGTACCGTCATAGCAACGTTTAACGGAACCAACAGCTCCAGTTGTCTGCATAAACCCTTGCATAAACATGCTTTTATCGCTGGTTCCTCCAAAATTCTCTATACCTCTGCGGTGACATGCCGACCATTTTCTTAAACGAATTATTAAAGTTACTCGCACTGTTGTAACCAACAATATAAGCAATCTCTGTCACAGTCTTGTCCGTCGATAAAAGATACGACTGCGCCTCTCCAATCCGCCGCCGAATCACGTACTGCATCGGAGAATATCCAGTCGTACTCTTAAACACATGGGCCATATAATAGTGGTTCATATTCATCTCGTCAGCAATATCCTGCAGGCTTATGTTCTCTTTATAATGCTTATCAATATAACTCTGTATGAGATGTCCAAGCTCCTGCTCTTTTTGTTCCTCCTCACTTTCTTCATGCATGACAGCCTCTCGTATCGTCAAAAGCAATGAGCACAGCAGATGATATTCAAGCTCCCTTGATGGATTGCGGCTTAAAAAAGAGCAACATGAGGTGGTTTTAAGCTATCGTATGTAATAATTTGTAAAAATTAAGGAACTGACCCCAAAAGTTCTATTATATCAAGCTTAATTCCACTGCACACTCAACATTCCTAGAATGCTGAAGGTTTACAACGCGTATCCAGTCGAACCATCTCCACACTGAAATAATATCTATGTACAAATGAATAATCTCCACAAAATATATAGCCTTCCTCCCCACACAAACTAATCAGTAGTATGTGGACGCCAACTAGCCATTTTGCAATCCGATTAAGTCGGATTTTCAACCTTAACCTGTCTCAACGTGAATTTTTCCATTAGTATAAAAAATAGTACGCTTGCTGCGCGGATGTAAATCAAGTAACTTAATTTCCAATCTTCATAAAAAACTAATATTTTCATGTTTATGAGGATAACATCACCTAATAGTAAAATAAAAAAAGGAACCACATTCCAATATCTCTTTTTTGGTATGTAAATACAAAATATAAAAATTATAGCCATACATACATGATACAAAAAACCACTAAATAGCGTACTGTCCCGGTAAGTATTTTCAACCCAATTCACATGAAAAAACTGTTTTCCAAAAAGCATAAGTACGCTTGTGGGAGTTTGCAGAATGATCCATGCGATTGTCCAAAATGTTATGATTCGCGGGAATTTATGTCTTTTTTTATTTACTATGGAATACCACTTCTTCATAGCAGCCATAAAGATAAATGTCGCAATGCCGGTCATATATGTGTGCCACCAATAATGATCGTAGGCATCGGCTTTAAGAAACACAATCTCTATCGGCATAAAAGCGATGGATATCAATCCAATCCAGGGGTATGAGGGCTGAAAATACATTACCCAAATCGCTGTTGAAGCCCATAATGCTGTATTGGCTATAATATGCCCTATGATATTTTCAGCAAAAGGATCTGTATAAAGTCCGGGTTTATATGCATAAGCATTTAGTGCAAAGAGTATAACAGCTTCACCTACCCATGACCAAGCAGTTGCAAATACAAAATATGAAAACAAATCAGTTACGCTTCTCTTTTTATAAGCTGTATAGACGATAATTACCGTCCCAATGACAATGAGTCCGTAGTACCAGAATATATTTGGCATAGCCCTCCCCCTTCTGTAATCTCTATACCTACCATGAATAGGAATACAATACTCATGAACCTTCCTAGTTTCCGCAGTCATATTAGAAATTATCTCCAATACAAATAACAATTAATACGTTGGCGGATGGCAACCTGTCTGCACCTATGCTGCGCTACCTGCAACAACAGGTTAAAAGGCTATTCCTTTCGCGGAATAACCTTTTAAGGTAATAGATATATCGAAATCCAGTTTGAATAAAAAGACTGCCGCAAAAACAAAAAAGTGAAATTAAGTCAGGTATGTTTTCTTTTTGTAACCTGTATAGATTATCATCATCCCTTTTTTATAAAAAGGAGGATTTTCGCTGGGGTTCATGACCAGAATTACATCACAAAAAACTTTCACTCGTTGTGGCAAGTCGTTCCCACATCTTTTTACTTGGCAAAATTCAAAAATTCCCCTTCGATCCAATACGCCATCGTATTTCTTCTGAATTTGGTGGACCTATGACAACTGTTTGATCAATAGGCTTAAGCACTTCAGCTAACTGTGCAGCATTCACACCATATATCTCCTGAAACACCTCCGGAGGTGTCTTTCTCAGGATGTCAGATCCATATATCACCCCAGGGTCTTTATTATCAAAAATAGCCAAAAGGTGGGTGTGATCCATTTCTGCAATTGCCCAATGCCACCACCCCATTGGGATATACACCGTTTGAGGCGGCTTAACATGGTAACTGAGTATCTGCAAGGTAAACGGATTGAGAGTAGAAATGACAGCTTCTCCCTGTATCATATAAACGAGTTCATTCGCATTGGGGTGCCAATGGGTCTCCACGCTATGTCCTCTACTCAAATAAACATCAAGCAAACTTAAATTTTGCATTATGGGCAACTGTTTAACAGATTGCTGAAGAATAAAGTTTTGATTGTTTTTCTGAAAGAATGAAGCACGCCTTAAGTCAAAGGATAAATTCAGTGAAGAAGAGCTAAAGTAGAATATATCACTAACTGTTGACATTCGTATCATCACACCTTCCTTAATCGGGTGTTATGAATCAAATATTAAAGCACACAAATATATATGCATGAACCCAAGAATCATGATTAACATGACGAGGGTGCCCCAAAAGGGACACCCTCTCCTAGCTTTATAATCACTCTTTTAGTTTCATAAATAAACACCAATGGACCAAAAAAGCTGTTTTACGATATCGATTGAAAGTTGGGCTGCTGAATTCACTGCTTTGTCGTTGATGAATTAGTTTTTCTTAATGAGCCAGTTCCCGACTTTTTTGTCTTTCAACACAATGTACGTTCAACAACCACCCATCATTCAACCGTAACAGACTTAGCTAAGTTACGTGGCTTATCTACATCACACTCACGATGTAAAGCCGCATAATACGAAATTAACTGCAATGGAATAACAGACACAAGCGGGCTCAATATTTCATGAACAGCTGGAATGACGAAACGGTCGCCTTCCATTTCTAAGCCCTTCATGGAGATTGTGCATGGGTTCGCACCACGTGCTACAACCTCTTTCATGTTTCCGCGAATACCAAGGTTTACGTGCTCTTGTGTTGCAAGGGCAATAACTGGTGTTCCATTTTCAATAAGTGCAATTGTGCCATGCTTTAGCTCGCCGCCCGCAAAGCCTTCCGCTTGAATGTAAGAAATTTCTTTCAATTTCAATGCGCCTTCTAGGCCCACATAGAAATCTACACCGCGGCCAATGAAGAAGCAGTTACGCGTTGTTGCAAGGTATTCCTGTGCAATTTTCTCCATTTCTTCTTTTTGGCCACAAAGTACTTCCATAGCATTTGCGATAATTCCTAGTTCTTTTGTTAAGTCTAATTCTATAGAGCGGCCTTTTGCTTTTGCGATATCTGCTGCCAAAATAGCTAGCACGGCAAGCTGTGCTGTATATGCTTTTGTTGAAGCTACTGCAATTTCAGGGCCTGCATGCAGTAATAGTGTATAGTCCGCTTCACGGGATAATGTAGATCCCGGTACGTTTGTAATTGTAAGTGACTTATAGCCCATTTCATTTGTTTGCACAAGAACCGCACGACTATCTGCAGTTTCACCGCTTTGTGAAATATAAATAAAGAATGGGTTTTCTGTTAACAATGGCATATTGTAAGAGAATTCACTCGCTACATGCACTTCTACTGGGATTCTGGCAAAATTCTCAATGAATTGTTTGCCTACAAGACCTGCGTGATAGCTTGTTCCCGCTGCAATGATATAAATTCGATCACTTTCTAAAATTGCATTGCGGATTTCTTCGCTTAGCTCAACTTCTCCAGCTTCGTTGCGGTATTTGCTAATGATATTGCGAACAACAAGCGGCTGCTCGTCAACTTCTTTTAACATAAAGTGCGCATATGTTCCTTTTTCAATATCACTCGCATCAAGCTCTGCCGTAAAAGGAGCACGTTCAACGATTTCGCCGGCTAAATTCTTAATAGTAATGCTGTTTTCTGTAACAAGAACCATTTCCTTATCCATAAGCTCAATAAATTGGTCTGTTACTTGCAGCATAGCCATTGCATCGCTGGCTACTACATTGAAACCGTCACCCACTCCGACTAGCAGAGGGCTTTTATTTTTAGCGACGTAAATGACGCCAGGATTCTCGTTATCAAGCATTGCCAATGCATAAGAGCCATGAAGCAGCTTTAAAGTTTGGCGGAAGGCTTCTTCTACATGAGCTCCTTCCTGTACATGCTTTTCAAGAAGCTGAACGATGACCTCTGTATCTGTTTCACTTACAAATGTCGCATCTTGAAGGTATTCCTTCTTTAACAGCTCATAGTTCTCAATAACCCCGTTATGAACAAGCGTAAAACGCTGTGATGCGCTGTGATGCGGATGCGCATTTACTTTGCTCGGCACACCATGCGTCGCCCAACGTGTATGACCGATTCCGATGCTTGCCTCAACTGATGTATCCACAATTTCACGAAGCTTTGCAATACGCCCTTTTTCCTTAAATACAACAACGCCATTGTTTGATTGAACTGCGATACCAGCTGAATCATAACCGCGATATTCTAATTTCTCTAAACCTTTTAATAAAATTTCCTTTGCATCTTGCCCACCAATAAAACCTACGATTCCACACATGTTCGAGTCGCCGTCACATCGACTTACTCTCTAACAAAACATTTTCCCCAAACCAAAGAATCCGAAACAAATAAACATAAAACAACAGGGTCACGTGTATCCTCCGTTGATACACACACTTTGCTAGAGCCGGTAAGCCTGTAACGGCTTCACCTGCCTCTCTTTAATATAAATAATATTCCCCGTCCTTTTCCTGCATCATATTCTCACCTTTGTCCAGGAAGTCACCCTCCTGCTTTAAATAAGAATTTTCGGTTGTGATGAACAACCGGGAGTCATCCGCCGAAATCTCGATAAAACTCCTCCTCGTCAACTACATAACTTGTAGTTCTGGCGCTTTGTAAAATTTTATAAGTCTGGAAAAAGAACAAGATAATCGTACTGTAAAATAGGGAATAGCGTCAATGAAAATTTGAAAGAATATAACAAATACTATGCAGGAAGGAACAGAATTGTTCCTCTCCGCATAGCATTTGTGAAAAGAACTGATTATTCAACACCAACTTCTTCTTTTACAACCTCTACGATACGATGCACATACTGTTCGCACATTTCTTGTGTTGGTGCTTCTGCCATAACACGAATTAACGGTTCTGTACCAGACGGTCTCACAAGGATGCGTCCATTCCCTTGCATTTCATCCTCTACAGAACGAATCACTTCTTGTATACGAGTGTTTTCCAATGCTTGTTGCTTATCTTTCACGCGGACATTAACTAATAGCTGCGGAAATTTTATCATTTCATTCGCAAGCTGTGATAAAGGCTTACCTGTTGCTTTCATAATATTTACAAGCTGAATAGCACTTAGCATGCCGTCTCCCGTTGTAATGTAATCTAAGAAGATGATGTGCCCAGACTGCTCCCCGCCGAGATTATAGCCGCCCTTACGCATTTCTTCCATAACATAACGGTCGCCTACTGCAGCTTGCACACTCTTAACACCGTTTGCTTCTAACGCTTTGTAAAAGCCAAGATTACTCATAACAGTAGAAACAATCGTGTTTTGCTTTAATCTTCCTGTTTCATTCATATATTTTGCACAAATATACATAATTTGGTCACCATCTACAATCTGACCATTTTCGTCCACTGCAATTAGACGATCTCCATCCCCATCAAATGCAAGACCAATATGTGCGCCCTTTTCCTTTACAAATGCAGCTAATGCCTCCGGATGGGTAGAACCAACACCTTCATTGATATTCACACCATTTGGAGAGGTACCCATTGTCGAAATATCAGCTTCCAAATCTGCGAATAAATATGACGCTAAAGAGGAAGTTGCTCCATGTGCGCAATCAAGCGCAACATGCAAACCAGAGAAATCCTCATCAATCGTTTGCTTTAAATATTGCAAGTATTTTTGTCCACCTTCAAAGTAATCATTCACCTGTCCAAGCTCTCCGCCAACAGGACGCGGCAGTTCATCTACCTCTTTATCAAGCAAAGCTTCAATTTCTAGCTCTTGTTCATCAGACAGCTTAAAGCCGTCCGGGCCAAAAAATTTAATTCCGTTATCTTGAACCGGATTATGGGAGGCGGAAATCATTACCCCTGCTTGTGCACCCAATGCTTTTGTCAGATAGGCTACACCTGGTGTAGAAAGAACCCCCAATCGCATAACCTCTGCCCCAATCGACAGAAGACCTGCTACAAGCGCTCCTTCCAGCATATGTCCTGACACCCGTGTGTCGCGTCCGATTAGCACTTTGGGACGTTCAGTATTTTTTGTTAATACATACCCACCGAAGCGTCCAATTTTAAAAGCTAATTCCGGTGTTAATTCACTGTTAGCAACTCCGCGTACACCGTCAGTACCAAAATATTTTCCCATCTTTTCAATCGCTCCTTTATGCTTTCAGCTTAACTTTTGTCCACAATTTCTACTTTTGCGTTTTTTTGCTTTAGTTCGAATGTTATATTGTCTGGACCGCTAATTTGAACAGCCACATCATGTGTGCCCGGTTCGAGATTTTCTACATTTACAGAAACCTGTACATCCGAAGAGTCTAATTTTTCTATGCTTTCTGCTTCTCCAATTACATCAGCACTAAGTTTTCCATTACTTGGGTCAAGAAAATTCAATTCATATTTATCTTCTAGTCCTTCTACTGTAATCGAGATATCATCTAAAGTACGTTGCTCTTGCTTATCAATTTCAGCCTCAGCCTCAACCTCAGCCCCTACCTCAGCCTCAGCCTCAACCTGTACAGTTACTTTTACTTTAGCTGGAGCAATCCTAACAGCTCCCTTTGGTACAGCAACAGCTGCATCAAAGGTAACGGTGTCTGTTATCTCACTTAAATCTACAACAACATCCTCTAAGGCTCCTATACTGTCTAGGACTTCCTTTGGGCCATATACCTTAATTTCAGTCGGCTCCATTGTAATGTTCTTGAGTGTTAATCCTTTTTGCAGGTCGCCCTTCTGCGTTATCTTGATCGGAAATGTTTTTTCTGGGATTGCAACCGGCACCGTAACGTTTACAACAGAAGGATTTGCTTGTAAATTCAAGGTATTTCCGGACTTATCGTATATAACTACCTTTGCTTCCTTTGTAAAGGTTTCGTTTACACCTTTTAAATCTATATAAGCTCTAACAGCCCCTACTTGTTCCAGCTGCGTTTCAGTTCCGGCAATTTCAATAAAGCTTGGCTTTACAGTAGCCTTTTCTGCTGTATACCCTTCCTTTATTTGATTTTTATTTAAATATCCAACTTCTATAGGAAAGGCCTTCGTTTTCTTCGGTTCAATCGTTACACGTACTCTGGAAGGCTGTAATTTTACTTTTAAACTATCTGGAATACCGTTATATTGCAGGCCAACCTCATACGTTCCTGCCTCATAGCCATGAAGATTTGTAAAAATCTCAAATTGTTCTTTCATTTTTGTTTGGATAATAGACGTATTAGATCCCTCTAAAGTTATATCTACATTCTGCGGAAGGCCAGTGACAACATATTTATCCTGGTCATAATATGCCTCTACCTTTACATCCTGGATTGTTTCAACAGCATCTCCTATCGGGAGGGCAGTGTTTCCCTGTGGCTGTTTGTCCAAATTAATAACCATGTATAACATCAGAGCAAGTAATAGTGCAATCCCTCTGAGAAACCAATGGTTATCCATTAATTTATCCATCTCGTTTTCTCCTCCAGTTCCATAAAGATGCGGAAGAGGTTTTTATACTTCCCGTTAATTCTTTGCTCAACATTTCCTTGAGCTGTTCTGACTTCAAATCCCTGTGAAGCTCTCCATTTTTAGTAAGTGAAATATGGCCCGTTTCCTCAGAAACAACAACCGTCAAACTGTCAGTAACCTCACTTATTCCAAGAGCTGCTCTATGCCTTGTGCCAAGCTCTTTTGAAATGAATGGACTTTCTGAAAGAGGCAAGTAGCAGGCTGCCGCTTTTATCTTATCATTTTGCATAATAACGGCACCATCATGAAGCGGAGTGTTTGGAATAAAAATATTAATAAGCAATTCAGATGAAACATGTGCATCCATTAAAATACCCGTTTCTATGTAATCGCTCATACCCGTTTCCCGCCCAATCGAGATGAGAGCGCCGATGCGCCGCTTTGCCATGTACTCAGTTGCTTTTACCACTGCATCCAAGACAACCTCCTGCTCTGTTTCCTCTGGATGGCTGCTGCGTGAAAATAAACTCCCTCGTCCCAGCTGTTCAAGTGCCCGTCGTAGTTCTGGCTGAAAAATAATAATGACTGCAAGAAATCCCCAAGTCAATGTTTGCTTCATCATCCAATAGAGTGTATTCAACTCTAAATAATAGCTGAGAATGCTAACTAAAATAATGACTGTAATCCCCTTTAAAAGCTGTACTGCTTTTGTGCCGCGGATTACAAGGATTAACTTATATATAACAAACCACACGAGGGCTATATCTACAATGTTGCTGAGATACGTTTTTAGTTCACTCATATCTCCTAAAGACATATTTTTACCCTTCCTCCATGAACACATATTTGCAATAACTAAGTAATTATACCATAATAACAGCACGCTTACAAAGAAAGGGAAAAGCAGACAAAACCGCTTTTCCCTTTCACTTTAACTTTTCTCCAAATAATGAACCCATTAAAGCAACTGCTGCAATAGCCGTTTTATTCTTCTCATCTAAGATAGGGTTTACCTCTACAAACTCAGCGGATGTAATAAGCCCCGATTCAGCAAGCATTTCCATAGCAAGATGTCCCTCTCGGTAACTAAGCCCTCCAATCACAGGAGTTCCCACTCCGGGCGCATCATGCGGATCTAACCCATCTAAATCTAAGGATAAATGAACACCATCAGCATGAGATAAATAACGAATTGTCTCCTCCATAACCACCGCCATTCCCAAACGATCGATTTCATGCATAGTGAACACCTTAATACCTTCTTTGCGGATAAACTCTTTCTCCCCATCATCAAGAGCACGGGCTCCAATAATGACGATATTCTCCTTTTTTACTTTTGGACATATTCCATATAAATTTGTGAGAATAGCATGACCATATCCTAAGCTTGCTGCTAAAGGCATTCCATGGATATTGCCAGAGGGCGTAATCTCTTCTGTGTTTAAGTCCCCATGGGCATCGAACCAAATAACTCCCAGATTGTTATAATGCTTTGTAACTCCAGCCAATGTTCCGATAGCAATGCTATGATCTCCTCCAAGAATAACAGGAATACGCTTGCGTTCTAACACATTGTCCACCTTTGTCGCTAATTCTGTGCAAGCCGTCACAATTTGCTTTAGGTTTTTTAGCTTAGGATTCTCATCTAGTTCATTTCGATTCGGACGCTCTATGCGTAAATCCCCTAAATCCTCTACATCATAGCCAAGCATCTCGAGCCTCTCAATCATGCCCGCATAACGAATAGCACTCGGCCCCATATCTACTCCTCGCCTTGTTTGACCCAGATCTAAAGGAGCTCCAATCACTGAAATTTCCTTTCCCATGTGTCATCCCCCTTATCCATTTACTAAATATTCTAAATGTTTATTATTCTATGATTCAACTCAACATTTTCTTGTATACTTATTCCGTTATAAAACAAAAAGAATCTAATAAGGCAAGAGGAAGAATGTTTTTTGGGACACAAGGCAAAAGCGCCTTATGTGTGGAGGGTTATTCTAGAAACGGGAGCAAATAAAAAAGCCTTAAATCTCTTTGGATTTAAGGCTTTTCCTTATAAATATGGAGCCTAGCGGGATCGAACCGCTGACCTCCTGCGTGCAAAGCAGGCGCTCTCCCAGCTGAGCTAAGGCCCCGTATGGAGCGGAAGACGGGATTCGAACCCGCGACCCCAACCTTGGCAAGGTTGTATTCTACCACTGAACTACTTCCGCATATTTTCATGTGAGCCATGAAGGACTCGAACCTTCGACCCTCTGATTAAAAGTCAGATGCTCTACCGACTGAGCTAATGGCTCATAATGGCTGGGCTAGCTGGATTCGAACCAACGAATGACGGAGTCAAAGTCCGTTGCCTTACCGCTTGGCTATAGCCCATTGATGAAACTTCATGTTATTTCTACATAATAAAAACAGCCACTGTGACATAGCCTATTTCTTAATACATATAATAAACCAGTTTCAAACATTTTATTCAAATAAAGTGGTGGAGGGGGACGGATTCGAACCGCCGAACCCTGAGGGAGCGGATTTACAGTCCGCCGCGTTTAGCCACTTCGCTACCCCTCCGATATAGTTATAAGAAGAAAATGGAGGATGACGGGCTCGAACCGCCGACCCTCTGCTTGTAAGGCAGATGCTCTCCCAGCTGAGCTAATCCTCCATATGTTGGTGACCCGTACGGGATTCGAACCCGTGTTACCGCCGTGAAAGGGCGGTGTCTTAACCGCTTGACCAACGGGCCACATGGCTCCGCAAGTAGGATTCGAACCTACGACCTATCGGTTAACAGCCGATTGCTCTACCGCTGAGCTATTGCGGAATATAATCTAAGCCTTTTAGGCTGGCCTAGCGACGTCCTACTCTCACAGGGGGAAACCCCCAACTACCATCGGCGCTGAAGAGCTTAACTTCCGTGTTCGGTATGGGAACGGGTGTGGCCTCTTCGCCATCATCACTAGACCTATTTAGT
>JBEPZN010000032.1:0-37655 GCA_041640875.1 Ectobacillus sp. | reverse complement strand
AAAAGAAGAAAGGGAAACCTAAGTTTAAAAGTAAGAAAAACGAGGTGCATTCCTACACGTCCAAATGTAACTATAGTAAAAGTGGTCCGACGATTCGAATAGAACAAGATCGTTTTATGAAAATCCCAAAGTGACCGTTGAGAAACGCTATGTCTAACGGCGTGGGGTCTAGAATCCCACTGCTTCAGCTGTGGGAGTGTCAATGGAATGAGTCTATACGTTATAAAAAAACCACTTCAAACATTTCGTAAGAAGGTTAAGCGGCAGATGCGTTCATAAGTATTCACTAATGGTTTATATAATTAAAACTGATTTGACTTATAGTAATAGTAGAGATACGATGAAGTTAATCATTTTTTCACTGAAAGGTGAAGGGTAAGAATTATTGACAATAGTCATTATAAACAAAATGACGTACGATCAGTTTATATTTATTTGAGAGGTGGATATCGTTGCAACTTCAGGTAATAAACAGTCCGTTTAATCAGGAGCAGGCAGAGCTCCTTAACCGTCTTCTGCCGACCTTAACAGAATCGCAAAAAATTTGGCTGAGTGGCTATTTAGCTGCAGCCCAGCCTGCTGTCCAGGCTGTTTCCGCTTTAGGAACACTAGAAGCGCATGTGGCAGAGGTGTCTACTGCGAATGCTGGACCGACCGTCTCTAAAGAAGTGACTATTTTGTACGGATCACAAACAGGTAACGCACAAAAGCTTGCAGGGAAAGCAGGCAAGACGCTTGAGGCTCAAGGGTTTCAAGTAACAGTTTCGTCCATGAGTGATTTCAAGCCGAATAATTTGAAGAAAGTTCAAAATCTACTGATTGTCGCAAGTACACATGGAGAAGGCGAGCCGCCAGATAACGCGCTGTCATTCCACGAGTTTCTTCATGGCAAACGGGCACCAAAGCTAGATGATCTTCGCTTTTCTGTCTTGTCGCTTGGGGACAGCTCATACGAGTTCTTCTGTCAAACAGGAAAAGAATTTGATCAACGCCTAGAACAGCTTGGCGGCACGCGCCTGTATCCTCGTGTTGATTGCGATCTTGATTTTGAAGAGCCGTCAAGCAAATGGATAGAAGGAGTCTTAGGTAGCTTAAGTGAAGCGCAAGGTGAAACTGTCGCTCTTGCTCCAACAGCGGCAACTCAAGCGCAAATAACTGAATCTGTGTATTCTCGAACAAATCCGTTTCATGCAGAAGTGCTTGAGAATTTAAACTTGAATGGTCGCGGTTCCAATAAGGAAACACGTCATCTTGAGATATCACTTGAAGGATCTGGACTCACATATGAACCAGGGGATAGCATTGGTATTTATCCGCAAAATGACCCAGATCTTGTAGATAAGCTTCTTGAGGAAACAAAATGGAATCCAGAAGAAGCGGTGACGGCTAATAAAGAAGGAGATGTTCGTCCGCTTAGAGAAGCGCTCCTTTCTAACTTTGAAATTACTGTTTTAACAAAGCCGCTTCTAGAGCAGGCTGCGAAGCTTTCAGGTAGTGAGGCTTTACGTGAGCTTACACTTCCGGAAAATAAAGATAAATTAAAAGAGTATGCTGCTGGCCGTGACTTACTGGATCTAATTCGTGACTTTGGTCCATGGAATGCATCAGCACAAGAGTTTGTCTCTATTCTGCGGAAATTACCGCCTCGTTTGTATTCTATCGCGAGCAGCTTGTCTGCAAATCCGGATGAAGTACACTTAACAATTGGTGCTGTCCGCTATGATGCACATGGACGCGAGCGAAAAGGTGTTTGCTCTATTTTATGTGCGGAGCGTCTACAGCCAGGAGATAAGCTGCCAATCTATGTTCAGCGCAGTCACTTTAGATTGCCTGAGAATCCAAGTACGCCAGTCATCATGGTTGGACCAGGAACAGGTGTTGCGCCATTCCGTGCCTTTATGCAGGAACGGGAAGAAGTCGGAGCAGAAGGTAAGTCATGGATGTTCTTTGGCGACCAGCATTTTGTTACAGATTTCCTTTACCAAACTGAATGGCAAAAATGGCTTAAAGATGGTGTGTTAACGAAAATGGATGTAGCGTTTTCGCGTGACACAGCTGAAAAAGTATATGTACAACACCGCATGCTTGAGCACGGCAAAGAATTATTTGCGTGGCTTCAAGAAGGAGCAGCCTTTTACGTGTGCGGAGACAAGCAGAATATGGCACGTGACGTGCATAATGCCCTACTTGAGATTATCGAAAAAGAGGGCGGCATGAGTCGTGAAGAAGCAGAAGCTTATCTAGCCGACATGAAAAAACAAAAACGTTACCAACGTGATGTATACTGATTTGGATTGAAAGGAGTTTTTCAACATGGTGAACCAAATTTTAAAAGCCCCAGACGGCGCGCCAAGCGACGTTGAGGGAATAAAAGATAGAAGTAATTATTTACGCGGTACACTGAAGGAAGTAATGCTGGATCGGATGACTGCAGGAATTCCTGAGGATGATAATCGTTTGATGAAGCACCACGGCAGCTACTTGCAGGATGACCGGGATCTCCGCAACGAGCGTCAAAAGCAAAAATTGGAACCTGCGTACCAATTCATGCTGCGCGTTCGTTTGCCAGGCGGTGTGGCATCATCAAATCAATGGCTCGTTATGGATGATCTTGCCCAAAAGTACGGAAACGGAACATTGAAACTAACAACACGTGAGACATTCCAAATCCATGGTATTTTAAAATGGAACATGAAAAAAACGATTCAGGAAATTCATGCGTCCCTTATGGATACAATCGCAGCCTGTGGTGACGTGAACCGAAATGTTATGTGTACTTCAAATCCATACCAATCAGAAATCCATGCTGAAGTACATGAATGGTCCAAAGTTTTAAGTGATCAATTATTGCCTCGTACAAGAGCATATCATGAAATTTGGCTGGATGAGGAAAAAGTGGCCGGCACACCAGAGGTAGAAGAAGTTGAACCGATGTACGGACCGTTGTATTTGCCGCGGAAGTTTAAAATCGGTATCGCTGTTCCTCCATCGAATGATATTGATGTCTTTTCACAAGACCTTGGCTTCATTGCGGTTGTGGAGGAAGACAAGCTTATCGGCTTTAACGTGGCAATCGGCGGCGGTATGGGTATGACGCATGGCGACAAAGCGACATATCCGCAGCTTGCTAAAGTGATTGGCTTCTGTAAGCCGGAGCAAATGTATGATGTAGCTGAAAAAATTATCACGATCCAGCGTGATTATGGAAACCGCTCTGTCCGTAAATATGCTCGTTTCAAATACACAGTTGATCGACTTGGGCTGGAAAATGTCAAAGCTGAATTAGAGAACCGCTTAGGCTGGAAACTAGATGAAGCGAAGCCATACCAGTTTGAGAGTAACGGCGACCGCTATGGCTGGGTACAGGGGCTTAAAGGAAAATGGCATTTCACGCTATTTGTTGAAGGCGGCCGTATTACTGATTATGATGACTATAAGCTAATGACGGGAATCCGTGAAATCGCTAAGGTTCATACGGGTGAATTCCGTCTGACGGCAAATCAAAATCTGATTATTGCCAATGTATCAAGTCAGAAAAAGAAAAAAATCAATGAACTTATTGAACAGTATGGTTTAACAGACGGCAAGCATTATTCTGCACTTCGCCGCAGTTCAATCGCCTGTGTGGCGCTTCCGACATGTGGCTTAGCCATGGCGGAAGCTGAGCGATATTTACCAAGTCTTATTAGTAAGATTGATGTTATTGTTGATGAGAATGGCTTGCGCGATGAAGAAATTACAATCCGTATGACAGGCTGTCCGAACGGCTGTGGTCGCCATGCGCTTGGCGAAATTGGCTTTATTGGTAAGTCTCCAGGCAAATACAATATGTATCTTGGCGCTGCATTTGATGGCAGCCGTTTAAGTAAAATACACCGTGAAAGTATTGGTGAAGAAGAGATTTTGAACGAGCTGAGCGTGCTTCTGCCTCGCTACGCGAAAGAACGAAACGAAGGTGAGCACTTCGGTGACTTTGTTATCCGCGCTGGCATTGTCAAAGAAACGACAGATGGTACGAATTTTCACGAGTAATTAAGATAAAAAAGAGACAGGATTCATTTCTGTCTCTTTTTTGCACTTTAAAAAGTATAAATTTTCACCTAGAAGTGAATTTAATGTAGTAGGAGATTTTTAGGGATGAAATGTAGGGATAACTATGCTCTGTCTTATCCTAGCAGTTTGCCAGTCGGCGAGTTTTCTTTACACTGTAAGAAATTATAAATTTCCAGCCAGAAGCCAATTCGACGCAGCTGGAAATTTTAAGAATACAGTGTAAGTGCAACTACGCCTCTGTCTTCGCCCAAGAGCAGGGCTCGCCAGTCGGCGAGTTTTCTTTACACTGTAAGAAATTATAAATTTCCAGCCAGAAGCCAATTCGACGCAGCTGGAAATTTTAGGAATACAGTGTAAGTGCAACTACGCCTCTGTCTTCGCCCAAGAGCAGGGCTCGCCAGTCGGCGAGTTTTCTTTAAAAAAACTATATTAATTTTTCTTCCTTACACATTTTGGTGGGGTTATTTTATATTTTATTTTGCTATAATGATTGTCAGTGAAGGAGGATAAGGATGAAGAAGTTTTTAATATCTATCTTAATTGTAACGAGCTGCATAGCTTTAGGAGTTGCCGGTTGGTTTTACTATCCCAAATACCAAATTTATAAGATGAAGAATGCTTCTGTATCTTCTGTCGAAGCAGAAAAACAAAGTGTTTCTTATATAGATTATGTTGGCCAACTGAATAAAGCCGAAGTGAATCATCTTGCATTAGGAGATTCGATCATCCGTGGAATTGGGGCAGGTGAACACGAAAGCTTTGTCGATCGTTTTTCAGATGTGCTAGAGCAGCAAACGAAAAAGCCTGTTGTCTTGCAAAATGAAGGTGTTCCGGGAATGACAAGTTCTGAGCTGAATGCTCTTTTGCAAACGGGGAGTTTAGATGAAGTTATTCAAAAAGCGGATATTATTACAATCAACATCGGAGGTAATGATATTATCCACTCTGTAAGAAACAGAAATTATCTTCAAGCGATTCAGTCATTTGATGTGCTGCAAACTGCCTTTGTGGATAACCTTTCCCAAATTACCACGAAAGTAAATGAGCTTAATCCAGAGGCAATCGTAGTATTGCTTGAATTGTACAACCCTCTAGAAGCAGGGAGTGAATTATATTCCTTGGCTGATCAGCTGCTGCCAAAATGGAATGTGAAAGTGTACGAGGCAGCCAGCCAATTCAAATCATCAATTGTACTTGAGACAACGAAGGTCATTAACGATAAAAATCTTCAATATCTTTCTAAAGATGGAGTACATCCGAATGCTTTAGGATACGATGCCATTTCAAAGCAGATGCTATGGCAGTTTCAGAATCAATTGATTGTAAAATCTGTATAAAAGGTCACCGTTATTTCTGGTGACCTTTTTAGCATTGTAGTAAGGTGTAAATTTCCAGATGGAAGTGAATTCGACGTATTCGGAAATTTTAGGAATGCAGTATAAGTGCAACTACGCCTCTGTCTTCGCCCAAAGGCAGGGCTCGCCAGTCGGCGAGTTTTCTTTATACTTTAAGAAAGTATAAATTTCTAGCTGGAAGCGAATTCGACGTAGTGAGAAATTTTAGGAACAAAGTATAAGTGCAACTACGCCTCTGTCTTCGCCCAAAGGCAGGGCTCGTCAATCGGCGAGTTTTCTTTATACTTTAAGAAAGTATAAATTTCTAGCTGGAAGCGAATTCGACGTAGTGAGAAATTTTAGGAACAAAGTATAAGTGCAACTATGCCTCTGTCTTCGCCCAAAGGCAGGGCTCGTCAATCGGCGAGTTTTCTTTATTATAATATGGCTTTATATGAAACTAAAAGGATAACATATTTTTCTTGCATAGGGGACATGTGTTCAAATTAGCTTGATAGGCATGGTGGCGTCCCTGTTTAAAAAAGCTATAGAATGAAGATCAGCAGTCATTCTGCTGAGAAATGGAAAATTTTATTTAAGATAATTGACAAAAAAAGAAAAAAATAATATTATCATTATTGATAATGATAATAAAAACGCTGATAAAGCAAGGTGATACAGATGAATGCAAAAGCAAAGCTAATTTTACATCCGGTTCGTATGCAAATTGTGCAAAGTTTAATTGGCGGGCGCAAGCTTACTGTACAAGAAATGGGGCAACGGTTATCTGCTGTACCGCAGGCGACACTGTACCGGCATTTAAATAAGCTTGTTCAAGGTGGGGTCATTGAGGTTGTGGAGCAGCATCAAGTGCGCGGTGCGGTGGAAAAGGTGTATGCCTTATCTAGCAGTGGCGTGATTTCCCCAAAGGAGTTTATGGAAAGCTCAAGTGAAGAAAAGATGGAAGTATTCATCCAATTTGTGAGCGGTTTAATTAACAACTTTGGCAGCTATATAAGCCAAGAAAAGGTTGATTTTGTGAAGGATGGAGTTACATTCCGGCAGGCAGAATTGCATATGAATGATGAGGAATTTCAAGAATTCGCTCAAGGCATCGCAGCGGTATTTCAAAAGTTCATTCAAAATGACCCACGCGATGATCGGAAAAAGCGGACTGTAGCGACAATCATTATTCCCGATATGGAAGAGGGAGTGGACAAAGAATGAATTATGAAGTAAAAGAAGAGAACGTAGTCATTCAAAGTGAAGTAAAGCTAGCTGGTACAGTTACGATTCCGAGTGGAGATGCTGTATATCCGGCGATCCTGATTCTCCCAGGCAGCGGCAATAGTGACCGCCATGGTAATGGCGGCGGATTGAATATGAATATTTATAAGGAGTTAGCACATTTTCTGACACGTTTGGGATTTGTAACGATTCGCTTTGATAAGCGCGGCACTCATCAAAGTGAGGGAGATGAGTATACACGCGGCATGTGGGATTTGGTGGACGATGCGGCAGCATGTCTTCGTTTTTTAAAGAAGCATGAGCATGTTGATAAAACGAAGACAATCATTCTTGGTCATAGTGAGGGAGCACAGATTGCCCCAGCTGTTTATCTGAAGGAGAGAGTGGCAGGAATGATGCTGCTGTGTGGGGGAGCAATGGGGTTAAAAGAAATGCTCGTATGGCAGCGGAGGCAGGCATATGATGCGCTTAATCAGCTTGGCGGCTTTAAGGGTTGGCTTATTAAAGCGCTAAAGGTGACAGAGAAGGCAGAGAAAAGTGCTACTAAATTCGAGGAGAAGTTCATGCGCTCTACTAAGCCAACAATACGGGTTGCGGGTAAGAAGTTCCCTGCAAAGTGGATGCGTGAATTTTATCAATATGATGTATGTAATGATCTTCAGCAAGTGAGCTGCCCGGTTCTCGTCATTGCAGGTACGAAGGATTGTCAGGTGCCGCTCGCAGCAAGTGAACAGATTGCCCCGATAGTAGCAGGGGAAGCCGAATTGCATGTGATAGAGAATATGACCCATATTTTGAAATGCTGGAGTGGTGTGATGGACGCCTCTAATCCAATCAAAATTTATCGTCAAATGCAGAATGAACCGTTAGCACAAGAACTTACGAATTGTCTGGCAGGTTGGTTAGAACAGCATTTCTTTTCCAATGCTGAGAAGAGAAACAATCTGTTGGAACGTAAGGAAAATATGATGAGAGGAGAGGATTGTCTTGAAGCACGTTAAATTAGCTATTTTTCTTACTATTTTATGTGTAATCGGTCTTTTAGGCGGCATTCCATATATGATGGCAACGATGGGGGATACATTAGCAGATGCAAACGTTCCTGTTTCGACAGTAGTGGTTGCATCCATTGTTCAAGGAGCTATTCTAGCTTTTGTGCTCGGCTGGCTTGGCCTCATGATGGGAGAGACTGTAGGACTCGATGCGCCTATTTTTCGAAGCTGGATTTCAAAAACAGGAACAGTAGGTTTTCAGAAAAGGGATGTTTGGCAAGCTGTTATACTTGGGGTAATAGGCACACTGGTCATTATTGGACTGGAACTGCTTGTCTTCCGACCGCTCATTCCAGAACTTGCAAGTATGGACAGCGAGGTTTCCCCTTTAGTAGGTATGCTGACTTTTCTGCAGGGAGGGGTGTACGAGGAGGTGCAGCTGCGTCTGTTCCTCATGACTTTAATTGTCTGGGTTCTTGCTAAAATGTTTAGGAAACAGCAACGGTTGAATCCATGGATATACTGGGTAGGAATAATCGGAGCAGCTTTTTTATTCGGAATCGCGCATCTCCCGGCAGTGCAGCAAATATTTGGTGAAATCACACCGATTCTACTCGTTCGTACAATTATACTTAATGGCCTTATCGGTCTGCTCTGCGGCTACCTGTATTGGAAAAAAGGGTTAGAGTATGCGATGATTGCACATGCAATTGGGGATATTATCCTTCACGGTTTGTATGCTTAAGAACCAAAACAAGCTAATCGTCTATTTAGTAGGCGGTTGGCTTATTTTTTTACACTGTAGGAAAGTATAAATTTCCAGCTGGATGTGAATTCGACGCAGTCAGAAATTTTAGGAATACAGTATAAGTGCAACTACGTCTCTGTCTTCGCCTAAAGGCAGGGCTCGCCAGTCGGCGAGTTTTCCGTAGCTATCTTATTTTAATTTATATTGCATTTCAATGAATAAAGTACGCGATTAGAATACAAAAGTTGATTTTTTGTACGAGATAACCTTATAATAAAGCATGTTAGTTCTCGTTATGCGTACAAAAAAACTGTTGTTACCTAAAACAATCGTATCAAATTGAAAGAAGGAATATTTGGCATGGGAAAGAAAGTTGTAAATTTTTTGTATTTAAATCTTGGAGTTATACTGGTGGCTATTAATATTCATTTTTTCTTGGCGCCAAACCAATTTGCCGCAGGCGGACTCGGAGGTCTAGTCATTGTACTGCATCATTTTCTACCTAATATCTCAATGGGGATTTTAATGGTTTTTCTCAATATTGTCTTATTTGGAGCAGGCTTCGCGTTTTTAGGGTTTCAAGTTGGAGTCAAGACGATTTATGCTAGTTTTGCGTTGTCCTTTATGGTATGGCTGTTTGAGCACGTGTATCCAATATCAGCTCCATTGAGTGATGATAAGCTTATTCAATTGCTTATCGGCTTGTTGATTGCAGCTCTCGGTTTAGTGATTGTATTTCGTCAAAATGCTTCTACGGGAGGCATGGATTTGATAGGGATGATTTTAAATAAATATTTTTCTATTGATATAGGAAAAGCTGTTCTGATAGCGGACTTTCTCATTGCAATTCTCTCTATAGTAGCTTTTGGGGTTGAAAAAGGGCTATATGCATTGTTTGGAATTATATTTAGGGGCGTTGTCATTGACTACTTTATGGAGCAGTTTACGTTGACGAAGGAAATGGTAATTATCAGTAATCAATGTGACCAAATTAAGGATTTTATTGTAACTCGTTTAGGAAGAAGCGCAACTGTTCATGAGGCAAAAGGAGCTTTTACAAATGATAGAAAAGAAGTTATTACGATTGTGGTGGAAAGACAGGAATTTGTTCAACTCAAAAAATACATTAATAAAATAGATACAAAGGCTTTTATTACTGTTCATAATATGAGTGAGGTAGTAGGGAGGGGGTTTGGAAAAGGAGCTTAGGTAATCTTATTAGGCCTATCCCCTCATGAATACTTAATTTTACAAAAGCTTATTCATGCGAAGACACTATTAACCAAATATCAGAAATGGTAGGATTTAATGCGCTACCTCATTTTATTGCGTCATTTAAAAAACATATAAATATGATGCTTCATGAGTTTAGAAGTTTTCGTTTTTAACATGTAGTTGTATGAAATGAATATCTTCCCTTGTTCAGTCAAAAAATAAACGAGCAAAATATGTCGATGTAAAGTATAATAATAGAAAATAGTCTGAAAAAGGCAAACTTCACTGAAAGAGAAGGACGCAAAGCCGTGAGGCTAACCGTTGTTAAAAGCGTATGGTCGTTTTTTGAGGAAGATGAATCATACATGAATCAAGAAATCGCAACAGTTCAAAACTATTATGCTAGTGTTCCTAGTTTTAATGGGGCAGCGGTTCATCATGTTGGTAGTTGGATGACGATGAAGCCATAAACTAAATGATATAGACTAAGATTAGTAGTACCTGCCAATACCTTGGTAGGTACTACTATTTTTTACACTTTAAGAAAGTATAAATTTCTAGCTGGAAGATCATTCGACGTAGTGAGAAATTTTAGGAATAAAGTATAAGTGCAACTACGCCTCTGTCTTCGCCCAAGAGCAGGGCTCGCCAGTCGGCGAGTTTTCTTTAAGAGAATATATTTTTTTTTAGATAAACGGTAGTAAATGAGGGGGATTTAATTGGTTGGTGTTCAAAGTCTGCTTCTAAATATCTTTTTAATTTTTTGCGCGATTTTTTTGAGCTTTATGATAATTTTAAATCGAAGGTGGAATGACGGCAGGATAAAAGTAAATAGGAAAATTGTCGTTTTTTTCCTGGCAGCTTGCACTATTATACTGTGTATGTCCTTTCCATTTTCTATGTTTCCAGGATATTTTTATGATTTAAGAATCATTCCGCTGCTGCTGGGGTTGTTGTATGGGGGGCGCCTAGTAGGGGGGATATTAACTGTTATTTTATTTGGATATAGATATTACTTGGGCGGGGATGGGTTTTATACAACCGTATATGCTTATTGCGTTCTCATATGTATTGCAAGTTTTTATTTGTCTAAATATAGAAGTGCTACTATTCAGAAGCGACTTTTAATTGGACTAAGCCTTTCATTTTTTGCTTCCTTCTTGGTTACACTCATTAGCTCTATTCGGATGGATGATTCTGTAAGATTGTTAGATCAACAAACAATTACGTTTTTTGTTATGTACTGTTTGCTGCATGTTTTGGCTATGTGGATGGCGATTTATATTATTGAAATGATGCGTGAAAATCTTATTCTCTGGAAGGAAATTGAACGAGCTGAAAAGATGTATGTATTAGGGGAGTTAGCGGCTTCAATTGCTCATGAAATTAGAAACCCAATGACCGTCATTCGTGGGTTTGTCCAGCTGTTAAGCAATGAAGAAATCGGAAGAACAAATAAAAGTTATATGAACCTAGTTATGAGTGAATTGGATAGAGCCGAGTCTATTATTGAGGATTATTTATCATATGCAAGACCCCAAATTGATAAAAAAGAAGCAATTGAAATTGGGGAACTTATGAAGAAGGTTATGAATATAGTTGAAGGTTTCACCATAATGAAAAATGTTCGAATTTCATGTAACATACAGGATTCTTTACAGGTGATAGGCGACGCCAAAAAACTTGCGCAAGTTTTCATTAACTTCCTAAAAAATGCTGTCGAGGCAATGCCAAATGGAGGAATGCTTCAAATACATTGTTATAAAAAAGGTGATGCTGTGATCATCGATATTACCGATAATGGTGTGGGAATGGACAAAGCGGAAATAGAAAGACTAGGAAATCCGTTCTATTCCACTAAAGAAAAGGGAACCGGGTTAGGGCTAATGGTCAGTTACCGCATTATCGAAACAATGGAGGGCAAGATACAAGTTTTTAGCAGAAAGGGAGAAGGGACGAAATTTTCTATTATATTGCCTGCTATTAGAGAAGATAAGATTAGTTTACAAAATAACGTAACTTGAGAATTATTTTTCAAGATTTTGATGCAACCCACACAAAAGGCGAAAAGCGCCTTTTGTGTGGGTTTTTCTTCCATTGAGGCAGAGTGGCCCCTGTGCGCTGTTCTTAGCGTATATTTTGCTTTGCCACAGAAATGGGAGAACCCGTAGAAGTATGTTGGTTTACCCATTCACGAGTTGTATCAGAAACGGTCGACCAATTTGGAATTTGATCGCTATGTTGTTGAATCCAGCTCATACAAAACTGAGGGTCGATGTTATGCTGCTCACACTGGGATAAGAAAGACTGAACGGTAGATTCATTACAGTTTTCCCATGATCCGCAAGTTGTGCGCCAAATGCTTTCCATTGTACCCTGTATAGAAGAATTAGTAGAGTTTGTGAATTGATTTTGGTTTGGCATAAGAGTTCCTCCTTGTCATAAGCTAACGTCGCTATAAAAGATACATACACAGTATGTCCAAAGAGGTTAAAATCATGTAAGGTTAACGTAGGTAATTAATATCACTATAATTACATATATTTTAACAGGAATTCATCGTCTTTCCTTTTAGACGATTTCCGGAGCTTCCATGCCGATTTGGCTCCATTCCTCCTTAGCAGGACCATATATGCCTGGAACCATTAGATCTGCTTGCCGCATAAGAATGGTCATTTGACCACGATGATGGATTTGATGATTGATGAGGATAGAAAGGGCCATTCCCTTTGTCCATCCAGCTTGTCCGAACATGTTACATGTTTCTTGCAATGTTTCATCTGTCCATTGCGTTTGAACTGCCTTGGACAAGGCTTGGCTCGCTTGACGATAGGCATCGGCAATTTCTTTTGCAGTAGCAGGAAGAGCAGTATTGTGGGCAGGTGCATCAAAGATTAAGCCTGTTTGTCCCATAATACTTGGAAGAGCCGTGACGAGATGCCAAGCAAGACCGCCTAAGGTACGATCGTTTGGTTTAACAGCCTGTCTTAGAGACTCATCTGTTAATATATCCAGCACTTTTTGTGTAGAAGAACTTTCGAACTCCCATGCCTTAATAAAACCAGCGGTAGATAAAAACATGTATAAATCCTCCTTATGTAAATCAAGTTAATTATATTGTACAATATTTAGTTAATATTTTCCAATGGGATTACGTTGTCAGCTATGCATAGTAGTGATGTTCAGATTTTTCTTTGTATATATTAAGAAGCTTTTTTTCTAACCCTTTTTCGCACATTATGAAGCTAGAGGAGAAAGTGCACCGGAAACCCACACTATGAGCATAAGAGATGATGAAAACGGGTTGTAAACAAAGAAGGCGCGGTAAGGCCGCACCTTCTTTGTTTTTATCATTCCACTTTAAGAAAGTATAAATTTCTAGCTGGGGGCCATTCGACGTAGTTAGAAATTTTAGGAACAAAGTATAAGTGCAACTACGCCTCTGTCTTCGCCCAAGAGCAGGGCTTGCCAATCGGCGAGTTTTCTTTATTCCAAAGCGTCAATGGAAACGAGGCGTCTTTCGTCATGTGTTCCTCTCGCATGTATAGTCGCCATACTGGAAGTTTCATCAACGCTTTCAATCCAAACAGGAATACCATGATAGTGTACAGGTATTTCTGCCGGAGAAGAAAGAATTTCTTTGATATGATTTAAGTCCATAGAATCCCCCCTATGTAGCAGCATTCTTTTAGCCTCTCACCTATGTTATTGTAGGTTGTTCCCCATATTCATAGGATTATTCACATTCATCGTTGTGTTCATCGGTTGAAACATTCCTGTCATTTGTGATACTTGTGTAGTGCCAAAAGTAGGAGGCTGGTAGTAACCATTTTGGTTCATCCAATTCCAAATTTCATATGCCATTTCTTGGCATAGATTTGCTCCGTTTACATGATACATGCGAAGCTGTGGATCGACACACTCATTCGCCCATTGCATCCCCATAACAGCGCCAGATTTATGTGTGTTTAGCGCCAAAGTTGCAATTGTTTGATCAGAAAGCGTTTGTGTATTGGCCATTGGTGCTGATAGTGTTGTTTGTTGATGCATGCCTAAGTCAGCGTTGTGCTGCATAGTGTGCTGCATGTTGAAGAAAGATGGGGTTTGATGAGTTAATTGTGCACCTTTCCCTTGCATAAGATTGATACCTTGTTGATATGCCATAATCATTTGTTGTTGATGTCTCATTAAAATGCTTTTTAAGTGTTGATCATTACATTGGCTTGTAAATACTCCATGTTGTTCGATTTCAGCTGCTTTTGTTCTTAACGCTTCAGATGTTTCTAAAAGTTCATGAGCTGCAAAATTCATATTTCTGCCTCCAAATATATATTGGGATTTACCCAAAAAGTATTGTTTACAGAAATAGGAAAACAAATACGTAAGAGTATTTCCTTTAGACGCTATTTTGCTCGATAGGAGAAAAGTCATTTCAATGGACACCTTCCAAGCATTTTTTCATGTCTCTTCCGCATTGGCAATCGTTACGATATACGATAGGTGGAGTAAGGTTAATAAAAAATCTAGAAGATGAATTTGAAGCTTAATTTCCCCCTAAACTGAAAAAAGCTGGAAAGGGAAACGGAATTATTTCCAATTTCCTTTCCAGCTTCAGAATAATTGCTGTAAACAAAAAAGAATCGTAGACCCTCAGTCCAGCTGTTTTCGCTTTGCTTATATTTCAGATAATTTTTTTAAATGCTTTTCTGCTATTTCGTTCACCTTTTTTACGCGTCTTTCATATTTTTCAATCCCGCTGAGGAAATCTGTTTTCATCCATACGTCTACGATTTCAATGGCTAATGCTGAACCAATTATTTTTCCCCCAATGCATAGAACATTACTGTCTGTATGCTCACGGGCTAATCGTGCACAAAATGGATCCTGACAAACAACTGCATGTAAACCATATATTTTATTAGCAATGAGGGCACTGCCATAACCAACACCATCAATGAAAATACCGCGATCCGCTTCTCCCTTTGCCACTGCCAACGATGCAGGATATATATAATCCGGTAAATCACAGGCATCTGTACTATTTGTTCCGAAATCCAATACCTCATGTCCTTGTTGCTCTAGCAGTTCCTTTACTTCTTCCTTCAAAGCGACCCCAGCATGGTCACTCGCCATCGCAATTTTCATATTATGTGCCCTCCAAATATTTTTTAAGACTTCATTATCGTATCATCTATCATGGATGTTTTCCATAGCCGCCAGATAGCAAGAATGATTTTACCTCGAATTTACACATGTATTACCAATCTATTTTCTATACTTTATCTACCTTAACCGTAAAGACACATTCTTTTAAAGTTAATACAAAATGGTATATATAAACATTTTATGAATAAATTACAAATTTATCATTTTATTTACAATCTATAGGTGTTAATATTACTATTGTTGAAATTTTTAAACAAGTTGAAAAGGGGGTTATTCGTATGTCTTGGTTTACTAAATGGGCTTTTCAAAATAAGGCTGCAGTTTCCATCATGTCTATTCTCACATTACTAATGGGGATTGTCAGCTATCTTACTCTTCCTATGGAGTTTCTCCCGCCCATTGATCAACCGCAAATTTCAGTTGTTGTCATGGGGCAAGGAGTGGACTCTGCCACAATGGAGAATCAAGTGACAAAGCCAATTGAAACGGCAGTTACTACAGTAAGCCGCAAACGTAATATTTTCTCAACAACAGGCGACGGTTATTCTAAAATAGATATTTTCTTCGAACCAAAGACTGATAAAAAGGATGCTAAGCAAGAAATACAAGACGCGCTTAGTACTATTACACTGCCCTCTAACGTATCCAAACCGAGCATCGTACAGCTCAATACATCAATGATTCCAATTGCCGATGTTGCGATTACCTTTGATGATGGTCTTACTTCAAGTAATCTGGAGTTTGCAAAAGAAGAACTATCTCCTTACTTTAAGGATATTAAAGGTGTTGCGAACATTCAGACATTCGGGACAACGGATTCCTTTATTTCTGTTCAGGTAAAGAACAAAGAAATGGGTGAAAAGCAGGTTTCTTTAGAAGCTATTATGACTGTGCTTCAGGGGCAGAACATGGCTGCTTCCATCGGTGAAAAAACGATTGATGGGAAGGCAAGCAACCTGAAGGTAGTCGGAGATGTTAACAAGATTGAAGATTTAAAAAAGCTAACAGTTGCGCCAAACACGTCTCTCTCTGACGTAGCCTCTATTGAAATCAAGAAGGCGGAAAATACTTTAACACGCATTAATGGGGAGGATGGGCTTCTTTTTATTGTGACGAAGGATAGTCATTCTAATGCCGTTTCCATCAGCCATGAGATTAAGAAGGCAACGAAGGAAATTAACGATAAGTATGATCACGTAAAGGCAACCGTTATTTTGGCAACGGCTGATATGGTAGAGAATTCCGTCAACAGCATGATGAAGGAAGTACTGCTAGGGGCTTTATTTGCTACTATTGTCATTATGATATTTTTACGCAATATCCGTTCTACCTTTATCACAATTGTTTCAATCCCGCTATCTTTATGTTTGACGTTATTCTTGCTTGCTAAGTCGGGCATTACTTTAAATATATTGACACTGGGTGGTATAGCTGTAGCGGTAGGGCGGCTAGTAGATGATAGCATCGTTGTCATTGAAAATATTTTCCACCGAGCTCAGCGCGAGAAAGTTACAGCAGAGCTTATAATGGATGCAACAAAGGAGGTTGGCGCAGCCATTACCTCTTCTACGTTAACGACAGTTGCTGTCTTTTTGCCGATTGGTCTTGTGAACGGTGACTTACAGGATTTAGTGCTGCCATTTGCACTGACGATTACGTATTCCTTACTTACATCTCTTATCGTTGCATTAACTGTTGTTCCGCTTATGAGCGCGGGGCTTTTGAAAAACGCAAAACTAAAAGAGCATAAACCGGCAGTTAGATTTAAAAGTTTGCTGAGTTGGTCGCTCAATCATAAATGGATTATACTCTTAGCTTCATTTGTTATGTTCGCAGGTTCCATCGGTGCTTACTTCACGATGCCAAAAGGAACGGTTAATAGATCGACTGTCGATTTTATGCAAGTAACGTTAAGCTATCCGAATGATACACCTATTGAGACTGTGAAAGATAATACGAAAAAGCTAGAAACATTTTTGCTAGGCCAAGATGATGTGAAGTACTTGTTTACACAGCTTGGCAACAGTGCAGATGCTGCCAAATATGGTGAAATTGGTTCTCCTACAAACGCAAGCTATATGCTGATTTTAAACAGTGATGTTGATTCCGAAGCACTTACGAAGAAAGTTGAAGAGCAAAAGGGAAATTACTCTGGTGCTAAACTAACGGCAGGAGCAGGCTCTCTGACAGGGAGCGGCGGGCCGCAAATTACAATTGATGTTGTCGGTGAAGAGCTAAGCGATCTAGAAACTGCTGCCAAGGATATTAAAGATAAAATAGCGAATATAGCAGGCGTAGAGGCTGTTGAAACGAATCAAGAGGAGAAGAAAACAGTATACTCCTTTGTAGTTGATCCATCTAAAGCAAAGGCAGAGCAAGTCGCACAACAGCTGGCCGTAATGTTTAATAGAATGCCAATGGGAACGATTATGGTGGATAACCAACAGACACCTGTTCTGTTAGAGCCAGTTTTAGATCCGAACAAGGAATCTGATTTGAAAGATATAAATCTTGTAACTCCGGAAGGCACTATTCCTGTCTCAGAAATTGCCACACTTAAAAAGGAAGAACAGCCAACAAACGTGTTTCATAAAGATGGAGATTCCTATATTCGTGTGACGGCAACGGTAGAAGCTGATCAGTTATCTGTTATCTCTACAGAAATCAATACAGCATTGTTCGGGGAGAAACAAGGAAAAGGTATGGACTTCCCAGAGGGAGTGGAGATATTTGTAGGCGGTGCGAGTACGCAGCAGGCTGATGATTTCACTGATTTATTCATGACAATGCTTGCTTCCATCGGTATTGTGTTTTTAATCATGGTTATCACATTTAAAACAGTACGCGCTCCTATCGCGATTCTCTTTTCTTTGCCACTTGCGGCTATCGGTGCTATTTTAGGATTGTTAATTAGCCGCATCGCGGTAGATCCGACCGCATTGCTTGGAGCATTAATGCTCATTGGAGTTGTTGTAACAAACGCTATTGTACTGCTGGATCGAGTGAAGAAAAATGAGACTACGATGACGATTCGCGAGGCGATTCTTGACGCTGCCGCAACACGCATGCGCCCAATCCTCATGACCGCAGTTGCGACTATTTGTGCTATGCTGCCATTACTATTTAAGAAATCAGAAATGGGCAGTCTTGTTTCCGCTAACCTTGCCGTTGTTGTTATTGGAGGATTGAGTGTTGCAACGTTGTTAACACTGGTTGTTATTCCGGTTGTATATGAATTGCTTCATTTTAAAAAGGCGAAGCAGCAGCGAATGCAGAAGGAAACAAACACAGCATTGTAAAAGAGAAAAGCTCCTGTAGCAAGGAGCTTTCCTTTTTTAACAGATTTTCTGAAAAGAAGTCCCCTTCCTCAAGGAATGAGAAGGGCGTAGCCCAATGAGTAGGTGGGGGTAGTTCAATTCCTGCCCCTGAAACTCATTGAATGTAGATTATTTTGCTAACATTTGCTGGTACTGTATATTGGCTAAAGGAACTGGTTAGCTGTTCTTGTTTGTGAATCTATATTACAGGGATATTCGGTCTATGTGACAGCAAATTGTATGATTTATTAAAAATCCTCTTTAATTTTTTGCATAATTCTGTTACAATCACTCGCAATAGGAGGTGTTAGCATGTCTATTAACTTAACGGAATTACTAGGTATTCCATACGATAATCTAATGGAAGCAAAAGTAGATAAAAGTCCAAGCGAAATCGTGATTACGAATAACAATGGCGAAACGTATTACATCGTAACGCCTGAAGTATACGAAAATGGACCGAAGCAATCAGGTTATGAAATCGTAGTGTCTGACGGAGAATAATTTTTCTCCGTTTTTTTAATGCCGGTTTGTGGATTGACTACCGTTTATTTCAGAAAAATATGTAGACTGAGAAAGGATTAGTTTCATATAAGTAATGTATTTGTCTATAAAAAGTATGTTAATTTCAATTACCATAATGATAACAAAAATTACATTTAGTTAACAATACATTTACAACGCTTTCTGTTATTGATGAATACCCTTAATATGTAAAAAAGGGTCTTTATTAGGTATGTTTTGAAATACATAACTTTAGCGAAGTCATTGATGTATATCTTTACACCAATATCTGAAACTAGGGGGGCAACATATGCAGCATATATCGGTACTATCCAAGAAAGTAAACATATTGATTTCCGGTGTGGTGTTATCTACTGGACTATACGGAACTCTGCCCAGTGACAAATTCGATGATGAAGTTGCGGTGCAATTGGCGGCAACCCAAGAAACATCTGTACAAACATATAAGGAGCCAGAAAAATTCTCCATTACACATGTTGTAGAATCGGATATTCATGCCAGGGAGATCATAATGAAAGCCCTAACTAGGACAGATATTAAACCTAGACTAGATGGTGAAGGAGGAGTATATGGGAATTTATTTGCAAGTAAGCCGCACCTCGTTGACGTTGTACTAAAGGCTTCTAAAACATTTTCCATTCATCCCTATTTCCTGACGGCTGTACTTATGCAGGAGAGTGGAAATGGTACGTCTTATGCTTTATATGAAAGAAATAATACATCAGGTATGAGATGTATGAGTCCTGATTCTCTTCGTGCAGTGAAGCAAGTGTATCCTAATTACGGGGAGGTAGGGTGTGTGCGAACGGCAGATCATGGGGAATACGCAAAATTTTCCTCTATTGAAGACTGTATTATGTATACATCTTGGTTATTTCGAAATGTATATGCAAACCAAGGGCTTCTTACGGTTGAAGAAATTGGAAGGGTTTATGCACCTGTTGGGGATAAAGGAGATCCTGAAGGGTTTAATGATGAATGGACTGCTGGTGTAAAATCGAAGTTAATACAAATGGGTGTTCAAAACCTTTAATTTTTGAGTGCAAGAACTTCAGAGATATTGCAGTACATGATTAGGTTTTACATTCTTATTGCTTGTATTTAAGCCGTATTTCAGGACATTCCATAGGTTATAAGTAGCGGAAGCAAACCTGTTTAAATTTTCCTGCGCACTTTCTCGTTTTAAAATAGGCATTTGAAAGGATGGACTATGCAGCTATATACCGGATTCCTTTTATACAAGCACTTCAAAACATAGAATATTTAGCCTGTTCTTATGTTTTGTTTTCTGAATTTTTAGTTTTTTAGTGTTGATATAGATTCATAAATATCAACTCGTTATCGGTTAATGTAAGTGTTTTAAAAATTTACGTCTATTGTAGGTGTAAATGAAACGGGTTTTATAAATATAATCAGTAATACAGCTAAACATGAAAGTCCCTTATCTACAAGAGAGATGTTTGACAAGAGTAGTTTTCATAGGTTAATTGTTTACGTTAGACTTATACATATTAGTATCGAACTTTTAGGGTTAGAGAGAAAGATATACATATTTATGTAAGCGCTTTTAATATTAAATTTAGGAATAATATGATCTTGGATTTGAACTTCTCGTAAGAATGACCTAACCGGCTAGTATTTACGCTACCTAAACATAGATAGTATGAAAAACAATATTAGAAGCGGTTAGAGCAGTGGGAGAATGATAGAATATATCTTTGTCTGAACTGTTCGCCTGTTAAATTTAGCTGAGCTGTTCCACTGTAGGAAGCTTTAGGGATACCGTATAAGTACAACTCCGCCTCTGTCTTAGCTCAAGGGAACGGCTCGCCAATCGGCGAGTTTTCTTTATACTTTAAGAAAGTATAAATTTCTAGCTGGAGGCCAATTCGACGTAGTGAGAAATTTTAGGAACAAAGTATAAGTGCAACTACCCCTCTGTCTTCGCCCAAAGGAACGGCTCGCCAATCGGCGAGTTTTCTTTAATTTATGTATTTGTCACAAAGTCGTCACAAATACAAGTCTCATTTCGACATACAGATAGATTCAGCTTGTCTTATACTTATCCATGTTGAGCATTGTCTGAGAAGATATTACGCATAGAGGATGAGGTGAAGAATCTGGAAGAAGAATATTGTTATTCATTTTCTATTTCTAGGCCACACCATGGTCTCAGAATTAAAACATCCTCTTTAGAAATAAAGGATAAGGGAAGCTCTAATTGGAGGAGTCTACTATCTCTACCTGTGGAAAAATAACTCTGGGAAGCGAATTTTAATATTGTTTTACAAAAATATCTTAATATAAAGGAAGTGGACAGTCATGTCAGTACAAGCTATATCCTATAAAGATAAAAAAGTTATTTCAATTGGTGATGTTAGCAAAATAACAGGAATAACTGAACGACAAATCCGTTATTACGAAGAAAGAGAGCTAATCTTTCCGAAACGTACAGAAAGAGGAACAAGAAAATATTCATTTGGTGATATAGAAAGACTAATGGATATTATTGAAAAAAGAGAAGATGGTGTACAAACATTTGAAATTAGACAGGATCTGTTGAAAAAGGAACGGCGGTTGAATGGGAAGAAGTTTCAAGTAATATAAAAAAGGCCGCAAAGCTTTTTTGCACTGTAAGAACGTATATATTTCCGGCCTGAGGCGAATTCGACGTGGCGGGAAATTTTAGGAACAAAGTGTAAGTGCAACTACGCTGCTGTCCTCGCCTAACGGCTTGCCAATCAGCGCATTTTCTTTACAAAAAAAGACTTTGCGGCGGGACTGTATTTGTTTTTGCTTATAGATCAAAAGCAGCTGTATGTTTCGAAAACTCAAGAATATGGTGCCGTTAGGGTTGAAGTGGTGGGAGGGGAGATGATTCTGTTTCGTTCGAGTTATCGACTTCATTGGTCGTCCCGTTATATTCCCATCCATTACTTTCTACCCACCATACGAATAACTCCCAAAATTCATCGTGGGGCATATTGACGTTCGTAACAATACCGTTTATTGCAATGTTCTTCTTCAATTCCATCACCTCACTGATTAATAATTCGTTTAGAAACCAATATACTCCTTTAATGAGAGGATGAAAGAACTATCTTCCTGTAAGCAAAAGGATAGGGCTAGTTTCTATCTAATGTGATAAGCCCCCTTTTCCATTCTGCATCAGCAGCGGGTCTAAGGAATGGACAAAGAAGTAAAATAAAAAGCATCCACCCAAAGCCGACCAAAGCAAATAGGGTAGATGCTACTAATGAGGAGGCCGTAAAAGCCCTCATGCAAACATTATAACAAAAATACACGTTTAATGTAAGGAGTATCTAAGGACATATAAGGATTGACAGACAAATAGACCGGCTCATAAAGCAAATTTTATATGTACTTTGTTCCACTTTACGAACGTATAAATTTCTAGGTGGAAGACCATTCGACGTAGTGAGAAGTTTTAGAAATACAGTATAAGTGCAACTACGCCTCTATCTTCGCCCAAAAGCAGGGCTCGCCAATCGGCGAGTTTTCTTTATTGTTTCTGACCCTTAATTCATTTATGATAAGGATAATAATTGTTCAGCAGCAAGGTAAGGATTGTGAGAGTATGAGAAAAGAGATTGAGACGATTTACGATGATGTATATGAGAGTGTTGACCAGTATCTGGAGAAGGTGAGAGCACTTCAGCTATTAAATCTGGAAGACTCAACTGAGGAGGAAAAAGAAAAAGCATTACGTATGGAGCTTGCGCTGCAAACCGCAAAGGATGTATTGGAAAATCTGATGGTGCCAGGTAAGAAGCTCACCTTTATGTATGAATCAGGATCAGTAACATTAGAGATTTTCAAAGATAAAAAAGCTTAATGACGTGTTCATTAAGCTTTTTGGGCGTTATAACAATAGATTATTTCCTAGCGCTTGATTGCTTTTGCGAAACTGGCCTGGTGTCATACCGGTTGTTTTTCGAAACACCTTTGTTAAATAGTTTGCATTCGCATAGCCGACATTTGTAGCGATTTCTTCAACCGAATATTTTGTTTGATGCAGCAGTTCGGCAGCTTTGGTAATACGGATTTTGGTCAAATATTGAATGGGTGTTATGCCAGTTGTTTGTTTGAATAAACGACTGAAGTGAAAACGGGATAAATTTGCTGCTTCCGCCATTTCATCAGGTCCGATTTCTTTTTGAAAATGATTGCGGGCAAATAAAACAGCGTTTAGAATGTTTTCTGGCCAATCCTCTGTTGATGTATCTAGACTTTTTACATATTGGTATAGCTCCATGATAAAACGGTACGATAGGCTTGAAGCCTGAAAGGGATTTGTGATCTTCTTTTCACTGGCTTCTTGAAAGATTTGAACAAGAAGCTGGATTGGACTGGATTCAGGATGAAAAGGAACAATAAAACCATGCTGATTCTGAATGGAGTTCCAGCACTTTTCTACATGAGTTCCGTACAGTGTAATAAAAATAAATTCCCAGTGTTCGCTGTCTTTCGGCAAGTAATATTGGTGATCACCGGAGATGTTAATAAGAAAAGCTTTTCCAGCATCTAATTTATATTCTTTCCCATTGATTTCAATCATCCCATAGCCGGAAACAGTGTACTGAAAAATGTATTTTTCTGCCTCTTTTCGATTCCGGCCACTCCATTTGTAGAGCGGAGAGGTTTGCTTCTCCCATCCGACAGACCACATTTGCGCAGCTTCATTCGTTGTCTCCTCTAAAAACCGATAGGCAAAAATACTGTAATCTGTTATTGGAAATTTTGAGAGCAAATTTTCACCTTCTTTCTTAAAAAATTCTTTATGTTTTGCGTTCTTTTGTTTTTTTATAAGGTTTCTTATAGCGTTTGAAAGGATGAGACTCTCGAATCGATATCAATTTTATGCTTGTTGTAGAAAAAAAGCAAGAAACTACCTATTTCACCTTTTTATTTTACCATTGAGGGATATGAAATAGAACCGTAAAATGAAGGCATAAATAATATACAGCGTAAAAGGATGGGATGAAACAATGGTAGAGAACCTCATGCAAGAATTTACGAACGTTTTTCATACAACAGATGAACAAATTCGCGCCTTTTTTGCACCAGGACGTGTGAATTTGATTGGGGAGCATACAGATTATAATGGCGGACATGTTTTTCCTTGTGCATTAAGCATCGGGACATATGCGATTGCGAAAAAGCGTAATGATGACACAGTAAGAATGTATTCGATGAATTTTAAGAATGTAGATGTTATCACATTTTCAATAAAACATTTAGTTTATGAGCAGCAGCACGGTTGGGCTAACTATCCAAAAGGTGTTATGGATACGTTTCAAAAGAATGGCTACAAATTTGAAAGCGGTTTCGATGTGTTGTTCTATGGCAACATTCCGAACGGAGCAGGTCTTTCTTCTTCCGCTTCTATCGAGTTGGCGACATCGGTTGTATTAAGCGGACTTTTCGATTTAGGAGTTGATATGATCAGTATGGTTCAGATGAGCCAGCAAGCAGAAAACGAATTTATTGGTGTAAACTGCGGAATTATGGATCAGTTCGCCATTGGGATGGGAAAAGAGCAGCATGCAATTTTGCTGGATTGTCAAACATTACAATATACGTACAGCCCTATTGCAATGGAGGGAGCTTCCTTAGTTATCGCCAACACAAATAAGCAAAGAGGCTTGGCGGATTCTAAGTATAACGAACGCCGCGGTGAGTGTGAACGAGCTTTGAAGGACCTGCAGCAGGAGCTTACGATTGCATCTTTAGGTGAATTGAGCCCACAATTATTTGAACAATATAAGTACTTGATTCAAAATGAAACAGACCGTAAGCGTGCAAAGCATGCAGTCTATGAAAATGCACGTACAAAGGAAGCGGTGCGCTGCCTGCAAGCAAACGATTTAATCGGATTTGGTCAACTTATGAAACAATCCCATGAATCTTTGCGTGATGATTACGAAGTGACAGGAAAAGAGCTGGATGCATTAGCAGAAGCTGCATGGGCACAAGAAGGCGCTATCGGTTCACGCATGACAGGCGCCGGCTTTGGGGGATGTACAATCAGTATTGTACAGAACGATAGAATTAATTCATTTATTGAACACACAGGAAAAATATATACGGAACAAACGGGTTTAACAGCGGACTTTTATGTTGTACAAGTAGGCGGCGGTGCAAGCGAGCTTACATTCGTAAGATAATGAAAAAGGGAGGATAATTATTATGGCGATTTTAGTTTGCGGCGGAGCTGGATATATTGGCAGTCATACTGTTTCGGAGCTGTTAGACAAAGGGGAAGACGTAATTGTTGTGGATAACTTGCAAACGGGACATAGAGAGGCAGTTCTAGAAGGTGCCAAGCTGTATATTGGAGATTTACGCGATACCAATTTTTTAGATGAAGTATTTGCAAACAATGAGATTGAAGCGGTTGTGCATTTTGCAGCAGATTCGCTTGTGGGCGAGAGTGTAGAAAATCCGCTCAAGTATTATGATAACAATGTAAACGGTGCCCTTTGTCTGCTGCAGACCATGGTAAAGCATAACGTGAAGAATATCGTCTTTTCTTCCACTGCGGCAACGTATGGTGAAGCAAAAGAATCTCCTATCGTAGAAAAGACCCTGACTGAACCAACAAATCCATACGGGGAAACGAAGCTGGCGATTGAGAAAATGTTAAAATGGTCAGAGCAGGCGTATGGCATTAAACATGTTGTGCTGCGTTACTTTAATGTGGCAGGTGCTCATATGGACGGGAAGCTAGGAGAGGACCATACACCTGAAACGCACCTAATCCCAATCGTTTTACAGGTAGCGTTAGGAAAGCGTGAAAAAATCAATATCTTTGGTGACGATTATGATACGCATGATGGAACGTGCATCCGTGATTATATCCATGTAACAGACTTGGCGGATGCGCATATTTTAGCAATCGAGAAGCTGCGCCGTGATAGTGTAAGCGGCACTTATAACCTAGGGAATGGAAATGGTTTTACTGTAAAAGAAGTAGTAGCTGCAGCGCGTAAGGTAACAAATCATCCTATTCCGGCGGAGATAGTAGCAAGACGTGCTGGAGACCCAGCAAGGCTTGTTGCTTCTTCTGAAAAGGCAGTAACAGAATTAGGATGGTATCCGCGTTATACATCACTTGAACAAATGATCCAAAGCGCTTGGAGTTGGTTCCAAAAGCATCCGGCCGGTTACAGCAAAGAGAACGTCAACTAAAGGTTTTTAGGGAAAGGAGCGATGAGATTTGGCTACTAAAATTTATGAGCAAATAGAAAGACTACTCCAATTTGGCTTGAACAAGCATCTTATCACAAAGTGGGATGTGGATGTTGTTCGAAATAAGATGTTGGAAGTGCTTGGACTTGATGATTTTACAGCAGTTGAGATAAAGGAAGAGCAGCTTGACACTCCTGTTCAAATTTTAGAAAATATATTGGACTGGGCGGCAGAGAACGACCGTTTAGAAGCAAATACTGTTACATACAGGGATTTGCTAGATACAAAGATTATGGCATGTTTTGTACCGCTTCCTTCTGAGATGAACCGTCTTTTCTACGAATGTTATGAGCGAGAAGGAGCGGAGGCTGCGACGAAGTTTTTCTATCAGTTTTCGAAAGATGTCCATTATATTCGCACGGATCGCATCGCAAAAAATGAGATGTGGATTGCTCCGACGGAATATGGAGGTATGGAAATCACTATTAATTTATCAAAGCCTGAAAAAGATCCAAGGGCTATTGCAGCGGCCAAACATATCAAGCAAAGTGATTATCCGAGTTGTTTGCTTTGTAAGGAGAATGCCGGGTATGCCGGACGTGTGAATCACCCAGCTAGGCAGAACCATCGCATCGTGCCTGTTGATATGGGAGGAGCACAATGGTTTCTGCAATTTTCGCCATATGTCTATTATCATGAGCATGCTATTGTGTTAGCTGAAGAGCATATACCAATGAAAATAAGTAAGGATACCTTTGTACGTCTTCTGCAGTTTGTGGAACAATTTCCGCATTATTTTCTTGGATCAAATGCTGATTTGCCAATCGTAGGCGGTTCTATTTTAACACATGATCACTTCCAAGGCGGCCACCATGATTTTCCGATGGCAAGAGCAGCAATTGAGAAGGAATATATTCTTCAAGGTTTTCCAAATGTTCGGGCGGGTATTGTCAAATGGCCTATGTCTGTTATTCGGTTGCAAGCGGCTGATTATCATGATCTTGTGGAAGCAGCTGATTACATTTTACAACAATGGAAGGCGTACAGCGATCCAGAAGTCGGCATTTTCGCATTTACGGATCAAACACCGCATAATACAATTACACCTATTGCTAGAAAGCGAGAGGGTGTTTTTGAAATAGACTTAGTGCTTCGCAATAATCGCACAAATGATGAACATCCACTTGGCATCTTTCACCCACATGCAGAGGTCCATCATATAAAAAAAGAAAACATTGGGCTTATTGAAGTGATGGGACTTGCTGTTTTGCCAGGGCGCTTAAAAGACGAAATGCAGGAACTGGCGCAGGTAATCATTTCAGATTCCTTTGAAGCACAGATTATAGAACAAGAGGAAATTGTAAAGCATGCAGAGTGGGCGAGAAAGATAAAGGAAAAACATCCAGAACTAGCGCAGGATAATGTACTGGGTATTTTAAAAGAAGAGATTGGGATTGTATTCGCAACAATATTAGAGCATGCCGGTGTATTTAAACGGGATGAGAAAGGACAACATGCTTTCGAAAGGTTTATTCATCAAATTGCAAATAAATAGGAATTCGATAGCAGCCGCTTTGATTTTCCTCGTCAATTCTATTCAAAACTACCTAAATAGGCAGTTTTGAATAGAATGTTACGCCTGAGTATTCATCTTATCCCCAAATCAAGACCGTGTTGCAGCGTAAAGGTCTTGTTGGCGGAACGACATGTGTTCAAGTGCAAATGAGCACGATCCCGCTCTCGAATGGGAGAGCATGTCATCACAAGTGTAGTTAGTCCAAACGTGCCACTGACACTCCTAACTAGCCTAAGCAAGGAAATTACAAATTATTTTCTACCCATACAACCTTCTGTCCGAATTTCGCTTCTCCTGTATAGGTAAAGCTGTTTAGTTTATGTTTGTACGCAGGAACACGAAGGGAGTACCCAACTTTTTTCCCAATATTCACAGCGGAATTGTTATCTCTTAAGATTTCAGTTCCGCAGCTTACACAAACAAACCTTCGGATATTCGGTTCTTTTTTCTCCATATGACCGCATACACAGCATTCTTTTGTTGTATTGTGTTCATTGGCGAGTAAGTAGTGTTTTCGTAGCTTATTCGCAACCCATTCCAGGATTCTTCGGAACTCACCTATTTTTTCTTGGTTCAGCATGCTTCGTTTCATGTTGTCAAAAGGGGCTGTTCCGTTTGTCGGCGTATAGTCGCCAATGATCACAAGGTCATATCTTCTGTATAAGGCGTGTGCGATGGAGTATAATGCCGTCTTCATTTGTTCTCGACGTTTCTGGTACGCAATGTTTAATGCGTGATTGAAGCGATTCCAACGGGGGCTATGTGCGGTGTAAACATTTCCATGTTTTGTTTTTCTCTTTCGATATTTCTTTTCACAGACATCTCGAAGGGACTTTAACTTGTCAATGGTTATATCCCAATACTTAATCATTTGAAGTTTTTGAAATTCAACAGAATTCCCTTTGTGATCCACTCCAACAAAGAAGTTCTTATGATTGGGGTCAAGTGCAATCCATGAAACATCTTTCGGAATCTCCGTTTGTTTTTCTTCTAACTTTGGTTTTTCAGGTTTTTTCCTATTTTCTTTTTTGGCTACGTTACATTCCTTTCGATAGGCAGACATCGCCTTTTTAAATACTAGTTCTTCTTGGGAACAACGTTCTACAGTGAAAATCGCGTAAAACTTATTTCCCTGTTGTTTACAAATTCGAAGAGTTTTCAACACTTCTCCTTCTTGTAACTCTATTTTTTCACCTAGAGCACCGATTATAGAAGGGTTCTTTTTCCCTTTTTCTTTCGGCATATTCGGTATATTTCCTAATGAAATGGAAAGTGCGGTTCCCTCCCTTTGCAGTGCCCAGCCTTTGTTAGGCTCATCATAGATCAAACTATACCATTTCTTTTTCCAACTTCTAAAATTCGGATAGCCTGTATGTCCCTTGAAAAAACTTTGAAAGGCTTTTACCAATCGTTCAGCAGGGTCTTTTAGCACGGATGAAAACACGGTATGTAAAAAAAGATGCTTCTCTTTTAATGAAACACCATAATTCCGTAAATTTCGACCTTCTAGTAATTTCAATGCACGATTGTTTTCTTTATCATCTTGTTGACACGCAGCTAACAATTGATTATACAACCAATTACAAATTTTACTTTGCCCATCTAAAATATGTTCTTCTTCTTTTGTAAAAAACACGGGAACCTTCTTGTTATACGTGAGACTCATTTCCTCACCTTCTCAAAAGCGAACTGGTGTTTCTTTATCCGTTTTATGATAAACTTACCAAATTCTCAATCATAAAAAATCTACTCATCAAAAGCTAAAATGAGTAGATTTGGTTAGATTTATTCAAACTGTTTTTATACCCCCACTTCAAGCCGCGTCAGCGTGGAAGTGGAGGCTTTTAGTTTTTGTAAGGATTTAGTAACTTTACAGAGCAGGGGCAGTAAACTATCTACTCATTGCCAAGCAATTTGGTCAGTTATGGAGCACATGAACTGTACTTTTTTTCTACAAAGTGATGAATATGATATACATGAGACAAAAAATAAAATAAAATAGGATTTTACAAGGCTGTTAAAAAGCTAAACGATAATATACTGTTGTTTGGTATAATATCTTCCAGAGGGAAAGTCACTTGAAAGTAAGTAGGTATAGTGTTAGAAGGATTTTAATTAATTGATTGTTATTTCCCATATAATAGATGTTAAAACGTAACAGTTATAAAAATCTTTCGGTGACAACAATGAATGGAGATAGTTTTTAGTGGAAAGCATGGTGAAGTCATGAATGTTGTGGTAAAGGATTTACTCGTTAATTTTTTATTCGTTCTCCTACCCTTATTTATAGTCCAAATGTTTTATTTATTAAAATACACGAGGAAGCTTGAACATTTAAAAGATTGGATTGTCATGATCTTCCCGGTTCTTTCTATGGTTCTTTGTATGTCTTTTCCAGCCCATATATATGAAGGATTTGTGATAGATTTTCGGCGTATCCCCTTCATTTTAGGGATATTATACGGAGGATATCGATTTGGATTTTTTTTAATGGTGTTAATGCTAGTGATTCGTTTTTTCGTTGGGGGAACCGGTTTTTATGTTGGACTCATCATGTATCCTTTGTTGACCATTCTCCTAAGTGTCTTAGCAAAACGTTATTTGCAAATGGCAGTAAAACAAAGAATGCTGCTAAATGTAGTCTTTATTCCAGTTTTAGAAGCAATCTTTTTCATTATAATAACACAACTTTTAAATATTAAAGTCCCAGTTCATATTCAATTGTCGATTCTTGCTATTAATATGGGAGCCATGTTGATTGTTATGATTCTTTGGGAGAGCGTCAGAAAGATTCTAGATTTATTACAGGCATTAGTAAAAGCAGAGAAATTAGAGGTTGTAAGTCACTTAGCAGCGAGCATTTCCCATGAAGTTCGCAACCCATTAACAGTAAGCAGAGGGTTTATGCAGTTGTTGCATGAGGACATACCGGCGAATAAAAGGGCGGATTACTTAAATATCGCGGTGAGAGAGTTGGATCGAGCTGTAGAAATCATTAGTGATTATTTAACGTATGCAAAGCCAGAGGCTAAGGGAAGCGAAAAGATAGATGTTTATAAGGAAATTCATCACGCTGTAAAAGTAATTACTCCTTTAGCTAATATGAATACAGTACAAATCGATTTGCAAAGGCCGGATCACGAGAACCCTTTTGTTCTAGGAGAACGAAAGCTTTTTGAGCAATGTTTAATGAATATTTTTAAAAATGGTATAGAAGCGATGCCGAATGGCGGGACACTACAGATATCTCTCGTCTACTACTATCCAATAATACAAATTAATATTCGTGATACAGGAGAGGGAATGACGGAGAAACAAATTCAGCGACTAGGAGAGCCTTATTTCACAACAAAGGAAAAAGGTACAGGGCTAGGGATGATGGTGTCGTTTAATATTATAAATCGAATGAACGGAAAGATGAGTGTAAGAAGTGAACAGGGAAAGGGAACATGCTTTTCTATTGAACTCCCTGTATATAAATAGTTAACCTGCTTGGATAGTCAAGCTAAAAAGATGAAGCTGTCAGTATGTTACGGCATATAATGAGAGAAGAGTGATTTCGTTTATCCTAAAATGATGACCATTATAAGGTAATGACATGCATCCGTAATTTTTGCTACTCATATAAGGAAAGGTTTTTGGATAAGAAGATCTCTTCCTCACTTGCCCGAGGGATATGGATGCATAGGGATTTGATTAGTTTACACTGTAGGAAAGTATAAATTTCTAGCAGGAAGTCAATTCGACGTAGTTAGAAATTTTAGGAACAAAATATAAGTGCAACTACGCCTCTGTCCTCGCCCAAGAGCAGGGCTTGCCACTCGACGAGTTTTCTTTATACGTATCCCCTTTTTGGGGATACGTATAAACATTATGTATGCGCACTTATCTCCACCTTTATATGGAAAGACGAACTGGCATAAGAAATAGAAATATGCCGTTTTGCATGGATCAGCTACTCTAGATACAGTTTAGTCGGGTAAGCCCCGCTGAAGCAGGCTATGCATCGAGTGCTGGTTTCTGCAAGATTCACATCTACTGCCTCTAATAACCCCTCGGTACTTAAAAAAGCCAATGTATCAGCTCCGATAGCCTGGCCCATCGCTTGTTCATGTTCAAGCGCATTGGCAAACAGCTCTTCTCTTGTTGGCATATCAATTCCATAAAAACAAGGGTTTCGTACCATTGGCGAACTAATACGTACATGGACTTCCTTGGCGCCTGCCTGCCGGATGAGCTGGACAATTCGCTTGCTTGTTGTGCCCCTTACAATGGAATCATCGACAAGCACTACCCTTTTTCCTTCCAGGATTTCCTGAACGGCACTTAATTTAAGGCGGACGGCTAATTCACGCAGTTCTTGGGTCGGCTCAATAAATGAGCGCCCTGTATACGGATTTTTGATTAACCCCATTTCATAAGGAATTCCGGATTGTTGGGCAAAGCCTATAGCGGCTGGGATGCTTGAATCAGGTACAGCGACAACCACATCCGCTTGTGTAGGATGTTCCTTAGCTAGAATTTGACCTAATTCTTTTCGAATAGATAAGACGCTCCTTCCTTGAATAATACTATCAGGCCGCGCAAAATAAACAAATTCAAAAGAACAAAGAGACAGCTCTTCCTTTGGGGCGAATCGTCCTGTTTGGATCCCGTTTTCGTCAAGAAGAAGCCATTCTCCAGGCTCCACATCCCTCCAAAACTTGGCGTCCACCGCATTCAAAGCACATGTTTCTGAGGCAACGACGACAGCTTCGCCGATTCTCCCTAGAGAGAGAGGGCGCAAACCATGACGGTCTAGAGCGATTAGCATTTGTTTTTCTGTCATAATCAGCAGGGCGAAGGAACCATCAATTCGCGTAAGAATATCAGGCGCAGCTTCGCCAAAGTGCTTTTTCTTAGAGCGGGCGATAAGGTGAGCGATAATTTCTGTATCAGTTGTTGTTTGGAAAATACTCCCCTGCTGTTGCAATACATTTCGCTCTATTCTTGCATTAACTAGGTTGCCGTTATGGGCGACAGCCAAGTCCCCCTCAATGTATTTGAATACAAGCGGCTGTGCGTTTTGCAATAGGCTTTCACCAGAAGTCGAGTATCGAACATGACCAATTGCCATGTTTCCATGCAATCCATCAAGAATGTTACGTGTAAATACTTGGGTCACTAACCCCATGCCGCGGTGATGCTTAAATGTCTTACCATTACTAGCTACAATTCCTGCACTTTCCTGACCGCGATGTTGAAGAGCATGAAGTCCGTAATATGTTAAATCAGCTGCTTTCGGATGATTGAATACGCCAAATACCCCGCATTCTTCCTTCGGTTTTGAAGACATTGCTTTCCCTCCCAGTTATATCCTTTTTCCTATTTTTTACTGTAATGTATTTTCTATCCCGATAAATTTTTAACTTTTGGTTGTATATCAGTGGAAACGAGATATGGCGGAGCTGAAACATATATAAATGAGTAAAGTTAGCAGAGTGGAAGAAGCCTGTATTATATTGAAGAGATGAAAGCGGTGTACTTGGGAAGTGAATGCATGCACAATGCCCTTTACATATGTGAGCAAAGGGCATTGTACATTCAAAATAGGTGGGAATTTCACTCTTCTTTAAGGCAGGTGAATGCTGGATTTCAGTCAATGCCTTCAAGAATGTCCAGTTTAGTATCAAATTTATACATTTTTCTTGGATTGCGCCTCAAGCGAATGTAACTTTTGAATAATGGCTTTTACAAATAGTCCTATTAAAATATAGCCTGGGACGGAGTAAATATGTTTCCATTTTAATACCAAATAAATGCCCCACCATTGAAAAATAGTTTCCCCGACAAATGCAGAGAATAATGCGAATAGTATAATTATTAACATGTATATTTTCCACTCAGCAAACCATTGATAAATCATCATATAAAAAAAAGGAAGAATGGAAAAATCAGCAACTGCCCACAAGTCCCTTTCTAAAGGTGTCAAAGTATACGGATAAGTCCAATAACCAAGTGATGTACCAATTTGGTCTAATATAAAAGCAATTCCAGATATAAGCAGTCCAACCATACTTATTTCTACTATTCGAGTTTTATCCACCAATCTCCACCATAGAAAAAAGGAGATAAGTAATACTCCAACCATTATCCACCACTGACACGTAAAAACCACGTCTTGAATCCAGTAATCTGACCATAACTGTCGCAAATATTCATATTGTTTTTGTATTTCTTGGAACTGGTTCATATCGCTACCCGTTTTTTATCTTAGTATGCCTGTAGAAAAAAAAGCATATGCAACATTAATTAAATTGTTTTGTTCGTATGATAAGGGTAGGGAAAAACTGTATCGCTTGCAACCAGAGCCCTTAAAAGAATTAAAAGATTGGCTTTCTTTTTATGAACAATTTTGGAATAACAAATTGTCAATGCTTAAACATGTAGTTGAAAATGAAGCTGAAAATGGATTAGATCTCATTGAAACAAAGTTCGGTAAACAGGATAAGTAAACTACCACGAACCTAAAGGTATCGTGGTCTTACGCCCACAAATATAAAATGGATTCTCACTCAAGATATTTTCTAGACCAATTGCAATGTTGTAGCTTATTACACTAATGGATGCAAGAATTGAATAAAGAAGGGCTGCCTTGGCAGCTTTTTTTATTGGGATATCAACAGAGTTATTTTACAGGGTCTTTTGTTTATAACTAAGTTTTTTTATCGTTTATTATGGATTTTCTTTCTCGGCTCCTGTGAAGGAACTTTTTTCTCACATCATCTGTGCTGCCGCAAGGTGCAACATGGGTGGTTAATGAGGCGGGTTTGTTGTAGAGGGAAAGAGCTTTTTATGTAGAAGTTTTAATATAGTTAATTCCCCTGTCCCCAGATGTTTAAGACTATACTTAAGAAAAGGAGAGAGTTTAGTTATGTACGAACTAAAAACAAAAGAAACAGACAGTAGTGTGATTGAGTTTATTGAAAATATCGAAAACCTTAAAAAACGTCAAGATGCTTATACATTATTAGATATTTTTACGGAAACGACAGGGTATGAAGCGAAGATGTGGGGACCGAGCATTATTGGATTTGGTGCGTATCATTATAAATATGCATCCGGTTACGAAGGTGATGCTCCACTGGTTGGCTTTTCACCGAGAAAAGCAAAAATCAGCTTGTATTTTGCGCCGGGTGACACAAAACGTGAAGAATTGTTAAAGGACTTTGGAAAACATACGATAGGAAAAGCGTGTGTGTACATCAATAAAGCAGCAGATATTGATGTTGATATTTTAAAGGCATTAATCACTCAATCTGTAAAATTTTTGAGGGAAACCTATTCTAATGATTAAAGTGTTTAAAGAAAGCGAGTGTTCAAAACGAGACAAAATGAGGCATCTATCTCATTTTGTCTCGTTTTCTTTTTTTATGTAAGACTTTTAGGGAATTGTTCAATGTATTAGAACGGGCACAGTATGATTACTGATTCTAGCGTTTTTTTATTTGCTGAGCTTCAATCGTTCAACCGCTGTTTCAAGAATAGAAATTTGACATGAAGTATGCATTATAGAATTTTTTTACAGATGAAGGACGAACGCACAAACGAAATTAATAAATTTTAATATAGTTTTAGAGGGGTTTCAAAAAGGAGATGAATATATGGGAAGCTATTATGATAAATTAAGATACCAAAAAGATAAGTACGACCAGTGCAAAGATCAGTGCAAAGACCAATGCGAACATAAGTACGTCCGTTACAAAGATAAGTACGACCGGTGCGAAGATCAGTGCAAACGTAACTATGACGATCATTATGAAGATAAATACGATGACTGTTCCAAAGATCAGTACGACGATCATTATGAAGATAAATACGATGACTGTTCCAAAGATCAGTACGACGATTATTATGAAGATGAGTGTGATGACTGCTGCAAAGGTCAGTACGACCATTATTATGAAGATGAGTGTAATGACTGCTGCAAAGATCAGTACAATGATTATTATGAAGATAAGTATGATGACTGTTATGAAGGTAAGTACGATGATCATCACAAAGCTAAGCACGATGATCATCACAAAGCTAAGCACGATGATCATCACAAAGCTAAGCACGATGATCATCACGAAGCTAAGCACGATGATCATCACGAAGATAAGTGCGATGATCATCACAAAGCTAAGTACGATGATCATCACGAAGCTAAGCGCGATGATCATCACGAAGATAAGTGCGACGATCATCACGAAGCTAAGCGCGATGATCATCACGAAGATAAGTGCGACGATCATCATGAAGATAAGTGCGATGATCACCACAAAGCTAAGCATGACAATCATCACAAAGCTAAGCATGACAATCATCACAAAGCTAAGCGCGACAAGAAACAAAAGCCCTATTATCCTGCTATTAATGTGAATCTAAACTCTTATGATCATAAGAAAGACGAAAAAAAGAAAAATGTAAGAGAATCAGCGTTCGAGGTTATCAAAAACGTAGGTCAAACTGTTCCGAGAACTGGAGGAGTAAAAGTTTTTTTCCAAAATGAACAATTTGATGTAGCGAATGAATATGATCCAATGACATCGACGTTTATTCCCAAAGAAAATGGTATGTATTCCATTATCGCAAGTGTTTCCTTTGTTCCTCTTGGTCTTCCTACAGGTTCAATGATTTTACAGATAAGAGTGAATGGGGACATTGTGGCTTCAGAATCTGAAGTTACGACTGTTGGTGGTTCTGTAAGTGTATCTGCTATCTTAGAATTGCAAGCCAATGATAGGGTAGAGGTATTTTTTGATAGTGACAATAAGGGAAGTATTAGAACTGATCCAGCCAAAAACCATTTTGGAGGATCACAAGTAGGATAAAAGTTTTTCTTCTTTAGAAAAAAGATCTTACCTTCGACTTTCGAGCCTTATATCATTTAACAGCCTCAAAAGGGCTGTTTTTTCGTTTCTTACACTGTAGGAGTATAAATTTCCAGCTAGAAGCCACTCGATGTAGTCGGAAATTTTAGGAATACGTCTTGTGCGAAGGGTGTATATAAGCTCTAGTTGAATATGCAGAAAATTTTTTCAAAAAAGGTATTGAAATCTTATGAAGTACAAGATACAATAAGAGCAACCACAAGGGTAATCGATAACCTTAAGTTAATGAAAAGTGAAAGCGTTTATATTTGGTTTTTGTGTAAAAAGCAGAGGAGGAATGCAGAAAAGATTTTTTTACTAGATATTCATATTTTTTTTGGCAATAAGAGTAATCGATAACCCTGCGAAAATTGTTTGAAAGAAATCTTTAAAATAATAACAATAACACGTGTTACAGCTATTGTTTATTCATTATCAGGGAAAAGATTTTAGATTAATAATTGTTATAAAAATGTAAGCGTTACCCCTTAGTGTGTAAGGGAATTGCAAGAGGGTGTTGAGATGGATGAATAACCATCTGTTCTGAAAGATGCATTGTTACTTACATGATATAGACCTTTGTAAAGTACAAAACGCGATATTCAACAGGATATAGATTCACTTTTTTCTTGCTTATGATATCAGGGAGTTACATATGAAGCTAAAAGCAACTAGAATTTTTAGTACTCTTTGTTACTAAAGATTGAGCTTCAATAAAATCTATTTGTAGCCCCCTCGTTGTATTATGCTTCATTAGATTCGAAAATTTGCAGGTAGAAAATGATTAAGCTTTTCTTAAAAGAAAAGAGAAGGAGAAATTCACATGGGAAACCAAAAGTCATTTTTACGTACCATTATCCTAGTCTCGACCTTCGGAGGACTTCTCTTCGGATATGATACAGGTGTTATCAATGGTGCTTTGCCTTATATGTCTGAAGCACTTGGTCTTAACTCACTTACGGAAGGTCTTGTTGCGAGTTCACTTCTTTTTGGCGCAGCATTAGGCGCGGTATTCGGTGGTCGATTAGCAGATTATAGCGGTCGTCGGAAAAGCATCCTGTTGCTTGCAGTATTGTTTTTTGGTTCGACACTCGGATGTACTCTTGCCCCGAATGTTGAGGTTATGATTCTTTTCCGTTTCTTGCTAGGACTTGCTGTAGGTGGAGCATCCGTAACGGTTCCGACCTTTTTAGCGGAAATGTCACCTGCGGAGAGCAGGGGCCGAATGGTTACGCAAAATGAGCTGATGATTGTTAGCGGACAATTATTGGCGTTTGTTTTCAATGCTATTCTTGGTAATACACTGGGCGATGTTTCTCATATTTGGCGTTATATGCTAGTTATATCAGCACTTCCAGCTGTCTTTCTATTCTTC
>JBEPZN010000031.1:0-37976 GCA_041640875.1 Ectobacillus sp. | reverse complement strand
AGAAAGTATAAATTTCTAGCTAGAAGCCAATTCGACGTAGTAAGAAATTTTAGGACTACAGTATAAGTGCAACTACGCCTCTGTCTTCGCCCAAGAGCAGGGCTCGCCAATCGGCGAGTTTTCTTTACACTGTAAGAAAGTATAAATTTCTAGCTAGAAGCCAATTCGACGTAGTAAGAAATTTTAGGACTACAGTATAAGTGCAACTACGCCTCTGTCTTCGCCCAAGAGCAGGGCTCGCCAATCGGCGAGTTTTCTTTACACTGTAAGAAAGTATAAATTTCTAGCTAGAAGCCAATTCGACGTAGTAAGAAATTTTAGGACTACAGTATAAGTGCAACTACGCCTCTGTCTTCGCCCAAGAGCAGGGCTCGCCAATCGGCGAGTTTTCTTTATCCCAGACTTATATATCTTTGCAGGAAGATCAATCAAACATTTGTTTAGACATACTAAGATAGTTGCAAAATGATTATAATGATGATACATCTAAATTTAGAGGATTTTTCCTTACGTGAAGTGACTAAGTAAATAGGATGATGTGTAAGTCAACTACTCGACACGGCACTTTCCCTAAAGGGACTTCCTTCAGTTGAAAGTGGGGCCTGCGAGTAACCAGCAACCAGCAGTACAGACGATTTTTTGATCTCCTGCCTTCGAGTGTTCTCTGCATTAGGGTATGTTGACGGTCACCCAACCATGCAAGTCATGCTTGCATGGCTAACGTTATAGAACAGCTTCATCCAATGGTAGTACTCATATTTCCACACACACTGGACAGACGAGCTGTGTGTAAGATTTTAAGGTTGCAACGCAATTCCTGCAGCCAACCCTATATCTTAGGTTGTCAAGTAACGAAAAAGAGTGCCTTTAGCAATTGCCTAAAGGCTATGTATTATCCGAATTATACAATGAAAGGAGGAAGTGCAGGAAGCGTTTTGCTACGCAAAATCGTGCTTCCTCCCCGACTTATTACTCATTGGGCTATGCCCTTCGCATTCGTTGGAGTCGGGGTATCCTGTACGAAAAATCTGATGAAACGTGCAAGAATTATTTATAACCCTACTTCCGGACGTGAGTTATTTAAAAAGCATTTGCCGGAAGTTCTGCAGAAATTAGAACAAGCAGGCTACGAGGCCTCTTGTCATGCTACAACGGGAGCAGGTGATGCGACAGAGGCGGCGAGGCAGGCAGTGGAGCGGAAGTTTGATGTGGTCATTGCGGCTGGGGGAGATGGAACGCTCAATGAAGTTGTGAACGGATTGGTCGGTGCTGAGCATCGTCCAAAGTTTGGTATCATTCCAGTTGGTACAACAAATGACTTTGCCCGTGCTATTGGTGTTAATCGTTCTATTGAAGAGGCTGCTGATATTATTTGCGATGGCTATTCGGTCCCGCTTGATATTGGGCGTGCCAATGACAAATGCTTTATTAACATTGCCGGTGGCGGCCGTATTACAGAATTAACTTTTGAAGTACCTAGTAAGCTCAAAACAGTTTTAGGGCAGCTTGCATATTACCTAAAGGGAATTGAAATGCTCCCTTCATTGCATCCGACATATGTAGAAATCGAATATGATGGAAAGGTGCTAAATGAAGAGATTACACTTTTCCTCATTACGAACACTACTTCAGTGGGTGGCTTTGAAAAGGTAGCTCCATATGCTTCTATCAATGATGGCTTATTTGATTTGCTTATTTTAAAGAAGGGATCCATCGCTGACTTGATTAAAGCAGCATCACAGGCACTGCGCGGGGAGCATATTAATAACCCGCAAATCTTATATACGCAGGCCAACCGTATTAAAGTACACACTCCCGAAAAGCTTATGATTAATCTAGATGGAGAATATGGCGGCGATGCACCGATGGAGTTCGAAAACTTGTATCATTATTTAGAGCTGTTTGTACCGAAGGAAGACCGCTGATTGAGGCGGTTTTTTTGCACTGTAAGAAAGTATAAGTTTCCAGATAGAAGAGAATTCGAAACATAAGGAAATTTTAGGAACAAAGTGTAGGTGCAGCTACGCCTCTGTCTTCGCCCAAGAGCAGGACTCGTCAGTCGGCGAGTTTTCTTTTTGCAATTAAAATATGATAAAATGAACAGCAGCATAAAACTGAAAATGAGGTTGAATCAATGAGAATGGCACCACCCGTTGAAAAAAACGAGTATATAGATGCAATATTTGAGGATGTCACACATGATGGTGCCGGCGTCGCGAAGATGAACGGCTATCCTGTTTTCGTTCCGCACGGCTTGCCTGGCGAAGAGGCAAAGGTTAAGGTTATTAAGGTGAAAAAGAATTATGCATTTGGGCGCCTTGTTGAGCTGTATAAAGAAAGCCCATATCGTCAAGAAGCACCTTGTCCTGTTTATAAGCAATGCGGCGGCTGTCAGCTGCAGCACGTAAGCTACGAGGGGCAGCTGCAGATTAAGGAAAAGCAGGTACGAGATGTGATGGCGCGCATTGGCGGTCTAAAGGATGTAACAATCCATCCTGTGCTTGGTATGGAGCATCCATGGCTGTATAGAAATAAAGCGCAGGTGCCAATTGGAGAACGTGAAGGCGGCCTTGTTGCTGGCTTTTATCGCCAGGGAACGCACGACATTATTGATATTGAATCATGTCTTATCCAGGTAGAGGAAAATGATGCACTCATTCAAAAGGTAAAGCAAATTTGCAGCAAGCATGGCATTCGTGCCTACAATGAAAAGCTGCATAAAGGTACGCTCCGTCATGTGATGGTTCGCTATGGCCAAGTAACGGGAGATATTATGCTTGTCTTTATTACACGGAGCGATGAGCTGCCAAATAAGCAAGCGATGATTAAGGAAATCACAACGGCATTTCCGAACATTAAATCGATCGTACAAAATGTAAATGAGAAACGGACAAATGTAATTTTTGGTGAGAAAACAAAGCTGCTTTGGGGCTCTGAATATATATATGATTATATCGGAAACGTAAAGTTTGCCATCTCCGCCCGTTCCTTTTATCAAGTGAATCCTGTGCAAACGAAGGTACTCTATGAAAAGGCGCTAGAGTATGCAAAGCTAACAGGAGAAGAAACCGTGATCGATGCCTATTGCGGAATTGGTACGATCTCTCTGTTTCTAGCGCAAAAAGCAAAGCATGTATACGGCGTAGAAATTGTGCCGGAAGCAATTGAGGATGCGAATCGCAATGCGGAGCTAAATGGCATTAAGAACGTAGAATTTGCGGTTGGAGAGGCTGAAACGGTGATTCCGAACTGGTATGAGCAAGGTATCCAGGCAGATGTCATCGTTGTCGACCCGCCGCGTAAAGGCTGTGATGAAGCATTGCTGGAAACAATTATCGCGATGAAGCCAAAACGCGTTGTATATGTGTCATGCGATCCGGCAACTTTAGCTAGGGATCTACGTGTTTTGGAGGATGGCGGATTTAAAACGGTTGAGATTCAGCCGGTTGATATGTTTCCACAGACGATGCATGTAGAAAATGTTGCGGTGCTGGAGAGAAGCTTGTAAGAACTATAGTAGAAACATCTTTTCAATAGAAATACGTCTGATAAACTGATTCCTAGTTATCTAAGCAAAAGGCGACAACATCTCGGACAATAACAGACCGAAGAATCATCAGGTTCGTTGCCTGAGAATTTTCGGTCTTTTTATTCTGGAAATCTGCAAAAGTTTCTTCCTAACTATTTTGTTACTGTAGCTGGAGTTCACTAGGCTGAGGGGACTCTCGCCTATTTTTCGATAAACGGCTACAATAAAGATAAACCATTAGAGAAAAGGAAGAAGAGCAAATGGCACAAGGAAAAACAAATGCAATGCGTATATTGGACGCGAAAAAACTGACATATAACGTTATGACATATAATAATGACGACGGACAGATTGATGGTGTATCAGTAGCTAAGAAGCTTGGCAAGGATGCAAGGCTTGTATATAAGACGCTTGTAACGCAAGGGCAAACAAAGAGCTTGTATGTATTCGTAATTCCGGTTGAAGCGGAGCTTGATTTGAAAAAGGCAGCAAAGGCAGCGGGAGAAAAAAAGCTGGAAATGCTGCCTGTCAAAGATATTCAAAAGTGGACAGGCTACATTCGTGGCGGCTGCTCGCCAATCGGGATGAAGAAGTTATATCCTACTTTTATTGATGCAAGTGCAGCAGAGCTTTCCAGTATAGTAGTAAGCGGCGGGAAAATTGGAATGCAAATCGAGTTAAGTGTAGAGGATTTACAGACTGTTGCAGAAGCTGTTATGCATGATGTTAGAAAGACTGTATAATAGAGGCTTCTGCATGAGAAAATGAAGGAAACATGGTGATAAGGTTGGAATGGACTGGAGAACGAATTATTCCGAAGCTAATGAAGCCAATGAACGGGATGCTGCTTGAGCATATTGCCCGTTATTATTTTGCGATTCCCTACATAAAGGGGAGAGTACTGGATATTGCATGCGGGACAGGGTACGGCTGTCATATGGTAGCGAAGGACCGAAAACGGGAGGTCCATGAAATTGTCGGTGTCGATGTGGACCAGGAAACAATTTTGTATGCAAATCGAGAATATAATCATCAAAAGGTAACGTACATACAAGGAGATGCGTTAGATCCAGAGCTTCCAGAGAAACTAGGGCTGTTCGATACGATTTTAAGCTTTGAAACAATTGAACATGTGCAGAATGATCAGTTGTTTATGGATAACTTATATCGGATGCTAAAGCCTGGGGGGATGCTAATCTTATCTAGCCCATTTGGAAGAGGCAGGGGGATGCCCACAAGTGAGCCATTTCATGTTCATCAGCTCACACCAAAAGAGTTTGAAGAGCTCTTTACTCATTTTTCCAGTATGGAGATGTATTATCAAAGAGGAGTAACCTTTGAAAAGCCAAGAGCTGATGTTCGTTATTTTATCGGCGTTGCAGTGTGTACCAAATAAGAAGGAGTGAAGATTTTGACAGATTTTATACAGCTGGGTGTTGGTCAACATCTGCAAAAGGCGCTGCGTTCGCACGGACTTGTTCAGCCAACGCCAGTGCAGGAATGGGCAATTCCGTTCTTACTCGAAGGAAGAGATGTAGTAGCACAGGCACAGACAGGGACCGGAAAGACGTTGGCGTTTGTTCTCCCTATGCTGGAAAGGATTAAGCGCGATGAGCCGCATGTACAAGCTTTAATCGTTACGCCGACGCGGGAGCTGGCTGTGCAAATTACAAGCGAAGTGAAAAAGCTGATCGCTCATGTAGAGGGTGTTCATGTGCTAGCTGTATACGGCGGACAGGATGTTGAGCAGCAAATGAAAAGGTTAAAGGGGGCAACTCATATTGTTGTTGCCACACCGGGGCGGCTGCTCGACCATATACGGCGCGGTACAATAGATTTATCAGGGGTATCGATGCTGGTACTTGATGAAGCGGATCAAATGCTGCACATTGGCTTTTTAGGGGATGTGGAGGAGATTATTAGAAAGACTCCTGCAGATAGACAAACAGCCTTGTTTTCGGCTACAATGCCTGCTGAGGTTCGCAAGCTTGCAAAGAAATATATGAATAACCCGAAGGATGTACGTATCCAGAGTGAAGAAGTGACGCTGCGCGATATCCAGCAGCTTGTTGTGGAAACAACAGATCGTGCGAAGCAATCGACGCTTAGGCAGATGCTCGATGAGTATCGTCCGTTTTTGGCGATTATTTTCTGCCGGACAAAGCGAAGAGCAAGCACATTACAGGCTGCCTTGCGAGAGCATGGCTATAATTCTGATGAGTTGCATGGAGATTTGTCTCAGGCAAAGCGTGAGAAGGTAATGAAGAAATTCCGCGATGCCGAAATACAATATCTCATCGCGACCGATGTAGCAGCACGCGGACTTGACGTGGAAGGTGTAACACATGTTTTTAACTATGATATTCCGCTCGATACGGAAAGCTATATTCATCGAATTGGCCGCACCGGCCGCGCTGGTGAGAAAGGTGTGGCAATTACGCTGGTTGCACCAAAGGATCGCCAGCAGCTAGAGGCTATCGAAAAAGGAATTGAATCAGTAATTCCAAGGAAAAGGATAGAGGGTCAGAAGGCTGAACAAAGAGAAGGAGCAGGAACGCATAGCAAGAATAATAATCGGAAAGCGGAGGCCGCGCCGCGTGATAAGGCTGCTTCAAGGGGAAGAACGGATCAGCGCGGTGAGAAGAGGGCTTCAAAGGCGGGAACCGAACAGCGTGGTCAGGTCGCTTCAAGGTCAAGTAACAAACAAGAAAAGAAGCCAAGAAATACGGCAAGAGCTGATTCATCAAGCTTTCGTTATTCTGGTCAGGATAAACAAAGGCAGGGGGCGGCATCAGGAAGACAGGGAAGAGGGAGAGCTGCCGCCCCAGCAAATAAAAGCCGCGGTAAAAAGCGTTAAGATGGCCTTTTAGGCTTAAAGGAATAGTACACAACAGATGTCCCATCCGGTTGATTAATCCGGATGGGACATTTTCTTTTGTACTTTATCAAAATAGAAGGACCTTTATTGTATGTAGGGAGCTTTATTTAGCAGCTTGTTGATTAGTGGGTCTCCTTTTGAATAATACCTCGTTCCCTATTCACTCAGCATCACAGAGTTCTCATTGTTAATGGATTTGTAAATATATGTAATTAAATCTTACATATATTAGGACTTCTGTCTATCAGATATATAGAATGGGGGTACAAGGGAAGTAAACGTGACAGGTAAAAGAGATCTAATTGCATTATTTTCAGCCCATTTCTTTCCCTTGCAGGCGTTAAAAATAACTTTTAGGGGAGGGAGATGCCACCTAGTGTCATGCAGCTAAAGTTGCAAGTCCATTACAATAGGGAGGGGTCATATTGAGTAAGGCGATGGAAGACACGAGCAACCTGATAGAGCTGGATCCGGATCTTTATAATGAGGATCTTGCCCCTGTTGCGAAGGAAAAACGAAACTGGAGCTGGATCAACTTCTCAACAGTCTGGATGGGCATGGTGCATAATATCGTAGCCTACGAGACGGCAGGAAGCTTGCTGGGACTAGGAATGAGTGTATGGCAAGCAATTGGCACGGTCATCGTTGCGAATATTGTACTAATTGTAGCGATGTGGCTAAATGGTGTTGCTGGAGCAAAGTACGGCTTGCCGTTTCCTGTATTGGTGAGAGCTGCGTTTGGGTATAAGGGAGCGCACATTCCAGTATTAGTCAGAGCGTTCGTGGCAATCTTCTGGTTCGCCGTGCAAGCCTATGCCGGCAGCAAAGCTGTTGGTGCTGTTTTAGGGGTTTTAATTCCCGGATGGGCTTCTCTCGCTTCCTATCATGTAATTGGCATGGGCTTAAATGATGCAATTGCACTTGTGTTGTTTTGGGTGCTGCACGCTTATATTATCTCTCACGGAATGGAGCGCGTTAAATTCTTCGAGCTTTGGGCGGGACCACTCGTTATTGTTTTAGGATTTGGTCTTGTCGCTTGGGCAATTTCTACAGCGGATGGATTAGGACCGCTATTTGAGGAAAAATCAACGTTATCCGGCGCAGCGTTTTGGAAGGTTTTCGCGATTTCAGTTACCGGGCTCGTCGGAACATGGGCTACTTTGATTTTAAACATTCCGGATTTTACCCGATTTTCGCGAAGTCAAAAAGACCAAGTGGTTGGTCAGGCCATTGGCTTACCAGGAACTGCTATTATCTTCTCTCTTATGAGCGTTATTATTACCTCTGGAACCGTTATTGCCTTTGGAAGACCAATTTGGGATCCGGTAGAATTGCTGCAGCAGTTTGATAATCCAATTGTCCTCATTTTAGGGGCCTTTTCTCTTTTGATTGCGACCTTATCAGTAAATGTTGCGGCAAATGTTGTTTCACCAGCGTATGATCTTGTAAATCTGCTTCCGAAAAGGCTGAACTTTGTTAAGGCGGGTCTGATATCTATCGTAGTTGCGATTTTCTTCATGCCATGGCTCTGGTTTGATAATGCTGGCACCATTTTTAATATTCTTGGTGCAATCGGCGGTGCGCTAGGTCCAGTTGCTGGAATTATGATTGCAGACTTTTATATCGTACGGCGACGAGAATACAGTATATCAGCTTTTTATACAAAACGAGGGATGTATACTTATAAGAATGGCTGGAATCCAGCTGCTCTCATTGCGCTTGTTATTGGTTTAGTTGCATCCTTTATTGGTCTAATTGTTCCAGTCTTAGAAGTGCTGTATACGTATTCTTGGTTTTTAGGAATTGGTTTTGGGTTTGTTTCCTACGTATTGTTAATGCGTTCTGCAAGTCGAAGTGTATCAGAAAGCAGTATAGATAATGTAACTTCTATAAAATAACGAAGTTATTCATCCTTAGAAGGCCCAGTCGCGATGCTGGGTCTGTATTTTTGTTTTACAGCCCTTTTTGAATTAGATTTTTAGTTGCTGCAACCACTGTAGTATTAAAATGAAATTCATCGGTTCCTCTTACTTTCATCTGTTATATAATGAAAAAACTTACCATGCCCAAATATAATTCGAAATTTAAAAAAATTATGATGTAATCGATTGCAAATGAAGATGAAATAGATTATAATCATGAATGTAATCGATTGCATCATCTGATGTAATCGATTGCACTTGGATTGGAAGTGATATATTGGGTACACCTAGTCTCATTAGAGACAGATATCTTTTTTTGGTTGTTTCCTTTATTTTTTGGTTTTCACATTTTATTTATATCCCTACCTTGGCTCCCTATGTACAGTCTTTGGGAGGAAGGTACACATTTACGGGTATTGTTTTAGGAAGCTATGGGCTCATGCAGCTATTATTCCGGCTGCCGCTCGGGATTTTTTCAGATCTCACTAAGCTAAGAAAACCATTTATGATTTTTGGAATGGTAGTGAGTGCGTGTAGTTGTTTCGCATTCGCTATAACAGATAGCTTAGGCTGGGCGCTTGCAGCTCGTTCGCTTGCCGGACTTGCAGCTGCGACATGGGTTGCTTTTACCGCGCTATATCCGACTTATTTTGCCAGTCACGAGGTTCATCGTGCGATGGGCAGTATCTCATTCATTGTCGTTTTAGCACAGCTGCTTGGTATGAGTTTAAGTGGCTACATTGTAGATGAATGGGGATGGCATGCTCCTTTTTGGATAGGCGGGGTAATTGGTATTGCAGGTTTAGTGCTCTCATTACTTATTTTTGAGAAAAAAGAGGAAGTGACAAAGGCTCCGATCAAGCTAGGGGATTTAATATCCGTCATGCGGGAACCGTTATTGCTCAAGATTTCTTTCTTATCTATTTTGGCCCACAGCATCATTTTTACGACGATGTTTGGCTTTATACCTGCCTATGCATTGAGTGTTGGGCTGAAGACGAGTGATATTAGCATGATTGTATTTTCATTTATGATTCCTCATGCTATCGCTACCTTATTTATGGGAAAGGTACTGGTTCCTCTTCTTGGTAAGTGGAGATCTTTAGAGATAGCTTTCTTTTTAACAACCTGCTTTACACTTATAACACCTTTCGTTCACACAAAAGTATTATTATGTGTTATTCAAGGCTTCAATGGCTTCTCGCTGGGGCTGCTTTTCCCTCTGTTTCTGGGAATGGCTGTTGAATCAATCCCACTTGAAAAACGAGCCACTGCTATAGGAGGATATCAAGCGTTATACGCACTTGGCATCTTTGGCGGACCGTTTTTTGCAGGGATATTAAACTCCATGCTAGGAATTGAGGCAGGATTTTATTTTGCAGGAGCATTAGGGTTATTAGCTACTGCTCTAGTGATTATTTGGAGAAAAAGGGAACATGTCTATGAAGTTCCGAGTCTGAACAGATGAGGCTGCAGATAAAGATAACAATTAAATCCAAACAGTTAAAGAAAGGGGAAATTTACAATGCGTTTAGCGTACGATCCGTCACATTATCGTGATAATACAAATTTAAAAGATACAATTGAGACAGTTGCTCGATTAGGGTATGAATATGTGGAGTTCTCTCCGCGTAAAGATTTCATTTGGTTTTATGAGTATCCAAAGGTTGATAGACAGCTAATAAAAGATCTAAAAAAATATTGTTCAGATGCTGGTGTTAAAATCTCTTCTGTACTTCCTGTTCAACAATGGTCTTCACCAAATGAAGAAGAACGTCAAGCTGCAGTGAGAAACTGGAAGCGTTGTATTGAAATCACTTCTGACTTAGGAGTAGATTTGATGAACAGCGAATTTGCTGGTGACAAAAGCCGTCCGGTTGAAAGTGAAGCTGCTTTTGTAAAATCAATGGAAGAGCTAATGCCAATCTTTGAAAGAGAAGGTATTAAACTGAATCTACAATCCCATCCTAACGATTTCATTGAGTTGAATACAGAAGCAATTCGAATGATCCGTGCACTAGATAAGGATTGGATCAAGTTGGTATATTCTGTTGCTCATGCTTTCTTCTATGATGATGGTATTGGTGATGTAGAGAAACACTTAGAAGAAGCAGGAGATTTACTTGCTCATGTTCTAATTGCTGATACTCTTAATCATAAAGCAGGATTTGGATTACGATATATTGTGAATCCTCCGAATGCAAACGTAACAATTCACCAGCATTTGAACCCTGGTGAAGGCGAAATTAACTTTGAAGCATTATACCGTAAATTAAGAGAAATGAAATTCGATGGCATTGTAACAAATTCAGTGTTTGCTTATCCTGATAGACCAGAATGGTCCAACGAATTAACGCTGAAGTCCATTAGAGAGGGATTAAATCTACAATCCATTAAACTTTAATTAGCTAGTTTTCACTAATTCTAGAAGTCCAGACTGTGGGGAAGATATTCTCCACAGTCTGTTTTTTGTACTGTGGGAAAGTATAAATTTCCAGCTGGAAGTGAATTCGACGTAGTGAGAAATTTTAGGAACAAAGTATAAGGGCAACTACGCCTCTGTCTTCGCCCAAAGGCAGGGCTCGCCAGTCGGCGAGTTTTCTTACAAGATAAGAAAGTATAACTTTTCGGGGTGATGTCTAGCTCCCAAGGCCCAAAATGGCAGCGTAGGGCTGAACCTCCGCAAAAGGCAAAAAGCGCCTTTCACTCCGGTCCACCCCTACGCTGCCATAAAAGGCGGGCCTTGTCCGCTTTTCTTAAATTAGGGAAATAAAAAAGAGCTGGTTCAAAACTCAAACCAACTCTTTTATATCTTTTCAATTAACCTAATGTTTTTCTTTGAAAATCTGCGATGGCGTTGTATTCTTCATTCAGCTTACGAGAGACACGAAGGAAAATAGGAACTAATTCACGATACACTTCAACATGTTCTCTTATAGGGCGGTGTGTATGGGTAGCTCCTACCATGTTGGAAACAACACGCAGTGAGTCAATTTCTTTTAAAGCATATAAGCCAAGAATAGCTGCGCCAAGACAAGAGCTTTCAAAGCTTTCCGGAACAGTTACTTCTTGATCGAAAATATCTGCCATCATTTGGCGCCATAGCTCTGAGCGCGCAAAGCCGCCGGTTGCTTGCACCTTTGTCGGCGCGCCGATCTGCTCCTCAAGCGCGAGTAAAACGCTGTAGAGATTAAAAATTACACCTTCTAGTACAGCGCGAATCATATGCTCTTTTTTGTGATGCAGGCTTAGACCAAAGAAGGAGCCTCTAGCATTGGCATTCCACAATGGTGCACGTTCTCCGGCCAAATATGGGTGGAATAGCAATCCATCTGCACCAGGAGAAACACGGGCTGCAATTCTAGTGAGCACTTCATATGGATCAACCCCTAAGCTTTTTGCTGTTTCTACCTCAGCTGCGGCGATTGTATCCCGTACCCAGCGGAATGTCATGCCGCCATTGTTTACAGGACCGCCAATGACCCAGTGGTCTTCGGTTAAGGCATAACAGAAGATACGTCCTTTTGGATCTGTAACAGGACGGTCTGTTACGGTACGAATCGCGCCGCTTGTCCCAATTGTTACAGCTACAACTCCAGGGTCAATAGCGTTTACACCAAGATTAGATAGTACACCATCATTTGCGCCAATGACAAAAGGAGTAGAAGGAAGAATTCCTAATTCTCTTGCGATATCTTCGTTAAGTCCCTGCAAGTAATGAGTGGTAGGAACGAGCTTAGATAGGTGATCTCTTGTAATTCCGGCTACCTCAAGTGCTTCTTCATCCCAATCCAGGTTGTGTAAATTCATCATACCAGTTGCCGAAGCGATGGAGTGATCGACTACAAATTCTTTAAACAGTTGATAAAATACATATTCTTTAATGGAAATAAACTTAAAGGATTTTGAGAAGATTTCTGGCTTTTCTTCCTTCATCCAACGGATTTTGCATAATGGCGACATCGGGTGAATCGGTGTTCCCGTACGCATGTAAATATTATGGCCATTCCACTTCTCTTTAATCGCTTCAGCCCACTTTGTACTTCTGTTATCTGCCCAAGTGATACAATTTGTAAGTGGTTTTCCTGATTCATCGATTGCAATGACACTATGCATAGCCGAGCTGAATGAAACACAAAGAAGATCCTCTGGTTGAATTGAGCTTTTTCCAATCGTTTCTTTAATCGTTGCTAATACTGCTTCGTAAATTTCTCCAGGATTTTGCTCCGCAGTTAAAGGGGTTGGAGTTAGTAAGGGATATTCAACTGTGTGGTGGGCAATCACTGTACCGTCCTTTGAGAAAAGTACTGCTTTCGTGCTTGTTGTTCCAATATCAACACCTAACATATATCCAGTTTGCTTCATAATTATAATCTCCTATCCATGTAGCACCTGACTATACATGCTTAGCGGCCTCTTGCTACATTGTTATTTGTAAGTTTTTAAGTAATAACTAAACTAATCAAAAATACAACTACAAATGCTGTGAGTGAGCTTAATGTTTCCATGATTGTCCAAGATTTAAGAGTATCTTTTACATCTAATCCGAAATATCGATTAATAAGCCAAAAGCCAGAATCATTTACATGAGATGCAATGGTTGCACCAGCAGCTATGGAAATCGCAATCAGCCCTAGAATGGGTCCTTCTAAACCAAGGTTGATTATAAAGGGCGATAATAAGCTGCCTGACGTTACCATTGCAACTGTTGCAGAGCCTTGAGCAATTCTTACAATGGATGCTATTAGAAATGCAAGGACAACGGGCGGAAGAGAAGAATGTTCCATTGAATGAGCTAATACCTGTCCCACGCCAGAATCCATTAGAACCTGCTTAAATACACCGCCAGCACCTGTGACAAGAATAATCATTCCTGCCGGCTCCAGAGCTTTACTGGCAATTGCTTGTACCTCTTGCTTTGAATATCCATGTTTAACACCTAAAAAGTAGAATACAAGCATTGTTGAAATAAGCAGGGAGACAAATGGATGTCCTAAGAAGGAAAAGAGTATACGTATATTATTATCTTCCTGTAAGACAACCTTTGAAACGGTATTCAAAAGAATGAGAACTAATGGCACTAAAATAATACTCGCAATGAGCCCAAAGCTTGGCAGTTCCTGATCATCTTCGATTTCCTCTACATTTATATAGTGCGGGACAGTCACGTGTATTTTTTGCGCAATGTATTTTCCAAATAACGGTCCTGCTACTATCATTGCCGGTAAACCTGCGATGGTTCCAAATAAAATAACCCATCCAAGGTCGGCGCCAATTAAATTGGCAACAACAATGGGACCGGGAGTTGGCGGAATGAAGCTGTGAGTAATAGCTAGACCCGCAAACAGAGGAATACCATAATACAAAAGGGAGCGCCCTGTTTTCTTTGCCAGACGGTAAACAATGGGAACTAAAACAACAAAGCCGACATCGAAAAAGATGGGAATCCCTACGAGAAAACCTGTAAACCCTAATGCCCACGGAATCTTGTCTTCTCCAAACTTTTTTATGAGTGTTTTGGCAAGACGCTCTGCTCCGCCTGATACCTCAAGCATTTGTCCAAACATAGCCCCTAGACCAACGACAACTGCTACAAAACCGAGTGTTTCACCCATACCTTGTTGCATGGAAGCAATAACATCATGTAAAGGCATTCCTGCAGCTACTCCAACAAGTAAACTAACGAGAAGAAGAGCGACAAATGCGTGAAGCTTTGTTCGAATAACTAAGAATAAAAGTAATGATACCCCAGCGGCAGCGGCTAGAATAGGTGTGAATTCGGACATGGTAAATCCTCCGATATCTTATAGAGTGTTACTGATTTAGGGCTTTCAAGCGCTTCGACACCCCCGATTTCCATAAATGTCGCAAGTTTATTTGTTTTAGTCTTTCTCAAGACGAGAAGAAAAATTTTTCTAATATGTCCATTATACGAAAAAAAATTCCTTGTGCAATCGTTTTCAAGAAAAAAATTTCTTTATTACGGGATTTTAGTTATAATAAGAGTAAGATGCTGTGGGAAAGGGGTGAAAAAATGGAACAGCCTCAACAGTGTTTCACTAGAATCCAGTCCTTTTACCCGGAGCTTAGTGAAACAGAAAAAAAAGTTGCTGATTATATTTTGCAGTTTCCAGAGAAAATCATGCATCAAACGATTACACAGGTTTCTGAGGATATCGGAGTAGCAACTTCAACTGTTTTTCGCTTTTGTCAAAGAATGGGCTTTAAGGGATATCAAGCGATGAAAATTGTCTTGGCTTCTGAAGTTGCTTTGCCGATTCGTGAAATGGTCCAAGAAAAAATTCAGGAGCAGGATAATGAAAGGGCCGTTACGGAAAAAATCTTTAATACCAGTATTCGAACCTTTAAAGATACAATCCAGATGATGGATTTTTCCTTAATCAAAAAGGCGGTAAAAGCTATCTTACATGCAGAACGGGTTGAATTTTATGGGATAGGCGGCTCCGGAATCGTAGCGCTTGATGCCCATCATAAATTTATTGGCTCCGGAATCAATACGGTAGCCTATACAGATCTATATCTACAGCTGCGATCAGCATCACAGCTTACAGAAAAGGATGTAGCAGTCATTATTTCGGATTCAGGTGCGAATACAGATACAATCCAAGTTTGCGAGGCAGCAAAAGAAGCTGGGGCTAAGACAATTGTCATTACTAATTTGATAAAACCTTCCCTCAATAAGAAAGCCGACATCATTTTGCGTACAGTTACCCCTGGAATTGAAATGCGCTCTGAGGATGTCTTTTCCAGAATTGTTCAGTTGAGCCTAATTGATGCTTTATATACAAATGTAATCAAAGGTAAAAAGGAAATGGGTCAGGGGCCGATGGGGAAATTTAAAAAGCTGTTTGAGTAATGTCTAGATAATTAAATAAGCAATTGCTGAGAAGTCTTGGATGCATACATATCCAAGGCTTTTCATATTTCACTGTAGGAAAGTGTAAATTTTTAGCTGGAAGACGATTCAAAGTAGTTAGAAATTTTAGGAACAACGTATAAATATATAAATCATTGCGCTATTCAGAACAAACTATTATATTAGAAAAGGTGAAAGGAGGAAATATAGATGAAGGTTGAGTTGTTAGCTTCTATTGGTGTATACATGTTAGGAATGCTCATTATAGGTTACTATGCTTACAAGCGTACATCCAGTTTGTCTGATTATATGCTAGGCGGAAGAACGGTTGGTCCTGCAGTTACTGCAATCAGCGCAGGGGCAGCTGATATGAGCGGATGGTTATTGATGGGACTTCCGGGAGCTATGTTTGTTCAAGGAATTAGTGCGTCTTGGATCGCGATTGGTCTTACATTAGGGGCTTATGCAAACTGGCTGTATGTTGCGCCGCGATTAAGAAGCTATACTGAAGTTGCAAATAATTCTATGACTATTCCAGCTTTTTTAGAGAATCGTTTTGGTGATACTTCTAAGATGCTGCGTTTAATTTCTGGACTTATTATTATGGTGTTCTTTACATTTTACGTATCTTCTGGGATGGTATCAGGCGGGGTCTTGTTTGAAAATACATTTGGCCTAAACTACGAGATCGGTCTTTGGATCGTTGCAGGTGTCGTTGTTTTCTATACATTATTCGGCGGGTTTCTTGCGGTAAGCTGGACAGACTTTGTTCAGGGATTAATCATGGTGGTTGCTCTTATTGCGGTTCCTTTAGTTACTGTTATGCATGCTGGCGGAATTGGACCAGCATTTACTGAGATTAAAGCCATTGATCCTACCTTGTTTGATATGTTTAAAGGGACAAGTCTTCTAGGTATTATTTCTTTATTTGCGTGGGGTCTCGGTTATTTCGGCCAGCCTCATATTATTGTCCGATTTATGGCCATTTCTTCTGTAAAGGAAATCAAAAAAGCGCGCGGAATCGGGATGGGATGGATGATTTTTTCTGTAGGCGGCGCTATGCTTACAGGGTTTGTAGGAATTGCTTATTACTCTAAGCAAGGATTGAATTTAGCAAATCCAGAGACTGTATTTATTGAATTAAGTGAAATCTTATTTCACCCTATTATTACTGGATTTTTGTTGGCTGCGCTTCTGGCGGCAATCATGAGCACAATTTCTTCACAGCTTCTTGTAACTTCAAGTGCGTTGACTGAAGATTTATACAAGACATTTTTTAGACGCTCTGCAACAGAGAAGGAGCTTATACTAGTTGGCCGTCTTTCTGTTTTGCTTGTTTCAATTGTTGCTGTAGTAATTGCGTACGGTAAAACAGGTACAATTCTATCATTGGTAGGATATGCATGGGCTGGATTTGGAGCCTCATTTGGACCAGTTATTTTATTGAGTCTATATTGGAAGCGGATGAACCGCTGGGGAGCTTTAGCGGGAATGATTGCAGGGGCACTTACTGTTATCGTCTGGGCAAGCATTCCAGTTTTGAAGGATACACTTTATGAAATGATCCCAGGATTTGCGGCGAACCTACTTGCCATCTATATAGTAAGCCTATTAACTCTAAAGCCAAGTAGTGAGACGCAGGAGAAATTTGAACAGTATAAGCAGCATTCGGCTTAATCTGAAAAGATAAAGCAGGTTTACTGGTATATTCTCATATGATCCAGTAAAAACAAGGAGATACACATAAAAATAGAGAATTGTAAAAGGTGCTCTTCATCTAACTCTTTTGGGTCAAATGAAGAGCACCTTTGTTCCACTGTAAGAAAGTATAAATTTCTAGCTGGAAGACCATTCGACGTAGCAAGAAATTTTAAGAATAAAGTATAAGGGCAACTACGCCCCTGTCAGTGGGATTTTAGTGCACTTGTACGAGTTGTGTGCTGTGGGGGTTAAATATAATTTTCTCGATATTCAAATATTTATTAGGCATAGGGTAGTTGATTCTTTTAGTCATCATCCGTTATCATATAAGAAATACCGTTCTATTCATGTTAGTTGTTTTAAGGTAGACGGTTCTTTAGTTTGAATGTTTATGTAATCGATTGCAAAAAAGGATGAGTGAATATAGATGATGAAAATGAGTGATGTAGCAAAGTTGGCAAATGTATCTACAGCAACTGTTTCCCGGGTGCTTAGAAAGCCGGATAAGGTGAGTACAGATACTAGACAAAAGGTTCTGGAGGCTATTAAGGAGCTAAATTATCAGCCGAACATGGTTGCCAGACAATTTAGGACAAAAGAAACAAAAACAGTTTTAGTCGTCATTCCAGATGTCACAAGTCCTTTCTTTTCGGAAGTGCTTAGAGGAATTGAGCATACAGCACTTGAAAGTGGCTATCGAGTGATTTTAGGGGATACAGAGAACGATATCAACAGAGAACATGAATACATTGAGTTGTTACTTCAGCAGCAAGCGGATGGCGCGATTTTATTAACAGCCAGAATGGATCGAACACGTTTAGAAGAGATTGCAAATCAATTTCCAGTGGTGCTCGCCTGTGAGTATATTGATGAACTAGATGTTCCAACTGTGTCTATTAACAATATTAACGCAGCCCGAAAAGCGACTGAACATTTTATACAGCTGGGCCATACTAGAATTGCGCATATAGCGGGCCCTATGAATGTTATATTAAGCCGAGATCGGCTGAAGGGCTATGAGCAGGCTATGATAAGTCACCAATTGCACATTGATCCTCTGTACATTAAGGAAGGAGATTTTAGCCTTGAGTCAGGTTACGATCAAATGCTGCAGTTGGTAGAGCTGGAGGTCCCGCCGACTGCCGTTTTTGTCTTTAATGACTTAATGGCGATAGGAGCAATTAAAGCCGCAAAGGATAAGGGATTGCGTGTCCCGGAGGATGTAGCGGTGGTAGGCTTTGATAATATTAAGATGACTTCTGTATTTGAACCTAACATAACAACGATTGAACAGCCAAAGTATGAGATTGGTAAAAAGGCAATGGATTTATTACTGAATCTGATGAACGGGGAAACGTTACAGAAGAAAAAATTTGTATTGAAGGATGAATTAATTATTAGGGAATCCTCAGGTTCTAAGAGAATATAGAAAGCAAGCAAGGAATATGCCCCTCCTGTTGCGAATGTATGAGTAAGAGCTATTGTGAGAACGGGAGGGGAGTATGATGACAGTGGTACAGGAGAAACTGGATGAATATAAGCATATATATGAACAGTTGAAAGAGAAGCTAAGGTGGAAGATTAGTGATAAACGAACATTAATGATTGTTGCGTCTATGTATGTTGTAAACGACAAACCATTTCATTTCCCGCAATTTTTCGAGCTGAGTCAATATGTGAAAGCGCGGGCTGGTTTCTTCTCACCGCTGAAATCGTATTCTCGCTTTACAATAGCAGCTATGCTGGATGTACGTTTTGATCAGCCGATTGAAGCATTTCATAGACTGCTAGAATTGTATGACAAGCTTGTAGCTGGCGGCTTTTCGAGAGGAATCTTCACCTATATTGCAGCGGCAGCAATGCTGTCTAATCGAGAGGAGTATGGGGAGATTCTTACACGGTCATTAACCGTATATAAAGGAATGAAGGCAAAGCATAGGTTTTTAACATCAAGCAGTGATTATCCATTAGCGGTGCTTCTTGGAAAGCATGAGGAACCTGTAGAGCTTCTGCTTGAACGGATGGAGGGCTTCTATGAAAAGCTAAGTGGGGCAGGCTTTTCAAGGGGAAATGATTTGCAATTTCTAAGCCATATTCTCTCCTTGTATCGTGAAGTGGAGCAGGATATTCTGATTGAACGTTGCGCGGTATTACTGCAAGCTTTGAAGCAATCGAGGCAGAGAGTAAAGAAGATGCATTATTCTACGATCGGCTTACTTGCGCTATTAGAGGATGGCATGGAGGTCATAGAAGATGTTGGTAAAGCTATGGAGCATTTAAATCAGGAAAAACGATTTAAAGCTTATCGGGATGTAAACTTCATGATGGCTGTAAACTTTCTTGTGAGTGACAAAATATCAGATTCACGTATGCTTGAAACAGGGCTATATACGGCAATTGAAGCCATTATTCAAGCGCAGCAGGCGGCGATGGTTTCGTATGTTGCTGTTATTACCGCAAGCTCTTCGGCTTCCTCTAGCGATGGATCGTAGGAATTTTTTATATGAAAATAAAGCGGCACAAAAAGGAATCAGTTTGATTCCTTTTTGTTTTTTCGTAAGATACTATAATTTTTTGAACGCTGTCTAGCTCCTATGACCTACTTTCTATTCCCTTTTGCATTATAAATAATATTAGTACACGATAAAAATATTGTCAGTGTATAATTTGATAAAAACGGTATTTAAAAAATGTACAGTGTTTGTTAGAATGGTTAAGAATACTGATAAGGAATGGCAGCTGTTGCCCAAAATCTAGCATGGGGCTATTTAGGGAGGTTTGCTTATTTTTTTCTTCCTATTTCAGGTAAAAGGGGAGCGGACTGGACATATTCTTGGATTCCAGTGGTAAGGTCTCTGGCGGATTGCCCTATAAGGCAGTGTTCTTAGGAAAACCAGCACCTCAACTTTTATTTGTGCTTATAGCTGCTGCAAAAGCAGCATAGTTCGTAAAGGTGGGGCTAATGTTAAAATACAATCTTTTATGGAGAATAATATATTATGAAAATTCAATTAATTTATGAAGGAACGTTGACAACTGTCTAAGTCCATGTTAGCTTTTGGGTATAAAGTAAATATGGAATAAAATTAGGATTGTTACTGGTTAAGCAGGCAAAACCTAAATTATTAGAACAGTAGGGAGGCTATTTCTTACGTTCTGGTAATTTAGGTTTTTTATTTGTCGTTGGATACATTTTTGAAATCGTGTTTATCTCTAGTAAAAGAGGGTCTAAACATAATACAAGAAGGAAAAATCATATATTCAGGGAAAGGTGATCATGATGTGTAATTCCCGAATTGTTACAATTCTACGTGAACTAATAGCTGCAAAGTCTGTTTCATCTATTGTGACAAGTGAATATTTGGCAAATATAAATCGAGTAACTTCCCGGACTGCCAGAAATGATATGAAGGAATTGGATACATTGCTTTCCAAGCATGGAGCTGGAGTTAAATCAATAAGAGGAACTGGCTATGAACTTGAGGTTTGTGACGACCAGGCTTTTCACAGGCTGCTGCAAGAACTATTCCGGGATGACTCGCTGCAGCAAGGAGGGGTCCCAGACACACAGGAGGAGCGTGTTCAATATCTCCTGCAGCGTCTGCTTCTTACAGGTGAATATGTGAAGCTTGAGGATTTAGCTGATGAACTATACATTAGTAAATCTACTGTTCAAAATGATTTACGTGATGTAAAAAGAATTTTACAGCAATATGGAATTGTGTTAGAAAGGCGCCCCAATTATGGACTGAAACTAAAAGGGGAAGAAATTAAGCTGCGCTTTTGTATGTCAGAGTACATATTTAACCGGAAGGCAAGAGAGTTAGATAAGATGAATGAGCAGCTTTCTATTATGGTGAAAGAAGAAATAATAATAATCCGGAATATCATCCTAAGACAAATCAAGGAGTATGGAATCACGCTTTCTGATGTAGCCCTTAATAATCTTATTATCCATATTGCAATTGCTTGTAAACGTATCAGAAGCGGTAATCATGTATTTATCTATGAAAATGAATTAGGTCATATTATTAAACAAAATGAATATAAAGCAGCAGCAGAAATTGTTGAAGCAATTGAAGAGAGCCTGCAAATAGCGTTTCCGCAAACAGAGGTTGCGTATATTGCCATTCATTTGTTAGGAACAAAGCTGGTCACTCATACAGATATGGATGAAGAAAATCTTCAAGTATTAATGGACAAGGAAATTTATCCGCTTACACTCAAGGTTCTGGAAGGGATTGAGAGTAAATTAGAATTAGGGATCAGGCATGATAAAGAGCTTATTTTAGGGATTAGTCTGCACCTAAAGCCAGCAATTAATCGGTACCGGTATGGAATGAATTTACGAAACCCTATGCTTGAAGCAATAAAAACAAACTATCCAATCGCTTTTGAGGCAGCAATCCTCGCCGGAATGATTTTAGAAGAGGAATTAGAAATCAAAATAGATGAAAATGAAATCGGCTATCTTGCCCTTCATATAGGGGCAGCTATAGAACGGAAAAAGATGCAGCATCAGCCAAAGAGATGTATGATTGTATGTGCTTCGGGCGTAGGAAGTGCCAAGCTCGTATACTATAGGCTGCAATCTAAGTTTGGTTCAAGCCTTGAAATAGTAGGAACAACGGAATACTATAAGCTTCATCAGGTGCCTATGCATACACTTGATTTTATTATCAGCACAATTCCAATCCCTGATTCCTTGCCTATCCCGGTTATTGAGGTTAATACGATTCTAGATGGAAATGACATTGAAAAGATTAAACATACCGTGTTAGATCAATCCGATGAAACACTAGAATATACAAGAGAGGAATTAGTGTTTCTTCAGCAAAGATTTGAAACACAGGAAGAAGTATTGCGTTTTTTAGGGGACAATCTGCAGAAGCAAGGTCTTGTTGGAGAGGGATTCATAGATTCCATATTTAAGAGGGAAGCTGTATCACCTACTAGTTTTGGCAATTTAGTAGCTATCCCTCATCCTATTATGCCGGAAACAGATATTACATTTTGGTCTATTTGTACATTGCAAAGACCTATATTGTGGAAGGACAAACAGGTTCAGTTTGTCTGTTTGTTGAGTGTAGAAAAAAACAGTACAGCGGATCTGCAAAAAATGTATAACCTGCTAGGAAAGGTAGTAGAGGATCAGAATTTGGTCCAGCAATTATTGAAATGTAAGACCTATAACGAATTTACTCGTGTATTTTTGAAACAGAGCTATTAGATAGCTATGCAGCAGCGATTGATTGCTATGTTCAAAGCGATGCACGAAAGTTATAAAGGCAAGCTTTTGTTGGGATTGTACAGCAGAGCAGCCTTTTTTTCTTTTATAGTCAACATATATAAGTAAAGTGCAGGATGCTCCCTGATATACAGATGCATATTCTATAGAAGTCTGATAAAGGAGAGTGAACAAAACAGATGATACATCCTGATACTGAGATTCGCTTTATAAGTGAAGAGATAGGTGTTGGAGTATTTGCTACAAAATTCATTCCTAAAGGAACAATTGTGTGGGTAATGGATGATCTAGATATGATTTTGGAAGAAGAATATGTAGAGTCTCTCGATGAAATGCGGCGGGAGATTATCTACAAATATTCCTATCTGGATAGCGAAGGCAGATACATTGTAAATTGGGATCATGCAAGGTACATGAATCATAGTTTTCGGCCGAATTGTGCCGATACTGCATATGAATTGCAGTTGGCTGCAAGGGATATCCAGCCAGGCGAACAATTGACGACTGATTATAGTGTTCTCGGTGAAGATGAAGATTTTGAATGTATTGAAGAAGGTATAACAAGGACAAGAGTGAAGGCAGATGATTACTTGTATTATTATCAGGAATGGGATGATTTAGCAAGGGAAGCCTTTAAATATTTTAATAGTGTTGAACAACCATTAAAATATCTGATTAGAAAAGAATTTGTAGACAAGGTAGATGCAGTTGCAAGTGGACGGAGACCATTGGATTCTATTCTTACTACTTTTGTGGACCCAGAGCAAGATAATGATGGGGAAGAGGCTTGAGAGAGCAGGTAATTCCTGCTTTTTCTCATATTTTAAGAGAGAATTTCTAGCTAAAAGTTAATTCGACGTAGAAGGGAATTCTAGGAACAAAGTGTAAGTGCAACTACGCCTCTGTCTTCGCCTAACGGCTCGCCAATCGGCGAGCTTTCTTTATTATCAAATTCTATAGAACATCGGGGTTAAGGTTTGTTAAATAAATTGTGTAAAGAGTACATTAAACTTTTCCGTTATGTAACGGAAAAAGGTTATGTGTAGTTGAAATCGCTTTCAGTTTAATATAAAGACATGAAAGGGAAACGCTTTCAAAGATCGTTACAAAAAGTAGAATAGATCTAAGGAGGAATTTTACATGAATATTTTATTATGCTGCGCTGCAGGAATGTCTACAAGCTTATTAGTTACAAAAATGGAGAAAAGTGCACAAGAGCAAGGCAAAGAGCATAAAATTTGGGCTGTTTCCGGGGATTCTATAAGAAATCATATTGATCAAGCAGATGTTTTGTTATTAGGTCCACAAGTACGCTATATGCTGCCGCAATTGAAAAAATTAGGAGAGGAAAAAAGTATCCCAGTTGATGTAATTAATTCTGTTCATTATGGAACTTGTAATGGTGCAGAAGTAGTGAAGTTTGCGGAACAATTAGTTTCTAAATAGGAGCGTGAATGCTGTGAGCAAATTTACAGATGTATTAGAAAACAAGGTTATGCCAATAGCTGGGCGTATCGCAGGTCAACGACACTTACAGGCCCTGCGCGATGGAATCGTACTTACTATGCCGCTTATCATTATCGGCTCTGTTTTCTTAATTTTAGCGAACCTGCCGATACCAGGCTATAACGAATTTATGGCAGGAATATTTGGAGATCAATGGGCAACGAAGCTGTCGTATCCTGTGGGAGCAACATTTGACATTATGGCGCTTATTGCCGCGTTCGGGATTGCCTATCGATTAGCTGAAAAATACGGAGTGGACGCACTATCAGCTGGAGCTATTTCCGTTGCTGCTTTCTTACTGGCCACACCGTATAAAGTATCCTTTCTTGCAGAGGGAGCAAAAGAAGCCATTTTAGTAGATGGCGGAATTCCTACCGCTTTAATGGGAAGTAAAGGGTTATTCGTTGCAATGCTTATCGCGATGCTTTCTACTGAAATTTATCGTTGGATTATTCAAAAGGATATTATTATTAAAATGCCAGATGGAGTACCGCCATCTGTAGGAAAATCATTTGCCGCACTAATTCCTGGATTTGCAGTTATTACATTAATTTGGGTACTACGTTTACTTGTTGAACAAACGGATTTTGAAAGCTTACACAACATTATCGGAGAAGTATTAGGAAAGCCTCTTGGTATACTAGGTGGAACATTAGGTGGAAGTATTGTTGCAGAGCTGTTTGTTGTATTGTTATGGTCTTGCGGCCTGCATGGATCTAACATTGTAAGTGGTGTAATGGCACCGATTTGGTACGGTGCAATGGATGAAAACCGTTTAGCTTTTCAAAACCATGAAGCTTTACCGAATATTGTAACACAGCAATTTTTCGATAACTTTATCAATATTGGTGGAAGCGGTGCTACTTTGGCGCTTGTAGTGGCTATGGTTCTACGTTCTAGAAGTACGCAAGGGAAGCAATTAGGAAAATTAGCAGTTGGACCAGCTATTTTTAATATTAACGAACCGATTATCTTCGGTATGCCGATTGTAATGAACCCTATGCTTATTATCCCGTTCATTTTAACACCAATTCTTACGGTCATCGCAACATATATTGGAATGTCAACAGGCTTAGTTGCTAAAACGGCAGGAATTGCAGTTCCTTGGACAATGCCGCCGCTTCTTTCAGGATATTTAGCTACAGGCGGGAAAATTTCTGGTGCTGTGATGCAGCTGGTAAATATCGCGATTGCGTTTTGTATGTACTATCCATTCTTCAAAATGTGGGATAAGAAGAGTTTTGCTGAAGAAGGCGGAAGTGAAACAACAGGCAACAAGATTGCATAGGCTGCTTTCAAACACTTTGTAGATATCAGGCAGGTGTGAACCTGCCCGATATTTTGAAAAAAGTATAATTTTTCGGGGACATTGTCTAGCTCCAGCGCCCAGCCCCTCGAGTTTGGCGTACAGGTTGTTTGCCTGGCGGGGATAAGCAGGGCGCTTGCGCTTTTCTTAATGTCTATACCTTTGCGAAAGCAATTTTTATAAGAGAGGAAGGAATATCATGAACAACTTAGAAGAAGTGATTTTTCAAATCATCCTTCATGCCGGAAATGGAAGAAGCTCCTCAATGGAAGCTATCGCAGCGGCGAAACAGGGTAATTTTGCAGAAGCAAGAGAGAAGCTGAAGGAAGCTGGAGAGGAGCTCAATGGGGCTCATCATTTCCAAACATCCTTAATTCAAGGTGAGATTCGCGGGGAGAAGACAGAAATTTCCCTTCTTATGGTTCACGCTCAAGACCATTTAATGAATGCGATTACGATGAAGGATTTGGCAACAGAGATGGTAGATATGTATGAGCTGATGAAGTTATCTCAAAGTGTGAGTGTGTGACACAGTCAGCTCTAAATGTAGATGAATAACACGTTTTTTCCGGGATGCGCTCATAGATAGGGCTCTTCCCGGTAGCATCATGCATAAACAAGTTGAAATTGTGATGTACATATTACTTATTTAATAAGGAGGATTTATTATGGGAAACAGTGCTGTGAAACAAGGGATTAAAATTGTAACGATTGGTGGAGGATCTAGCTATACACCGGAATTGGTAGAAGGTTTTATTAAACGCTATGAGGAATTGCCAGTACGGGAATTATGGCTAGTAGATGTAGAAGAAGGGAAAGAAAAGCTAGAAATCGTAGGAAATCTTGCTAAGCGTATGGTGGAAAAAGCAGGTTTAGATATTGAGGTGCATTTAACGTTAAATCGAAGAGAAGCATTGCCTGATGCTGACTTTGTAACAACTCAGTTCCGCGTGGGATTACTGGATGCTCGTGCGAAGGATGAAAGAATTCCTTTAAGCCATGGAGTATTAGGACAAGAGACAAACGGCCCGGGTGGACTATTTAAAGGATTACGTACAATCCCAGTTATTTTAGATATTGTAAAGGATATTAAGGAGTTATGCCCAAATGCTTGGTTAATTAACTTTACAAACCCGGCTGGTATGGTGACAGAGGCTGTTCTTCGTTACACAGACCATAAGAAAATTGTTGGTTTATGTAATGTTCCAATCGGAATTGAAATGGGAGTTGCAAAGCTGCTAGATGTAGATCACTCTCGCATTCGTATTGATTTCGCTGGTCTAAACCATATGGTATACGGATTAGATGTGTATGTAGATGGAGTAAGTGTAAAAGATAAAGTTATTGAAATGCTATCAAATCCAGAAAACAGCAGCTTTGTTAAAAATGTAGAAGGACAAGGATGGGAACCGGAATTCATTCGAGCGCTCAACGCTTTAACTTGTCCATATCATTTGTACTACTACAAAAAAGATGAAATGCTTCAAAAAGAGCTGAAAAACTTTAAAGAGGGTACAACAAGAGCAGAAGTGGTCAAGAAGCTTGAGGATGAATTATTTGAGCTGTACAAAGATCCTAATTTAGCTGTGAAGCCGCCTCAATTAGAGCAACGCGGCGGGGCTTACTATAGCGATGCAGCTGTTCGGCTAATTTCTTCTATCTATAATGATAAACGTGATATTCAACCAGTTAATACGATTAATAACGGTGCGATTGCAAGCATTCCACATGACTCTGCTGTTGAGGTGAGCTGTGTAATTACAAAAGAAGGTCCAAAGCCAATCATTAGCGGAGATTTACCAGTTGCAGTCCGAGGACTCGTACAGCAAATCAAGTCCTTTGAACGTGTAGCTGCCGAAGCAGCTGTAACAGGCAGCTATGATACAGCTTTACTTGCTATGACAATTAACCCGCTTGTTCCTTCCGATAAGGTTGGTAAAGAAATCTTGGATGAAATGCTAGAAGCACATAAAGATTATTTACCACAATTTTTTGCAAAGGTTGAAGCATAATAGAGAGGCTGGTTCCGGTACGTATCAAATTGTACCAGAACCAGCCTTTTTGTACCACTGCAGGAAGGTATAAGTTTCCAGACAGTAGTTATCTTGTATTTAAATTTTCCGTTACATAACGGAAAAAGCATATGTTTAATTGTAAGCGTTTTTATAATAGAATAAAATCATCAAAGAAACACAATTTCATCTCAATTATTAAATAAATGGAGGAATCCTTATATGAATATTTTATTATGTTGTGCAGCAGGAATGTCGACTAGCTTATTAGTAACGAAAATGGAGAAAAGTGCAGAGGCGCAAGGGAAGTCGTATAAAATCTGGGCAGTTCCAGGGGATGTAGTGAAAAATCATATTGATAGCGCTGACGTGTTATTGCTAGGTCCGCAAGTGCGTTTCTTACTGCCACAGCTGAAACAGCTAGGGCAACAGAAGGGGATTCCAGTTGATGTAATTAATCCTGTTCACTATGGAATGTGCAACGGGGAAGAAGTAATGAAGTTTGCAGAGCAATTAACGGCTAAATAGAATAAGCGAGTTTGCTCATAGTTCAAAGGAGGAAAAGGTTGTGGGAAATTTAGAAGAAGTTGTTTTTCAAATTATCCTCCATGGGGGAAATGGTAAAAGTTCAGCAATGGAGGCTATCGCAGCAGCAAAGCAAGGGGATTTTGCAACTGCAAGAGAAAAGATTCAGGAGGCTGGTGAGGCATTAAGTCAGGCTCATCATATACAAACTTCTTTAATTCAAGATGAAATTAGAGGAGAAAAGAACGAGATCTCTCTTTTAATGATTCATGCTCAAGACCATTTAATGAATGCCATTATGATAAAAGATTTAGCAACAGAATTTGTAGAGTTGTATGAGTATGTTGCGGCTTCTAAGGCCAGGGTATAAAGAAGGAAATTATAAATGGTTAGGAGGTTGATTATGGTTGAAAAAACATTTACAGTGATTGAGGGGGCAGGGATTCACGCACGACCTGCAACTGTATTAGTGAGCCAGGCGAGTAAATGTACGTCTGAAATTACATTAGAGTATAATGGAAAAGCAGTAAACTTGAAATCGATTATGGGTGTAATGGCGCTTGGGATTCCAGCAGGAGCGGAAGTGAAGATTTCTGCGGAAGGACAAGATGAGGCAGAAGCTCTTCTAAAGCTAGAAGAGGTATTGAAAGGCGCAAATTTAGTAGCATAAGGTATATAAACACAAAAACAGGCTGTAGAGAACTTCTCCACAGCCTGTTTTGTTACCTATTATATTCTAAATGAGCTTTTCAAGGAAACAATTTGGTTAAACACTACATGATCTTTCGATGTATGTTTAGGATCTACATTAAAGTAACCATGACGGAAAAATTGGAACTTATCCTGAGGTTGTACATCCTTCATATTTTCCTCGATATAGCCTTGCAGAATTTCTAAGGAATTTGGATTTATATGATCAAGGAAGGTTTCACCTTCTTCTTGTTTTTGATCATCCAGAATAAGCGGCTCATATAAACGGAATTCAGCTGGTATTGCTTTGGAAGCTTCAACCCAGTGAATCGTTCCTTTTACCTTACGTCCTGTAAAGCCGCTGCCGCTCTTTGTTTCCACATCATACGTACAGTGGAGTTCAACGACATTTCCATTTTCATCCTTCACAACATCATTGCATTTAATGAAGTATGCATGCTTTAAACGTACTTCGTTGCCAGGGAAGAGGCGGAAATATTTTGCTGGAGGGTTTTCCATAAAGTCATCCTGCTCAATGTAAATTTCACGAGAGAATGGAATTTTTCTCATACCCATTTCTGGGTTTTCTGGGTTAATTTCCGCATCGAGCCATTCTACTTCGCCTTCCGGATAGTTTGTAATAACAACCTTTAATGGGCGGACAATCCCCATCGTGCGCGGAGCTTTTAATTTTAAGTCTTCGCGGACAAAATGCTCCAGCATTTGCGAGTCAACTGTGCTGAATGCCTTTGCGACACCAATTTCACGGCAGAATGTACGAATAGCGTCCGGTGTATAGCCTTTTCGGCGCAAGCCAGAGATTGTCGGCATCCGAGGGTCATCCCAGCCGTCTACTATTCCTTCATCTACCAATTGCTTTAGCTTTCGTTTACTCATAACGGTATTTGTAATATTTAAGCGGCCAAATTCAATTTGCTGCGGTTTGCTTTTTGTTTCACAATGCTCGATAATCCAATTGTATAAAGGGCGTTGATCCTCAAATTCTGTTGTACAAATAGAGTGCGTAACATTCTCAATGGCATCCTCAAGCGGATGAGCGAATGCGTACATTGGATAGATGCACCATGCGTCGCCTGTGTTATGGTGCGTTGCATGAGCAATGCGGTAAATAACAGGGTCGCGCAAGTTGATATTAGGTGAGGTCATGTCGATTTTAGCCCGTAATACCTTTTCGCCGTCTTTAAATTCCCCATTGCGCATCTTTTCAAATAAGTCGAGGTTTTCCTCGATAGAACGATTACGGAATGGGCTTTCCTTGCCAGGCTGTGTAAGAGTACCACGATATTCACGAATTTCTGCTGCTGACAGGTCATCCACATAAGCCAGTCCTTTTTTAATGAGAAGGACCGCGCGCTCATACATTTCTCCAAAATAGTCAGAAGCAAAGAATAGACCGTCCCAGTCGTAGCCGAGCCATTTTACGTCTTCTTTAATGGAGTTTACATATTCGACATCTTCCTTTAAAGGATTCGTATCATCGAATCGTAAATTTGTTTTTCCTTTAAATTCATCTGCCAGTTCAAAATTTAATACAATCGATTTTGCATGGCCAATATGTAAGTAGCCATTTGGCTCTGGCGGGAAGCGGGTAATGACAGAATCGCGCTTTCCTGTTTCTAGATCTTCCTTTACAATATTTCGAATGAAGTTAGACGTGTTATGCTCCATCATTTAAACCTCCTTGTAGCATAATTTGTTTAGAACGATTTAAAAGCCTCGTTTTTTACGTATTCACAAGTGCTGTTCTCGTCAATATTTTTAGGAACTGAATATATTATAATAATAAATTCCCAAAAAAACTATTATACACCTGTTCTTCGTCGTTGATTGTTTGGTTTTTTCGTCTGCTGGCTTTTCATTGCTTTTGTATTTTTGACAAGACCATTGTCTGTTTTACCAGCCGCCTGTCCTTGCTTCTTGTTAGCAAGCATCTGTTTCATCGCCTCTTGAAGACTGACTTTCTTTGGAGCTGCTTGTTCATTATTTTCTAAATTAGACATGGAAATAAGTCTCCTTCGTAAATTGTGTCAGTATCTATCATATACTGAAAAGAATCGGAATAAAAGAAAGTGTTGCTGTATTTTCATTCTAAGTAAATTTGTTTCGTGTAAAAGTATTGCAAGTACCCTGTTTAGTCTATCTCTTATAAAAGAGGATTATTTATATGCAATAAGTGCAGCTCACGAACATTCAAATTTATAAGGAAAATAGGGGGGAGCGCATGGGAGGATACTCAAGTCTTTTACAAGAATTTTTACCGGTTCATGCAAGCTTGCTTATGGATGGCGATCATGCAGTTATCTATGAGGCCGACATAGACGGTGACGGAGCAAATGAAATAATTGGTGCCTACAGATGGTATGGGGAGATATATCTCTTAACCCTGAAGCAGTTTAGCCAGGGGTGGAGAGTAATTGCTCATATACGAGGACGCGGCTATGATATTTCCTATTTATATGCAGCTCCTGTTACAGGAAGAGGGCTGGTGAATATTATTGCAGGCTGGCAGGTAAGGGAGACTTGGTCAAATCTTGCCATATATGAGTGGACGCAGAACGGAGTACGAGAAATTACAAGACCAGGTATCTATTTTAGTGGGATAGAGGTTGAGGATATGCCAGTCCTGGATGGACAATATGAGATTGCCTTATGGTCGCGTGAAAATGAGGAGATGTATCAGGTTGGGGTGTACAGATGGAGAAATAGCAGCTTAGAGCTTGCAGCGGATCTGTATCCGTACTACCTAAACAAGGTTGCAAGATACCATCAGGAAAAGACGCAAGAGATTCCGAATCAAGCCTTCCCAGCAATTGACACTGCTACAAGCTTAAATGCTCCTCCTATGCTTAAAGGAGAATGGCTGCAGCTAAGGGAAGAATTATCAAACATGAGGGCAGCCTCCTTATACCGTGCTTCCATTCAAACACTACAAGGTGAGAAATGGGGATATATCGATGACAGGGGCCGGTTTATTTTGCCGCCGCAATATGATGATGCGTATCGTTTTCAAGCGAATGGTTTGGCTGCTGTGAGGACTGGGGATGCATTCGGGGTAATTGATGCATCTGGAGCATTTGTTGTAAAGCCAAGATACGGAACAATCTCGGAATTTTCAGAAGGGCGTGCGGCTGTTACAGATAATCACGGATTTCATGTTATTGATGAGAGAGGAAATATGCTAACGAGCAAGCCCTACGACTATATTGGGACATATAAAGAAGGGCGTGTTATATATGCTGATACAAACCAACAAGGTAAATATTTATACGGTTACTTAGACGAACAGGGCAGGGAGGTTATTCCTCTTTCGTATGAATTGGCTAGGGATTTTAAGAATGGAAAAGCAGTTGTACAAATAAGTGCTTCTAAATTTGCGTTGGTTGATAGAAGCGGAACAATCATCCATACCTATCTGTATGCCTTTGTAGGGGATATAGGGGAAGGTTTATTAGCCTTTCAAGAGAAATCAGGTAGTCGGTATGGGTTTATAGATGAAACCGGACATGTTGTGATTGAACCGAAATATACAGGAGCACAGACGTTTCAAGAAGGAAGAGCTGTCGTGAATACAGCGGAGAATTACATGAACGCATTTGGACTTATTGATCGAAATGGTCGATTTATCATTGAGCCTGCGTATAATGATATTCTTCCTCTTGGAGAAGGTAGGCTTGCGGTAGGGAAGGCACTCGACGAAAAACAACCCTTTATCGGATCACGCTATGCTATCGCAGATACAAACGGTTTGTTTTTAACGGATTTTATTTATTATGATGTAGGCAATTATGAAAATGGTTTAGCTTCTGTAGATGATGGCAGCAATACTTTTTTTATCGGTAAGAATGGAAAAGCAGCGAAGGATCTGCCAATTGTGCATGGAAACGGGACGGTTCGCATCGTCGGAAATCTGATTGAAGCAAATGTTGATAATCGTTTATCATACCGAAACAGATCTGGGGATGTTGTTTGGCAGCAAAGCCGGACTATACGTTTGAACGATGTATATACAGTAAGAGAGGAAAAATATAAACCAAATCGTCATTATCTTGTATATCACCCGAGAATAGAAGGAATGGATAATAAAACTGCACAAGAAGAAGTAAATCGGGAGTTGAAGCGTCTTTCCCAGGTGAAACCGGCTGATAGCACTGCGCAGCAATATAGCTATACGGGGGACTTTTCGTTGTCGCTTTTCCAGAAGCATTTACTCGTATTAGAGCTGAACGGATATGAATTTCCATTTGGAGCAGCTCACGGTATGCCGACGAAGGTGTACGCCCATATTGACTTAGAAGATGGAAATTTTTATCAGCTTCAAGATTTATTTATAAAGGGCAGTGATTATGTAAAAGTATTAAGTGACATTATCAAACAACAAATTGAAACAGAAAGTCAATATTCGTACGTATTTCCTGATGCATATAAGGGAATACAAGCAGATCAGCCATTCTATGTAACAGATAAAGCTTTATATATTTATTTCACACCGTATGAAATTGCCCCATTTGTAGCAGGTTTTCCGACGTTTGTGATCCCTTATATTAGAATAAGAGATATTCTGGATACACAAGGGAAGTTTTGGAGAGCATTTCATTGAGATGGTACGGATCTGTCCATTGTGTGATAGAGTATGAAAAGATACGACTAATAGAGAATGGAAGAGGGAGAAAGGTACGAGCGGATATTTTACACTTTAAGAAAGTATAAATTTCCAGCTGGAAGTAAATTCGACGTAGTCGGAAATTTTAAGAATACAGTATAAGTGCAACTACGCCTCTGTCTTCGTCCAAGAGCAGGGCTCGCCAATCGGCGAGTTTTCTTTACACTTTAAGAAAGTATAAATTTCCAGCTAGAAGGTTATTCGACGTAGTCGGAAATTTTAAGAATAAAGTATAAGTGCAACTACGCCTCTGTCTTCGCCCAAGGGCGGGGCTCGCCAGTCGGCGAGTTTTCTTTACACTTTAAGAAAGTATAAATTTCCAGCTGGAAGTAAATTCGACGTAGTCGGAAATTTTAAGAATAAAGTATAAGTGCAACTACGCCTCTGTCTTCGCCCAAGGGCGGGGCTCGCCAGTCGGCGAGTTTTCTTTACAGGAATACGATTTTTTAACAAATTAGCATTCACCTATCATTTCCAATTTGAAATTATAAACATTATATTTGCATATTTCTCTGAGCAAAGTATAATTGATAATCAATAGTAATAGAGAGGTAGAGCAAATGAAACCATATATTCAGAAGCATATGCAAGCATTTCAGGAGCAAAATCGAAATAGAGGACGTCTATTAATTAGCTGCCCTGACCAACCGGGGATTGTGGCAACGGTATCTCGTTTCCTATTTGAATATAATGCTAATATTATTGAATCCAGTCAGTATTCTACAAATCCAGAGGGCGGCACATTTTTCATGCGCGTTGAATTTGAATGCCCAGGATTAAGCCAAAAAGCAAAAGAGATAGAGCAAGCTTTCGAAGAGATTGCTGAGCAGTTTTCTATGAAATGGAAGCTATCTTATGTACATGATTTAAAACGCACAGCGATTTTTGTTTCAAAAGAATTACATTGCTTATTAGAATTGCTTTGGGAATGGCAAAGCGGAGATTTATTAACAGATATCGCTCTTATCGTCAGCAATCATGAGGATGCCCGTGAAACAGCAGAGTCATTTGGCATTCCTTTCTGCCATATTCCTGCAAGCAAGGAGAATCGTGCAGAGGCGGAAGCGAAGCAATTGCAATTGCTAGAGGAGTATAAGATTGATGTAATTATTTTAGCGCGTTATATGCAGATTTTAACTCCTGATTTTGTAGCTGCACATCCGAATCGAATTATTAATATTCACCATTCGTTTCTTCCGGCCTTTATTGGCGCGAGACCTTATGAGCGTGCACATGAGCGTGGGGTAAAGCTAATAGGAGCTACATCTCATTATGTAACGAACGATTTAGACGAAGGTCCAATTATTGAGCAGGGTGTAGAGCGAGTGCGTCATCACCACAACGTGGAGGAGCTCAAAAAAATCGGACGTTCCATCGAGCGTAGCGTATTGGCGCGCGCTGTGAAGTGGCATTTGGAAGATCGTGTAATCGTTGATCGAAATAAAACAATTGTATTCTAATACTAAGAAAAACGCCAGGCTGTCGTAAGCCGGGCGTTTTTTCTTATATCTTTACAAAAGAAATGTCCAGTTTGAAATCAAATTCGACATAGCAGGGCATTTTAGGAACAAAGTGCAACTACGCCTCTGTCTTTGCCAATCGGCGAATTTTCTCTGAAATTTAAACTTTGATAATTCATTAGGAAGAAAGTGAATAGAATACATTTTCTTGATAAATATAAACAGAAGGCCTCTCATTTTACGAGAGACCTTCTGTTTATATTAAAAGACTTTTGTAGTCCAGGACTCGCAGTTCCAAATATCTGTAGTCACATCACGGTAAAATTCAGGTTCATGGCTGATGAGAAGAATGCTGCCCTTATACTCCTTCAGGGCACGTTTGAGTTCTTCTTTTGCATCTACGTCTAAGTGGTTTGTCGGCTCATCGAGTACAAGAAGATTTGTCTCCTTGTTTACAAGCTTACAAAGGCGTACCTTTGCCTTTTCTCCACCGCTTAGTACTGCCACCTTACTTTCGATATGCTTTGTTGTTAATCCGCATTTTGCGAGGGCAGCACGTACCTCGTATTGATTAAAGGAAGGGAACTCATTCCATACTTCTTCAATACATGTATTATAGTTTGCTTCCTTGATTTCCTGTTCAAAATAGCCAATATGCAGGTGCTCACCTAATTGGACAGAACCAGAAACTGGCTGAAGTTCACCAAGAATGCTTCTGAGAAGTGTTGTTTTTCCAATCCCGTTTGCTCCGACAAGGGCGATTTTTTGTCCGCGTTCCATCCGCAGGTTTAACGGTTTAGAAAGTGGACTGTCATATCCGATAACTAGATCCTTTGTTTCAAAAATTAGCTTTCCAGAAGTGCGAGCAGGTTTAAAATGAAACTCTGGCTTTGGTTTTTCCTGTGCAAGCTCAATAATATCCATTTTATCTAGCTTTTTTTGGCGAGACATTGCCATATTACGGGTAGAAACACGAGCTTTGTTGCGGGCTACGAAGTCTTTCAGGTCCGCAATCTCTTGCTGTTGCTTTTTATAGGCCGATTCAAGCTGCTGTTTTTTCACTTCATATACTTGCATGAAGTTATCGTAATCGCCGACATATCGATTTAACTCTTGATTCTCCATATGATAAATCAAGTTGATTACATTGTTTAAGAATGGGATATCGTGGGATATTAAAATAAAGGCATTTTCATACTCCTGCAAGTAGCGCTTCAGCCATTCAATATGCTGCTCATCAAGATAGTTTGTTGGCTCATCCAGTAAGAGAATTTCGGGCTTCTCAAGAAGAAGCTTAGCAAGAAGAACCTTCGTGCGCTGACCGCCGCTCAGGTCCTGCACATCTCGATCAAGACCGACATCATCAAGTCCAAGTCCGCGGGCTACTTCTTCAACCTTAGAATCAATTACATAGAAATCATTGTTGGTTAATATATCTTGAATAACTCCAACTTCTTCAAGCATTTGCTCTAGCTCTTCTGGAGTTGCTTCCGCCATCTTGACGTAAAATTCATTCATTTGCGCTTCCATATCAAATAAATATTGAAACGCGCTCCGTAATGCATCGCGAATCGTCATGCCACGCTGCAGCACTGCATGCTGATCTAAGTAGCCAACACGTACGTTTTTCGACCATTCAACCTTTCCTTCGTCAGGCTGAAGCTTGCCTGTAATGATATTCATAAATGTTGATTTTCCTTCACCGTTCGCACCGATGAGACCGATATGCTCTCCCTTCAACAAGCGAAAGGAGACGTTGTTAAAAATAGCACGATCACCGAAGCCATGGCTTAAATCTTTTACCGTTAAAATACTCATAGCTATGCACCTTATCCTAAATGTATTTGAAATGTTTCCTTTTAAAATCAGCCTTTATTCATACATAGTTGATTATAGCGGAGTTAGGAGAGACAGAAAAGAGGATTAACATGTAAAAGCGCCTTAATATTGTAAATGAAGATTCATTTTCCCACGCTCAACAGTGGAGTGGCTAGGTACAAGTGTAAATAGTAGAAGAGTGAGCATGTAATTAAAGGGTTATGATATATTTTTGAATCGTACTAAACGGATGTATTATTACATCTTATATTGAATCTACACTAAACTATGGGCTATGCCTGAAGTTGAGCTGCAATTTTGTTGGTTCCGTACATGTAAGGCAATCTATATAGAACATCTAGAATGGTTGATATATATTTTTATATTTTTAATAAAGAGCATAAATTTCCAGCTAGAAGTGAATTTGAAGTAGGTGGAGATTTTAGAAATACAGTGTAAATGCAACTACGCTTCTGTCTTCGCCCAAGAGCAGGGCTCGCCAGTCAGCAAATTTTCTTTAGAGTATAACTTTTTCGGGGAGTTGTCTAGCGCCCACGGTCTGCTAAAAACCTCTGTCCACAGAGGCAAAAAACTCCTTAATGTGCGGGGAAATGTCTCTCTCGGGAGCAGAGCGGACCGTGTCCGCTTTTCCTATCCAAATCGTTTTGCACCAATGAATCTCTCTTTCCAATTATTATCAAATTGAGCAACAGATACTTTTCCTGCGTTACGAGAGGTATGAAGCATGCGACCTTGTCCAATATAGATAGCTACATGTCCGACCCTCTCTATCCCATTTTTGTTCATACGCTGTCGTGTTGTAAAAAATAACAAGTCTCCTCTTTGGATATTAGAGTAGGGAACGTTGATACCAGCTTGATACTGCTGCCGTGAGTTTCTTGGAAGAGTGATACCATTTCGCTTAAAAATGTGCTGCATAAAGGAACTGCAGTCAAAGGTATTAGTTTGATACGGTGATGAATTAAATACATATGGTGTTCCTAAGTATCTCATCCCTGTTTTAATAATATTGTCTGAAAGCACGCTAAATCTCCTCTTTTTAAAGAATTCTTCTTTCTATATTAATGCAGAAAGAGAGGAGTTGGATTGGACAAGGGTCTTATAAAATGAAAATAAGGCGCCTTTTTAATAGATTTTCTGAAAAGAAGTCCCCTTCCTCAAGGAATGAGAAGGGCGTAGCCCTCATGAGTAGGTGGGGGATGAATTTTCAGTAGGCGTAAGCCTATTTTTTCTCTTCTTTGTAGTTGGTTATTGAAAATCAAACGCACGTTCGTTATAATGGTATTACCAAGACATGGAAGATGGAACTCATATAAAAGGAACAAAAAAATCTTTACCAGATGGTTGAACCACTTCTGGTTTTCGTTTCGCTATTGTTCCTACTGAAGAACAAGCGTGTGAATATCAAAAAGTGATGACAAAAGTAAAAAACAAGAGAAGAGATACCCTCCACAAAATGACGAATCAGATAACCAATGATTATCAGGCTATTGTGGTAGAAGATATCGATTTACGAAACTTGGCACAATGCTTACGTTTAGGGAAAAAGTTGCATGACAACGGATTTGGGCTGTTCCGTACGATGCTAAAATACAAATGTGAAAGAAAGGGCAAACATTATATGGTTGCTGACAAGTATTTTGCATCCAGCAAAACTTGTAGTTGTTGCGGAAATAAGAAAGATACACTCACTTTGTCTGAACGGATATACAACTGTACCGAATGTGGGACAAAAATTGATAGAGATTATAATGCAGCACGCAACTTGAAACAGTATGGAATTCGTATGTTGCACGAAATGA